>NZ_JAQVCH010000053.1 GCF_028689845.1 Flavobacterium sp. | reverse complement strand
ACGGGTTTTGCGTCAGGCGGGGTGACGTGCAAACTTGGAGCTTTGTGCTTCAATTCAAGTTCAGTGCTGGTTGACAGTTTTGTGCTCCAAAAACCCGCCCGAACGCAAAGCCCGAAAACGTTGGCAGAGATTTTTGGAGAACGAAAACAAGAACGAAAAGATATATGAAATCAAATATAAAACTACTAATTTTTACAATATTCATTTCCAATATAACATTTGGACAAAAAGTTTGCAATGAATTTTACAATAAAAAATTTAGTAAAAGTGAATTAGTTGCAGACATAGAATTTATAAAAGAAAAAATATTAAATGCACATATAAATCCATTTACAGAAATTTCAAAAGAAGAATTTGAAAAAAATATTATTCAAATTGAAAATTCTTTAAAAAACGGAATGACTCAAAAAGATTTTTATTTTTTAGCAAAACCAATTTTTATAAAATTAAACGATGAGCATAGTGGTTTAAATGATTTTTGTATAACTGATAGCATTAAGAACAATCTTAAATTTTTTCCTTTAAGATTTAAATATGAAAATCAAAAAGTTATTTTAACTGAAAATTATAGTGGTGAAAGCATAAATAATGGTGATGAATTGTTGTCTATAAATGAGTTTTCTATTGAGAATATAATTGAAGGCTGTTCAAATCAAGTTTTTGGTATTTCAGAAGAACGAAAAACTATTGCAGTAGAAAAGTTATGGCTATATTTATCAAAATTCTGTTTTTTCATAACGGATGATTTTAATTTAAAATTCAAAAGTGGAAAAACAATATTAATCAAAGGACAAAATTGGGAAGAATTAAACAAAAACGTACAACAAACAAAGAAAAAAGATACTAATATTTCGATTTTAAAATATGAAAAAATTAAAGATTTTGGTTATCTAACAATAAACTCATTTAATGATAAACAAATAAAATATGATAAATGGGAATTGAAAATTGATTCAATTTTTTCAAAAATCAAAAATGACAAAGTACAAAAACTAATTATCGATGTTAGTAATAATGGTGGAGGAAATTCAGCTATTGGAAATTTAATAATTGATTATTTCTCTAACAAGAGTTACAAAGATTATGGTGGGAAATGGAAAAAAAGCAAAGAGTATTCAGATTTTATGAAAAAAAATAATTTTGAATATGCACCATATGAAAAATTACAAAATGGCGAATTAATGCCTCTTGTTTCAGATGAAAATAAACCTTCAAAAAACAAAAATAGGTTTAATGGTAAAACTTACATTTTAGTAGGTGAAAATACCTTTTCGAGTGCAATGATGTTTGCAATAATGGTTTTAGACAATAATTTAGCAACTGTAATTGGAGAAACTCCTAGCAAAGGACATCCTAATCATTTTGGTGAACTAATTGGATTTACAACTCCAAATACAGAATTAAATTTTAGGTTTGGTGTTAAAGAATGGATTAGACCTTCAGGGAAAACTGAAAACAACAAATTAATTCCAAATATAATGATTGACTTGCATAATAAAACAAAAGAAGAAATAATCGAATTGCTAAAATAAAACCATCTGCCAACAGCGGTTTCAAGAAATGGCGTGGCAAGGGATTTATCAGAAATTGAAAAGGTTTTTAATTAAAAGTTTTGTTTATATTTGTGAAGGCTTGGTCTTGGTTCATCGCCACTTCTTGAAGCCACAAAACGTTGGCAGAAATAATTGAAAAAAAACAGAAAAATCATGAAAAAAATAATTTTTATAAATTTAATAATCACAAGTTTTTTATCATCCTGTAGTAGCGGAGTTATTGTTACAAATTTAACTGAAAGAAATAAACAAGATGTTAATAATGTAAGTTTACTATCTAATCAAGAAATTTCTGAAATGAATGGAGATTTTGTTGGTGATATTATATTAAAGGAAAATTCTAAATTGGATTGGAACTTTTTAAAAACCAAACTTGTTGAAACTGCAAAAAACAATGGTGCAAATCATATTTTAATAAACAATATAGGTTATAACTTAAAAGGATATGGCTTCTATTTAGAAGGTAAAATGTATTATTCAGAAAAGCCAACTATTTTAAAATATGAAAATTGTGAAGTAGGTTTTGTAAGAGATAGATTTGAATCTGTTTTAGGCTCAGCTTTTGCTATTGAAGTCAAAGTTGAAGGTCAAAAATTAGGCGAATTGAAGAAGGACAATTCATTGATATATGAGGCTAAAAGTTGTGATGAAAAACTAAACGTTCAAATAAATAAAAAAGAGCTTTTAGTAACATTAAATGGTAAATCAAAATATTACAAAATTGGAAAACAAACTGCTGGTGGTTCATCTGGTGGTGGAATTCAAATTGGCATTGGTGGTTTATCAGTTGTTGAAATTGAAGACGAACAGTTAGGAAGATTACTTTACTTGCAAAATAAGTAATTATTACTTCTGCCAACCGCCGTTTGGCAATATGGCGGGTTTAGGCTTAATTTAAAGTTAATTTTATGTCTGAAAGTTTAGTCGTAAACCGAAAGTCTAGACTTCTTTAATCCGCCACATCGCCAAGCGGCCTAACGTTATCGGTAACTCTATGACGACAGTGCAAACATTAACGGACAGCGGAAAAATGAACGACATAACAACTTTGGCAAAGCCATTTTGCTATCCTTCGCAAAATCAAAAGAGCTGCAAATCAAACGCACAAGCCACCGCTATTTGCAGCACATTTGCTTTTGCCCAACCGCACCCAAGACCGTTCAGCCGACAACGACACAGTTTGGCGTATAGACCATTTAATATTGCAGACAAATTATGACAGAGCAACAAACTGAAATATTGTCTCCTATATTCAAAAGTTTATCAGTTCAGAAAATAAAAACTGAAACAGAGCAGACAAAATATAACAACAAATTACTTGCAAGTTTTGAAAAATTCAAAACAATAAAAGCAAGCGAAACGCTTGCTTTTATTAATACTGTTATTGCTGACTACCAATTGGCAGATGAAAAAATAAAGCAGAAAAATAAAACGCAAAGCGTTTTATTTAATCCTCTTACTTTCTTTCCAATTGGTGAGACAATGCACAGTTTTTTAATTGCTAATCTTATTGACCCCAATGCTTCACACGGACAAGGGAATTTGTTTCTCAAATCATTTCTCAAACTTTTAGACATTGAAGTTTTTGAAAAAGACAATTGGATTGTAACAGCAGAAACTGGCAGAATTGACATTCTACTTAGGCGACTTCATCCTCATACTGTTGTTGTAATTGAAAACAAATCCAACTATGCAGGAGACCAAGAGAATCAACTATATCGTTATTGGTTTCAAGAAATTTATTTACCAAATCATAAAAGGTTTGGAGATAAGACAGTTGAAAAAACCAGCAAGAACAATAACTATCAAGTAATTTATTTAACCCCTGCCGATTGGAAATTACCATCAGACCATACAATGAAAAGACCAAATGGCTATGATGTTAATTTACCCAACAGAATTCCAATTGAACCGAAAATTTGGTTGTTCAACAAACAAATAGTTCATTGGCTTGCTGACGCAAGCGAACAACTACACCAAGACAACCATCGGTTAAGAGAATACATAAAACAATACATTGAACTGTGGACATAATAAATAAACTAAAATGAATCAAGAATTATTAAAACAAGCAAAGGCGATGTTTGATTCGCCTGAAAAATGGAACGCATTTTTAGAACTTGTTTGGCAAAAAGATGAAATTAGAAACCAATGGTTTCTAAAGCTAAAGGAAGAAGCAAATAAAAAATTTTCAACAGAAGAATTTGTTGAAGGTTGGGTTTTTAATTCTTGGGGAGTTTGGGATTTGCACTGGTATCAAAAAGAACATGGAGACAAATCAATAGGATTACTTATTGGTTGGTGGGGCGAAATGACTTTGTATTGCAACGGTGAATTTTACGATACCGTAAAAATTCACGACCTTTTAAGAAGTGAAAGATTTGCCCCTTTGCTAAGTTGCTTCAACAGAATAGATAGGTTTTATGAAGGAGGAAGATTAGCAATAGAAACAAGAAATTTTTCATTTGACAGTCCACACGATACAAAATTTGATGCTGACAGATTAGGTTGGTATGCAGGAAACAGAACTGAAGATTTCCTAAATCAAATTGCAGCAAAAGTGAACAGATACCGAAAGGACGAAGAAATGAATTCACTACTTCACGAACTTAATTTACTAACCAAAATAAACAGAGAATAATGGCAGGACTACACCAAACAAAACCATTTCCGACCTTAAATAATATTCATGTTGCTGACGAAGCAGTCATAATAGATTTCTTAAACACCAATAGCAAAGCTATTGGTGCATTGAAGTATTTAGGTTCTTTCATTGATAACATTAAAATCAAAAATGAGATTGGTATAAAATCCAATTTGCAATTTTTGATTGTAGAAAGGGAGGAATTTGCAAGCGAATCAGCGGGACAAGACCATAAATATAATGCAAATGGCATAAAGGATATTTTTGAAATGAGTTATGATTTGCCTGACACATTTCTTAAAGAAGCCACCCCAACAGAGAAATATGTTATTCTTTCAACTGTTCAAACACATTCTTGTAATCCTAAAACAAGATGCTCAAAGTGTAGTGGTTCTGGCAGATGTCAAAGTTGCGATGCAAGAGGATGGAATAGTTGCAGTTCTTGCAGTGGGACAGGAAAAAAAGAACAACGAGACGGCAGTTTTGCAAATGGCAAACCGAAGTATAAAAAAATTTCGTGCTATTCTTGTTCAGGTGCAGGAAGAAAATCTTGCACCAGTTGTAACGGAACTGCAAAATGCTATCGTTGTGAAGGAAGCGGACAAGTAACTTGCAGCAGATGCGATGGAACAAGTTTTTATCAAACTTATAACGGCTATTCAAATACTCTTAAACCAGTAGTTGCAAACTTCCATTTTTCAGAGTATGAAAGTTTGAATAACATAGTTCCAATAACTAAAAACAAAACTGTTTATGATGATGATTTAATAGAATGGGAGAATAAAAGCACCGTTTTGTTTGACAACAAAGAAGGTGCAATAAAAGCAAACAAACATTCAAAACAGTTTATCAATTCATTAGAAAAGTTAGCAGGGCTAACTTCAAATCAAAAGTTTGGAAGAATTCATTCAGCAGTTGAAACAGTTCCGATAACAATTGTAGATTATTCCTTTGAGGACAAGGATTTTCAGCTTACAATAGTTGGTGAGGAAAACATAATTTGTTTTGAAGAAATTCCCAAGAAACACAGCTTTAAAGAAAATATTTTCAAACGCTTAATAAACTTCTTTACAAAGAAGAAAAGGCAAATTGCTTTTGTGTATATCGCTTCGTATATGTTCAATTCAGACGGCTCAATGGACGAACCCGAAATGAAATTACTTGAATTATTCCTAAACAACATTAAGCTAAAACAGGAAGAAAAGAATGTTTTAGTCGGAAATCTAAAACAGCGTTTGACACTTGAAGAACTTGCACCAAAAATCAAAAACATCAGAGGTGATTTAAGAGCATTGGTGTTTGCTTGGCAGTGTGTAATGCAAGACGGACAAATTAACCAAACAGAAATTGCAGCATTCGCAGAGTTATCTAAACTATTTAAGGTTGATGAAGCTGGTTTAGAAAAGATAAAACATAAGGCAACAAAATTTGCACACTTAAAAGATTCCGAAATGTTAGAGGAATATTTCAAATCGTAACTGTATGAAGTCAGAACTATTTACAGCAGCCGAAACAGGAAACATCAGCGTTTTACGAACTGCATTAAGCAAGGGTGTAGACATCAACCAAGTTGATGAAAACGGAGCAACGGCTTTAATGATTGCTTGTAAGTTTGGGCATACAGCATTGGTAAAGTTTATTCTAAGCAGGGGGGCTGAAATAAATTTAGCTGACAGCAAAGGAATGACAGCAGTTAAGAATGCAGAGTTATCAAATAAAGCAGACTTGATTGAACTTTTCAAAGATTTTATAGACGATAGTTCGGAAGATGACAACACAAGTGTTGGAGAAAACTTCAAAAATATTTTGGAAAACATTTTACCAGTATCTAAGCAAGTTGAACCAATTGTTAAGAGTTTAAGCGAAGAACAAAGAATGGAAATCAAAGGCGATTTGATTAAAATTCTTTTACTTTTTAGAAACGATGAAGAGGTTTCATTATATGATGGTTTTGGCTATGCCCTTTCAATTTTGGTTCTCCATTATCCCGACAAATACCTTGAAATATTTAACAACATCAAGGAGTTAAGCGTAAGCAAACAAAAATCCTTTGCAAAGGAAATTTTGAAGTCAGAAGAAAAGTATTTTGAGAATAATGATGTTTCAATCCAAAACTTTGTATTGGAATCAACAGACATTTTAAGTAAAGGCAACGCTGACAAAATGAAAAAAGCATTTTATGAATTTGCTGAAATCATTGTAAAAGGTGATGGAGTTGTTACAGAACAAGAAACTAAAACTTTGAAATTCCTTTCTAAATCATTCTTCAAAGAACAGAAAAATGAAACAAAACCTTTGCAAGCAAAGGAGTTTTCAAAAAATGAATTAGATACCATTCTTGAAGAATTAAACAGCCTTGTAGGAATGGAGAATATCAAAAGTGATATTCACACACTCATTAACATTATCAACGTAAACAAGCTAAGAACCAAGGAAGGATTACCTGAACAAAAACTTTCATTGCATTCAGTTTTTATTGGTCCTCCAGGAACTGGTAAAACAACTATTGCAAGAATTTTATCATATATATATCATTCGTTAGAACTCCTGCCAGAAAACAACTTTGTTGAAACAGACCGTAGCGGTTTGGTTGCAGGTTATGTAGGGCAAACCGCAATCAAGACAGACAACATAATAAGCCAAGCTAAAAATGGTATTCTGTTTATTGATGAAGCATACACTTTGAAGCGTAGCAACTCTGACAACGATTACGGTCAAGAAGCAATAGACATTCTTCTTAAACGTATGGAGGACTTTAGAGGAAATTTGATAATCATCGTTGCAGGCTACGAAACTGAAATGAATTTCTTTATAAATTCTAATCCCGGACTTAAATCACGTTTCAACCGATACTTTCATTTCAAGGATTACGATTCAACAGAACTAACAGAAATTTATAGGCGGATTGCCGACAAATCAGGTTTCATATTGAAAGACGAAGCACTTAAAACGCTTCACGACTTGTTTGAAAAACTTTGTTCAGCAAAAGACGACAAATTTGGTAACGCAAGATTAGCGAGGAACATTTTTGAAAAGACCTTTGAGAAACATGCAAACCGAACCGCTTACATTGCTCCAATCACAAGGGAAATTTTGACAACAATAGAAGCAGACGACATTCCAGTAGAAGAATTTTCAACAAACTAAACATGGACACAGTAGTAATTTATTTTGGTTTAGCAGTAACATTTGTAATCGCAATTGCAGTAGCAATTTTCGCTTGGAAAGTTGCGAACTTTTTTATTGCAAGACGTGAGTTTTATGTTACAAGTCCGTTTGACATGATGATGAAAAAATTGGGCTGGTGTTTATTTTGGTTTCTTTTTACAATTTATGTTGGTGTAACAATCATAGTTCCTAAAAAGGACAGAGACCAATATTTAAAATCTGATAAACATAAAACAACAAAACAAAAAGACGACAAATGAGCCAACGCATTTGCAAGCACATTTTATTTTTTGCCAACGCAGAATCCAAACAAAAAAATAAAAAGAGCTTGCAAGCCATCGCACAGAACACCGCTAACTTGACAGGACACAGCAATGAATATAAATCGCAAAGACAAATTTTTCAGCAAACTTGAAACTGCACCACTTCGGACAGACAGAAGAGCTACCGATAACAGCACCTACAAGAAATTGGCGGTTCAGTGGTTAAATGAAGCTTTGTGCTTCGTATTAAGTTTTGTGGTAGCAGACAGTTTAGTGCTTCGAAATCGCCAACTTCTTGTAGCTGAAAAACGTTGGCAGTCAGTTTAGAAAACCGAAAAACAAGAAAAACTATGGAAGAATTAAAAAAATCACTTCAATCAACATTAGACAAACATAAATTTGAATATAAATCTGTGTGTGAAACTTTATCTGGATTAGAATCTCGAAAAAATAACGCT
>NZ_JAQVCH010000025.1 GCF_028689845.1 Flavobacterium sp. | reverse complement strand
CCAAAAAACCAGAAGAAGGTTGCTTCTTTAAAAGTTACGCCTTTTTTCTTTTCTAAGCGGGTTAAAATCAATGCTAATAAAGGTGATAAGATTAGAAAAAATAAGACTGAATGACTAAAACCCCGGTGGATTTCAACGGCCGTAATTGGATCTAATAACTTCCCAAAAAGAACATCTAAATCAGGAATTGTTCCTGCAATAGCTCCATATAAGATTGCTTTGTTACCTAATTTTTTGCCAAGAATTTCATTTCCAACGGCAGCTCCTAGAACGATTTGAGTGAGTGAATCCATTAATTATATTCTCATTGCATTTGTCCTTCAAAATAACCCGAAATAATAAAACTTTCGCTGGTAAAAGGTTGAACTGCTTGCACATTTTGAAAATCAATTCGATAAGAAGTATTGCCTAGCTTAGTAACTTGAACGGTATAGCCTGCTAAACTATAGAATACTTCGCCTTTCCTATAAGTTCCTTGAGCAAATAAGGTTTCGCCAATTACGCCAATTCCGAAATCATAAACACCATTTGGTGCGGTTGAAGAATTTAAAGGATAATTAACCTTAAAATAAATCATTTCATAATCTGCGTTTCCTGCCGTTCCTTTTGAAAAAGTAAAACCCAATGCAGCTTCTTCGGGCATCGTGGCTGTTGCATTGGAAACAGTTACTTTTGTTGGAATAAACGCAACGTCATCCACAAAAATAGCGGATTCAAAATTTGCAGCTGAATCATCTGAAGAATCACATGCGGATAAGACTAAAAGGGAGACTAATAATAAAAGAATTTTTTTCATTTTATTTAAAATAATTATTCGGTTAATTTAAAAATCAAAACCTTTCATTTCAAAAAGGTTTTGATTTGTATTAAAATTACATATTTCTACGATACTGCCCACCCACTTCAAACAAACCATTTGTAATTTGACCTAATGAACACACTTTTGTAGCTTCCATCAATCGTTCAAATAAATTCTGATTTTTGATAGCTGCTTCTTGTAAAATAGCGACTTGTTCTGCAACTTTCTGCTCATGTAAGGTATGCAACGTTTCTAAAGTATTGATTTGAAACTGTTTTTCTTCCTCGGTGGCACGAATGACTTCTCTTGGTATGACGGTTGGTGAACCTTTTGAACTTAAGAAGGTATTCACTCCAATAATTGGAAATTCACCCGTATGTTTTAAGGTTTCATAATACAATGATTCTTCTTGAATTTTACTTCTTTGGTACATGGTTTCCATCGCTCCTAAAACACCTCCACGCTCGGTTATACGGTCAAATTCAAGTAAAACTGCTTCTTCTACTAAATCGGTTAATTCTTCAATAATAAAAGAACCTTGAATTGGATTTTCATTTTTGGCTAAACCTAATTCTTTATTGATAATCAATTGAATCGCCATTGCTCTACGTACCGATTCTTCTGTTGGTGTCGTAATCGCTTCGTCATAGGCATTGGTATGCAAGGAGTTACAATTATCATAAATAGCATATAACGCCTGTAAGGTGGTACGAATATCATTAAAATCAATTTCCTGTGCATGCAAGGAACGTCCCGAGGTTTGAATATGATATTTCAACATTTGAGCTCTTTCATTTGCTCCGTATTTATTCTTAAGTGCTTTTGCCCAAATTTTTCTGGCTACACGTCCAATTACGGCATATTCAGGATCAATTCCGTTGGAGAAAAAGAAAGATAAATTTGGTCCGAAGTCGTTGATGTTCATGCCTCGACTCAAATAATATTCCACGTAAGTGAAACCATTAGAAAGTGTAAAGGCCAATTGTGTAATCGGATTGGCTCCTGCTTCAGCAATATGATAGCCTGAAATAGAAACCGAATAAAAGTTACGGACATTTTTCTGAATAAAATATTCTTGCACGTCGCCCATTAATCGGAGGGCAAATTCGGTTGAGAAAATACAAGTATTTTGAGCCTGGTCTTCTTTTAAAATATCCGCTTGCACGGTGCCACGAACTTGTGCCAACGTTTTCATTTTAATCTCATCATAAACTGGCTTTGGCAATACTAAATCTCCTGTCACTCCCAATAACATCAATCCTAAACCATCGTTTCCTTGTGGTAATTCGCCATTATAACGAGGTCGTTTAACTCCTTTTTTCTTAAAGATTTCATTAATTTTTTCGTCAATTTCAACTTGTAGATTATGTTCAACAATGTATTTTTCACAATTTTGGTCGATAGCCGCATTCATAAAAAATCCTAACAACATCGGAGCTGGCCCGTTGATGGTCATACTAACCGAAGTCATGGGATGGCTCAAATCGAAACCAGAATATAATTTTTTAGTATCGTCTAAACAACAAATGGAAACCCCTGCGTTTCCTATTTTTCCATAAATATCTGGACGTAAATCAGGATCATTTCCATATAAAGTAACCGAATCAAAAGCGGTAGACAAACGTTTGGCTGGCATTCCTAAACTTACATAATGAAAACGACGGTTTGTCCGTTCTGGTCCGCCTTCGCCTGCAAACATTCGAGTTGGGTCTTCGCCTTCACGCTTAAATGGATATAATCCCGAAGCAAAAGGAAATTCACCTGGAACATTTTCTTGTAAATTCCATTTTAGAATATCGCCCCAAGCTTGGTATTTCGGCAAGGATACTTTTGGTATTTGTGAATGCGAAAGCGACTCAGTATGGGTTTCAATTTTAATTTCTTTATCGCGAACTTTAAAACTATACACTGGATTTTTATAGGTGTTAATTTTTTCTTGCCAGGTTAAAATAACTTCCCAATTATAGGCATCTAAATCCATTTTTACTTTATCAAATTGTTGTAACAACAATTCTAAAAAGATTTTATTCTCGTCTGTTCTATTTAGAGAATCGGTAATTATACCAACTTTATCCGTTTGTGGCTTTTTGCCATTCACCGATTCAATCGTTTTGAAAATTCCGTATAATTTTTGAGCTACTTCCACTTGCGAAAGCACTATTTCATCATATTTTCTATTATTTTCTGCAATTTCAGATAAATAACGCGTTCGATGTGGCGGAATGACAAAAATTTTCTCACTCATTTCTCGTGTAATTTCAAAAGTCGATTTTAAATCTACCTTTGTTTTTTCCACAATTTTATCCATCACTTTTTTATAAAGCGTATTCATTCCTGGGTCATTAAATTGCGAAGCAATTGTTCCGAAAACAGGTAAAGTATCTAAATTGGCATCCCATAAATTATGGTTGCGTTGGTATTGTTTTTTTACATCACGTAACGCATCGAGAGAACCTCTTTTGTCAAATTTATTAATGGCTACTAAATCGGCAAAATCAAGCATGTCAATTTTTTCCAATTGGGTTGCTGCACCAAATTCGGGCGTCATGACATATAATGCCATGTCTGAATGTTCCATGATTTCGGTATCACTTTGTCCAATTCCAGAAGTTTCTAAAATGATTAAATCAAATTGAGCAGCTTTTAAGACTTGAATCGCTTCTGCCACATATTTAGAAAGAGCCAAATTGGATTGCCGTGTTGCTAACGAACGCATGTATACCCGAGGATTATTGATGGCATTCATACGAATTCGATCACCTAACAAAGCCCCGCCTGTTTTGCGTTTCGAGGGATCAACTGAAATTAATCCAATGGTTTTTTCCGGAAAATCAATTAAAAAGCGACGAACTAATTCATCAACCAACGATGATTTTCCTGCTCCACCGGTACCGGTAATTCCAAGTACAGGAATGGTCGTTTTTTCATTTTTTTGATGAATCGCATCCATTGTTGCTTTGGCCAATTCAGGAAAATTTTCAGCCGCAGAAATAATGCGTGCAATGGCATGTGGATTTTTTTCTTCCAAATGATTGATTTCTCCGTTAAGGGAATCGCCCACTGGAAAATCTGATTTTTGTACCAAATCATTAATCATCCCTTGTAAACCAAGAGCACGACCATCGTCTGGAGAATAAATTCGAGTAATTCCGTATTCATGTAAGGCCGCAATTTCTTCGGGAAGAATAACGCCTCCACCACCGCCAAAAATTTTGATATGTCCTGCTCCTTTTTCTTTAAGCAAATCGTACATATACTTGAAATATTCGTTGTGACCACCTTGATAAGAAGTCAACGCAATCGCATTGGCATCTTCTTGAATAGCGGTATTGACAACTTCTTCCACACTTCGGTCATGACCTAAATGGATGACTTCCACACCCGTGGATTGAATAATGCGACGCATAATATTGATGGCTGCATCGTGACCATCAAAAAGTGAAGCTGCCGTGACAATTCGTACTTTATTTTTAGGGATATAGGGAGTTGCTTGTTCCATTTGATAAAAAAATAAGATTAAAGGGTGCAATTTACGGAATATTAAAAATCTAATTTGAATTTTAAGTTTTAAATTTTGAATGTAAAAACGTTAGCCGATTCAATGAAACTATTTTTAATTTAATTATGATTAGGCATAGTATTTGTTTAATTTGCAAAAAAAACAATCTAAAATGAAAAAAATATTTCTTTTACTTATCGTTTGCACATTTTTAGGTTGTGCCGAAATGCAACAAATTACAGCTCAGATTCCACAAAACGCATCAGCAATTTCTAATTTAGACATTGGTAATGGACTAAAAGAAGCGTTAAATAACGGAATTGAAAAACAAGTTTCAAAACTGACTAAAACGGATGGTTTTTACAAAAATGAGGCGGTTAAAATTTTATTGCCGGCCGAATTACAAACAGTTGATTCCAAATTGAGAGCAATTGGCTTAGGGAGTTTAGCCGACGAAGGATTGAAAGTTTTAAATCGAGCCGCAGAAGATGCCGTGAAGGAAGCTACGCCTATTTTTGTGAATGCCGTAAAACAGATGAGTTTTAACGATGCTAAATCGATTTTAATGGGCAATGAGATGGCAGCAACTTCCTATTTAGAAAAAACTACCAGCACCGCTTTGTATGCAAAGTTTAATCCTGTAATTAAAAGCTCCTTTTCAAAAGTGGGTGCCGATAAAGTTTGGAATAACATCATCTCCAAATATAATGCTATCCCATTTGTGACTAAAATCAATCCCGATTTAATTGATTATACTACCAAAGAAGCTATGAATGGGGTTTTTAAAATGATTGCAGTGGAAGAAAAAGACATTCGAACCAACTTAAAAGCAAGAACTACTTCATCCCTTCAAAAAATATTTGCTTTACAAGACTAAAATTTTAATAATCAATAACATATATATAACAAAGACTTAACATTAAGTGTGCAAATTTCTTCTGATATTTGTCTCAATAAAAAGTTAGGTTAGGTTAGTTAGGTTAGTAAAAAAGTCAGTAAATAGAGTTTGCTGACTTTTTTTTATGCTTTAGATTTAAGAAACGTAATTACCGCTTGATTAAATTGGCTTGGCTGTTCAACATTAACAACATGACCACAGTTTTCTATCACAAATAGTTTTGATGATCGGTAATGTTTTTCTACGACTTGACGAACAGAAGGCAAAAACATATAATCTTCTTCTCCCATGACATATAAGGTAGGAATATTAATTTCTACTTGTCGGAACCATTTTAAAATTGGATTAATTTCTGCCGTTAATTTAAACCATTTAATAAATTCCTTTTGGTATAATTTTTTTGCCTCATTGATAAACAACAGCCTTGATTGTTTATGGTTTTTTTTAGGCATAATCACAAAAGCAAAAAAACGATAAAGTACGAGATAAGGCAAAACATATTTAAATACATTCCCGACTCGCATAAGAATTTGCGAACGAAAATTCATTTTTAAAATCGCTCCTCCCATAATCATCGACTTTACCCGGGTAGGATGAATTTCTGCCAATTGCCGAATGACAATCGTTCCGAGTGAAATACCTACAAAATGAGAGGTTTCAATTTTTAAATGATCTATCACTTCCATCACATCTTGGGCGATAGATTTAAAGGTATATTTTTTTTGAAAACCTTCTTTCAAAGACGGCTTAGATTGCCCATGTCCACGCAAATCCAATAACAATACATTAAAATGTTTTTGAAATTCACGAATTTGTTTAAACCAAATGGAAGAACTTCCTCCTGCTCCATGAACAAAAGTAACCCATTCGGTACTCGATTCGTTTTGATAAATGCTATAAGAAATCAATCGCTGGTTTATTTCTGACAAATGTAACATTATAAATGAAAAAAGCAATCTTAACATTTATTAATGAAATCATAATGAATTGGAGCTTATATTTGCCAAAAATTTTACCCCAATGAAAGGCGTATTTAAACAGAACAAAGAACTGCCGTTTTTAAAAGAAGAATTTAAATTTTTTGTTGAGAAAAAAGACCAAAAAAATCGTTCTAATAAATCGGAATTAATTTCTTCAGAAGAATCAGAATTAGTTTTAGAAGAAACTAACTCACTTTAATGTAGGGTTTTGAAATACTCAAAAGCACTCAAAATTCGACTTCCATACCACGAAAAAAATTCGCCATCTACAAAAATAAGTTGAGCAGAATTTGTGAATTTTTTGATTTCTAATGCATCTTCTTCTTTAAACGGGTACGGCTCAGAGGATAACAATATCAAATTTAACTGAGGTTGTTCAAGCAGTTCTTCCAACTGAATTTCTGGATAACGGCCTTTGTTTTCAAAACAATTTTCAAAGCGATTTAAGGTCAACAATTCGTTGATAAAAGTACCATTTCCAACAACCATATAAGGATTAGCCCAGATAAAATAGGCCGACTTTCGCAGCGGTTTTTCCTTTATGAATTCTTGAAAATCTCCATATGCAACATTGATTTTAGTAATCCATTTTTGGGCTTCTGCCTGTTTTTGGAAGAGCTGACCAAAATCGGCAATCATTTGTAAATTAGCTTCAATGGTGGCAATATCAGTGACTAGAACCGGGCAAATACTACTCAATGCCAAAACGATTTCTAGGGTATTCTCCTCTTTGTTTGCAATGATAATATCAGGTTGAAGTTGCTTAATCTTTTCTATTTTTACTTTTTTTGTTCCGCCAACAATGGTCTTAGAAGCTTTTAAATGTAACGGATGAACACAAAACTTAGTTATTCCAACGATGTCGCCTTCCAATCCTAAATCACATAATAATTCGGTTTGAGACGGCACAAGTGAAATAATTCTTTTGGGCAAATGTTCAAAAACAAGAACAGTTTCTATTCCATTTATATATAAAGTACTCAATACAATTCGTTTTTATTTTGCTAAAATAGCAGCCATTTCTTGTTGCAGTTTCAAAGCTTCTTCCCTAGCCTTTTGAGCAAAATCTTCTTGATTTGAAGCATAAATAATTCCACGAGAAGAATTAATTAAAAGTCCGATTTGCTGATTCATGCCATATTTACAAACCTCTTGGAGATTTCCGCCTTGAGCACCAACACCAGGAACTAACAAAAAACTATTGGGAATAATTTTTCTAATTTCAGCAAAATATTCGGCTTTGGTCGCTCCCACCACATACATCAGGTTTTGTGCGTTTTTCCACTTTTTAGAAGTTTCTAAAACCGTTTCATATAGTTTTTTTCCGTTGGTTTCTAGTGTTTGAAAATCAAAAGCACCTTCATTGGAAGTTAATGCTAATAAAATGGTATGCTTATTTTCTAAAGCCAAAAAAGGTTCTACAGAATCTTTTCCCATATAAGGAGCAACTGTAACGGAATCAAAATTCAAATCTTCTAAAAATGCTTTGGCATACATAGAAGAAGTATTTCCGATATCGCCTCGCTTTGCATCGGCAATGGTAAAAATTTCAGGATAATTTTCGTTGATATAATTAATTGTCTTTTCTAAAGATTGCCAACCTTTAATGCCATAGGCTTCATAAAAAGCGGTATTGGGCTTATAAGAAACACACAAATCATGTGTTGCATCAATAATCGCTTTGTTAAATTCAAAGATGGGATCTTCAGTTAGTAAAAGATGGGATGGAATTTTAGTTAAATCCACATCTAAACCAATGCAGAGAAAGGATTTTTTTAATTGGATGTGTTGGGTCAATTCTAGTGTTGTCAAGGTCGAATAGATTGTAGTTGTCTTGCAAATTTACGAACACTAATTCAATAAAATTAAAATTTTATAATATTCCAGTAAAATTGTGTAAAATGCAAAACTGGTTGCCGTGGTATCTTTGTAATGTAATCAAAATAAAATAGTAGCTCATGGACACCAAATTAGGAATACCGCAAAAAGAAATGAAAACAAGTGTCAAAAATTTGACAGTAGTATTAGCCAGCGAAATGGTTTTATATGTAAAAACGAGAAAATTTCATTGGAATGTAGCTGGAAGTAGTTTTATGGAAATGCACAAACTTTTTGAAGCACAATACAATGAACTAGAACTAGTAATTGACGAAGTAGCCGAGCGAATTGGAAAACTGGGTGAAAAAGCAATTGGAACAATGGAGGAATTTAATAAACATTCCGTTTTAAAAGAGTCTACAAAATACGAAGAAAAAGAGGCCATGATCAAAGAACTCTTATCCGACTATCAAAGTTTGATAAGTAAAATTAGGGAATTCATTAAAGAAGTTGATGAAACAGATGATTTTGGAACTGCCGATTTTTTAACGGGGATTTTACGTAAACACGAGTCACAAGCTTGGATTTTACGCCGATATAATCATTAAATAATTATTAATTAAAATTTTAGAAATTATGAACACAACAAGTTTAAAAGGAAAATGGAACGAAGTTAAAGGTAAACTTAAACAAGAGTATGCCGATTTAACAGATGATGATTTACTTTATGTAGAAGGAAAGGAAGATGAACTTTATGGAAGAATTCAACAAAAAGTTGGAAAATCAAAAGATGAAGTCAAAAAAATGATTGATGATTTATAGGAAGTAGTAATTGTCATCAAAAAGGAGTTTTTTATTTATAAAAAACTCCTTTTTATATATAAAATTTCAAAAAAATGGAGACTAAAAAACATCATATTGCACTAAATTTATTCGTGTTTATCGGCATTGTATTTATTGCTTATATGCTACAAACAATACTAGTACCGTTACTTTTTGCGATACTTTTAAGTGTATTATTATATCCTATTGTTCGTTTTTTAGAGCGAAAATTACGGTTCAATCGAATATTCTCTGCCTTAGTTTCTATTTTTATCTCATTCATTGTTCTACTTGCCGTTTTTACATTTATTGGTTTACAGTTAGAAGAAATAATTTCGAAAAGTGGCGAATATGTAGAAAGTATTGAAAGCAAAATGAAGCCTCTGATTTTAGATGCCGAAAAAACAACCGGTTTAAATACGGATGAAATTGTTGAACCAGAAAGCTTAAAAATGGAAAAAGTGGTTAAAGATAATTTTTCTAACATCACCGATTTTATTTTTGCCTCAGGAAGTATTTTAAGCAATTTGGTGATTGTACCTTTATACATGTTCTTTTTTCTTTTATACAGAAAATTTTTCATCAGTTTCATTTATACGCTTTGCGAAAAACGATGCTGTAAAGAAGACACAAAGCAAATTCTCCATAAATTGTATGATGTGCAACAAAACTATTTTATGGGTTTAATTACAGTCATGGTTTTAGTGGGGATTTTAAATTCTATCGGATTATTGGCATTAGGTATTGATTATCCGTTTTTCTTTGGTTTTCTATGTGCATTTTTATTATTAATACCTTATATCGGAATTATTATTGGCTCAATACTTCCCGCTTTAGTTGCGTTGGCCACTAAAGATTCGTATTGGTATGCCGTAGGTGTCATTGGTATTTTCAGCTTTATTCAATTCATTGAGGGAAACTTAATTACGCCCAAAATAACAGGTTCTAAAGTGAGTATTAATGCCTTTGTATCAATACTTTCCATTGTGGTTTTTGCTATGCTTTGGGGAACAGCGGGAATGATTTTAGCTTTGCCCATTACGGCGAGTTTGAAGGTTTTATTTGATCATTCACCACAATTTCATGCTTATGGTTTTTTATTAGGTGAACCAACAGAAGAATTTTTAAAAAGTAAAGCCAGAAGGCGGTTAAAAATTTGGAAACAAATTCGAAAAGAAAAAAAGAAAGTGAACAGTTAAACGAATCTTAATTTTGGTCCAAGAGTAAAAGTAACTTAAAAAAAAGGATATGAATTTAAAATCAAACGAACCTTTTTGGTTGACAAAAAATGGCTTAAAGCAAGCATATCCTTCTGTATCAGAAGATATTTCAACAGATATAATTATTGTTGGTGCAGGAATTACCGGAAGTTTAATTGCACATCAATCCATAAAAGACGGATATCAAACAATGGTCATTGATCGAAGAGATGTGGCCAATGGAAGTACCTCTGCAACAACTTCCATGTTGCAATATGAAATTGATGTTCCACTTTTTAAATTAAAAAAACAAATTGGGGATGAAGCAGCTGTCGAAAGTTACCGAGCTTGTTTAAAAGCAATTAAAAAATTAAAAAAGATTATTAAAGAGAGTAACGCTTCCTGCGGATTTGAATATAAAAAATCACTTTATTTTTCGGCCTATAAAAAAGATGTCGCTTGGCTAAAAGAGGAATTTGAAACCCGAAAAAAAGAAGGTTTTAAAGTGAGATGGCTAGAAGCATCACAAATTGAAAAAAAATTTGAGATTAAAAATAGCTATGGCGGTATTTTATCCAAACATGGCGGCAGCATGGAAGCCTTTAGTCTTTGTCATGATTTACTCCATTATAATGTAGAGAAAGGCTTAAAAGTTTTTGATAAAACCACTATTTTAGACACAAAATATGAAGAAGATGGCGTCAAAATCTTAACAGGACAAAATCATACCATAACTGCCAAAAAAATAATCTATTGTAATGGTTATGAAAGCGATGAAATTATCCAAGAAAAATTTGTCGATTTACTCTCAACTTATGCACTAGTCAGTGAACAAAATGAAAAATTACCAAAAAAATTAAATAAAACTTTGGTTTGGAATACCGCTCAACCTTATCTTTATCTGCGAACCACAGATGATAATCGATTATTAGTTGGTGGGGAAGATGTGGAATTTATAAATGGAAAAAAAAGAGATGAATTGATTCCCTATAAAACAGATAAATTAGAAGCAAAATTAAAAAATTTATTTCCAGATTTTGACTTCAAAACCGATTATGCATGGGCTGGTACTTTTGGTGAGACCAAAGATGGTTTGCCTTACATTGGTTCACATTCCGAATTTAAAAATGCCTTATTTGTATTAGGATTTGGCGGAAATGGAATTGTTTTTTCTGTATTAGGCATGAAAATTATTTCGGATTTATTAAAAAATAAAAACAATAAATTAGCCCATTATTTTAGATTTGGTCGATAATTTTGAGAAGTGCACCTACTATGCAAAAAACAAGTTTTAAAAAAATTTCTTTAAAAACATTAAAAATTTTATCGTGGATAATCCTTTCCTTGATTGCGGTATTTTTATTGCTTGTTATCGCCTTACAAATTCCTACGGTTCAAAATTTTGCCAAAGATAAAGCAGTTACTTTTTTAGAAAATAAAATCAAAACAAAAGTTGCAATCGGAAAAATTGAAATTGGTTTGCCTAAAAAAATCATTCTGGAGGAGGTGTTTTTTGAAGACCAACAGCATGACACCTTATTGTATGGAAAAAAAATAAAAGTAGACATTAGTCTTTTTAAATTGCTTGATAATCAACTAGAAATCAATTTAATTGAGCTAGAAGGAATTCACAGTAAAATAACTAAAAGCAACCAAGGAACGTTTAATTTTGATTATATCGTAGAAGCGTTTGCTTCTAAAGAACCTCAAAAAGAGGAGCAGCAAGCCATGCAAATTTCGTTGTCAAAAATTGTCTTAAATGACATTTTTTTTGTTTTTGACGATGCCATTTCTAAAAATGATTTTTCATTAAAATTGAAACATTTTAACACCAAAATCAAAACCTTCGATTTAGACCAAATGCATTTTGACGTGCCCAACATCCAGCTCGATGGCTTACAACTTCAACTTAATCAAGGGCTTGCTGAAGCATCTACTAAATCCGCAAAAAAAGTTAAGGAAGAAGTAGAAAACAATCCGATTCAAATTTCAAATGAAAATTTAAATTTGACTAATGTGGCTATACTGTATAAGGAAGAAAGCACCCAATTAGCTACAAAAATTCAATTTAAGGAACTACAAATTGCTTTTGAAAATATTGATTTGTTAAAGCAAAAAATTAAAATTAAAAAGCTTTTTCTCTCGGAAACAGCGGGCGAAATTGTTTTAGGCAAAGTTGAAAAACAAGTTATTAAAGACCAAACTACCGAAACCAAAGCATCACTTCCATGGGAAATAAGCCTTGCTAATATTGAATTGAATAAAATTGATTTTAGTTTTGACGATGACAAGGCAACAAAAACATCGCAAGGCATTGATTATGCTCATTTGGATTTATCCGATTTGAATATTAAGGCAACTAATTTAAAATACTCCGGAAGTGATATAGCTGGAAATATTAATTCTTTTTCCGTTACTGAAAAAAGTGGCTTAACGATAGAACAACTCAGAACCAATTTCTATTATTCGGAGCACAAAGGTTCTTTTTTGAAAAATTTATATCTTAAAACCCCAAATTCCGAAATCAAAGACCACGTGGTTTTAAAATATAAAAACAGTGCTACGATAGCTGATAATTTAGCACAATTAGAAGTTAATGCTCAATTTATAAAAAGTAAAATCGCTGTTCGTGATTTGCTTTTAGTCGCACCACAATTGGCTAATTCGCCACCTTTTAATACAAATAAGAATGCGATTATTTTCTTAGATGGAAAAATAAATGGACAACTCGATCAATTAACAATTCCTACGTTTGAACTAAGTGGCATTGGCAATACTTATCTCTTGATGGCTGGAAAAATTAACGGTTTACCCGATGTAGAAAACGCCTATTTTGATTTAAACATCAAATCGATACAAACAACGGCGGCCGATATCGCAACTTTTATTCCTGCTAATGTAATTCCAAACACAATTGAGTTACCCAAAACCATGGAACTTGAAGGAACCTTTAAAGGAAAAATTTCTGCTTTTGAAGTAAATTTAGTAGCAATTACTTCTTCTGGAAACGCCAAAATAGTGGGAGAATTTGATCAAACTCAAAAAAATAAGGAAACCTATTCAGCTACCGCTTGGTTAGACGAGTTTGATTTAGGTGCTTTTTTGAAAAACGAGAAATTGGGAAAATTATCCGTGCAAGCAAATGTTGAAGGTACTGGTTTAGATCCAAAAACAGCAAATGCACGTATTGAATCCGATATAACTAAAGCAGAATTTAATCAGTATGCTTATCAAAATATGAAAGCCGAGGGAACAATAGCCAACGGCAACTATCAAGCTAACATCGACTCAAAAGATGAAAATTTACAGTTTAATTTAGTGGCCAATGGTGGTTGGACGGGTGAAAATCCTTCCTTAAAATTAAATTTAAAATTAGATATAGCCGATTTGCAAAAATTAAATTTACATGCGGGTTATTTAAAATTAAAAGGAAATGTAGACGCCGATTTCGAGTCGTTGAACCTAGACAACCTTAACGGGAAAGCTACTATTAGTAATACTTTAATTGCCTTAGAAACAGAACAATTTCCGTTGGATAGTATTCAATTCAACGCAACTGCCGATGCTGTTCATAAAAGTATGACGTTAAAATCGCAATTTGCTAATGCAAGCTTAGAAGGCCAATATAAGCTTTCAACTTTAGCGGTAGCAGTGCAAAATTCAATTGCAAATTATTATGCGTTAGATGCTCAAAAACCAAGGAAGACCGATGCCCAACAAGTACGTTTTTCATTACTGGTAAAAGACGACCCGTTATTTCAAAAATTAATTCCAGAGCTTAAAAACTTATCAGCCATTACCGTTAATGGCAATTATAATTCTGTCAATGATACAATTCAAATAGAAGCAACTATTCCAAAATTAAATTACAACGACATAGTTGTTTCAAATGGGATTTTTAAGATGGACACCAAAGAAAGTGCATTGACTTATGACTTAGTCATTGATGATATTAAAAATAGCTCTTTTCATTTGCCTTTTACTTCTATTAATGGAAAAATCGAGGATAACCGTATTGATTATGAGGTGCAATTGAAAGATGAAAAAAAGGTAGAACGCTATCTTTTTGCAGGAACATTAACAACTGCTGAAGGAAATTCAGAAGTGATTCTAAAAAATGACAACCTAAAATTGAATTACGAAAAATGGAACATCGCTGACAATAACGCTGTGAGAATTGAAAAAAACGGAATTATCATTCGCGACTTTATCATAACAAACGGAAATAATAAATTAGCGATTCAATCGGAAAACAATAATCCGAACTCGCCAATTGCCATTACTTTTGACGATTTTGAACTAAATTCATTAAGCAGTATCGTGGAAAGCGATTATAATGTGGATGGTAAAATTAACGGAACGACAAAGATTTCAAACCTACAAACGTCGCCTGTTTTCATTGCCGATTTAGACATTGAAAATTTTTCAATCAAAAAAGATACTGTTGGTCACATAAAAATCCATGTGGATAATCAAGTGGCAAATGTTTACGATGCCAAAATAAATATTTCAGGCTTTGATAATGCCGTTTTAATAGAAGGAAAATACTTGGCTTCTACTGAAACCTTTGATATGCTGCTACGTATTGATCAATTTCAAATGAAAAGCATTCAAGCTTTCACAATGGGTAATCTTGCCAATAGTTCAGGATTTTTAAATGGCGAAATAAACTTTAACGGAAAAGCAAATCAACCGCATTTGGATGGTTTCATTAAATTTAATGAAGTTGGTTTTGAAGTAAAAACGTTAAGTGCCAAGTTTAAATTGTTGAATGATAAAATTGATTTTGCAAACCAAAAAATTCTTTTTACCGATTTTAAATTACAGGATGAAAACAACAATAATTTGACTTTGGCTGGTGATATCGATATCCAAGAAATTTCAAATATGGGTTTAAATCTTTCATTAGTGGCCAATAATTTTAATCCGATAAATTCCACCGAGTTAGAAAATGATTTGTTTTATGGTGAATTATTTCTAGACAACGACCTTTCCATAAAAGGAACAATCAATAAACCAATCATTAATGGCAATATAAAAATCAACAAAGACACGCGTTTTTCTGTTGTTTTACCTCAAACAGAACCTTCTATTATCGACCGTGAAGGGATTGTTGAATTCATCGATCAAGATCAACCCATCTTATATGATACTTCCGCAAAAGCCGAAGATTTAAATCAAAGTAAAATCACCGGAATCGAAGCTTTAGTGAATATTGAAGTGGACAAAGATGCTGAAATATCAATTGTTATTGATAAAGCCAATGGTGATTTTTTAAAATTAAAAGGCGAAGCAGAATTAACTGGTGGAATTGATGCCTCAGGAAAAACATCGTTAACTGGAAAATATGAATTTACGGGTGGTGCTTATGAAATGAGTTTCAATTTAATTAAACGAAAGTTTGACATCAAACCAGGTAGTTATATTCTTTGGAAAGGCGAACCTCTTTTAGCCGATGTGAGTATTACCGCCATTTATAAAACAGATGCCGCCCCTATTGATTTAGTAGCAGACCAATTAGGAAATGTTTCTCCAGAAACACGAAATACATTTAAAGAAAAAATTCCTTTTGAAACAGAACTTAAAATGAATGGTGAGTTATTAAAACCTGAAATTAGTTTTGATATCGTGATGCCAAAAATAAATAATTCCGTTTCGACTGAGGTAATTAATACGACCAAAGCAAAATTAGATCAAATTAGACAACAAGAAGATTTAATGAATAAGCAGGTTTTTGCGTTGTTGATTCTAAACCGATTCTTGGGCGAAAATCCGTTTGAAAGTGAAGCTGGAGGAACCAGTGCTTCTACGCTTGCTAGACAAAGTGCAAGTAAATTATTATCTGAACAACTCAACAATTTAGCTTCAGATTTAATTAGTGGCGTTGAAATTGATTTTGATTTACAATCGACCGAAGATTATTCTTCTGGAACCAAAGAAAATAAAACCGATTTGAGCGTGGGTGTTTCAAAAAAGCTTTTCGATGATCGTTTAAAAATTACCATCGGAAGTAACATTGGGATTGAAGGTACGCCGAGAGAAAATGAACAAGCAAACAATATTGCCGGCGATATTGAGGCAGATTACATGATTACAAAAGATGGTCGTTATAAAGTAAGAGCTTATCAAAAAAACGATTATCAAGTAGCTTTACAAGGTGAAGTTGTTGAAACTGGCGTTGCCTTTATTATTACAATGGATTACAATAAATTTAAAGAGCTTTTTCAAAGCGAGAAAAAAAGAAGAAAAGAAAAAAAGAAGTCGAATGAAACCTTATAAAATTCTTTGGTTAAGTGTTTTGGTCATGGCCATCGTTTCGTGTTCGGGATTGAATTCAGTTCCAGAAGGGGATTTGTTATACACAGGTGCCAAAATAAAAATTAAAGACAAACAGATTTCTAAAAAAGAAAAAAAAACCATCATTTCAGAAGCAGAATCACTTTTAATTCCTAAACCAAACCAAAGTATTTTAGGACTTCGCCCGAGTTTGTTTTTTTATCAATTGGCTGGTGAAGTCAAAAAAGACAAAGGTTTTAAGCATTGGTTAAAATATAAACTCGGAAAAGAACCTGTACTTTTTAGTAAAGTTGATTTGGATTATAATACCGATTTGATTCAGAATTTTGTAGAAAATAACGGCTATTTTAATGCGACTACGGAGGCAGATTCGAGTCGAAATGGCAGAAAAGCTTCGGTTAACTATCGAGTGAAATTAAAATCACAATACCTTATTGAGTCCATTACCTTGCCACAAGACACTACTGTTTTGACCCAAGAAATTAAAAAAACAATGGACAAAACAATTTTAGAAATCGGTAAACCGTACCGACTCGAAAATATTAAACTAGAACGAAAACGAATTGACCAACGGCTAAAAGAGGAAGGCTTTTTTTATTTTGACGAAAACTACATCCTCTTTCAAATTGATTCTACGGTAACTCGAAATAAAGTAGCTTTAATCCTAAAAATAAAAAATGAAACTCCAGCTGATGCAAAAAAACAATTTCGAATTAATGAAATAAATGTTTATCCGAATTTTAAAATTAACGATACGCTACAAAGTAATCCTGAAGGATTAGTATATAAAGATTTTAAAATTTATGATTCAGAAAATTTATTTAAACCAACTATTTTTGATCGGACTTTATATTTTAAAAAAGGAGATTTATACAACCGAACCAATCATAATCTCTCATTAAATCGATTGATTACATTAGGCACATTCAAGTTTGTTAAAAATCAATTTACACCCGCAGTAGGAATGGACGGCTATTTAAACGCCAATTATTACCTAACACCGCTCACCAAAAAATCCATCCGAACGGAAGCGTTGGTTAAAACCAATTCGGCAAATTTTTATGGCTCCGAATTGAAAGTCAATTGGAGCAATAGAAATACTTTTAAAGCTGCAGAATTATTAACTATTAGTGCTTTTGGAGGAATTGAAGCTCAATATTCAGGTCAGAATAACGGATTTAACGTCTATTTGTATGGAGCAGAAACAAGCTTGATTTGGCCACGATTTATATCGCCTTTCAAAATGCGTTCTTCTAGCGGATTTGTACCCAGAACTAAAGTTAATGTTTATTATGAAAACCAAATCCGAGAAAAACTATATACGTTATATACCTATAAAAGTTCTTTTGGTTATCTCTGGAAAGAAAATGAGCGAAAAGAACATGAATTAAAAGTTCTAGAAGTTACCTATGCCAACTCAACCAAAGTTTCCGATTTATATCTTAGTCAAATTCAGGAAAATCCGAGTCTAGCAAATGTAATACAGAAGCAATTAATTTTTGGACCAACTTATTCGTACACGTACACGAATACGATGATAAAAGATAAGAAACACACCATTTATTTTAAAGGAGGTGTCGATTTTTCTGGAAATATTACTGGTTTACTCATGGGTACGAGTTCAAGTGATGAACCGAAAACCATATTAAATGTACCATTTAGTGAATTCGTTAAAGCAGAAACTGATTTTCGATATTACTTAAATTTGGGTGGCGAATTACAATTGGCTAACAGAGCCATTTTGGGTTATGGGTATGCTTATGGCAATTCAACGGAATTACCTTATATCAAACAATTTTTTGTAGGAGGAACAAATAGTGTTCGAGCATTTCGGGCTCGTTCGATAGGACCTGGTAGTTTTGATGGAAACACTTTAAATGATGGATTTCTGCCAGACCAATCTGGTGATTTGAAAATAGAATTCAACTCGGAATTACGCGGTAAATTATATAAGTTTATTAAAGGAGCTGTATTTGTAGATGTAGGTAATATTTGGTTACTCAATGAAGATCCTTTAAAACCCGGTTCAAAATTTACTAGCAACTTTATTGAACAAATGGCCGTGGGAACTGGCGTTGGTCTTCGTTTTGATTTTTCATTCTTAATTTTGCGAACCGATTTTGCTTTTCCTTTAAAATATACTACGGGTCGCTTTTTGGAAGGAGTTGATGTTTTTAATGCTGGATGGCTAAATGATAATTTTGTATTTAATTTGGCTTTTGGATATCCGTTTTAGTTCTATATTACTTAAGGTTTTGAAATGTTTTTGTTAAATCATATAACTTTTTTTTTGCTTCCCAGTCGTAATTTAGCTTAAAGAAAAAATGTATAATTAAAAAACAAAAGTTATGGAAACAAGAATTGAAAATGGACAAAAAGTAGAGGGTATTCTTGAAAAATCAATTGATGCCGAAAAAGGGTTTGAAACAGCAGCAGAAAACTCTAAATCGATTAGTTTAAAAAATTATTTTTTAGAAAAATCACGACAACGAGGAAGTTTTATTGCGGAATTGAAAATAGAGCTTTATAAAAGAGATTTTACTGAAGCCCATTCAAGTGGAAGTCTAACAGGAGATGTGCATCGCGTTTGGATGGATATCAAATCAGCACTTACCGGAGATAACGATGAAGCAATGTTGGAAGAATCTATTCGAGGTGAAAAAATAGCTTTTAAAGAATTTGAACAAGTGCTCGAAACTGAATATTTATCACTTGAAATGCGAAACCTTTTAAGTAAGCAATATTCCATCATCAAAAATGATTTGGAAACCATCAAAACAATTGAGGATATTCAAAAGTATTTTTAATTAAGAATTGGTTTTAATTAAGTAAAAAAGGTTCTCTAAAAATTTAGAGAACCTTTTTTTTATTGATTTAAAGTTTTAAATGTCCGTAATTTCCGCTCTTTGTTTCAAGACCAGTAATTGCTGAAGCAGCAATTTTTAAAAAAGAAATTATTTTACTGTTTTCGGTATCCCAATAATAACCATCTTCGGCGTGTACTTTAATGACCGATACTTTAGGGTCTTTTTTACCTTCTTCAAACCATGCATTGGCAATTGGACTCCATAATTTTTCAATCGTAGCTTGATCGGTATAGATAGAGGCTTTTCCATATACTGATAAATATTCGTAATCAGCATTGTTTGAAAAAAACAATTGAACCTGATTATCCGATTTAATTTCTAAGTTTTTATTACTGTTTTTTGAACTTATAAACCAAAGATTACCTTCGTCATCAACTTCTTTAATAGTCATTGGTCTTGACTGAATGGGTTGCTCAAAAAGATGGGTGCAAAACATACAGACCTTGGTGTTTTTTGCAATTTTTTTAATTTTCTCAATGGCATCTACGCTAAATAAGTGTGTTGGCTTTTCCATA
Source organism: Flavobacterium sp. (assembly GCF_028689845.1). Classification (GTDB taxonomy): domain Bacteria; phylum Bacteroidota; class Bacteroidia; order Flavobacteriales; family Flavobacteriaceae; genus Flavobacterium. The sequence continues at coordinate 20,510 of NZ_JAQVCH010000025.1, read as the reverse complement.
ATTATACTTTTTTTAATTTATACAAAAATAAAACCTATTGAAGCTTAAACTGTTATACGATTTAGAATAAGGTTTTCATAATAAACACCTTTCATTCACCTTAAGATTATGTAACGAAAGTGTGGAATTAGATAATGTTTAAAATGGTAACTGAATTAATTTTGTTTAAATCATAATTTGTATCTGATGAAAAACAATACGCCAACTTCCCCTCTACCCGATACTCTTCAAGAATATGGTCAAAAATTCAAACAATTTTTATTAAAAATTGCAGAAGTAGTTATGTTTTTGCAACTGCTCGTTAAAAACATAGTTAAAAGTAAATTTGAAGGACAAGAATTCTTAAAACAATGTTACATTATTGGAAACAAATCAGTTGGCTTAATTTCTATTACTGGAATTATAATTGGATTAGTATTGACCATTCAATCGCGTCCGCCCCTAGTAGAATTTGGAGCAGAAGCCATGTTACCTGGAATGGTGGCCGTTTCGCTCATTCGTGAAATGGGTCCTGTGATTACAGCATTAATTTGTGCAGGAAAAATTGGATCAAGCATGGGAGCCGAATTAGGTTCAATGCGAGTGACTGAACAAATTGATGCCATGGAAGTTTCTAATACTAATCCTATCAATTTTTTAGTGGTTCCTAGAGTTTTGGCTGCCACGTTAATGATACCTCTACTCACTTTATATGCCGATATTATCGGACTTTTTGGAAGCTGGTTAGGAGTCAATATAAAAGACGAGACGAGTTTGATTTTATTTATTAATCAAGCTTTTAATTATGTAGAATTTATTGACATCATTCCTGCCATTATCAAATCATTTTTCTTTGGTGCCGTTATCGGAATTGTAGGTTGTTATAAAGGTTATCATGCAAAACGAGGAACAGAAAGTGTGGGTATTGCGGCAAATTCGGCTGTAGTAACTGCTTCATTATTAGTAATTATAGTCGATTTAGTTGCTGTTCAAATAACCGATTTATTATGAAAATAAAAAACGAAAATATATTAATTGAAATTCATAATTTATATAAAAGTTTTGGCTCGAACGAAGTTTTAAAAGGGGTCACGTTGCAATTGTATGAAAATGAAAACTTGGTTATTTTAGGAAAATCGGGTAGTGGAAAATCGGTACTCATTAAATGTATAGTTAATTTATTAGAAAAAGACAAGGGTACAATTAAGGTTTACAATATCGAAGTTGATAAAGAGCAGACGGAAGATTTAATTAAAATTAGAGACAAAATCGGTTTTTTATTTCAAGGGGCAGCTTTATATGATTCGATGACCGTTAGAGAAAATCTAACTTTTCAATTAACGCGTTCTTTACTTGAAGTAGAAGAAGATAAAATAGAAACAAAAATCATTGAAGCATTAGAAAATGTAAGCATGCCCGATTCTATCGATAAAATGCCTTCGGAATTATCTGGCGGAATGAAGAAAAGAATCGGATTAGCCCGAACATTAATATCAAATCCAAAGATTTTATTATATGACGAACCCACCACAGGTTTAGACCCTATTACTTCCAATGAAATCAGTGAACTCATCAATTATACCAAAGAAAAATTTAAAACTTCATCCATCATTATCTCACATGACATTAATTGTGTAAAAACCGTTGCCGATAGAATCATTATGCTAAAAGATGGAATGGTTTATAAAGAAGGTACGCTAGATGAATTTCTAAACGACAAAGACGAATACATTCAATCATTTTTTAAATAAAAACAGTATGAAAAATTCTAAACCATCGTATAAACTTAAACTCGGATTTTTTGTCTTTATCGGACTAATTTTCTTTTTTGGAATTATTTTTTTAATCGGAAGTAAGCAAAATTTATTCAATGCTCAAATTCAATTGAGTACAACTTTTCAAAATGCTAGCGGATTAAAAGTTGGCAATACCGTTCGGTTTTCTGGAATTTCCATTGGAACGGTTGAAAATATTGAAATTATAAACGATTCCACTGTAAAAGTAGATTTGATGATTAAAGACGATGTAAAAAAATTCATTAAAACAGATAGCAAAGCGTCCATCAGCTCTGAAGGCGTAATTGGTGATAAAATATTAGTGATTTCACAAGGAAGTAGCCAATCCAAATCGGTAAAAGATGGCGGTAAAATAAAATCGTTTGAACCGATTGAATTCGATGATATTTTAGCTAGTGTAAAAATTTCTGCAGAAAATGCTGAAATTATTACAGACGAATTAGCGACTATTTTGGTCTCAATTAATGATGGAGAAGGCACTATTGGTAGATTAATTAATGATGAAGAAATTGCTAAAGATTTAGATGCCACAATGGAAAACCTGAAAAAAAGTTCCAAAGGGTTGAACGAAAACATGGAGGCGGCCAAACATTCCTTTTTGTTAAGAGGTTATTTCAAAAAGAAAGCAAAAGAACGAGCTAAACAAAATAAGGAACTAGAAAAAGAAGCAGTAAAAAATTAAGAAGTTGCTCTTTTTTAATTAAATTTACATTATAAAAATTCGTTATGAAAGCCTATTTAAAATTTGATATTCCAGTACTTACTTCACACTTATTAACTATTTTACTTCAGCCTTTTGATATAAAATATAGAATTTTAGGGTTTGGTGAAATTGAATTCCAAGAAAAGCTAACTCTTGAAAAACAAGAAGAAATCAGAGAAGTTTTAGATAAATACGGAATTGAAATCATCGAAAATCAAAAAACAATCTTGATTCAAAAAATAAAAGATGCCATTGTAGAGATGGTCTATGATGAAAACACAACGGTTAATGTTAAAAGTTCTGTTTATTTAGCAGAAAAATTAGGGCATAGTTACGGTTATTTATCAAATTTATTTTCGGAAGTAACTTATACTTCCATTGAGAATTTCATCATCATGCAAAAAATCGAATATACCAAGCAACTCATTATTAAAAATCAATTATCTTTAACGGAAATAGCTTTTCAATTAAACTATTCTAGTGTGGCCCATTTGAGCACACAATTTAAAAACACAACGGGTATTACACCTTCTGCATTTCAGCGAATTATTAAAAAAAGAAGAGAAATAGCTACACAAAACCTAACACAATAATATGGAACAAGAATATATCTTAATTACGCTAGCCGATGACGACGAAGACGATAGGCTTTTTTTTACGGATGCATTTGACGAGTTAAAAATCAATACCATAGTCAATACGTTTAAAAACGGAAGTGAATTACTTGACTATTTAGAGCAACCTGACGTAATTTTACCCAACATTATTTTTTTAGATTTAAATATGCCCATTCTTAACGGAATTGAATGTTTAAAAAAAATAAAAAAGAATGAGAAATTCAAAGATATAGCCATTGCTATTTATTCCACTTCCTCTTCTGAACAAGATGTGGAAAACACCTTTGTTTTAGGAGCAAATATCTACATTAAAAAACCAAGTGATTTTAATGATTTAAAGAAGATCTTGTCAGAAGTAGTTACTATTAATTGGCAATATCATACAAGCGGATTAAATAAAGATAATTTTTTACTTCGATTATAATGCCTTTTAGAGAGAAAAAATTCAAATCGCCCATTTTCCATAAAATAATATTCACAATTAGTTTATTTATTTTATTATTTATAGGTGCAATTTCATTTAGACATGTCAATAACACTTCGAATTCTTTTAAGTTATTGATGCATAGTTATGAGGTTAATTTAAAATTAGAACATCTTTTTTCTTACATTAAAGATTCTGAAAACAGTATGCGAGGTTACTTAATTTCGCGAGATACTATTTATTTAGCACCCTATCGAGCTGCAACCAAAAATGTAAATGAGAGTTTTGTTACACTAAAAGAATTAACTTCTGACAATCAAAAACAACAAAAAAATTTAGCCGAATTATTTAAAATCGTTAACAAACGAAATGAATATATTTCAGCTTATACGACTTCTAATCGAGAAGTGGATTTTAATAAAAATCAAAATTTTAAAAAAGATTTTAGAGAAAGTAGTAAGCTTTTGGTTCACATTAGAACAAAATTAAATGAAATGGTAGCTCTTGAAAATAGTTATCTAAATGACCGAAATTCACAGTATAACAGCCATATTTTTTTAACACCGATTTTTACCCTAAGTATTTTATTTGTTACTCTTTTGTTGCTCATTTTTGCCTATTATCAAACTACAAAAGATGTAGAAAAATTACAACTGGCCAATTTAAAATTAAGTAAATCCCAATTTTTAAGCCTTCAAGCAGAAATTCTTTCTCATTTTGGTACGTGGGAATGGAATTTAGTTGAAGATGAAATAAAATATTCTGATAATTTATTTAGAATTATAGGATTAGAACCGCAATCATTTAAAGAAGGAGAACGCTTTTCTGAATATGTTCTGGAAGAAGATAAAGAGGAAACAAAAAAAAAGATTGCTAGAATTCTAAAAGGAGAAGAATTAACTTATTATTATTTTCGCGTAAAGCATTCTTCTGGTGAAATAAGACATTTACGTGCTTCTGGCAAATTATTCACTGACACTTTAGGGAATAAAATGGTTTTAGGCGTAACAGAAGATATTACTATAGAACACAATAAGTCAGAATTACTCAAAAGCAATTATAAAGATTTGATTGAGGTAAATAATGAACTTCGAATTTTTGATGAATCCAGTAGACAAGCTGAGATATTAGGGCAATATGGGAGTTGGGTATTAAATTATGAAACGTTAAAGTTTAATTATTCAGATAATAAATTTAGGCTTTTAGGTTGCGAGCCACAATCATTTAATCCCTCAATTGAAAAACTTCTAGAATTTGTTCACCCAGAAGATAAAGATATTGTAACTAAATCAAACCTTTTAGCCTTATCAACAAAAGAAATTCCAACCATGAATTATCGAATTATTCGAACGGATGGAATTATCAGGCATTTTAAAACTATTGCCAAAACATTTACCGATTTCAGCGGAAAACAAACTATGATTGGAACTACGCAAGACGTGACAGAAGATTACAATAAAAGTGAACAATTGCGTGAACGAAACAAAGATTTAGAGCAAAAAATCAATGAATTAAATGAATTTAATCACGTTGCCAGTCATGATTTACAAGAACCTTTACGGAAAATTCAAACCTTTATATCTCGTTTAAACGATAAAGAAAAAGAACATTTAACCGAATTTGGTCAAGAATACCTCACTCGAATTGAAAAGGCAACAAACCGAATGCGGATTTTAATCAATGATTTATTACAGTATTCAAGAACTAATCGAGCCGATAAAAATTTGGTTAAAACAGATTTAAATGAAGCTCTTCAAAATAGCCTATTTGAGTTATCCCAAATTATTGAAGATAAAAAAGCATTTATAGAATATACCAGTTTACCAATTATCAAAGGAGTAAGTTTTCAAATACAGCAACTTTTTTCTAATTTATTGAGTAATTCTATTAAGTATGCTCAAGAGAACGTTCCGCCACGGATAACCATAGAATATGAAGAAATTATCGCCAAAAACGAACCTATTTTAAAAGAAAAAACTAATAAAAAATACTATAAAATTAATTTCACGGATAACGGAATTGGTTTTGAACAACAACATGCCGAACGAATCTTCTTATTATTTAATCGCCTACACGGAAAAACAGAATATTACGGAACTGGTGTTGGATTAGCTATTTGTAAAAAAATTGTAGAAAATCACAACGGCTATATTTTTGCCTTTAGCAAACCAAATATGGGTTCAACGTTCAGTGTGTATATACCAGTTTAAGTTCACTATATAAAATATGGGGCCTTAAAAATTGAAATTGTATAACATACCTTTGAAATTATGTAAAAGATAATTTTAGTTTTAGTTGGAACTTTGTTGCAAAAACAAAAGCATGAAAAAAAATATCACCCCAAAATATACAAAACCGCCCATTCTATTTTTAACGCTACACCTTTTAATAGCACTCTTTTTTATTCAATCGTGCACTTCTAAAGATAAGTACTCAAAACAGGAAAAAACTAATACAGAGAAAGTAGAAACTGCAGTAGATTTTGATTTATTAGTTCACTTAAATGAAACTAATATCAAAATCATTGAAACGACTAATCTGATTTTAGAACAACCCGAAATAAAATTTCCAAAACCACTATTGCTAAAAATTTTAAAAGACCATTCTGCTATTCAAGATGAATTAAAAAAATTGACTGAGGAAAATCTTATCATAACACAAAAACCAATATATAGTTTAGAACTTAATGAGGATGTGATAAAAAACGATACCAACGGTAAATTCACACTTCATATCCTTGAAAAATCGATAAAAAAGGAAATTGCCACATTTCAAAAAATGGAAAAAAACTTTTCTCATGAAGACTTCATCCTATTTGCCAATCAGTCGATTGCATTATTAATCGAAAACCAAAATACGCTTTCACAAGTAGAAACTAACTAACAATGACTTTTACAAAAACCTATTTTAAACGTTTTTTTAAAGTGCTAAAGGCAACTATGAATGGTTTTCTAGCTCATAAGGTGCTAAAAATGAGTGCAGCATTGGCCTATACCACCATGTTTTCTATTGGTCCTTTATTATTAGTTATTTTATTTTTATCTGATATTTTTTGGGGAAGAGAAGCAGTAGAAGGAACAATTTACGGTCAAATAAAAAGCTTTGTTGGTCCCGCTAGTGCCGAGCAAATTCAAACTATAATTCAGAATTTGGCTCTTTCAAACGAAGGTTTTATGGCTGGACTAATTGGAGTTATAACCTTATTAATCGGTGCCACTTCTGTTTTTGCAGAGATTCAAGACTCTATCAATACCATTTGGCAAATCAAACCTAAAAAACGAACAGGGTTTTGGTTATTTTTAAAAGCGAGATTATTATCCTTTGGCGTAATTACCAGCATGGGATTTATTCTTTTAGTTTCTTTAGGAATTTCTACGGTTTTAGATACAATGAGTGAGCGGTTTTTTTCCCAATTTTCAGACATGGCAGTCTATATCATCTATATTTCAAATACCGTCTTAACTTTTATAATTATTTCTTTATTATTTGGATCTATTTTTAAAATTCTACCTGATGCCGAAATAAAATGGAAACAAGTACGGCTAGCTTCATTTGTTACTGCCATATTATTTATGATAGGAAAATTTTTAATCTCCTTTTATATTACTAATTCAAATATTCAAAATGTTTACGGAACAGCGGGCTCTTTTGTTATTTTAATGGTATGGGTTTATTATTCTTCTGTCATTTTATACTTCGGAGCAGAGTTTGCCAAACAATATGCTATTGAATTTGAAGACCCTATTATCCCATACCAATATGCGGAGAACATTCAGACGGTGGAAGTTGTGACAAACAAAAACGGCAGCAAAAAATTAACTACTTAAAAAAATCATCCAATAAAAAAACGCTACTAATTGATTGTTAGTGTTTTAATATTAAAAACCACTCCAATTGAGTGGTTTTTTTATGTACTAATTAAGTTAAAGTGGTAATTCTATAAAACAACAAAAAATTGATATAACAAAAACTGCTGTTAGCCGTCGCATCTTTGTAAGGTAGAAAATAAGTAATCTACTATTCAATAATCAAACCATTTAAATACTATGAAAAGTAACATTCAACTCCTCGCAGCTTTCGCTTTAGTTTTTGGAATTTCATCCACAAATCTACAAGCACAAACAAATGACAGCTCCTCTGGTTCTAAATCAGGAGCACAATTTGGTGTAAAAGGTGGCGTAAATTTCTCTAACCTGTATACTGAAAATGTAGAAGACAATAATGTCTTAACCAGTTTCAATGTTGGAGTTTTTGCAGCACTACCATTAACAGATCTAATCGCTATACAAACCGAAGTTTTGTATTCTAGAAAAGGAGCAGAATTGGTTTACAACAACGCTTTTGCGGAAGGAACTGCACAATTTAAATTGAATTACATTGAAGTCCCTGTTTTATTAAAAATAAACATCACTGACAATTTAAATATTCATGCCGGACCCTATTTTGCCTATTTAATTGATGCCGAAGTTAAAAACGATTCAGACAGCGGAATATTTGATTTTGAAGAATCGTATGACAATGATGATTTTAACAAATTCGACATGGGTTTAGCAGCTGGAATTGGATTTGATTTTAATTCATTTGGAATTGGAGCTCGATACAATTACGGATTATCCAATGTAGGTAAAGAGAGAACAGTTTTAGGTCAAACCTATACCATTCCAGATGCCAAGAATAGTAGCATCAGTTTATATTTAACCTTACAATTAAATTAATTATTAATATATAAAACCTAGAAATTATGCAAAGTTTATTGTACTTAATCGCAGTCATTTTAATCATACTTTGGGCTTTAGGGTTCTTTGTATACAGTGCCGGAAACTTAATTCACATCTTATTAGTTATTGCCGTAGTTGCAATTTTACTAAGATTAATCAAAGGAAAATCAGTTTAAAAAAATTAAAAATCATTAAAAACAATTATCATGAAAACAAGTAACACCATTTTAGGAATTGTCGGCGGAGTAGCCGTAGGAGCAGCATTAGGAATTTTATTTGCACCAGACAAAGGGAGCAATACCAGAAAAAAAATTGCTAAAAAAAGTGATGAATTAAAAAATAATTTTCAAGGAGAATTAGAAAAATTCATGGACACAACTTCAGAAAAATACAACCAATTAATGGGTAAAACCGAAAATATGGTTGAGGATGGAAAAGAATTTATTCGTCAAGGAAAAGAAAAATTCAACAATGAAATAAACTCATAACATGGAAAGTGCAGTTAAAAATATAGAAATGCTTTACGAAAAAGCAAAAGAGTATACCAATACAACGCTTGAGCTCTATAAGTTAACAGCTGTGGATAAAGCAGCAGAGGTGATTTCTTCGCTTTCCTTTCGTATAGCATTTCTATTAATTGCTGCCTTCTTCACCTTGTTTTTTAACATCGGTTTGAGTTTATATCTTGGTGAGCTTTTAGACAGTAATGCAGCTGGTTTTTTTATCGTTTCGCTTTTCTATCTTGTTTTTGGCTTATTACTTTACATTTTTAGACAAAAATGGATTAAATCGCCTATTTCTAATTTAATTATTAAAGAATTGCTTTATTCTAAACGAAAAGATAAATCATACTTAAAAAAATAAAAATATGGAAACAAATAGATTTACCCAAAACGAATTATTAGATCAAGCGATTCTCAAGCTTGAAGCTCAGCAAAATCATCAATTAATGGTTTTAAAAAACCAAGCAAATGAAACGTTACAAAGTATTAATCCACTCCAAGTATTAAAGCAATCGTTTTCTGAAGTAAAGAATTCTCCAGAGATGAAAAGAACACTTTTTCAAGCAGCAATAAGCTTTGCTGGCGGATTAATTACCAAAAAAATATTAATTGGAAACACCAATTCCACTTTTAAAAATTTATTGGGTTATGCTATTCAATTTGGGATGACGAAATTTATCGCCAAAGAAGTAGATACAACTCCTTCATAATAACAAAATTATACAACTTTTAATTAAAATCGTGTAACTGCCAGAGCAGGTAAACATTTTAATTTTACATCAATATCAACTTAAAAATCAATAACATGAAAAATTTAAAATTAATTGTAGCTTTTGTTGTGTCAGCAACAGTTTTCACAGCTTGTAAAGAAACAGACAAACAAATGGCCGAAGAACGAGTAGATTCATTTACCAACTATGTGGATTCATTAAGTAATGTGGCAGCCAACGAATCAGCCGAAAAATGGGATGAAATTGAAGTAGGCTATGAAAAAGCCAAAATAGATGCAGAAGCGTCTTTTGCTGATGCAACTGACAAAGACAAATACCAAGAAAGATTAGACAGAGCCAATATGAAGTATGAAGAATACAAAGCAAAAGTGGTTGCTGAAAAAGAAAGATTAGCTGGTGAAAATACCAAAATGGCTATTCGTAAAACACTTTTAGGTGAAGCGTATACGGGAACTGATTTAACTTTTGATTGGGTAAACAAAGATAATATCTTAAACGTTTATGACAATTTTGTAACTACTGTGGATAAGAATAAAGATAGTTATTCAAGAGAAGATTGGGATGAAATTAAATTAATTTATGAGGCTTTAGATACTCGTAAAAATACAGTTGAAAAAGAAGGATTAACTTCTTCAGATAATTTAAAAATTGCAGGTTTAAAATTAAAATTTGCACCTTTATATACGACCAATAGAATTGGAGCAAAATCAGAGGAAAACGCCGAAGCAAAACAATAATTCTAACGATTGTTTTAAACGGAAAACGGAGTCAAATTGACTCCGTTTTTTTTATTTAAAATACTTCACTTTCTTTTAATTTCTCCATATTGTTCACCAATTGGAGTTCGTCTACAAATTTTTGAATTTTTCCGTTCATCACACCATCCATATCAAAAACATCTAAACCTATTCGGTGATCTGTCACGCGACCTTGTGAATAATTATAAGTTCTAATCTTAGCCGAACGGTCACCTGAACTAACTTGAGAGGTTCTTTTAACAGCATCTTCTGCTTGTTTTTTGGCTAATTCTTGTTCGTATAAACGTGAACGTAAAACATCTAACGCTTTATCTTTATTTTTGTGTTGCGATTTTTGATCTTGGCATTGAGCCACTAATCCAGTTGGAATATGCGTCAATCTAACCGCCGATTTAGTTGTGTTTACCGATTGTCCTCCAGGTCCAGATGAACAGAAAAAATCAACCCGAACATCATTCATATCAATTTGAACATCAAATTCTTCTGCTTCTGGCAAAACCATCACCGTTGCTGCCGAAGTGTGAACCCGCCCTTGTGTTTCCGTTTGCGGCACACGTTGTACCCGATGCACACCTGCTTCAAATTTTAAGGTTCCGTAGACATCTTCGCCAGTAACTTCAAAAATAACTTCTTTAAATCCGCCCGAAGTTCCTTCATTCATATCCACAACCGAAGTTCTCCAACCGCGTGTTTCGCAATATTTAGTATACATTCTAAACAAATCTCCAGCAAAAATAGAAGCTTCATCGCCACCCGTTCCGGCACGAATCTCCACCATGACGTTTTTGGCATCTTCGGCATCTTTCGGAATCAACATGAATTTAATTTCATCTTCCAATTCTGGCAAACGTTCTTTTGCTTCATCCAATTGCATTTTTGCCATTTCGACCATTTCTGCATCCGAACCGTCATTGATGATTTCATTGGCCTCTTCAATATTTTGAATCAAACTAACATATTCATCACGTTTTTCCATCAACCCTTTTAAGGTCTTATATTCTTGGTTCAATTGCACATAACGTTTCTGATCAGAAATAACATCCGGTTGGATAATCAAGTCTGAAATTTCATCAAAACGTTGTTTTACATATTGTAATCTATCTAACATACTTTTTAAAATCTATTTTGGAGTGCAAAAGTACAATTTTTTGTTTCACGATTCAAATTTCTCTGTTCATTGTTTTTTCGTAGTATTGTAGTTAGAAATCAATTAAATGAAAAATTTATACATCGGAATTATTACCCTTCTATTCTTCTTTGGCTCTTGTAAAAAAGAAGAAAATCGTTTTACTACTTTAGAAAAAACGAATTGGCTTTTGCATGAATGGGAAAACAATACGTCCGATGGTCGATTTTCTGAAAAATGGAGTCGGCAAAATGATTCTACTTTTTATGCCGAAAGTTTTTTTATAGCCAATCAAGATACTTTATTCGCCGAAACAATTCAATTAATTCAACAAGAGGATGATTTGTTATTGATTGTTTCTGTTCCGAACCAAAATAAAGAAAAACCTGTTACTTTTCGATTAACTAAACTTACTGAAAATGAATTTGTTTTTGAAAATCCAGCTCATGACTATCCAAAAAAGATTCAATATAAATTGATCAATAACGACAGTTTATATGCAGAAATTAATGGAAATGGGAAAAAAGAAGGATTTCCGTTTAAAAAAGTAAAATGATATTTATAAAAAGCCACTGAATTACCGATTTTATTACAATCAGCAAATCAGTGGCTCTCTATTTAAAATAGTTACTTAACCGGAATATTCTTCAAAATCTCCAATACAAATTTCCAATATTTTTGAGCCGAAGAAATCGATGCCCGTTCATCAGGACTGTGAGCTCCGTGAATGGTTGGACCAAAGGAAATCATATCCATAGAAGGATAATTTGTTCCTAAAATACCACATTCTAATCCGGCATGACAAGCTACCACATTTGGTTTATTTCCGTTTTGTTTTTCATAAATAGAAACCAAAATATCTAAAATAGGTGAATTTACATTGGGTGTCCAACCAGGATAACTTCCGCCAAAAGTCACTTCGCAACCCATTAATTCAAAAGCCGAACGCAACGCATTGGCCAAATCAAATTTAGAAGTTTCCACAGAAGAACGAGTTAAACATTGCACCGTAATTTGACCCTCTTTTACAGTTACTTTGGCAACATTATTAGAGGTTTCTACTAAATCAGCCATGTCAGCACTCATTCGGTAAACGCCATTATGAGCAGCATAAATTGCACGAATCAATCCTTCTTGAATTCCTAAATCCATTACTTTTTCGGGCAATTCCGTTGCAATGATTTCAATAGTTAAATTAGGTTCAGTAGTTTTAAATTCCGTCTTTATATCGTCAATGATTTCTTGAATATCCAGTTGAAAAACTTCTTCATAAATAGAAGAAATAATCACTTTCGCTACACTTTCTCTCGGAATGGCATTTCGTAAACTACCCCCGTTTATTTCTGCAATTTGCAAACCAAAATTCGTAAAACCATCAAACAAAAGACGGTTCATGATTTTATTTGCATTGCCTAAACCTTTATGAATATCCATTCCTGAATGTCCACCTTTTAAGCCTTTCACTGTGATGATGTAAGCTTGTGAATTTTCTGGAGTAGTTTCCTCAGAATAGCTTCTATTCGCTGTTACATCAACGCCACCAGCACATCCTATATCAATTTCATCGTCTTCTTCTGTATCTAAATTTAAAAGAATTTCACCTTCTAGCAAACCGCCTTTTAAACCCATTGCACCAGTCATTCCGGTTTCTTCGTCAATAGTGAAAAGTGCTTCGATTGCGGGGTGCGGAATGTCATTACTTTCCAAAATGGCCATAATGGTCGCCACTCCTAAACCATTGTCGGCACCGAGTGTTGTTCCTTTAGCACGAACCCAATCACCATCAACCACCATTTCAATACCTTGTGTTTCAAAATCAAAATGGGTATCATTATTTTTTTGATGAACCATATCTAAATGCGATTGCATCACAATGGTTTTTCTGTTTTCTAATCCTGAAGTAGCAGGTTTTTTAATGATTACATTTCCTACTTCATCTTTTAGGGTTTCTAAACCTAGCTGCTTCCCAAAATCCACCATAAAAGCAATAACACGCTCTTCTTTTTTAGATGGGCGAGGCACCGCATTTAAGTCGGCGAATTTATTCCATAAAGCTTTAGGTTCGAGGTTTCTAATTTCTTGATTCATTTTTTATGAGTTGTAGAGTTACTTAAACTCTGAGTTATTGTGTTTTATAAGCACAACAAAGTTACGAAGAATATACTATTTCGAAGGGATTGGAAAACGTAAAGTTTTAATAAAATTTCAGAAATAAAGATTAAGCAATATGCTTTTCGAAGAGTTTTTTGGCCTCTGTAGGAGTTACTTTGCCCACACATTCATTTTTATGAATACATAAAACAGGGGCTTGTTTGCACATGCCTTGGCATTTCATTTTACCAATTACCTCCTTTTTTTTCAAACCATTGTCTTTAACCAAGTCCATCAAACAATCTTTGATTTCTTGATTATATTTACAACATTTTTTACCGTCGCAGAAATAAATTAATTTTTCTGATTTTTTAGCTTTTCCCATGTTTGAAAAATGATGCCTCAAAGATAAATATTATTTTTATTTATTCTAAATAAACATGTTAAAAAAAATTAAATTCCTTACATAAAATTACAAATTCAATTTAAAACCAATTAACTATATTTACAACTAGGAATGGTTCAGAAAAAATACATACTCCCGCTTTTACTTTTGATACAGTTAATTGTATTAAAAATTGCCTCCTTATTTCCAAAATTTATTGAAGCGTTTTACAGTAACGGAATCTATCCTTTTTTATCAAAATTTTTGCGAATTACATTCGGATTTACTTCAATTTCTATTGGTGATGTGCTTTACGGAATCGTATTGTTTTTAGTTTTTAAATGGTTTTGGAACGTTAGAAAAACATGGAAAATAAACTGGAAAGACAATCTTTTGAAAATCTTGAGTTTTGCATCTGTATTCTATTTTTTATTCCATTTTTTATGGGCAACCAATTATCATCGGGTTCCATTGAATGAAAAATTAGAAATTGACAAAGAATATTCTACCGCAGAATTGGAAGTTTTCACTATGGAATTAATTGAAAAAACAAATGCCATTCATCATCAAATCACAAAAAATGATTCGCTAAAAGTGACCATTCCGTATTCTACAAAAGAAATTTTTGAAAAAAGCGTCCAAAGTTATCAATCGACAGAAAAACACTTTTCGTTTTTAAAATACCAAAATGAAAGTATTAAACCTTCTTTAATTAGCATTCCGTTAAGTTATATGGGATTTGGCGGTTATTTAAATCCGTTTACCAATGAAGCCCAAGTGAATGACTGTTTGCCAAAATATAATTTTCCAACAACGACTTTACATGAAATGGCACATCAAATTGGTTATGCGAGCGAAAGTGAAGCCAATTTCATCGGGTTTTTAGCTTCGGTAAAAAGTGACGATATCTATTTTCAATATTCTGGCTACAGTTTTGCGGTAAAACATTGCCTTCGAAATTTAGAACGCATTGAGGAAGGCAAAAGCAAGAAATTCGTCCCTTTTATCAATAGAGGAATTTTAAAAAATTATGAGGAAAGCAAACAATTTAATGAACAATACCAAAGTTTTATAGAACCCATTTTCGAGACATTCTACGATAATTTCCTTAAATTCAACCAACAAAAAGACGGCATGGAAGGCTACAGTAAATTTGTAGGATTGATGATTGGATTGGGAAGAAAGTAGGCAGTCGCAGTTTTCAGTCGCAGCTGCAACTATTAATTAAAAACTGAGACTGAGACCGAGACTGAAAACTGAGACTGTAAACTAAACTTCATCTGCAATATAAGAAGTTATCGCTTTCTTTTTATAAGGTCTAATAATCAATCGGCCTTCTCTATCCAAACGGATGTAATTGTAAATCCAATTGGTCAATACCACAACCTTGTTTTTATAACCAATTAATGAAAACAAATGCACAAAAATCCACACAAACCAAGCAAAAATACCGTGAAAATGTAGGTTTGGTAAATCAACCACCGCTTTGTTTCTGCCTATTGTTGCCATTGAACCTTTGTCATTGTAGACAAATGGTTTAAGCGGCTTTTTATGAAGTTTTCTAACAATGTTCTCCCCTAACCACCTTCCTTGTTGTATAGCAGGTTGTGCCATCATTGGATGACCTTGCGGATTTTTGAGCGAAATCATGGCTGCAATATCACCAACAGCAAAAATATTTTCGTAACCTTCTACTTGATTGTAATCATTAACTTTTACTCGTTCTGCACGTGGAATAACAGCATTATTGTTAATGCCACTTGGCAACGCTCCTTGCACACCAGCAGTCCAAATTACAGTAGCCGAATCAAAAGTTAAATCTGTATTAGTTGTTACCGTTTTACCATCATAACTCGTGACCCGCACATTTTTCCAAATATTCACACCTAAATCAGTCAAAAAATCCTCTGCTGCTTGCGATGATTTTTCACTCATCCCATCCAAAATTCGATCCCCCGCTTGAATAAGGTTAATTTGCATTTTTCGCACATCCAAATCGGGATAGTCTTTTGGCAAAATTGCTTTTTTCATTTCTGCTAAAGCACCTGCTAATTCTACTCCTGTTGGTCCGGCTCCTACCAACACAAAATTAATCAAACTATGCCGGTCGTGAATATCATTAGTCAATAAAGCTTGCTCAAAATTTTCTAAAATTAAACTGCGAATATTAAGCGATTGCGGAATCGTTTTCATCGCCACACTGTTTCGCTCGATTTCTTTATTTCCAAAAAAATTGGTTTTTGAACCTGTGGCCAGCACCAAATAATCATAACGCAATTCGCCAATATCAGCTTTTACAATTTGATTATCAGTATCGATTTCATTCACAAAAGCCAACCGGAAATAAAAGTTTTGATATTCTTGTACTACTTTCCGAATCGGATAGGCAATTGAACCCGCTTCTAGCCCGCCTGTTGCTACTTGATATAATAGGGGTTGAAAAGTATGGTAGTTATGTTTGTCTAATAAAACAACTTGAACACGTTTATTTTTAAGTTTCTTTGCTAGTGCAATACCCGCAAAACCTCCGCCAATGATAACTATACGAGGAAGATTCGAACTTGGAATATTCATTTTTTTCTTTCTATTTAAAGCTGATTAATCCGCTATTTATTGGAGTAAAGATAAGTAGAATTTTAATGAAAATTAATTGATTTTATGAATGTCCTTGCTTACATATAATTATTTATGAAGAAAATGAAGTTAGAAAAAAGTGACGAATTGAAAAAAATAAATAACTTGTAACAATTTAAATAAAATCACTACTAATCGTATATGAGCAATTCACTGGAACAAGCTTTTGTTACTCAATTAAAAGAAAATCAGAACATCATTCATAAGATTTGTAGGTTATACACTTCCGGGGATGATGCTCATAAGGATTTGTTTCAGGAAATTACGATTCAATTATGGAAAGCTTTCCCGAAGTTCAGGGGAGAGTCTAAATTTTCTACTTGGGCTTATCGTGTTGCTTTAAATACGGCCATTACCTTATATCGGAAAAGCACACGAATGGTTGCGACTACAGACATGGAGGGGAAAAGACAGTTCATCGCTCCAGAAGATTATAATTTCGAAGAAGAAGAACAGATTAAATTGTTATACAAAGCGGTTCAGCAATTGAATGATATTGAAAAAGCATTAGTTTTTATGTATTTAGAAGACAAAAACTATGAAGAAATTGCAGAAACACTAGGAATTAGTGAAGTAAATGCTAGAGTGAAGATGAATAGAATTAAAGGAAAATTAAAAAAAATTGTAAATCCCTAGGAATATGACGGAGGAATTAGAATTATTGAAAAAAGCTTGGAAAAATGATACCCATTCATATGAACAAGTGACCGAAAACCAGATTTATGATATGATTCATAAACGGTCTTCATCTATCGTAAAGTGGATTTTAGTAATCAGTTTAATTGAATTGCTAATTTGGTCGGCTATAAGTTTATTATATGTAGATGATAATTATGTTAAAACAGTTGAATTATATCACCTTGACACCCTTTTTAAAGTTATTGGAATTGTCAATTATGCCGTAATTTTCTTTTTTATATATTGTTTTTATAAAAATTTCAAAAATATTTCTAGTACAGAAACTGTTCGCAAATTAATGCAAACCATCATCAAAACTAGAAAAACAGTGCAATATTATATATGGTATAATTTAGCCATGTTTGCTTTTCTCTTTATAGCAGTAGTAGTTTCACAACTAATTTATGACCCCAATTTAAATGAAATCATAGAGCAAACAAAAAATTCATTTCCACAGTCGTTTTGGATTATAATCGGACTTACATATGTGGCTTTATTTGCCATTACGTTAGGATTGTTTTGGCTTTTCTACCGACTTATTTATGGTTTTTTAATGAAACGTCTACACCGAAATTATGAAGAATTAAAGAAAATGGAGTATTAGTATTCCCACTTTCTCTTTTTGTCTAATTCTTCTTGTTCTTGTATGACTTCTACCGGAATTACTTTCAGCAATGAAGCATGTTGCTCAATGGCAAATTCGATTTTTTCAACAATCTCTTCAATTGATTCGTTTTCATAATCAATTTGTAAAGGCTCTTTAATGACCATCGATTGCAGAATTCCTTTTTTCTTGATGCGAAGTCCTTTCCGGTCAAAAGAACGTCGAAAGCCGTCAATAACAATCGGAACTACAATGGGTTTGTGTTGTTTGATGATATGAGCAGTCCCTTTCCGCACAGGCTTAAAAGAACGCGTTGTTCCTTGTGGAAAAGTAATCACCCACCCATCGTTTAAAGCTAGTTTAATATTTTCAGTATCATTTGGATTCACATCTCGCTTTACATCTTCTCCTTTTGCTCGCCAAGTTCGATCAACAGTTATAGCTCCAGCATACGCTAAAATTCTGGGCAATAACCCTTCTTGCATTGTTTCACTGGCAGCGACATAATAAATATTTAATTTAGGATGCCATAAATAACCCACATTTTTAATGTTGTCTACTCGTCCGCTTAAACTCGCATTAAACACATGAAACATGGCAACCACGTCAGCAAAATAGGTTTGATGATTGGATATAAATAAAACATTGGTTTCCGGAAGATTCTTGATAATTTCAGACCCTTCAATATGCATCTGATTAAATCCTCTATACCGCTGATGCGTCATGGCACCAAAAATACGAATGAGGTTTTTTTTAAGAAACAGAATATGTCCGAAAGGATTTCTTTTAAACAATCCCATAATGAATTTGCTATTTGGAAAAAACAAGTCGCTAATTTATAAAAAACAAACCAATTAAAGTACCATTTTTATGGTTTCTTTCAATTCACTCATCATCATGGCAGTGGCTCCCCAAACAATATGTTCACGGACTAAAAAAGCGGGAACATCTATCTCATGGGCATAAGAAGTAGATAATTTTCGCATGACAACATTTTTGTCATTTAAAAAATCATTTAAGGAAAGTTCAACAATGCCAGCTACTTCATCGGGTTGTAATTCAAATTCTAAAGTAGATTGACAAATACCTAAGTAAGGAGAAACCAAAAAATTACTTGGCGGAATATAAACATCTGTAAATGATTTGATTATTTCAATTTTATTTCGATCAACTCCAATTTCTTCTTCCGTTTCGCGTAAAGCAGTATGAGCTAATGATGCATCTTCTATCTCCACTTTTCCGCCAGGAAATGCAATCTGTGAAGAATGAACACCAGGATAACTATTTCGCACTATCAAAACCAAATGCGTTTCTTTATTTTTAGGATAAAAAAGCATCATAACCGCTGCCTTTTTAGGTATTAAATCACTTGGATTCAATGCTTTTAAGGCATTTAAACGTTCAAGTGGAACCATTTTTATATGAGCAGATGCCGCAGGTAGCGTTTCTTTTGCTATTTTTGGGATATATTTTAAAAAATGATGAAACTCCATAAAACACTACTATTAATACTCATATTGACACTTGTAGCTTGTAAAAATAATACTAAAGATACTGTAGAAATTAATACAGACCAAAAAAATAATACAATCGAGAAAGAAAAAAAAACATCCAAACCAAGATATAACTTAAATACTGTAGTTTTATCGAATGAAAATGTTGTCGATTTTTTAACATGGTATGGAGAACTAAATCCGGAAACAAAAATTGAAATAGAAACAGAATTCGGAAATATTGAAGTGGAATTAGAAAAAAAAACACCGCTTCATCGAGCAAATTTTATCTATTTAACCAAAAAAAACTATTTTAATTCTACATTTTTTCATAGAGTAGTGAAAAATTTTGTGGTGCAAGGGGGAAATTCAGATGAATCGCTAACCAAAAAAGATCGGAAAAGGATAGGCAACTACTTAATTCCACCTGAATTTATTAGCGGTTTAAAACATGATTACGGAGCATTAGCTGCCGCTCGTTCATGGGATGACAATCCCGACAAACTCAGTAATCCCTACGAATTTTATTTTGTACAAAACACAAAAGGCGAACATCATCTTGATGGTGAACATACTATTTTTGGTAAAATCACTAAAGGATTTGAGGTATTAGATCAAATTGCAGCTCAAAAAACAGATAAAGGTGAGTATCCTTTATTTAATATAAAAATGAAAATAAACGTTATCAAATAATGTATAGTAAAGAAGAAGCTCTAAAGATTAAAAGAGAATTTTGGATTGCTTTTGCAGAAAGTAATCCTAGAAAATGGTTATTATACAATACGAAAATAAAAGAAGTAGCTTTTAAATTTTATGTAGATAATAAAAAAGCAATTGTGAGTTTGGATATTGAACCCAAAAATGAAGAACTTCGAAAAATTTATTTCGAAAAAATAGAATCACTTCAAACTATTTTACGTGAAGATTACCTTTCAGAAGTAATTTTCGACAGAAACTTTCAATTAGAAAACGGAAAAATAATTAGTAGAATTTGGATTGAACTTCATAATATTAGTTTGAATAACAAAGCAAACTGGCCAATAATTTTTGATTTTTTTGAAAAAAATATGGAAAAATTTGAACTTTTCTTCTACGAATATGAAGATTACATTCGAGATTTAGATTTAAATACCTAAAAAATAGTTGGTAGTATACCACGAACTGTGTAAGTTAAAAAGTTATTCTGAAAATTTGAGCTAATTTAAAAAGCTCAAAAATTTTCGGAAATAACTTTTTAACATTTTATATATTTACATAGTTATGATAGACA
>NZ_JAQVCH010000024.1 GCF_028689845.1 Flavobacterium sp. | reverse complement strand
GGAACTAGAAATCTTTGAATACATAGAAATCTGGTACAACAAAAAAAGACGCCACAGTGCATTGAATTACAAAACAATAGAAGAATTTAATAATCAAAACAACATTTACAAAAATGTCGCTTAACTTACACTGTAATTTTTATTTGCATATCCAATGCTTCATCATATTTTTTTCGATCATTTTTTAAAATGATAGCAGGAGGAAAGCCTTTTCGCATGAGTAGTAAATTCATGACTAAACGGACAGTTCTTCCATTTCCATCAAAAAAAGGATGAATCCAAACGAGTTTGTGATGAAAAACAGTAGCAAGCTCAATAGCATTTAAATTTAATGGATTACGATTGACAAAATCAATTAATTCATCAACTAATTGTGAAACTTTAGAAGCATTCGGAGGGATAAAATTTGCTCCAGAAATTCGAACACCACCATTTCGAATTCTTCCGGCAAAATCATCTTCAATCATTCGCAACACTAATTCATGTAAAGAAAGTATATCAATACTTCTTAAAGAATAGGTTTCATTAACTAAGGTGTAAAGATAGTCAATAGCCTTTTCGTGATTTTTTGCTTCAAAATGTTCCCGAAGTGATTTTCCTTTAATAGTTATGCCTTCTTGTAGAATTAGCTTTGTTTCTCTAAGCGTAAGGGTGTTTCCTTCAATACTATTTGAGTTATAGGTCCATTCTATAGTAAGTGATTCTTTAATTTTTCGCAAGGCGATTGCAGGCAATGGTCTGCTTTGTTTTAAAACAGCCAATTTTTCATATAACCGATCAAATGTCGATTGAAATTCAGGACGATATGATGTATCAATATTCCACATCACTCCACAAAGATACTACTATCGTTTTGATAAAAAAAAACAACTAACCGATATTAACACTAATTTTAGCACTGTTTATAATTAGGTTATTTTTTGCTGATAAAATAAGTTGTAGAAAATGCAAAAGATTATTCAATAATTATTGTTTTGAGTTTTTCTCGATAAGCCTCTAATAACGCATTTTTAGAAATGAGACCAATAACCACTTTATTTTCAACAACGGGTAGAAAATCAGCCTGAGAACGTTCAAACTTTTCCATGATGGTTTCCGCAGTTTCGTCATAATTTATCATTTCTTTTGGTGGACTCATAATATCTTTTACAGCCGTATATTTTATTTTAAATTGATTGAATAAAAAGGGTTTAATCTCTTCAAAATTGATGATTCCAAGCAGTTCATTCTTATCATTGATAACAGGGAAAAGAACTTGATTGTGTCCAGCAATTTTTTCTACTAATTCCTCCAAAGTAGGTGCTAGTTTTATCGTTTGAATTTGCGTTTGAATTAATCGAGAAACAGTGATGGCAGACAAGATGTTTTTATCTCGATCATTCGTGAAAACATCACCTTTATCAGCTAAATTTTTAATATCAAAGGAATAAGGTTCATAACGTTTTGAAATAGCAAAACTAATAGAAGAAACTACCATTAAAGGAACCATTAAACTGTAGCCGCTTGTGATTTCAGCAATTAAAAAGATTGCCGTTAACGGAGCATGAAATAAACCACTTAAAATACCTGCCATTCCTACCATTGTGAAATTGCTAACTGGAAGTTTTACAAATCCTAACATGTTAAAAAAAGTGGCAATGACAAATCCTAAATAGGAACCTACAAAAAGAGAGGGAGCAAAGTTTCCACCATTTCCACCGCTACCAAGTGTAATACTTGTGGCGTAGACTTTGATGAATAGCGTTGCACCTACAAAAAGTAATAAAACCCAAGCATTGTCTTTAAAGTCCTGAAGAACAGTATTATCTAAAAGCTGTTGCGGATTTGAAGTCGCAAGAATTTTAATACTATTATAACCTTCACCAAATAAACTCGGAAAAAAGAAAATTAAAACGGCTAAAATACTAGCACCAAAAAAGGCTTTCCGAATAGGACCAATTCTCAGTCGGCTAAAGTAATGTTCGATTTTTCGAAAGGTTCTTGCATAATTAACTGAAACAAAACCAGATGCAATTCCTAAAATGATATAAAACGGGAGATTGTAATAATCAAATCCCAGTTGTTTGCTAAATGTGATTAAAATATCTTCGTCTAACACTATAGTAGAGACCAAAGCACCAGTAGCCGATGAAATCATAATCGGGATGAATGCCGTGATGCTTACGTCAACTAAAACAACTTCAATTGCAAAGAGAACACCTGCAATAGGTGCATTAAATGCAGCTGAAATCCCCGCTGCTACACCGCAAGCCAAAAGTAAGGTTCTGTCTTTGTAGCTTAAACGGTAATTTTGTGCAAAATTACTTCCAAAAGCTGCTCCTGTAATGGTAATTGGTGATTCTAATCCAGCGGATCCGCCCATCCCCACAGTTAAACTACTCGTAATAATTTGAGCATACATTTGCTTTTTCGGAATTATTCCCGACTTTTTTGCAACGGCATACATAATTTGCGAAGTTCCTTTTTCTAAGCTACCATCAAACATTTTTTTAACAACCCATGCGGTTAATACAATTCCAATGATGGGTAAGGTGCTATTGCTATAGGGTAAATGTAAAATAGTATCAATATATTGAGCAAAAACATAAACCCAATGTGCAAAAGTTTTTAAGATGATAACCGCTAATGCGGAAGAAATTCCGACTAAAAAACAAGATAAATAAATAAATTGTCTAGGTGAAAGATAGGCTTTTAAATAAAAAATAAATCCCTCTAATCTTCTGAAATTTTTTCGGAAGAATAATTTAAAATTGATTTTTTTTGGATTGGGCATGAAAGAGGGTTGAATCGCAAATATAAAACTAATTTAAAAACCAACAGCTTTGTCATCGCCTCTTTTATCTGCCCCACCTTCCAATTTTCCAGAAGGCAAATACAAAATAGCGTCTACTTTGCCTATAATTGGGGTTTCTTTTTCATTAATAAGGTATTTTTTCTTTTTTAAGCGTGTTAAAACTTCAGGTGAAAAGCCAATTGGTTCAAAAATTACCTCATCTGGAAGCCATTGATGATGAAAACGAGGAGCGTTAACCGCTTCTTGCATACTCATTTGAAAAATAGCCACATTTAAAAAGGTTTGTAAAACCGAAGTGATAATGGTTGAACCACCTGGCGAACCTAAAACCATAAACAAAGTATTGTTTTTTTCAATAATGGTTGGTGTCATTGAGCTTAACATTCTTTTTTGTGGAGCTATACTATTGGCTTCTGTTCCAACTAATCCAAACATATTGGGAACACCAGGTTTGGCAGAAAAATCATCCATTTCATTGTTTAGAAAAAAGCCTAATTCATCACAATAAAATTTAGAACCAAAAGCATCATTGATTGTCGTTGTAGCCGAAACAGCGTTTCCAAATGAATCAACGATAGAATAATGAGTTGTTTCTGAACTTTCATTAAACGAAATGGTGCCATGAGCAATTTCAGAAGAGACCGTAGCTTGATTAAATGAAAAACTCTTCATCCGATTTTTTAAATATGTAGCATCTAATAATTCTTTAGTTGGAATTTTTATGAAATCAGGATCGCCTAAAAAATGATTTCGATCGGCATAAGCCCGCCGTTCTGCTTCTACTAAAACCTGAATGTATGCTGCAGAATGATAGCCCATTTTTTCAAGATTGTAAGGCTCTATCATTTTTAAAATCTGCCCTAATGTAATTCCACCACTACTAGGAGGAGCCATTGAAATCACTTTGTAATCCTTATAAGTATAGACGATGGGATTTCTCCATTTGGCTTCATAATTTGCTAAATCTTCTAGCGTCATATTTCCACCTTTTGATTGCAGGTAATCGACTAATTTTTTGGCTGTTTCTCCTTCGTAAAACTCACTTTTACCATTTTTTAAAATACGTTCAAAGGTTTTGGCGAGAGCTTTATATTTAATGGTATCATTTTGCTTAAAAGCTTGAGCCAATAAGGTTTTGTCACCATTGGCTTTTATGATTGAGGCTCTGTATTTTTGAAGTCGCTCCTCTTGTTTGGCGGTTACAATCACCCCTTTTTTGGCAAGTGCAATGATGGGTTTTAAAAGTTCTTCCATCGGGAGTGAACCAAATTTTTCGTGAACGGCAAACATTCCAGCAATGGTTCCCGGAACACCTACCGCCAAACCGGATTCTGTACTTAAACCCTGAATAACATTCCCGTCTTGATCTAAAAACATATCTTTAGAAGCCGCCATTGGAGCTTTTTCACGGTAATCTAAGCTACCTACTTCGCCATTTGATTTTCGATATACCATAAAACCACCACCGCCAATATTTCCGGCATACGGATAAGCAACTGCTAAGGCTAATTCGGTTACGATCATCGCGTCAAAAGCATTTCCGCCTTTTTGCATGATTTCTGAACCTAATCGTGAGGCTTCTTCTCGGGCAGAAACCACCATTCCTTTAGAAGTAACTAAACCTGTGGGTTTAATTTGGGAGAATAGGAAGTTAACCGATACGAGAAGGAAAGCAAAAAGAATCGTTTTTTTCATAAGGTGGCTAATTTTTCTTGACAATGAATTTTTATTTCTTCAAAAAAGGCGGTGAATTCCGATTCAAATTCGGCATAAAATTGATTTAATTCGACTATCGACTCGTGCATGGCCACTCTTTTTTTGGTGCGATGATCCATTTGGTATAAAATTAAACTCAAACCTTCAAGTGTTGAGTAACTTATGAGCCAATTTTGAGAAATCAAATAGGGCATCATCTTTTTAACGGGTTCTGTTAATAAATCATAATGCCGTTGCAAATTATCATAAAATGCTTCTGCTGTTTGTTCTAATGAAATAGAGGAATAATTAGCCCAGTTTTTGGCTAAAAAATGATCATAAAAAATATCCATAATGACTCCAGAATAATGACCGTATTTTTCGTGTAAACGGTGTTTGCTCTTTCTGAAAATTGGATGAGCGTCGGTAAACGTATCAATTTCACGATGTAATAAAATTCCTTTAATAAGTGGAGGTGAATATAAAGTATAAGATTTTCCTCGAATGCTATCCGCCATAAAATTCCCAATTTGAATTAATTCATTCTCACCAGAAAGATAAATATGGGCTAGAAAATTCATATAATTGATTTATTGATATCAGTAAAAATAGAAAACTTAATCTATTTTTGAAGTTAATAACTTAAGAATCTACAAATAACATTAAAAACTCGATAAAAGACTACCCGATTTTACTAGTTCCTTTTTATATTTGTATCCTAATTTAAAAACCTATTTTAATGACGCTTATCAAATCAATATCTGGAATTCGAGGAACTATTGGAGGAAAAGTAGGAGATAATTTAACGCCTGTTGATGCCGTAAAATTCGCTTCGGCCTATGGAACGTGGCTTAAAAAGGCTCATTCAAAAGATAAACTAAAAGTTGTTGTTGGAAGAGATGCTCGCATTTCGGGTCCTATGATTCATAATTTAGTGGTCAATACACTTATTGGATTAGGGATTGATGTGATTGATTTAGGCTTGTCTACAACACCAACAGTAGAAATAGCCGTACCGTTAGAAAATGCGGATGGCGGAATTATTTTAACTGCTTCTCACAATCCAAAACAATGGAATGCGTTAAAATTGTTAAACAACAAAGGTGAATTTTTAAATGGAGAAGAAGGAGCTAAAATTTTAGCAATAGCCGAAGCCGAAGCTTTTGAATTCTCAGAAGTAGACGATTTGGGAGAAATTACAATCAACGATGCCTACATGGATATTCATATTGATGAGGTTCTCAATTTGGCTTTAGTAGATGTTGATGCCGTAGCTAAACGTAAATTTAAAGTAGTAGTCGATGGGGTGAACTCATCTGGCGGTATCGTAATTCCGAATTTATTAGAGCAAATGGGCGTTGAAGTCGTTAAATTATATTGTGAGCCTAACGGACATTTTCCACATAATCCGGAACCTCTAAAAGAGCATTTGGGTGATATTTGTGCATTGGTTCTGAAACAAAAAGCCGATTTCGGAATTGTAGTCGACCCCGATGTAGATCGTTTGGCTTTTATTTCAAATGATGGCGAAATGTTTGGCGAAGAATACACGTTGGTGGCTATTGCCGACTATGTATTGAGTAAAACACCAGGAAATACAGTTTCTAATATGTCTTCTTCCCGTGCTTTGCGTGATATCACACATAAACACGGCGGGAGTTATCAAGCAAGTGCTGTGGGCGAAGTGAATGTGGTTGAATTAATGAAAGCCACAAATGCCATTATTGGAGGAGAAGGAAATGGCGGAATTATTTATCCAGAATCGCATTATGGTCGTGATAGTTTGGTGGGTGTTGCTTTGTTTTTAACATATTTAGCTGGATTAGAGATGACTGTAGCCGAATTGAAAGCTTCGTTACCGCAGTATTTTATGAGTAAAAATAAAATTGAACTCACGCCAGAAATTGATGTTGACGCTATTTTAGTTGCGATGACAGAAAAATATAAGGACGAAGGGATTTCTACGATTGATGGTGTAAAAATTGATTTTGAATCAACTTGGGTACATTTGCGAAAATCAAATACAGAACCGATTATTCGTATTTATACAGAAGCAGCAACACAAACGGAAGCTGATACTTTGGCTTTAAGAATTATACAAGAGATTAAAGAAGTAGTTAATTGAAACTAATTTTTTTACGGATTTACTCCATCTCAAAAAAGAAAAACAAAACGGCGGCCCATTCTTTTGGGACGCCTTTTGCATATCCGAGCGTAGCATAATTTTGGTTTTGAACGGTACCGTTTTCTTTTATAAATCCTAAAGTTGCATAATTGTTATCTTGAACAGTGCCATTTTCTTTTACATAACCAACGGTTGCATAATTTTGATTTTGTATGGTTCCATTCTGTTTTATATAACCAATTGTGGCATAATTTCGATTTTGAATTGTCCCATTACTTTTGATATATCCAATAGTAGCATAATTTTGATTTTGAATGGTTCCGTCGCTTTTAACATAGCCTGTCGTTCCATAATTACTATTCTGAATTTTTTGAGCGTATGAAATGCTAAAAAGCATACTAAACAGTAAAATAATTCCTTTTTTCATCTTTCAATTGGGTTGAATTAATCAAAGTTACAATTATAAATAGAGTTACGGCTAAAATTTTGTTTTAGATTTAAAATCAAAAAATTGATAGAATTTATTCGATTGAATTGTAAAGTATCTTTACATTTGGAGTTCATTTAAAATAGGTAAAATGTTTAATTTTCATCATAAAAATGTGGTCATCACAGGAGGTGCCTCTGGAATCGGAAAATTGATGGGCGAAATCGTCCTAAAAAAAGGAGCAAACCTTATTATTTGGGACATAAATCAGCAGCATATTGATGAAACGTTACAGGTTCTTTCTCCTTTAGGAAAAGTTTCTGCCTATTTAGTTGATGTATCCGATACGCTAAAAGTAAATGAAACAGCTCAACAAGTTCTACTAGCTGAAGGTTTTGTAGATGTTGTTATTAATAATGCCGGGATAATTATTGGAAAATTTTTTCATGAACATTCTGAAGACGATGTAAAAAGAACGATGGCTATTAATACGATGGCTCCGATGTACATAACCGCCGCTTTTCTTCCTACAATGTTGAATGAAAATAAAGGAAACATTTGTAATATTGCCTCTTCCGCAGGATTAATTTCAAATCCGAAAATGGCGGTTTATGCAGCTAGTAAATGGGCTTTAATTGGATGGTCTGATAGTTTGCGATTAGAAATGAAACAACTCAAAAAGCAAATTGGGGTAACAACAGTCACTCCTTATTATATTGATACAGGAATGTTTGACGGCGTTCAATCCATTATTCCATTATTGAAGCCTGAAAAAGCAGCTCAACAAATTATTCGCGGAATTGAAAAGCAAAAAGTGTATGTAAGTATGCCTTGGAGCGTCGGATTTGTTCGGTTTTTTCAAGGAGTTTTACCGATTTGGTTTTTTGATTGGTTTGTTGGACGCGTTTTTAAAATTTATCATACAATGGATCATTTTGAAGGAAGAAAATTATAATTTTTTTAACTTTTGTAAGTGATTGACAGCTAATTTTATATCTAACGGAGAGTGTCTAAATCAGACTCATTTAGGCGTTGTTATATCCAGTAATGCGTAACCTACTTTTAGGCATTCAAAAAAGAACTTAATTCCCTCAAAAATAGTTTTGTAAATCAAAATAAACTTTGTAATTTTGCACACCTTTTGGCGAGTAAGAGTTTCCACTGGGTATAAACTATTTATCTAAACAACTTCTGTTGTTTTCTTTCGTGTCATGAAACTCTGGAGAGCACAGAATACAAATTTTTAATCAGCATGTCTGAAATTTTAAAAGAACAAGAAGCGTTTTTAGCAAACTTTAACTGGCATAATTTCCAAGAAGGAATTGATGTAGTAGATGAAAAAAACCTAAGAGAATTTGAAGAGTTAGTTGCTAAAACCTTCATCTCAACAGATAGTGACGAAGTAGTGATGGGAACTGTAGTTCGTGTTACTGATCGTGATGCTATTGTTGACATTAACGCGAAATCTGAAGGAGTTATCTCTTTAAACGAATTCCGTTACAACCCAGGATTAAAAGTGGGTGACAAAGTAGAAGTTTTAATCGATGTTCGTGAGGACAAAACAGGTCAATTGGTTTTATCGCACAGAAAAGCGAGAACAATCAAAGCTTGGGATCGTGTTATTGCTGCTAATGAAACAGGTGAAATCGTAAACGGTTTTGTTAAATGTAGAACTAAAGGGGGTATGATTGTAGACGTTTTCGGAATCGAAGCGTTTTTACCAGGTTCTCAAATTGATGTGAAACCAATCCGCGATTACGACCAATATGTGAATAAAATGATGGAGTTTAAAGTGGTAAAAATTAATCACGAATTTAAAAACGTGGTTGTTTCTCACAAAGCTCTTATCGAAGCAGATATTGAAGTACAGAAAAAAGAAATTATTGGTCAATTAGAAAAAGGACAAGTATTAGAAGGTGTTGTTAAAAACATTACTTCTTATGGTGTGTTTATTGACTTAGGTGGTGTAGATGGATTAATCCATATTACTGACCTTTCTTGGTCAAGAATCAATCACCCAAGCGAAGTTCTTGAATTAGACCAAAAATTAAACGTAGTAATTCTTGATTTTGATGATGAGAAAACAAGAATCCAATTAGGTTTAAAACAATTAAACGCTCATCCATGGGATGCTTTAGATGCTAACTTAAAAGTAGGCGATAAAGTAAAAGGTAAAGTAGTGGTTATTGCTGACTACGGTGCATTTATTGAAGTGGCTGAAGGTGTTGAAGGTTTAATCCACGTTTCTGAAATGTCTTGGTCTACACATTTACGTTCAGCTCAAGATTTTATGAAAATTGGAGACGAGGTTGACGCAGTTGTTTTAACCTTAGATAGAGACGAAAGAAAAATGTCTTTAGGTATCAAACAAATGTCGCAAGATCCTTGGACTGATATCACTTCTAAATATCCAGTAGGTTCTAAACATTCTGGAATCGTTAGAAACTTTACAAACTTTGGTATTTTCGTAGAATTAGAAGAAGGAATTGATGGGTTAATCTATATTTCTGACCTTTCTTGGACTAAGAAAATTAAACACCCATCTGAATTTGTAAATGTTGGTGAAACTCTTGATGTGGTTGTATTAGAATTAGATGTTGATGGTCGTAAATTATCTTTAGGTCATAAACAAACAACAGCTAATCCATGGGATAAACATGAAGATGCTTTTGCTGTAGGAACAATTCACAACGGAACCATTGCTGAAATTGTAGACAAAGGTGCTACAGTTGATTTTGGTGATGAGGTAGTTGCATTTGTACCAGCTCGTCATTTAGAGAAAGAAGATGGTAAAAAATTGAAAAAAGGTGATGTAGCTGACTTCAAAGTGATTGAATTCAATAAAGAATTCAAACGTGTAGTCGCTTCTCATACTGCCATTTTTAGAGAAGAAGAAGAGAAAAATGTAAAAGCTGCTACAGAATCTGTTGCTGCTAATAACAACTCTAATGCTCCTGCTCAAACCTTAGGTGAAAACAATCAAATTTTAGCCGACTTAAAAGCTAAGATGGAAAAAGGAGAGAAATAATAGTTCACACCCTTGAATAAATTAAAGAGTCCTCTGTAAAAAGAGGACTTTTTTTATTTCCTAATACGATCTTTAATTTAAAAATACCTTCAGAAGTTTTATAGCAAGGTTACTATTTAAAGCGTTAAAATTCCAGCATTGAAATTTGTTTATAGCATAAATCCCCACATTGTTCTTGCTTAATTTTAAGCTCACTGTTTGCTGATTATATAGGATGAAGCACTTTTTGAACTACTTAGTTTTGGGTGTTTACTAAAACAAAAAAAAACTGACCATAAGCCAGTTTTCTTCAATTCTTTTGTATTGGAATAATTTATCTTAAAACAGCATCGAATTCTTTTTCAAAATTCAACTTCAATTTATTCATAATTTTGTCAATTTGTTCATCGGTTAAGGTTTTCGAATTATCTTGGATGATGAAACTTAACGCATACGATTTTTTACCTTCCGGTAATTTATCTCCTTGATAAACATCAAATAAATTGATTTCTTTCAACAACGATTTTTCGGTTTGACGAGCTGTAGTATACAACGATTCAAACGTAACTTCGTTCGATAATAACAACGCAAAATCACGACGAACTTCTGGGTATTTAGGGATTTCTTGGTATTTAATTTTATTTGAAAGTAATTTTAAAATCAATTCCCAATTAAAATCGGCATAAAACACTTCCTGTTTAATATCAAAATGTTTTAAAATTGATTTTTTCACAGTGCCTAATTCTACTAAAATATCTTGACCAACTGCTAGAGCAACTCCTTCACCAAACAAATCGGAAGCCACCGGAACAGATTGTGTTTTTGGCAAAGTTAGTCTAGAAAAAACACTGTCCACATATCCTTTAAATAAAAAGAAATCACTTGTTTTTTGTGTTGAATTCCAACCTTCTTTCTGTCTATTTCCAGTTAAGAATAGGGTTAAGTGTTTATTTTCTTCATGTCCAGAAAGCAATTTATGGTAACTTTTTCCAAACTCAAACAATTTTAAATCCCCATTTTTTCGGTTAATATTATAAGAAACCGCTTCTAATCCAGAAAATAACATGGTTT
The DNA here is from genome assembly GCF_028689845.1 of Flavobacterium sp. Taxonomy (GTDB): domain Bacteria; phylum Bacteroidota; class Bacteroidia; order Flavobacteriales; family Flavobacteriaceae; genus Flavobacterium. The sequence goes on along the minus strand of NZ_JAQVCH010000024.1, from coordinate 30,231 downwards.
GTCGCATGGCAGATAAATCATGACTTAACGGATTAAGCATCATTACATTATGCTCTTCTTTTAAACTTTCTGACAGTTGCACATAATCTGGAGTGGTCAATGAATTTGCCATCATCTCATGAAAACCTAAAGAATTCAGTTGATTTGCGATGATATTTTGTACTTTATAATCTTCTGTTCTTCCAGAATTGGCAACTGATGCATTGAGTTTTTTACTAAATTCAATGTTATTATAACCATAAACACGTAAAATTTCTTCAATCACATCCACCTCACGTTGCACATCCACACGATAAGCCGGAATGGTCAAACCTAATCCCGCATCTGAAACACTATTTACTTTAATATCTAACGAAACTAAAATCTTCTTGATTGTTTCTTTCGATATTTCCTGACCAATTATTTTATTTACTTTATTGAAATTTAAAAGAACTTGAAAATCTTCTATTTTCTTTTGATACACATCGATAATATCAGAAGTAATTTCGCCACCAGCAATTTCTTTAATTAAATTTGCCGCTCTTTTTAAAGCATATTCTGTAATGGTTGGATCGATTCCTCTTTCAAATCGGAATGAAGAATCTGTATTCAATCCGTGTCTTTTTGCCGTTTTACGAACAGAAACAGCATTAAAATAAGCACTCTCTAAGAAAATAGAACCCGTATTTTCTGAAACTCCAGAATCTTTTCCGCCATAAACACCAGCGATACACAACGGTCCTTTTTCATCGCAAATCATTAAATCTTCTTCATGTAAAATGCGTTCTACATCATCTAGGGTTTTAAATTTTGTGCCACTGGCTACTGTTTTGACTATGATTTTTCCGTGTATTTTTGACGCATCAAAGGCATGAAGAGGCTGACCTAATTCGTGTAATACATAGTTGGTTACGTCAATAATATTGTTTTTTGGACTGAGTCCAATAGCTTTTAATCTATTTTGTAACCAAGCTGGAGAAGGCTTAACATCAATTCCAGAAATCGTTACTCCACAATAACGTGGAGCTAATTTGTTGTCTTTTACTTCAACATCTATTTTAAGCGTTCTTTTATCTACTCGAAAACTCGATACCGAAGGCGTTATCAGCTCGGGATGAATATTTTTTTGTACCAATCCAGCTCGTAAATCTCTGGCGACACCCCAATGTGACATGGCATCTGCACGATTAGGTGTTAAACCAATTTCAAAAATTTGATCCGTTTCAATTTGCATCACTTTAGAAAAAAGTGTGCCCGTGGCTATATCCGAATCTAAAATCATTATGCCGTCATGATTTTCGCCTAAACCTAATTCGTCTTCAGCACAAATCATTCCGTGACTTTCTTGTCCTCGAATTTTTCCTTTTTTGATTTGAAATTCTTTCCCTTCTTTATCGATTAAAATAGTGCCAATTGTAGCGACTGGAACTTTTTGACCTACGGCAACATTCGGAGCTCCGCAAACAATTTGTACGGGTTTATCATCGCCTAAATCAACGGTTGTAATTCTTAAACGATCCGCATCTGGATGTTGTACGCAGGTTTTAACTTCGCCAACTACAATTCCTTTAAGTCCACCTTTGATGGATTCAAAAGTGTCAATTCCTTCCACTTCCAGTCCTAAGTCGGTTAGTACAGCAGCTGTTTCTTCTGCAGAGGAATCTAATTTGATGAATTGTTTGAGCCAGTTATAGGAAATACGCATTTTGGTTGATTTTATTAGTCTGCAAAGATAATAATTGTCTTTTTAAGCCTAACAAAAATAGGAAGGAAAATAAGGTGAATTTAGAATTATTATTAACAATAGCTGAATTTATTAACTAATATTCAAAAATCATTTTAGGATTCATGATTATAGCTTATCTGCAATCTAAATAAAAGAAAATTAATGAATGCAGTATAGAAAATAGGTTGACTTCGTTTCTTTTGGTAAATGATTTGAAACACATAATGCTCTTTCTAACTTATTGGATTCTAAGTTTTTTACTGTAAAATAGGTCGAAATGAATAGACAGCCGTTTTCATCCGTTTGAAGACGACTCTTTTTTACTTTATAAAAAATAGCAGGTGATTCGCTAGTTTCGATTGAGTTTAATTCTTCAGAATGTGTAAAAGCTGATTTATCTAAAAAATCTTGATTTAGTGGAAGTTTCTCATAAGTTCCTAAATAGAATGCGGTTTCCACAATTTGAAATTTTACATTGGTTTGACAAGAAATATAGACATTTTCATGGTCATCATAAACTTTTAAATCACCAATAATTTTGGAATCTTTATTCCATAAATCATAATTCATTTCATTTAGCTTTTCAACTAAAGTAGTTTTGTTAATAGTGGGATTTGAAACGACGATTACATCATCATTACTACAGTTTATAGCCAAAAAGGCAATGAAAATTACAAGTGTAATTTTTTTCATGTTCGGTTATGTTTTAGTTAGACTTGGGATCTAGCTCAAATTCAAATTGGGCAAACTTGATTTGATGAGGCTAAACTAAATGCAACATTGTCACAAAAAAAATTAAATCGATAAAAAACATAAATAATCGGTAATGAACCTTTTAGGATGGAAAATTATAATTCTGTAAAAACATAAATTAAAAATATGAGAAAATCTATTAAAACCGTAATCCATCAAAAAGTTGAAATTCCTTTCCACCTTTCACCGCCGACTTCAAGCTAACTAATATAATTCCAAATATTCTTCTTCTTGCTCATCTCTATAAAAACAGCTCGCATGGCTTGATGTTCTGGTAAAGACATTGGTGCGTCTTTTTTCAGGAGTTTAATAGCTTCATGTCGGGCAATTTGTAAAATATCTCGGTCGCGAACCAAATCGGCAATTTGCAAATTCAATACGCCGCTTTGTTGGGTGCCCATTAAATCACCAGGTCCACGGAGTTTTAAATCTACTTCGGCAATTTCAAAACCATCGTTGGTGCGACACATGGTTTCCATCCGAGTTTTTGAATCGTTACTCAATTTATGACTCGTCATTAAAATACAATAACTTTGTTCGGCACCACGGCCTACACGACCTCGAAGTTGGTGCAATTGTGATAATCCAAATCGTTCGGCACTTTCAATCACCATAACACTGGCATTCGGAACGTTAACACCCACTTCAATGACCGTAGTGGCGACCATAATATTGGTTTTTCCAGCTGCAAAGCGTCGCATTTCTTCTTCTTTATCCGCCGCTTTCATTTGACCATGAACAATCGATACGCTATAGTGTGGCAATGGAAAATCCCTGGAAATACTTTCGTAACCATCCATCAAATCTTTATAATCCATTTTTTCACTTTCGTTGATGAGTGGATAAACAATATATATTTGCCGACCTTTTGCGATTTCATCTTTTAAAAATTTCCAAACCTTCAAACGATTTGAATCAAAACGATGCACCGTTTGAATAGGTTTTCTGCCTGGTGGTAATTCATCAATCACTGAAATATCTAAGTCGCCATATAAACTCATCGCCAACGTTCTCGGAATAGGAGTGGCGGTCATCACTAAAACATGGGGCGGAATCTCATTTTTCTTCCATAATTTGGAACGTTGTTCAACGCCAAAACGGTGTTGCTCATCAATAATGGCCAAACCTAAATTTTGAAATTTCACTTTGTCTTCTAACAAAGCGTGCGTGCCAATTATAATATGTAATTCGCCTTTTTCTAATTCATCATGTATAATTTTTCGAGCGGCGGTTTTAGACGAACCCGTTAATAATTTAATATTGATGTTCATGTCTTTCGCCAATTCCGAAAGTCCGATAAAATGTTGGGTTGCTAAAATTTCGGTGGGAGCCATCAAACAACTTTGAAAACCGTTATCCAACGCCATTAACATCGACATAAAAGCGACGATGGTTTTTCCAGAACCCACATCGCCTTGCAACAAGCGATTCATTTGAGCATTACTTCCTAAATCATTTCGAATTTCTTTCAACACTCTTTTTTGAGCATTGGTCAATTCAAAAGGCAAATGATTTTGATAGAAATTGGTAAAATAATCACCTACTTTTTCAAAGGGATGTCCTTTGATTTTGTGTTTCCTAATCAGATTTTTGGTAATTAATTGCAGTTGGATAAAGAACAATTCTTCAAATTTTAATCGAAATTGAGCTTTTGCTAATAATTCTTGACTTTTTGGGAAATGAATATTGAACATCGCGGCATTTTTTGGAATTAGTTTTAATTCCTCTAACAGATAAATAGGCAATGATTCTGAAAATCGTGCTTGGGTTTCCATAAACAATTGCTGCATCATTTTGTTGAGTGTTCGATTCGAAATACCTCTTTGCGTTAATTTTTCTGTCGACGGATAAACCGGCTGTAACACTGACCTTAAGCTTTCCTGATGTTCTTCGAGTAATTCCAATTCGGGATGAGCCATATTGAAGATTCCCGAAAACGAACTTACTTTTCCAAAAATCACATAAGGAGTGTTGATTTTTAAACTTTCACGAATCCATTTTTGTCCTTGAAACCAAACGAGTTCCATTTCTCCTGTTTCATCCACAAAAGTGGCAACTAATCGGCCGCGGCCTTTTTGCTGTTCAACCGTTTTGATAGTTCTAATTTTGCCAACCAATTGCACTTCTGCATTGCTGCCCAATGAATGAGCACTTAATTCATTGATTTTATAATATCGCGTTCGATCAATATAACGATTCGGAAAAAAAGTTAACAAATCGCCATAGCGGTAGATGTTGAGTTCTTTTCGAAGCAATTCGCCACGAGAAGGACCAACTCCTTTAAGGTATTCGATAGGCGTTTGAAGAATGTCATTCATCTAAAAACAAATTTTGGCAAAATAAGATGTCAAGCGAAGATAGTTTTTTGAATGCTATTTTAAAAGTCAATTTTGAAGATTTGACTTTTTATTCAAAAAAAAATCCCGATATGAATTTCACATCGGGATAACTTATAAGTAGAAAAATGACTATCTTCTTCTTTCTTTGATTCTTGCTTTCTTACCAGTAAGTTCTCTAAAGTAGAATATTCTAGCTCTACGAACTTTACCTCTTTGATTTACTTCCACTTTTTGAAGAGCAGGCATGTTTACTGGAAAAATTCTTTCCACTCCAATTGCACCTGACATTTTACGAATAGTGAACGTTTCTGTAGCTCCTGAACCTCTTCGTTGGATAACTACACCTTTAAAGAACTGTGTTCTAGTTTTTTCACCCTCTTTAATTTCATAATAAACGGTGATGGTATCTCCAGCTCCAAATTCTGGAAAATCTTTTTTAGTAACAAATTCGCTCTCTACGAATTTCATTAAATCTGACATAACAATTAAGTTAAATAGTTGGTAATCAAAGCAACATACACGATTTTCGTCAGAGGTTGGTCTAATGTGGGTGCAAATTTACAACTAAAATCCAATTACACAACTTTTTTAATTCGTTTTCAACCACTTTTACGCTCTAAAAGAATGGAAATAGTAGATTTCCTTATAACTGCTACCTAAACTAAACACTATGGATGTAAACTTTAAACTGCAAACTAACCAAAACTATTCTAACAAATCTGGTCTTCTGTTTTTAGTATGTTCAAACGACATATTTTCTCGCCATTTGTCAATTTCTGCAAAATTCCCACTCAATAAAACAGCCGGAACTTTCCATCCTTTATATTCAGCTGGTCGTGTATAAATCGGACCAGAAAGTAAATTGTCTTGAAAACTATCCGTCAAAGCGGAAGTTTCATTACTTAAAACACCAGGAATCAAACGAATTAACGCATCTGCCAAAACTGCTGCTCCTAATTCGCCGCCCGATAAAACATAATCGCCAATCGAGATTTCTTTGGTAATAAAATGATCGCGAACGCGTTGGTCCACTCCTTTATAATGACCACATAAAATGATGATGTTTTTTAAAAGCGACATCGAATTGGCCATTTTTTGATTCAACGTTTCACCATCTGGCGACATATAAATGATTTCATCATAATCCCGTTCACTCTTTAAAAAGGCAATACAATCGTCAATCGGTTGAATCGACATGACCATGCCAGCACCACCACCAAACTGATAATCATCCACACTTTTTTGCTTATTGGTGGTATAATCACGTAAGTTGTGCACATGAACTTCGGCCAACCCTTTGTCTATTGCACGTTTTAAAATGGAAGCTTCAAACGGACTTCGTAAGAGTTCAGGTAAAACAGTGATAATATCAATTCGCATACTATTAATTTTTAGCAAAAATACCTTTTTTTTAGAAGCTAATCCGGCTTTTCACGACAAGTTTTTTTCAAAACAAAGGTTTTGTAAAGCGTTCTAAGTGCTTCGACATTTGTAAAGAACCATGTTGTTTTATAATTGGAATACTTCGATTGCCATCGAGTTTCGGGCTATTTTAAAGAGTGAATACTAGGATAGCTGGAGTTATTTGCTTTTAACCTATCCCCACTTGGTCCTTAAAAAGCAATTAGAAAATAATGTTATGCATTCCCTTAATTTTAATTACATTTGGAAACCAAAAACAACAAAAAGATTAATCCTATTTATTGGTTTATAAAAAACAATCTTACCTTATAATAACTATCAAATGAAAGCAAAATTACTTTTTACTTTATTTCTTTTCACTGCTTATTGTTCTGCTCAGATTGTTAATATTCCAGATGCCAATTTTAAATCGAAGTTGTTGGCGGCTAATTCTACTAATTTTTACGCTACAACCAACGCCGCAGTTTATAGTGCGTTTTATAATAATTGGAGTGGACTTGGCTCTCATGCTGTCGACACCAATGGTGATGGAGAAATTCAAGTTTCGGAAGCACAAGCAATTAAATGCTTGGATTTAAAAAATTCAAATATTAGCGATTTAACAGGTATTTCTTCTTTTACAAACTTAGAGTCGTTGCGAATTAATGGTAATATTTTAACTGCGTTAGATGTAAGTCAAAATACGGCTCTACTAAATTTGCGATGTGAATTTAACAATTTAACCACCATAAACCTATCCAATTGTACTACTTTACTTGATTTTGATTGCAGTAATAATCAATTACTAAATTTGGATGTAACACCTTGTACATCTTTACAAAAAATGTATTGTACTAATAATAGCTTAACTAGTTTAACTATTACGCAATCTCCTGCTTTGCAAATTTTGCATTGTTATTATAATAATATCACAAGTTTGGATGCCTCGCAATGTAATGGGCTTTTGAATTTACAATGTAACATTAATGAGCTTACTAGTTTAAATCTTGCTGGATGTTCAGCTTTGCAAATGCTTCAATGTTATAATAACAATTTAACAACTTTAGCTCTTACAGATTGCTCGTCATTAACCTATCTTAGATGCGAACTTAATCAATTAACCACATTAGATTTTACGCCATCTGTTGATTTAGAATACGTAGATTGTCACTCTAATCAATTAACTACTCTTAATCTTTCGCAATCTACTTCTTTAATGCAACTGCGATGTAATGATAACAACTTAATCAGTTTAGATGTTTCTCAATGTATTGCGATGAATAAATTACATTGTAATAATAATGAGCAACTAACCACTTTAAATTTAAAAAATGGTATTCCAGAATGGATTGATTTATATATTCAATATAATTCTAACTTGGAATATATTTGTGCCGACGAAGAGGATATTGAGTATTTACAACTTTTGATTGATAGCTATAATTTTAGTAATTGTCATGTTAACTCTTACTGCACTTTTACACCGGGTGGAACTTATTATAAAATTACAGGAAACACCTTGCTAGATTATACAAATGACGGTTGTGATAGCAATGATTTTATTTATAAAAATCTGAATTTTACCATCTCCGATAACGAAAACCAAAGTGTTTTCATTGCTAATGAATCGGGTAATTATTTTATTCCTGTGGGAACTGGTGTTTTTACTATTACTCCAAACCTAGAAAATCCGAGTTATTTCAATATTAATCCACCAAATTTCACGGTTGATTTCCCAGCGGAAGTGAGTCCGTTTACTCAAAATTTTTGTGTCACAGCCAATGGTTTACATTCTGATGTTGAAATTGTTATACTTCCTATTAACGCTGCTCGTCCAGGTTTTGATGCAAAGTATGAAATTATATATAAAAATAAAGGAAATCAAGTAGAAAACGGCACTATCTCGTTTACTTATAATGGAACTGTTTTAGATTTAATGATAGTAAATCCTATTTATGATAATGAAACATCAAATACGTTTACTTGGAATTATACGAATTTACAACCTTTTGAAACTAGATTGATTGAAGTTAAGTTTAATGTAAACGCTCCTACCGATATTCCAGCTGTAGAAATTGATGATATTCTTGATTATTCGGCAACTATTACCACTTTAAACACCGATGAAACACCAAATGACAACATTTTTTTATTAAATCAAGTTGTTGTTGGCTCTTTTGATCCAAATGATAAAACTTGTTTAGAAGGCAAGACAATCGTGCCAAGTAGCGTGGGTGAATATGTACATTATTTAATTCGCTTTGAAAATACCGGAACCTATCCAGCCGAAAATATTGTTGTAAAAGACATGATTGATGTGGATAAATTTGATGTTAATTCATTGGTTCCGATTGGTTCTAGTCACGATTTTGTTACAAGAATTAATGGCAATAAAGTTGAATTTCTTTTTGAAGGAATACAGTTGCCTTTTGATGATGCCAACAACGACGGTTATGTGGTTTTTAAAATTAAAACAAAATCAAGTTTAGTACTTGGCGATTTTTTTAGCAATGCTGCATCAATTTATTTTGACTATAATTTTCCGATAGAAACTAATAATTATAGTACAATCATTCAAAATGCGTTGGGATTAAATGAAAATGAATATGCTAAAACAATGGTTCTTTATCCAAACCCTGTGCTAGATTTTTTACATTTTAGTACGAATGAACAGGTGTTAAAAGTGGCCATTTACGATCTAAATGGAAGAATTTTACAGTTGGTTTCGGTTCATGAAAATAAGGTAGATCTGAATGCTTTAAAAACAGGAAACTACTTTGTAAAAATATATACCGAAAAAGGAATAGTGAACAGGATTATTATTAAAAAATAAGTACAGTCAATCTCCGAATGAGTTTATTTCCGGCCATAAATTAATTGTAATTTCTTTTAGGATGAGATATAGGTAGACATTTTATTGTCTATTCAACTTCTATTGGCGTGTTTTTTTTTAAAATTGATTTAACATACCTTTTAAGTTATTCAAAAACCTAAAAATATCAACTTCAGCTCCTCGAAGTCTCTCTATTAACACTTTGCTCTGCAAACGTTTTCAACTACGAAGAAATAATAAGTTTTATTTATGCGTTTTGTTGAAGACACAATAATCCAATCAGCTATTGTTGAGTGATATAATTTGCCAAACTTTAATCTCTGATGACATAACCTTCTTTGGTCTAAGACATTTATCAAATATAATAAAAAATAGATTTTTTTAACACTTGATGCACACGGAAGAGAACAGGTTTTTTTATTGTGTTAATGCGAAATAGGGATACTCCTGTGGTAAGAGAAATTTTATTTACTAGGAATTTATAAACAATTTACAGAGCATTGTGCTGTTTTAGAAGAAGTAAAATTTATATAGCTGTAAAATTAAATAAATGAAGTTGAATCATTTCTTGATTCTCACTTGTATATTCCATTTTTTAGTATAAATTTGTAACCATTGTGTAAGGTTAAGCAACTTGGTTATGGATGAATATATGACGCTTTCAGAAACTTCTGAATATATAGGTAAAAGTAAAGAAACGCTGCGACGTTGGGATAAAGAAGGAAAGTTAATTGCCGTTCGTGAACCTATGAGTAATTATAGGGTTTACAGAAAATCTGATGTTGACACTTTATTTGCAGATTTCTTGGATGATAATATTCAAGAAATAACATCAAATTATATTGAACCACATAATGAATATAATGTTTTAGAATTATTTGCTGGAGCAGGTGGATTAGCAGTTGGAATGGAAAAAGCTGGATTGAAATGTGTTGCTTTAAATGAAATTGACAAATGGGCTTGTAATACATTAAGAACAAATCGTCCAAATTGGAATATTTTAGAAGGAGATATTAAATCGTTTAGTTTTGTGGAATATACAAATAAAGTGGATGTTGTAACTGGTGGATTTCCCTGTCAAGCATTTAGTTATGCTGGAAAAAAACTTGGGCTGTCCGACGCAAGAGGAACGTTGTTTTATGAGTTTGCTAGAGTTGTAAAAGAAGTAAATCCGCCAATTTGTATTGGTGAAAATGTACGTGGACTATTAAGCCATGAAAATGGTAAAACACTCCAAGGAATGATTTCTATTTTAGATGAAATAGGTTATAATGTTGTTCCGGTTCAAGTTCTAAAAGCAATTAATTTTAATGTTCCTCAAAAAAGAGAACGACTGATTTTAGTAGGAATTAGAAAAGATATTGATTTGAAATTTGACTATCCAAAACCATATAAGAAAATATACAATTTAAAAGATGCTTTAAAAAAAGGAGAATTATTTGATTGTGATGTTCCAAAATCTGGAGGTTCAAAATATCCACAAAGTAAAATTGATGTTTTAGATTTGGTTCCACAAAAAGGTTACTGGCGTGATTTACCTTTAGATATTCAAAAAGAATTTATGGGTGGAAGTTTTCATCTCGGCGGTGGCAAAACCGGAATTGCAAGGCGGATAGGTTGGGACGAACCTTGTTTGACTTTAACTTGTAGTCCAGCACAAAAGCAAACCGAAAGATGCCATCCCGAAGAAACTAGACCTTTTACAGTTAGAGAATATGCGAGAATTCAAACTTTTCCTGATGATTGGAAATTTGAAGGTTCTATTGCTCAGCAATATAAACAAATTGGAAATGCTGTTCCGGTTAATTTAGGAAAAGAAGTTGGTTACTCTATCGTGAAGTTTTTGAACAAATATTACAATTTGTCAAAACCTAAATAGTAACTATAATTTTCAAAGGTTATTTGATCTATAATTGTCCTTTTTGAAATTTTGGTTTCTTTTTTGATTTCTTCTAATGCAGAATTTTCTTTTACAGATTGGTTTTTTTCAATGGAATTAAGGTAATCTTTCACTGCAACTGGAAGACTTTTATATAGCTGAAATAGTGCGTTTTCTTTTCCTGAAAGTAATGCATAAAATTGATCACCAGAAATTTTGTAAACACGACTATGGCTGTACTCTTTTCCATTAATATCTCCTTTCCAATGTTCACAAAAACTATTTTTTGCTAAAATTTGAACCCAATAGCATTTTGCTTTTTTGTAGTCATCTGCATATCTTGAAAGTTTTTGAAAAAGAGCTTCGGCGGAACTACTGTTCATAGTGTTGTGTTTGTTTTTTATATCTGCAAACAATGTGTCATCTGTCGCTTTTATATCAAATCCACTCAAATTTCCAATTTCAAAACCTTTAATCCCACCCAGTATTTGTTCATGAAAAGTACCTATAGAATTATTTATGGATTTGTCTATTTGTCGCAATATTTCGGCCTGAATTAAACTTTCTTCATCAATCGTATTAAATTCAGAATCAAAAGTTAACTTTATAGTATCAACTTTATTTGTATAAAAGTTCTTTTTCGTAATGTTGTTTTTAGCTTTTAAGTAGGCGAAATGAAGATTTGCAATGCAATCTAGAAAGTGTTTATCAGAAATAAAATCAACATACTTATTTTTCATGTTTCTTTAAATTTGTTTTTGTTTGCTAAACTATGAACTTAATTTGGATTTTTCAAAAGATCAATTTTCTAAGATTTTAAAGTGATAAATTGTTCGTTTGTGGGAAAAACCGTTACACCAAGTTTCTCAATTAACGCTTTGCTCTACAAACGTTTTCAACTTCCTCAACTCAAACTATTTGCTTTTCACATTTTGTCTATTATTCAATATCAATCAAATATATTAAAAATTGAACTATTTTATTTATTCGGGAATAAACATAATTCGCTTAATCATCTGTTCTTCATAAAATTTTTAACTTCGAGTCGCAACAACCGCATAAACCAACGGAATCTTATGCTTAAGCTGTTTGCTTCTAAATTTTTTAGGCTCAAATTCTTCCATTTCGCCTAAACAATTATAAGGTGAATAATCAAATTCCTCAAAAGAATTTAGCGTTAAACCATTTGCTAGCATCGCTTGTAAAACTTCAGAAATGGGATGATTCCATGTAATTGTTTTTGTAGTTAAAGCAGCATTTTTATCCGCATAAGTACCGGTTTCTTCTTCAATTATAGTTTCTACGTTAAAATAACTGTATACAATGTTTTTAACCTCATTATCAAACATCCAAACCATCGGATGAAATTCTACCAACACGATTTTTCCACCTGGTTTTAGCAATTTAGAAACAATTTCCGCCCATTTATTTAAATCTGGTAACCATCCTAAAACGCCATAACTGGTATAAATAATATCAAATTTTTCATCAAGGTGAGCCAAGGTTTCATACACATCACAACAAATAAAACGAGCGTTTAGTTGCATTTCTTCTGCTAATGATTTTGCTACAGCAATAGCTTCTTCGGAAAAATCGACACCCGTAACGTCAGCACCTAATCGGGCTAGGGATAGCGTGTCTTGTCCAAAATGACATTGCAAATGAAGGATTTTTTTATTTTCCACATCGCCCAAAAGTGAAAGCTCAATTTGATTTAACGACGATTTTCCGTTTTTGAAATTTTCCATTTCATAAAAATCAGATTCTACATGAAACTTTGTTTTGTGGTTCCATGTTTCTTGATTTATGCGGATGTAATTATCTTCTACTTTTATGATTTTTCTTTAAAAGAGGTATGAATTTCAAAAGTAGCCATTTTTGAATTTAGTATTCCGTTTTTTTATTCGTAATTTTGCACTTTATTTTAAAACAAAAAATGATGGAAAACGGAATTTACGCTAAATTTAATACCTCAAAAGGAACAATAACAGTTAAATTAACGCATGATAAAACACCTGGAACGGTTGGAAATTTTGTTGGTTTAGCCGAAGGACAATTAGAAAATGAAGCAAAACCAATGGGAAAACCGTATTATGACGGATTAAAATTTCACCGTGTAATTGCTGATTTCATGATTCAAGGTGGTTGCCCACAAGGTCAAGGAACGGGAGGGCCAGGTTATCAATTTGATGATGAATTTCACCCTGATTTACGCCATGATACGCCAGGCGTTTTGTCTATGGCAAACGCTGGACCTGGTTCGAATGGTTCACAGTTTTTTATTACACACGTGGCTACGCCTTGGTTAGATAACAAACATACTGTTTTTGGAAATGTGATAGAAGGTCAAGCTATTGTTGATGCTATTGCACAAGGCGATATGTTGGAATCGATTGAAATTGTTCGTGTTGGCGAGGAAGCTCAAAAGTGGAATGCGATTGAAGCATTTCGAAACTTTGAAGGTTCACGTGAAAAAAGAATGGTAGAAGAAAAACAAAAAGCAGAAGCTGCACTTGAAAAAATTGCTGCTGGTTTTGAAAAAACAGAAAGCGGTTTGCGATACAAAATGATTCAAAAAGGAAGCGGAAAACAAGCCGAAAAAGGTAAAACAGTTTCAGTTCATTACGAAGGTTCGTTAGAAAATGGACAAGTTTTTGACTCGTCTTATAAACGTAAAAAACCAATTGATTTTCCATTAGGAAAAGGTCATGTGATTGAAGGTTGGGATGAAGGAATCCAATTATTACAAGTTGGCGATAAAGCTCGTTTTGTCATTCCGTCCTATCTAGGTTATGGTTCAAGCGGAGCGGGTGGCGTAATTCCACCAGACGCAACCTTAATTTTTGACGTAGAATTGATGGACGTTAAATAAGGTTGTAGGTTGTAGGATGTACGTAGGTTTTTTTAAACGTATCGACAAAAAACGGACTATTTACAAAGCAAATAATTGAAAAGCATTTGAAATCGGATGCTTTTTTTATTTTTTTTGATACATAATTTGCTGCTTACAAAAAATGGTGAACCACTGTTGTCAGGCACTGTTTTAGAAGTTATTAACAATATTTGCAAAGTCTATTTTTATAAGATAAGTTTGCTTGATTTTAACAAAATTTATACGATATTTATGAAAAATTTCTTCTTCTTAGTAGTTCTTGGAGTGATGGTATCCTGCAGTAGTGATGATGGATTTGATGATGCAAATGGTAATGTTGCTAAAAAATATATTACCAAAATCACCACCGCTGGAAATGGCGATTCAAATGTTTCTACGGTTACTTATAACGGTGATAAAAAAGTTTTATCAGCATCGGATGGTCAACAAATTAATGCATTTACATACAATACAGATGGAAGTTTAAATAAAATTTCGGGAGGTGGAGATGCACTGTTCACAAGTGAAATAATGGGAACAATTCACCAGGCTTATGAAATTGGTGATATTTTAGGATATGATTCAAAGGGAAATCCAACGCTTTTAGAATTGTATGAAGATGACTATTACACCGGCGAACGATACACCTACAAGGCTACACTTACATATGACACAAATCCTTTCGCTTTCTATTATACTTTAGATGCAGCAGGAATTATTGATGTTTTGAATAATACACAGTTAAATTTTAGTATGATAGCGGCAAGTCCAGAGATTATTTTAGCCAAATTGCTTTTGCCAGTCAATAACCCAATTAGCGTTATAATTCGAGATGAAACGAACATCGAAGTGGCACGAATTGATGTAAGTTATGTGTATAATGCAGATAAATATCCAATTTCATCACAAGTTACTGTACAAGAAGACGGATTTGTCGACCAATATTCCGTGCTTTATGATTATTTACCATAATAAGTAGTAAGTAGTTTGTAATTTGTGTAGTGTTAGCTTCAATGCTTTTACTCATTCATAAGATGATAGGTACTACACCTTATATTTTAACAAAAAAGCATTCGAAATCGAATGCTTTTTTTGTACCATCAAAATAATAATAAACCTTATATTTACCAGCAAATTGCCAATTATAGTACAGTAAGTCAATATTAAAATAAGTGAAAAACGTGCAAAATGAAGCGATTAACTGGGCAGTTTGTCCAAATTGTAAAGGAAGCGGCAAAAAAAGCCAAAAGCTTCGCAAGAAAGTACGTTTAAATTATCAAAGAGAAGTTGAGCAATTTGAAAATTCCAAAACTAAAGGTGTAGCTCCAATTCGTCCGAAAGCACATGTAAGTTCTTGTTTACATTGTGCTGGTTCAGGTTTGTTTCAAGATGCTAATCCGCCAATAAGCAATTCAGATGACTATCCGCATGTTGCCATTATTGGTGCAGGAATCGGTGGAGTTGCTTTGGCAGTTGCTTGTTTGCATCGCAGAATTCCATTTACACTTTTTGAACGAGACGCCAACTTCGAAGAACGATCACAAGGTTATGGACTAACGTTGCAACAAGCCAGTAAAGCGATGGAAGGATTCGGAATATTTTCTTTAGAGAACGGCATAGTTTCAACTAGACATTTGGTTCATACGCCAGAAGGAAAAGTTGTTGGAGAATGGGGAATGCGAAAATGGATGCCATCCGACTCAAAAAAATCACCCAAGCGAACAAATATTCATATCGCACGGCAATCCTTGCGATTAGCTTTGCTTCAACAACTTGGTGGACATGAGTCTGTTCAGTGGGGGCATCAGTTTGTGAATTACAAAGTGCTTAAAGATGAAACGGTTGAATTAAAATTTCAAGTCGACGGAAAAAGTAAAATAGCTAAAGCTGATCTAGTTGTAGGTGCTGATGGTATTCGGAGTGCGTTGCGAAATGTTCTACTTGGCGAGGCAATTTCTCCTTTGCGGTATTTAGATTGCCTTGTAATATTGGGAATTTGTTCTTTGTCTGCACTAAAAAACAGTAAAAGTTCATTATTAGATTCGGCTACTGTATTTCAAACAGGAAACGGAAATGAACGAATTTATATGATGCCATTTACTAAAGATTCGGTGATGTGGCAACTCAGTTTTCCGATGTCTGAGCAAGAAGCAAAAGCCATAAGTTCAAAAGGGAATGCTGCTTTGAAGGCAGAAGCAATTCGGCGAACACCATGGCACGATCCGATTCCTGAAATTCTAAAAGCAACTTTGGTTTCGCAAATTTCGGGCTATCCGGTTTATGATCGAACAGTATTACAACCTGAATTACTTGAAAAAGAGAAGCAAATCACCTTACTTGGTGATGCTGCTCATCCGATGAGTCCTTTTAAAGGACAAGGTGCAAATCAAGCCTTGTTAGACGCACTTGCCTTGGCTCGTGGCATTGCGAAAGGGTGCCAAGTTGCATCAAAATGGAAAGCGGTAGGCATCCGAAAAACTGTTCTAACCGAATTTGAAACAGAAATGCTCGCTCGTAGTGCTGTAAAAGTTAAAGATTCGGCCAATGCAGCAGCATATCTACATTCTGAACTCGTACTTTATGAAAGTGATCAACCAAGAGGAAAACACTACAAAAACGAAGAGTAAGTTTCTAAGATGATTCATAAATCAATAGTAAAAAGAGTATTAACCAAATACTAATTGTTTTTGGTTTAGTAGTTGCTTTTGTATCTTTACAAAATCAGTTCGATACCATGAGAGCACTTTTAATTTTTTTATTTCTAACAGGATTTTCTACAACTGCACAAGTGATTGGCGTTCCTCATTGCGGTTACGATTTTACTTCTTATTTAGTCCTCAATGTCCATGAAAATGGAAAAGCAGATAATATCCAAAATCTCAGAATAACCATCGTGGACAGCAGTGGGGCAGAAGTGATTAATAAAAACAATCGTTGGAGTTGGGTAAACAATAATAAACCCTTGCTTTTTACACCTAATTATAAAATTGATAGCAACAATAAAAAGGTAGCACAAAATGCAACCGACGGAAAATGGTTTTTTCCGTTTGCGAAAGATTATTATTTGTTGTCAATTGTGACTACATTTCCTGCTGATCAATTTCAAGTTAAGATTGAAGACATCGATCAAGAAGAAAACGGAGGACATTTTGAAACCCAAATCATTCAACTATATCCGTTTAATATGTTTGTGTTGTGCTCTTCAGAAAATGAACGGCAAGCTCAACAATTTGGACCACGAACAAATCGTCCTGTTGAAGTTATTTTGAACAAAAAAAACAACCACTAAGCTTTACTATGCCGCTTATTGGTTGTTTTTTAGATTCATTTTATAATATTATTCTATTCGGAAACCATTGGGAAGAATTGCCCCTTTTTTTACCACAATAATTCCTTCTTTAATGGAATATAAAGGAGTGTTTTCGTCCTTTAGATGATGTCCGCCATTTAGATAAACGTCATCACCAATTCGGCAGTTTTTATCTACAATTGTATTATTGATAAAACAACGTTTTCCAATTCCTATATTGATGATTTCTCGGTGATTATTGGAGCTTATTTCATCTAAATTTTGATAATAATCGCTACCCATGACATACGAATTTTGCACGGTTGAATCTTCTCCAACACGCGAACGAATTCCAATAACGGAATGAACTACTGTAGCCGAATTTAAAATGCAACCTTCTGCCACAATCGAGCGTTCAATATAGGTTTTGCCTAATATTTTACTCGGAGGTAACACGCGAGCACGCGTATAGATTTTACTGGAATTATCAAATAAATTAAACTTCGGAATTGCATCGGTTAATCCTAAATTAGCTTCAAAAAAGGAGTCAATGTTTCCGATATCTGTCCAATATCCTTCATATTGATAACTTAAAATCTTCTCTTTACCAATGGCTTGCGGAATAATTTCTTTACCAAAATCTTTCGTATTTGGGTTTTTCATTAATTCGATGAGTAACTCCCGATTAAAAATATAAATTCCCATCGAAGCTAAGTAATGTTTGCCTTCCCGTTTCATTTCCTCACTTACATCTGAAGTCCAATCAGGTAATAATTCTGCTGCAGGTTTTTCGATAAAAGAAGAAATAAAACTCTCTGAATCGGTTTTTAAAATCCCGAATTCTGGAGCTTCTTTTGCAGAAACGGGCAGTGTTGCAATGGTAATGGTTGCTCCACTTTTTTGATGAGCTTCAATCATTAAATTAAAATCCATCTGATACAATTGGTCGCCCGAAAGGATTAAGGCATAATCAAAATCATGGTTTAAGAAATGTTGCATACATTGTCGCACGGCATCGGCTGTTCCTTGAAACCAAGTTGGATTGTCTGGCGTTTGTTCTGCGGCTAAAATATCGACAAAAGCCGAACTGAAATAACTAAAATGATAGGTATTTTTGATGTGTTGATTTAACGAAGCCGAGTTGAATTGCGTTAAAACAAACATGCGTGAAATATCAGAATTGATACAATTTGATATTGGAATATCCACTAATCGGTATTTTCCAGCAATTGGAACTGCTGGTTTTGAACGACTTTCCGTTAACGGATATAAACGTGAACCTTGTCCGCCACCTAAAATGATGGCTAAAGTGCTTTTTTTCATTAGTTGTAATTTTTTAAACTTTCATATAGGCTAAGGTATTCTTTGGCCACTTTTTCCCAAGAATGGTCAATTTGCATACCTGTTTTTTGTACAGCTTGAAAGGTAGGTTTGTCATTAAATAAATCAATTCCACGGGTAATTGAATGATTGACATCATAAACACTCACGTGGTCATGGCAAATTCCAAATCCGCCATCGCCAATGTCCAAAACCGTATCTTTTAATCCGCCCGTTCGACGAACAATTGGAATAGTGCCGTATCGCAACGCATAGAGTTGATTTAATCCGCACGGTTCAACGCGAGAAGGCATCAGTAAATAATCGGCAGCGGCATAAATTTGATGGGCGAGAGCTTCATTATAACCAATGTACGCATTATAATTTCCAGTATAAAATGGAATTAATTGTTTTAAATGATGTTCTACAGCGGGATCGCCTGAACCCAAGATTAAAATATTGATTTCATTTGGATTTCGATTTAAAGCAATACTACAAATTTCTGGTAATAAATCGGCTCCTTTTTCGCTAACAAACCGTCCAATAAAGGTGAAAAGAGGCTTAGAAACGTCAAGATTAAACTGTTCGCAAATCCATTTTTTGTTTTTCTCTTTTCCCGCTTTTACATTTTTTACCGAATAATGGAATTTAAGCATCTCATCGGTTTCTGGATTCCAAACTTCCGTATCAATTCCATTTAAAATACCCACACATTTCGGACGTTCAAAACGCAATAAATTTTCTAATCCATTGGCTTTTTCACTCAATTCTTCTAAATAACTTGGCGAGACAGTAGTTACTTTCCACGCACATTTAATCGCAGAAGCTAAGGGATTAATCATTCCGTTCCATTCTAAAAAACCTAAACGGGAATTAGAAACCTGTGGCAAATAGGCCAATTTGTCAAAACTCATCCAACCTTGATATTGTCCGTTGTGAATGGTTAAAACAGTGGGAATCATTTTAAAATGAGCATATAGCGGTGCGTGAGCCATCATAAACGGAATTAAACCCGTGTGATGATCGTGGCAATGAATTATAGCTGGCTGTTGATTGGTCTCGGTTAACCAATTTAAAAAGGCGACTTGAAATGCGGTAAATCGCTCACTGTCATCTTCATACGAATAAACATTTGGTCTGTCAAATAATTCAGGAATAGCAATTAAGTAGAGCTCAAACCCTAATTTATTTGTTTTTTCTTTATGAATGGTATACGAAAACTGAAACCATCCTAACTTTAATAAACCTTGGTGAATTTTTTCAAATTCATTTTCATGAACAAATTTGGTGTCATAACCGGGTACTACCACTTTGGCATGATGACCTAACTTGTTTAAATATTTAGGAAGAGCTCCAACCACGTCGGCGAGTCCGCCCACTTTTGCTACAGGATAGCATTCGGCACTAATATGAATTATTTCCATTTAAATTTTCCATTTAATATTACACCCTATACTTGGTTTTTGAACTTCGTTTAAATGACGATTATAGAGTAGACTATCGATTGCATTTCTTAAATCGCTACCGCTTAATGGAATTCCGTTACCGGGACGAGAATCATCCAATTGACCGCGGTAAATCAATTTATTTTGGAGATTGAAAAGAAAAAAATCAGGCGTACAAGCGGCATCAAACGCTTTGGCAACTTCTTGGGTTTCATCATATAAATACGGAAATTCAAAACGGTTTTCAAAAGCAAATTCCGACATGTTTTCTGGACTATCTTGCGGATACTTCACCACATCATTACTAGAAATGGCTACAATTCCAATTCCTTGAACGCGATAATCATTCGCGATTTTGACCACTTCGTCTATAACATGAATTACATACGGACAATGATTGCAAATAAACATCACTAAAGTTCCTTTTTCACCTTTACAATCTGAAAATGTAAAAAAGTCACTTGAATTGGTGTCTTTTAATAAAAAATTAGGAGCTATAAACCCGAGTGGAATCATTTTGGATGCAGTTTGTGCCATGAAAAGAAACGAATAAAAGTTAGTGTTAAAGTTAGTGATTTTTGAGGAAGTATTCTTATTTTTAAGCTTTAATTTTATCATAAAAATAGTCATGTTAACTTGGGAAGAATTTGAAAAAATAGAAATGCGAGTGGGAACCATTTTAGAAGTAAATGATTTTCCTGAAGCTCGAAAACCTGCATATCAATTGCAAATTGATTTTGGGAAAGAACTTGGAATAAAAAAAACATCTGCACAAATTACCAAACGCTATAAAAAAGAAGAGTTAGTAGGAAAACAAGTCATTGCAGTGGTTAATTTTCCTGACAAACAAATTGGGAAATTTATGAGCGAATGTCTGGTTTTAGGCTCTGTTGGTACTGATAATGATATTGTACTGTTGTCAACGGACTTAAAGGTTGAAAATGGCTTGCGAATAGGATAAAAAAAATCCCTTCGTTTGGAAGGGATTGTGTTTTTAAATATCATCAAAATTAATGTCTGTAAAACTGGCTTTCGGACTTCCATTTAAATCTGATTCTTCTTGAATAAATTCTTTTTTGAAATCTTTTTGATGTCTTTCAGAAATTACTTCTTCGCCTTTATGATCTAAGACATACGAAGTCATTTCGTCTAAAATTTCTCTAAAGGCTACAAAATCTTCTTTATATAAATAAATTTTGTGTTTTTTAAAGTGAAAAGAACCGTCTTCTTCGGTAAACTTCTTACTTTCTGTAATCGTGATGTAATAATCATCTGCTTTGGTAGCTCTAACATCAAAGAAATACGTTCTTCTACCAGCTCTTAAAACTTTAGAAAAAATTTCGTCTTTTTCTAACATTTCATTTTCTCTCATAATCTTTCTGTCAATTTAGTGTTGTAAGTGTAAATCAAAAATCTAAAAAATATTTGAATTATCAAACAATTATGACAATTCTTTTTCAGAAAGTTGTTTTAGATATAACTCTTTATAATAACCTTCTTGATTTACTAATTGAGAATGAGTTCCTTGTTGTAAAATTTCTCCGTCTTCTAGAATGATAATTTTGTCTGCATTTTTAGCAGAAGAAACGCGATGGCTCACAATAATTGTCGTTTTGTCTTTGCAAATTTCGAATAAATTATTCAAAATTTGTTCTTCTGTCTCCGTATCTACGGCTGATAAACAGTCGTCAAAAAGTAAAATTTCAGGGTTTTTAATAATCGCTCTGGCAATAGAAACACGCTGTTTTTGACCGCCAGAAAGCGTAATTCCGCGTTCGCCTAAAATAGTTTCATATTGTTTTTTAAAGTTGATAATATTATTATGAACGACTGCTTTTTTGGCGGCATCGATAACTTCCTCGTCTGTGGCATCTTCTTTTCCGAATTTGATATTATTTTTAATACTATCCGAAAACAAAAAAGCATCTTGCGGCACAATACCAATGCTATTTCGTAAATCATACAAATTTAAATCGGACAACTTTGTTCCATCCATGGTAATGGAGCCTGCTTCAACATCATATAGCCGACAAATTAGCGATAAAATCGTTGATTTACCTGAGCCTGTTTTTCCTAAAATCGCTAAAGTTTCGCCTTTATTTACCCTAAAACTCACCTTTTTTAACGCTTGAATATTTGTATCCTCATAAGTAAAACTTACGTTATCAAAAGAAATAGCTCCTTGAATAGGCGTTGGGTTCGGATTGTTATTTTGAATTTCAGGGTCAATTTTCAAAAATTCATTGATTCGCTTTTGTGAAGCTTCTGCTTCTTGAACCAAAGAGGAAACCCAGCCGATAGATGCCACTGGCCAAATAAGCATGTTGACATATAGTATAAATTCGGCAATAGTTCCTAGATTCGGAATCGTTCCATTAATATACATCATTCCACCAAAATAAATAACGATTAAGTTACTCATTCCGATTAATAACAGCATTAAAGGACCAAACATGGCATTGACAAATGCTAAATTCATGTTTTTTGAGCGACTTTCTTCTGATAAATTAGAGAATGTAGTATTGTTTTGTGTTTCTAAGGCATAGGCTTTGATGACACGGATTCCAGAGAAAATTTCCTGAGAAAAACTGGATAAATTAGATAGGTTTTCTTGATAAATTCGACTTCTTTTATTGATTTCGGTACTTAATTTAAAAATACAATAGGAGAGAAGTGGTAATGGAAGTAAAGTATACAACGTAAGTTTGGGCGATACATTATACATATAAATAATCACAATTGTAAAACGAATAAACGTATTAATGGTATACATTACGGCTGGACCAACATACATTCTGACTTTTCCCACATCTTCAGAAATCCGATTCATTAAATCTCCTGTTCGACTTTTCTTGTAAAAACTTTGCGAAAGCCGTTCATACTGTTGAAAAACTTCATTTTTTAAATCAAATTCGACATGACGAGACATCACAATTAACGTTTGACGCATTAAAAAAGTCAAAAATCCAGCGATTACAGTTGCACCAACAATTAAACCAAGGCTGAAAAGTAATTCGTGTTTAATAACCGAAGTATCTTGAACTGGGTTCTTGATATATTGCTCAATAATATTGAGCGATTTGCTGATTAATTTAGGCGTAAAAAGTGAAAAAATTTGTGCGACAATGGTTATTAAAATACCAGTTAAAAAACGGTATTTATATTTGATAAAATATTTATTTAAATACTGAAGTTCTTTCATTGTTTTTGTAAATGGGGCAGTTCTACGGATGAAATAATGTTAAAAAAATAAGAATTGTATAATGAATGATTCTACTGTAAATGCGCAAAATAATAACAAATTACTAAAATTATCGAATAATATTGTGTTCAGTTGATTTTAATCCTACTTTTGCTCTGTCTTTTTGACAAAGTCATAATTTTTACTTTAAAATTTTTAACTATGATAGCAGAAGTAACTACTCCAAATGAACTTCAAAAAATGGATCCTGTTTTCGGACAAATATCGTTTGATAACCATGAGCAAATTGTTTTTTGCAATGACAAAGATACTGGATTAAAGGCAATAATTGGTATTCATAACACAGTTTTAGGACCAGCTTTAGGAGGTACACGTATGTGGAATTATACTAACGAATGGGAAGCATTGAATGATGTCTTGCGTTTATCTCGTGGAATGACTTACAAATCTGCTATTACAGGGTTAAACCTAGGTGGTGGAAAAGCAGTCATTATTGGCGATGCTAAAACCCAAAAAACACCAGAATTAATGCGAAAATTTGGTGAATTTGTACATTCTTTAAGCGGAAAATACATTACCGCCGAAGATGTAGGAATGCAAACGGAAGATATGGATACTGTACGCGATGTGACACCTTATGTAACAGGAATTTCAGAATCTCGTGGTGGTTCAGGCAATCCTTCACCTGTAACCGCTTATGGCGTGTATATGGGAATGAAAGCTGCTGCAAAATATAAATTTGGTTCGGATTCATTAGCAGGCAAAAAAGTATTGGTGCAGGGAATTGGCCATGTGGGTACTACTTTAGTTGATTATTTAACAAAAGAAGGTGCTATTGTCACTATTTCTGATATTAATGAAAGTCGCTTAAGCGAAATAAGTGCTCAATATGGAGCTCAAATTTATAAAGGTTCCGATTTATATTCTGCCGATGTAGACATTTATGCTCCATGTGCTTTAGGGGCAACAATTAATGACGACACCGTTTTTAAACTAAAAGCTTCCATTGTTGCTGGTGCAGCAAATAATCAATTGGCAAATGAAAGTATTCATGGCAAAATTTTAAGAGAACGTGGTATTTTGTATGCTCCTGATTTCTTGATAAATGCTGGTGGAATCATCAATGTAAATGCTGAAATTGAGCATTATGACAAAGCAGAAGCAATGCGAAGAACAGAAAATATTTATAACACTACATTAGAAATATTTGACTATGCCGTGAAAAATAATGTTGGAACACATCAAGCAGCTTTAATAATTGCTCAAAATAGAATTGACCAACGCAAGAAAGAAAATGGCAAATAATTATTTGTTTCCAATAAAATAATATTATTTTTGTGACGCTCTTAGGGGCGTCACTAATTTTTAAAAAAGTTCTTACAACGTGTTAAATAGAAGACATATTCGGGTAAAAGTATTGCAAGTTATTTATGCAATGCATCTAAGTGGTTCTGAGGATTTGGAAAAAGAAGAAAAATTCTTGTTTTCAAGTATGGAAAGTATTCAGGATTTATATTTGATTGTGATTTCGGCACTTATTGAAATCAGAAAAAAAGAAGAACTTTTCTTAGAAAGAGCATCTAAAAAACATTTGGCAACACCACAAGATTTAAAACCAAATCGCAAGTTTAGTGGTAATAAAGTGTTACAGTTTTTAGAAGACAATAATTCTATTTCAATCGCTTTAGAAAAACGTAAAATTAATAATTGGAATCAGAATGATGATTTAATTTTAATTTTGTTAGAAGACATCAAAAAAAGTGCACTTTACGAAGCGTATTTAGCTAATCCAGACCAATCTTTTGAAGGTGATAGAAAATTTGTAGTAGAAATGTTTACCGAATTAATTGCGGCAAATGATAAGCTATATGACTATTTAGAGGATTATAAATTGACATGGGTTGATGATATTCCGTTAGTGAATACATTTTTGCTAAAACAATTGAAACACATTGAGGAAGATAACGAACAGTCGTTTAACGTTTTGCCGTTATATAAAGATTTAGAAGACAAAGATTTTGGGCGTGATTTATTTCGAAAAACGGTTTTAAATGAGAGTGAGTTGGCAAAAGAATATATTGATCGAACGCCAAATTGGGATCCCGACAGAATTTCTGAAGTTGATACCATTATGTTGAAAATGGCTATTTGTGAATTTTTGCGTTTTCCGTCCATTCCAATTAAAGTAACCATCAATGAATATCTTGAAATCGCAAAGGAATATGCCACTCCAAAAAGTAGTATTTTCATTAATGGGGTACTCGATAATTTAGTGAAAGATTTACAAAAAACAAATAAGTTAAATAAAACCGGTCGCGGTTTAATGTAATAGTTAAATTATGGTAAGAAAAATTATTTTAGGAGTTGTTTTATGTGCTTTTACCTCTTTGATTTCGTGTAAAAAAGAGGAAGCACTTTCCAAAATTGATCCAAAAAGCACGGATGTTCAAATGAATTATCAGTCAAATGTAGTTGATGCAGCCAATCCAGCAGCACCAGTTCAGCCAGAAACAACAGCAAATTCCCAAGCTCAACAAACGCCTTCTGCTCCAGCAGATGGAAAATATCCAGCCATGACTTTTGCAAAAAAAGAACACAACTTTGGAACGATTAACGAGGGCGATAAAGTAGAAACGGTATTTACATTTACCAATACGGGAGAAGCCGATTTAATCATTTCAAATGCCTCAGGTTCATGTGGATGTACCGTACCAGAATTTCCTAAAGAACCAATAAAACCAGGTAAAACAGGAAAATTAAAAGTTACTTTTGACAGTAATGGAAAACCCGGGAAACAACAAAAATCAGTAACAATTACGGCTAATACGCAAAGTACACGTGAAGTATTAACCATTAATGCCGAAGTTACGCCAAAAGTAAAAACAGAAGAAACTAAACAATAGTAAATTTAAAACATGGAAAATCTACAGTCTTTATTACCCTTTTTATTAATGTTCGTGGTCATTTATTTTTTTATGATCAGACCACAACAAAAACGTGCCAAACAAGAAAAAGAATACGAAAGTAGCCTGAAAGTAGGCGATAGAATTATCACTAAAAGCGGTCTTCACGGTAAAATTGCAGAAGTTTCTGAAGGAACAGTGGTTATCGAAACAATGTCTGGAAAATTAAAAATGGAGCGTTCTGCCATTTCAATGGAAATGAGTGCCAAATTATCTGAAAAGAAATAGTTTTTCAAATCTAAACTAAAAAAACCGATGCTTCAATAGACCAGGCTTTTTTTTGATAACACGTCCACAGTTGTAGCTAGTCGACTGAGTTTTGTCAATTAGGAGAAAAATGAAAATTTAAAAACAAACTAAGAATCAACCGAAAACCAGCAATTGCTTTTGACGCTTTTTACAGATAGCCTTTGTTCTTGTTAGTTTTCCGAATATTATTAAGATAATTTGTAATTGGTTTAAATGGAGAATCTATTTCCAATTCAGCTTTTTCTTTAATTTTTTGGGGAGCATCAATTTTATTTAAAAAGACATCAATACCCGTGATGTTTTGATTCCCTGAATATTTCGTTTTTCTATAACTTATTTTAAAACCACTGTTTATTACCAAGTTTAAAATTTCTTGAATTAAATGCTGAAAGTCTTTTTGACAAGAAAATGTCAAATCATCAATATATCTTGTATAAGTGATATTGTGAAGATTACAAAAATTAATTAACTCATAATCCGTCTGAAGAAAAACAACATTTGAAATGTGAGTACTTGTTGGAGTTCCTTGTGGCAACGAATATTTCCAGGTTGTAAGTTTGCATAAATATCCTGCAAAATGATTACTGTGTCCTAATTTAAGAAAAGTATCATAAACCTTTTGAGAAGTTATTGAAGGATAAAAATCTTGTAAATCGGTTGTCAACACATATTTTTTCCCTTGATGAGGTTTTGCATTTGTAATATTACTGCAACCTTTTACACCTCCATGAACATTTTTTGGTAATTCAATTGGAGTTAAAATTCTATTTTTTATTCGATGTTGTGCTAATTTCAGATCACTTGAGGAAGGTCTAATTACTCTTTGTTTTATCGTTCCATCTTTATATTTTTTGAAATCATTTTTTTTCTTATCAAACTTTTTTTCAAACCATTCTCTATAAAAAACATCAACATTGTCAATTAAATACAAAACCCTTTCTGGTGAAAACCCGATGATTGCACCAAACTTTTTTAGTTGATATTTTTTAAACTTCGAAGAAATCACTGATAAAGTTTTTTACAGTTGGACTAAGAATTTCGAAGGCTTCTCTTTTCTCTGGACTTATGTCTTGATCATTTAATGATAAAAAAAATAGAATAGGTAAGGGTACATCAAGATTCAAGCTTATTTCTTTCAAAGTTGAAAGATTTGGCTCTTTGAGATTACCTTCAATTTGTGATAGATAAGTTTGGGTGATACCGCATAAAGCGGCAAACTCTGATTGAGTTTGCCTTTTTTCTTTTCTAATATTTTTAATAACTGTGCCTAAATCCATGATTAATATTTTGGAAAAATTTAAGGAGCGTCGGAGTTTACAAAAGGTCAATACTAAAGTTTTCATGATAAATCTGTTTTAAGTGAAAAATTTACAAATTAATTCAACAATTTTAACTATCTCTTGTTTGAGATGCTTGTCGGTTAACCCTTTTTTACTTTTCAGACTTTGAAGTTTAGCAATTGCTTCATTTAAGACAATTAAGTCTTCTACCGAAAGAGAACACTGGCTCTTTGTGATAATAGTTTCGATACATAGTATGAAACTATCGATGTTTCGATTTCTTTTTAATCTTGACATTTGAAATTTTATTTAGTTAGGACAATATTGTCCTGCTTCATTGCCAATCTGTCCGAACTAAATGCGTAAACAATGTTCTCTTACACTCACTTAAAATATCCCTGCTTCAAAAAAGAATTTGAAACAGATTGAACAACATCTAATCTCTTTGCGTAATAACTTTTAATTGCTTAAGACGTATGACACTTTTGAGGGGTTGATGCCGCTAACTCACCTTATAAAGGTTATCTAATTACTTAGACTACAAATGAACTTCACTTAGTACCGACTCGAAACATATTTCAAAGAACTGAGTACAAAGATATACAAAATATATTACTGACAGTTAATAAATATATTTTTTTGGATTTTTTTTGAACACTAGAGAATAACTATAACGGTAACTTATATTTAGGTCTTACAATCATGAAATTAAATAGTTTCAAATTAATTTAAAAATAAATATTTAATTACGTTTCGATTGCTTATTGTTTTAGGAACACTTGATTATGAAACTCGTTTTTTATTCAACAGTCACTTTTATAGAAAAATCGAACATTTTGTTGTGGCAGGATGGGCAATAATTCCTTGTTGGATGGATTGTGATTTTTCCGTATTTGAATTTATCTATGTATTCCGGATGCTCGGATTGAAGTTCATAATCTGTGTATAATTTGTACACAATTGGGTCATACATTTTGTAGTTGATGGTCTCCATCTTCCCCGTTTTAGTATTAATCGCCGGACCTAAACACACATTTTGAAATTTAAGGCGACCACCTCCAAATTTGAATCTTTTGGAGTAGCTGCAAGAATTGCAAGTGCCTATCATTTCGTGTTCCATACCTTCGAGTTTAAGCTTTACTTATTTTCAAAAATACCTTTTAAAATGAATTTTTATGGATTTTAAAATGAAAGAATATTAACAAAATAGAGGGTTATCAACAAATTGAAAAAGCCTAGTCGACAGACCAGGCTTTTGCGTTTTAATTACCTTTTACAATACCTATACAAAATCACACGGCGTAAATCATTGATGACGTTAATGTTTTGATGGAATTGCTGCTCTTTTTCCTCTAGGAGTTTAAGAACTGCCACATTTTTTTTATGTTTTTCAAAATCAGCCATCATTTCATTGGCTTGAGCATTCAAATTTTTCGAAAAATCATTGATTCTAATGTACGGAATGACAGACCCGATTAAAAACTGGTGCCAGAATTTGACTCTCCATAAGCTGCTGCAGATGGATTCCATATTTTCATAATCTTCGCGACATTGGAAGATGATAACAAAGCAATTCGGGCAGGATTGCTTCATTGGTTTGCCTGTGTTTAATCCTTTGTTAAGGATAAAAAAGTGCGGGTTTGTGTAGGTTGTTCCGCTTGCGTGGTGTTTCATTTTAAAATTAATCATATCATGGCGTTTAAAGGATTTCTGAACTGGACACACTTTTTCATTAAAATTTTTTAAAAGAAAAAAAAGAAAAAAAAAGAAAGCAGTCTAGCCAAGTGGAGGGTTTCAAAAAAGCAAGTTTTTTAAAAAAAAATACTACCACCCTGATATCCCCTATGGAAGTCGGATTATGAATTTTGCTAGAAAAGTTGTTATTAAAAGATAGGGGGTGGTGGAGATTTTTTTTAAAACCCGTAGGGCTTGAACTTGTTTTTTTGTAAACCCGGAACTTAACTTTGCTACCTTTTTTTTTATTTTTTATTTTTTGATTCGGAGCACACTTTTTCTATGGAAGTCGGATTTTATGTTTCGGAGGAAGGTTTTTCCGCAAGGGTATCGAATTTTGGAGGCGGATAAAAAAACCAAAAAACAATAACAACGCTTTTTATCCGAAACCGAAATTTGATACTCTTGCTGCACTGTTTGATTTTTGAGGGTGCTTGATTTTTGTTTAAAGTTTAATGTTTAAACGTTTAATGTTGTTGCTACGGAGATGGGAAGCACCTTCAAAAAACAATGAAAACACTTCCGATTTAATTCTATTTGAAAGATGAATTTTGTTTCGGAGGATGTCTTTTTTTGTTTCGGAGGATGGTTTTTCTGCAAGGGTATCGAATTTTGGAGGCGGATAAAAAAACCAAAAAACAATAACAACGCTTTTTATCCGAAACCGAAATTTGATACTCTTGCTGCACTGTTTGATTTTTGAGGGTGCTTGATTTTTGTTTAAAGTTTAATGTTTAAACGTGGATATGCAAATAAAAATTACAGTTTAAGTTAAGCGACATTTTTGTAAATGTTGTTTTGATTATTAAATTCTTCTATTGTTTTGTAATTCAATGCACCGTGGCGTCTTTTTTTGTTGTACCAGATTTCTATGTATTCAAAGATTTCTAGTTCCATTTGTTGCTTCGTTATGAGTTTGTTGCCATAAATTAATTCGGTCTTTAATGATTTAAAAAAGCTCTCAGCT
>NZ_JAQVCH010000003.1:104886-142221 GCF_028689845.1 Flavobacterium sp. | reverse complement strand
GAGCGGTTTATTTTTGGCCTTACCGATGGTTGCTATCAACGGGTTATTTGAACGAAAGTCTTGGAAATATATTTTTATTCATGCTGGCTATTGGACAGTAAGCATGACGATAATGGGAGCTATTGTATGTGGATGGGTTTAATTTAGCCCATCAATTGCAGCCGCCAATGTAAAATCCTTGTCGGTAACGCCATCTTGGTCATGCGTGGATAAGCGGAGTGTCACTTTGTTATACACGTTTACAATTTCGGGATGATGATTTTGCTTTTCGGCAAGAAAAGCAAGTTGGATAAGAAAACCCATTGCTTCTGTGAAATTTTTAAATTCATACTTTTTTTCAAGCGTATTATTTTTAAAATCCCAACCGTTTAAGTCCTTAATTTTTTCTTGAATGCTGTTTACAGAATAATTCATAATTTATAATTTTATATAAAGTTAAAAAAGATTCTTGTTTTTTCAATATACTTTAACTTTATCCACTTATTACGAAACTCTTTATTTTTTGAATTCCACTTATACTTTTACACTTTACGAAACAGTCAGCCAACTTCCAGATCAATGGAATAACCTTGCTGCATCGAATGTTTTTTTATCGATCCCGTATTTAGAAGCATTAGAACAATCTGCTCCATTAAATATGCAATGTTTTTATATTGGCTTATTTGAAAACACAAAACTAGTTGGTATTTCATTAGCACAGTTTTTAAATTTAAATCAATTGGAATCCTTTGGAGAACGTGATAAATGCATCAAAACATTTTTTAGAAATATAATTTTTAGAAATTTTGGAGCTCATGTTTTATTTATTGGAAACAACATGCTCACAGGTCAAAATGCCTTTTGTTTTTCAATAGAAGTTAATCTTGTTAAAGGAGTTGAAGTTTTACATCTAGCAAGTTTAGCCATTCGAGAAAATTTAAAAAAGCAAGGATTAAAAACACATCTTACCACTTTTAAAGATTTTAACCAAGAAGAGCTTACTGCTTTTTCGACGCCAATTTTTTCGAATTTTTATCGGTTTACAACCCAACCCAATATGGTTTTCTGCTCATGGGATCATTGGAAAACATTTGACGATTATTTGAGTTCTTTAACTAAAAAATACCGCGACCAGTACAAACGATGTCGGAAAAAAGGAGAAGGAATTGAAAAACAAAAATTGGACTTAAATGCGATTATTTTCTTGGAAGATACGATTTATGAATTGTATCATCACGTGGCCTTGAATGCTCCATTTAACACCTTTTTCTTGGCAAAAAACCATTTCAGGATGATGAAGGAAAAACTAAAGGATAAATTTTTATTTTACGGTTATTTTGAAAAAGGAGAACTCATTGGTTTTAACACCTTAGTAAAAAATGGTGACCAAATGGATACTTATTTTTTAGGATACGATGAGCAAATTCAACGTGAAAAAATGTTGTATTTAAATATGCTTTATGATATGGTTGCCTACTCTATTAACAAAGGGTTTAAAGAAATTGTATTTGCTAGAACTGCGTTAGAAATCAAGAGTTCAATTGGAGCAAAGCCAGAAAAAATGACAGGTTTGATTCAGCATTCTAACCGATTAATAAATCTCAATATGAGTACGTTTTTTGCAAGTTTAGAGCCTAAATCAACGTGGAAAGAACGCAATCCGTTTAAGGAAAATCCTTAAATTTTTGATACTGTAAAAAAGCAAAAATCGCTAAAATTAATTCTCCTAGAACTCCAAAAGTAAAAGCTGGTGAAGGAAGACCATCAACGAGCATACTAAAAATTCGTCCAAAAACTAAACCGGTCATAAAGACAAAATTAGAAAGCGTGGCTACTTTCCACAACGAGGAATTTAAAATTCCCATTATCCACAGTAGTGAAAAAGCCAAATATAAACCTAAAATAGCACGAAAAACATTTTTTAAATCGGTTGTTTCAACATGAAAATCAAACATTATTGGCAGCGATTGTTCTGGAAACAATCCATAGATTAACGCTGCCGGGACAACGATTAGAGTTGAAATAAGTAAATGCAAATTTTTCTGAATTTTCATTCTATTTTGAATATAACTTAGGAATTTATCGTTTCAATTTCCAATTGAATTGTTTCCCATTCTTCTAATAAAGCATCCAATTCTTCTTTCTTTTTGGTGTAAGCCATAAAAAAACTTGCATCTTCAATGTGTTTATCATAGTTGGATGCCAAGGCTTTATCGTCATTTTGCAAAGCGATTTCCAGTTGTTTGATTAAGCTTTCTACTTTACTTAGTCGGTTTTGTAATGCCTTATTTTTCTTTTGATCTTCATACGAAATCGTCTTTGGTCCTTTTTGAATTGGAGCAGCAGTAACAACATCTTTCTTTTCAATTTCACGCATATTAATCGCATTACGTTGCTCTAAGAAGAAATTAATATCGCCCAAATATTCTCTAATTTTTTGGTCTTTAAATTCATACACGGTATTGGCCATTCCTTGCAGAAAATCTCTATCATGCGAAACCAATAATAAGGTGCCTTCAAATTTATTTAACGCCGCTTTCAATACATTCTTAGACTTAATATCCAAGTGATTGGTTGGCTCATCCATTAATAAAACGTTGATGGGTTGCAATAACAACTTACACAATGCCAGTCGATTACGTTCACCTCCAGAAAGCACTTTTACTTTCTTTTCAACATCATCCCCTCGGAATAAAAAAGAGCCCAACATGTCTCGCACTCTAGCCCGATTGCCATCGGTAGCGGCATTGACCATGGTTTCTAACAAAGTAATTTCGCCATCTAAATATTCCGCTTGATTTTGGGCAAAATATCCCAACTGAACGTTGTGACCCAATTTAATGGTTCCGTCATATTTAAATTCATTGACAATCGCTTTGATAAAGGTCGACTTTCCTTGTCCGTTTTGACCTACGAATGCAATTTTACTGCCGCGTTCAACCAAAAGCGAAATATCTTTTAAAATAGTTTTATCGCCATACGCTTTAGTAACATGTTCCGCTTCTATCACGACTCTTCCTGGAGTTTGCGAGAGTGGAAAAGAAATATTCATCACCGAATTGTCATCTTCATCAACTTCAATTCGTTCTACTTTATCTAATTTTTTAATTAAGGATTGAGCCATGGAAGCTTTACTCGCTTTGGCACGAAATTTTTCAATCAACTTCTCCGTTTCTTCAATTTTTTTAGCTTGATTTTTCTGCGTTGCCAATTGCTTTTCGCGAATTTCTTCTCGTAAAAGTAAATATTGTGAATACGGTTTATTAAAATCATAGGCTTTCCCTAAGGAAATCTCGATGGTTCTATTTGTTACATTATCTAAAAACATTTTATCGTGTGAAACGATGACCACTACGCCGGGAAAATTTCTTAAAAAGCCTTCTAACCAAATGATACTTTCAATATCCAAGTGATTGGTAGGCTCATCGAGTAATAAAATATCATTTGTTTGAAGTAATAATTTTGCTAATTCAATTCGCATTCGCCAACCGCCAGAAAACGTATCGGTTTGGTTATTGAAATCTTCTCTTTTAAATCCTAAACCTAAAAGAATTTTTTCTGTATCGCCTACATAATTATATCCGCCTAAAACTTCATAATGATGCGTGGCATCGCTTAATTCATCAATAAATTCCGAATAAATTTGACTTTCATAATCGGTTCGTGTGACCAATTGATGGTTAATTTCCTCAATTCGGTACTCGGTTTTCTTAATGTCTTCAAAAGCTTGGTAGGCTTCTTCTAATACTGTTCGGCCAAGTTCAAAATCGATATCTTGACGAAGAAAACCCATTTTTACTTCCTTCTCTGTGGCAATTTGACCTGAATCTGGCTTAAAATCACCAGCTAAAATTTTTAGCATCGTCGATTTTCCGGCTCCATTTTTTCCTACCAGACCTACTCTATCGCCAGAGCCTAATCGAAAAGTGACTTCTTCAAATAAATAAGTGCCACCAAAAGAAACCGATAAATTGTGAATGTTTAGCATAATTTTGTTACATAAGTTACATTGGTAGATAAGTAAAAAGATACCTTTGTATAAAATTTTTTGCAAATGTTAAAAAAAGGATCCAAATTGAATAGCATTTTAACAGGAAGTTGTCCTAAATGCCAAGAAGAAAGTATGTATGTGGAGAAAAACCCTTATAAATTAGGGACGATATTTGATATGCATGAAAAATGCAGTCATTGTGCGACCCGTTATAAATTGGAACCTTCCTTTTTTTATGGAGCTATGTATGTTAGTTATGGGGTGAGTATTGCCTTTGGGGTAGCGTCTTTTATCATAGCCAATGTCTTTGTAGGATTAGGCTTACTTCATTCGTTTATTGCCATTGTGATTACTTTAATTTTAACGTATCCTGTAACATTACGTCTTTCTAGAAATATTTGGATTAATATGTTTATTCATTTTGACAAAGATTGGGAAAAACACAAATCTACGTCCAATTAATTTTTTTTAATCGTTGAATATCGATTTCTAATGAAAGTGGGGTTTGATTTTCAATTTTATCATACAAACTTTGGGCCATAGAAGGAGCGAGCATTACTCCACGCGTTCCTAGCCCGTTTAACACATGCAGTCTTGAAAAACTTGGGTGAGTTCCCACGAGAGGCCTTCTGTCCTTTACAGTAGGTCTTACGCCAGCCAAATGGTCTATCACTTCAAATTCAGAATGAAGTAAATTTTTTAAATGTGTTAGCAATTCGTTTTTTCCAGCTTCTGTTGGGGTGGCTGTTTTATCTTGCCAATTATAAGTTGCTCCTACTTTATATAAATCATTCCCGATTGGAAGAATAAAAACAGACGACTTAATAATTGCGTCCAACTTTAAATCTGGAGCTTTTATAACTATTAATTCGCCTTTTGTTCCATCAAGTGGTAAACAAGAAAAAAAAGGATTAGCATGAATTCCAAATCCTTCTGCAAAAACTACTTCTTTGTATTGTTCGTCTTGGTAGGAAACATAATCAGCATGTATTTTCAATTGGCTATAATCAATTGATTCTTGATTTAAAAGATGTAACTCAGTTAAATAAGCTTGGTATTTTTGAAGTAATAAATTCGTATCCACATAACCTGATTGGAGAACTTCGCCGTATCCAAAAGGGGAATCGATACCGTTATATTTGATGTGCTTAATATCGGGAGATAAAAAAGGTGCTAAATTTAGTTTATCAGTAGCAAGAACCCAATTATTTTGTTCTTGAACAGAATATATTTTACGAAAAATAGGTACAGGAAAATCGAACTTTGACTTAAGTTTTTGTTCAAGTCCTTGGTAAAACACCTGAAGTAACTGAAGCTGTTCTTGGGCGTTCCATACTTCTGAAAAACGTTTTAGAATTACTGGATTATATAAACCCCCCGCAACTTTTGAGGAGTTTTGAGAATAATTTTCAAAAACCGAAATAGTTTTTTGATGCTGTAGTGCAATTTCTGCAAAAGCAATACCAGCTAAACCGCAACCGACAATTAAATAATCTTTCATCTCACAAAAATAAAAAACTCTTACTTGACAGTAAGAGTTTTTTGATTATTTATTTTATGCTTAGTAATTCCACATATCTTGCTCAAAGTCTCTGATTTTTTCTTTAACTCTTTCAGATTCTAACAGTTGATTTAAGGCATTATCTCGCATGTATTCTTGAATTTGTCTGTCGCCATACACATTTTCTTCTTTGTAAATTACTCCACTAAATCGGCGTGAATTCAACAAATGGTCAAAGGTCATTGGCATAGCAGAATTTTCGTTATTAAATGCTTTCCACTCATGTAACACATCACGAATTGACGGGAAATAAACCCAAAATAATTCGATTACGTCTGGATTCTCAACTCCAATTTCACGAGCTTCTGGAGATACTGGACAAATACCTAATAAACGGTATTTCATTTCACCTTGACGTTTGTCAAAATACCAATATCCTTTGATTTTATATCCTGATACATCGATAGAAGTTAATTCTCTCTTGTCGATATACTGGGGATCTAAAACTTTAGCACCAGATTTATAATCATCATAATAGGTATTAATTTCTTCACGACCAGCATTGGTTGTATCGATATACGTGAACGAAGAAGACATGTCTTTTAATGATTTTTTAGTATTAAAATAATCATCATAGTACACTTCTGTAATTCGACCATTTTTAATCTCTTTAATCAACACATCGAATAATGAACGTCTGTCTTTACCAATATTTGCTGTGTCAATCGGGAAGTATAACGGAAAGTTGATTCGTTCATCTAAATCGATGATTTCCCAAACCATTTTACCCATCAATACATCTCTATCGGCAACATAACCATATTGAAGTGGTTTGTCGTTATCACTTTCTTCTTGGGCTGCTGTTTTTTTGCCAATTTCACTAGGAGACTTAGCATTTAATAAATTCGATTGTGCAAAACTCATTTGAGTAAGCATAAAAACCGAAAATAGGGCTAAAACTTTATTCATTTTCATTGTGTATAATTTGTAGGTTAACTTAAGGGAATAACGAAAATTAGACTTAATTATTGTATTTCATAAATTACTGGAGCAGTTCTTGGTAACATGATAGAAGAACCCACTAATTGTGTTTTAATATCAGAAATAGTTACTACATCACCTCTTCCAGCTCTTGCTAAGGCCGCTTTACATTGAGCATTAACTCTATCGCCAGAAACAATAACTGCAGCTTGACCAGGCACTTTAAACGTGAATGCTGTTACATTTAACTGCACATCAAAATCAAAATCTGGTAATTTAGCCATTACTTGTGAAACCTCTAATCTAGATTTTGCTCCTTTAACAGAATACATTTCACCACCAATAGCACCTACCGGAGCAGGAATACCTTTGATACGGAATACTTTTTTAGAACTAGCTGATTTTCCACCCGGTAATTTAGCTGTTACATTGATAACTGCCTCAGTACCTTGACCTGGACTCATGTTGTATTTACCAACACCACTTCCTCTAGATAAACCAGGTGCTGATGCCGTAACATCTACATCGGAAACTCCAGCAAACGAAATAGTCATTGGGTTAACAACCCCACGATAAACCACATTCATTTTATCAGCAGAAATAGTAGCTTCTTTTGGTTGAGGAACTACTACATACTTACCTTCAAATTTTAATGGAATTTCTTTTCCATCTTCCATAAAGCTAAATTGTCCGTTGATATTTTGCTCACCCACAGCACCCGCTGTTAAAGAGATAACTGCTTGACCATTTTCAATTTTACCAGGACCGACGAATTTAGTTGGTGTTGTATTCGCATCATAACGACCTAATACTACTTTACCAGTAACTGTTTCTCCTTGAAAATATGCATTTTTATCTAAAACCACAATTGCTTGATAATTACTGTAAGAAGCAGCAGCTACAGCCGCTTTTCCTAACAATGTATTATAGACATCTGTTTCAGCTTTTTTAATATCACCTTGCCAAGCAGAAAGCTTAGCTAATGAAGCGATAGCAGGAAAACCTTTAAAGTGGTAATCTAGATAATCAATTTGTACTCCATCTTTGTTTTTAACTTTAGCTAAATCAAATTTGTTATCTACTTCAGCAACAATAGAACTTAATTTTTTGTTAGTTCCCAAAGCTGCTTTCATGTCTGTTTTATATTTTTCAATGGTAGTCATGATTTCTTGTCCTTTTGGAGAATAACCCGATGGGCTAAACCACAAATGATCAATATTGTCTGCTTTATCCATTGCCTCATAAGGTAACTTTCCTGTTTCCTCGTCCACTTCAGTTCCTGTTAACACATCTGTTTTTAATGCAGCGATGTAATCATAGAAAGCTTTAGTGATTTTTTCTACTTTGTGTGCTGTTGTTGCAGCAGTAGCAAATTCACCGCCAGCCTCTGAGGCTTTTTGGTCTAAGCTACTTAACATTTGAGCATTAGAAGCAACTGCAGCAGTGTTTGAATCTTCGAATTTTTCATTCATCAATCCAAATGCTGAAAGTACTTCTTTTGACATATTTAATGCCAACATTGCGATGAAAACCAAGTACATCAGGTTAATCATCTTCTGTCTAGGGGTTAATTTTCCTCCTGCCATTTTTTCTAATTAGTTTTGTTAGTTTGTATTAAATTGATAAAACTAATTATCCTTTATTTCCCATTGCAGACAACATACCTCCATAAACATTGTTTAAGGATGCGATATTAGCAGTCATTGCTTGCATTTGATCTTTTAATTTAGATGCGTTATCAGCGATTTCTTTGTTAGCTTCTGCATTTCTAGTAGCACTTTCTAATTGTACTTTGTACAAACTATTTAATGATTCCATTTGAGCAGCAGCCATAGACAACTCTTCGCTATATTTTTTCTGACCTACCATTGAGTCAACTGTAGGAGCAATTCCTTTTGCAGCTGATTCAAAATTTCTGATACTGTTTCCTAAACTAGCCATTAATTCGCCGTCTAATTTAGCATCTTTCAACATTGCATCTAATTTTTGAGATAACAATCCTTGAGCATCTTCTTTAACTGATTTGTTTGATTTAGCATCGCCACCAGCTAATTCAGGATATACTAAAGACCAGTCTAAATCAGTGTCTACTGGTTCAAAAGCAGAAAGAGCAAAAATGATAGCCTCCGTTACAAGACCAATAGTTAACATGACGTTCCCGGTTAGTGGTCCGATTTCAAAGTGAATAATTTTGAATAGAGCTCCTACGATTACAACCGCAGCACCCATTCCATAAGCAAAATTCATTGTTTTTTTACTTAAAATTGCCATAATAATAAAAATTTAGTTAGTTAAGTTAATTATATAAAGTTGGTTAATAATTCTAATTTATCTTCTGCTGTTCCCTGTTGATTGTGTTCCCATATAATCTTGTACGGTACGGAAACCAATGTAACTTCTAGCAGAATCTGCATATTCGTAATCTCTTGTACTTACTTGAAGGAAGTAAGCCACATCTTTCCATGAACCTCCACGGATAACTTTACGTTTGTTTTTCAAATCACCCACAGTTGGGTTCATTGTTGAAACATATTCATAAGAGGCAGCATCATAAGAGGAGTCTGTCCATTCTGAAACGTTACCAGCCATGTTGTATAAGTTATAATTGTTTGGCTCGTATGATTTTGCTTCAACCGTGTATAACGCTTCATCTGCAGCATAATCTCCTCTATTTGGTTTGAAGTTTGCTAAATAACAACCTCTATCATTTTTAGCATAATTACTTCCCCAAGGATAGGTTGCAGATTGCAGACCACCACGAGCGGCATATTCCCACTCCGCCTCTGTTGGTAAACGGAACGTATTAATTAAATCTTGTTTTTTCTTTTTAGATTTAATATAAATATTTTTATTCAAAGTTCTCCAAGCACAAAATGCTTTAGCTTGCTTCCAAGAAACACCCACTACAGGATAATCACTGTAGGCTTGGTGCCAAAAATAATCATTGTGCATTGGCTCATTATAAGAGTAAGCAAAATCTTTGATCCAAGCAGTTGTATCAGGATATACTTTTACTTTTTCTTTTCTAATAAAATCAGAACGTTTACCGGTTTTTGCTTTAGCGGCCGCTTGAATATCCATCCAAGTGTAGCTAAACTCTAACTTATTCACGTTAATGGTGCGTAAACCATTATATGATTCAGCTGCAGGTAAATACATTGAGTCCATTACTTCCACATAGTATTCATCAGGATACTTAGAAGTTTCTTTAATCAACTTTACTTTTCTGTTAAGTCTTCTTCCAGCATACGGATCATCATCTGTACCTAAACTATAGTAGTTTTCATACATATATTTATCGTATGGTGTCATTTTTTCAGGATCTGCATCAGAAAATGCATAATCGCCAATGCTTCCACCGCCTCTTTTTCCACCGCCTTTTTCTCCACCGGTAGCAGAAGTTTGACCAAGTTCATCGGCCAGGACAGCTAATTTCATTCTCGTAATGGAATCTTTGACCCATTCTACATATTGTCTGTATTCACTATTCGTGATTTCCGTTTCATCCATATAGAATGAACGAACCGTTACAGTTTTTGTAGGAGCATCTTGAACGTTTGCAGGATCATCATCGGATTTACCCATGATATAGGCTCCTCCTGGAATCAAGGTCATACCATAAGGTTTCTCTGGATGCCATTTTCTACCTTGAACTCCTACAAGCTCACCTTTGTCGCTTGAACCACAACTAGCCAATACAACTAAAACAGTTGATAATGCGATAAACTTCTTCATATAAATTTGGGTTATCATGTACTCGAATTTTTAAGGCCGTAAACCTATTTATAATTTTTTTAAAATGCAATCTTTTATGCTGTTTTTTATTTACAAGTCAAAACTACTAAGAATCCTTAAACGAAAAAAGAAAAAAGTCGACAAAATACATATATTATCGATGAAATACATCTTTATGTAAAATTTGTAATCTATTACTTTCAATCAATATGATTCTTTTCGTTGTGCCTTCCACCATCTGTCAGGAATTTCTTGGTCGCAAGCTCGCAAATAATCTTCATGCATACATGGCAATAACGAATTTCTTTTTAATTTATTATTAACATTTGAAAAAAATGGTATTTCAATCCACCATCTTTCTGTTTTGGGACTTTTAAAAAACACTAATTCTAAATCGTCAATCGGAACTATATATTTTAAAAAGTTATTTCTATTCAAATTAGGAAATTCTAAAGATCTATAATTATATCCTTCAATAAAATACCAAATAATTTGTGCTATTAAAACACTTTCTTGTTGCGAGTTATGATGATTAAAAAGGCCAAAACTAGAGACTTTATCACTTAAACCAGCATATCTTGCTAAGGCACAAATTTCTTTTCCGTTAAAACCATTCGGTGTAAATATATAATTATTTCCCGAGTTTGCTGATTGAATGCATGTTAAATCTAACGAAACTAAATCACTATCTCTAAAAACAGGCTCAGCCATGCTAGGATTAATTGCTACTTCACCCAAGCGATAACAATCAAAATATAATTTTTCTATTAAATCTATTTCTTCTTGTGAATTATAATAGGTTTGAAACCCAATGTTGCTATAATTAAATAAATTAGTAGGTTCATTGATGATAATTTTAGAGAGATAAGAAGTCGACGTATGCAAAGTTTCATCTTTTCCAAAATCAAAACGACTATCAATTGCCGTTAAATTAACCATTTGATCTAAATGATCATAGCCACGATAAATGGCATAGGTTAAATCTTGACTCCCACCTATTATAATAGGTACAATTTGTTTTTTTACTAGTTCAGCTACAAGTTGAGCCACTACAAAATAGGTGTCTTCTTGTTTGTTTCCTTTAGGGATATTGCCTAAATCAACAATCGTCGATTCCCAGTTACCTGGATATAAAGAATAGAATTCTTTGCGAATCGAATCTAAATCAACTAAACTATCCTGAACGGCTCCACGATTATCCAAAACACCAACCAAAGCAATTTTCGCAAAACTCAAATCCGGAAAATCAGCTCCTGTATGAAGCACTACTTTTCTGCCTAAGGTTTGCCCGTTTAGATTTTCTACAAAACCTAATACATTTTCTGAAACGGGTTCTAAAAAATCAAAAACCATGTATTATTTCTTTTTGGGAGTTGTCTTTTTAACTGTTGTTTTTTTTGGTGCTACTTTTTTGGCTGTAACTTTTTTTGCAGGAGATTTCTTCTCAATTAATTCTTGTACTTGAGCTAACGTTAGCTTTTCTGCTTCCACCTCTTTGCCTAGTTCAATTTTAATTTTGCCTTTTGTAATTACCGAACGACCCCATCGGGCTTTCTCCACCTTAATTCCTTCTGCTTTCCAATCGTGAATAACTTTATCAATTTCTTTTTGTTGTTTATCCTCAATGAGTTCATTTAAATCTGATTGCGATAACTTATCGAAATTATATTTTTTGCTCACATTAATAAACATCCCGTTCCATTTGATAAAAGGACCAAAACGACCGACTCCTTTTTGAATAGGCAAACTATCATACGTACCGATTGGTGCGTCTGCTTGATTCTTTTCTTCAATTAATTCTGTCGCTCTGTCTAACGAAACATCGAGTGGGTCTTCTCCTTTTGGCAAAGAAATAAAGGTTTTTCCGTAACGAACATAAGGGCCAAACCGACCATTATTCACTTCTACTTCTTCTCCTTTATATATACCTAAATTTTTTGGCAATAAAAACAAGTTCAATGCCTCTTCTAAGGTAATAGTTCCAATGTTTTGATCGGCCATTAAACTCGCAAATTGTTTAGTCTCGTCATCTGCTTCTCCAATCTGAGCCATCGGACCAAACTTTCCTAAACGCACTAATACTTGTTTACCCGATTTTGGATCTTTTCCTAAAATACGCTCCCCGCTTTCGCGTTCTGCATTTTCTTCTACTTCTTTTACATTAGGATGAAACTTGTCGTAAAACTCTTGCATCATTTTAGACCAATCTACATTTCCTTCGGCAATTTCATCAAAATCTTGCTCTACTTTTGCGGTGAAGTTATAATCTAAAATAGTCGAAAAGTTTTTAACTAAAAAATCGTTAACAATTGAACCAATGTCGGTTGGCACTAATTTTCCTTTATCAGAACCCGTCATTTCAGCCAAAATCTGACTTTTAACTTCTGCTCCTCTTAACGTTAGTTGGTTATATTTTCGTTCAGCTCCTTCATTTGTTCCTTTCTCAACATAATTCCTACTAATAATAGTCGAAATTGTTGGAGCATATGTTGACGGACGACCAATGCCCAATTCTTCTAATTTTTTTACTAATGAAGCTTCCGTATACCGACTTGGTGCTTGTGAAAAACGTTCTTTTGCGGTGATAAAGCTATTGTTTAAACTTTCACCCGTTTTTAATGCTGGTAAGATACCTTCTTGTTCTTCATCTTCGTCATCATGGCCTTCTAAATATACTTTTAAAAAACCTTCAAATTTAATTACCTCACCCGAAGCGTGAAATAATTCGTTGTGATTATTAGCTTCAATTTTAACATTTGTACGTTCTAAAGCGGCATCGCTCATTTGAGAAGCTAGGGTTCTTTTCCAAATCAAATCGTATAAACGAGCTTGATCTCTTTCCACATTTACCGTATGTTGTGACATATCCGTTGGACGAATTGCTTCGTGAGCTTCTTGTGCTCCTTTACTTTTTGAGGTAAACGTTCTTGGGTGTGAATATTCTTTTCCGTACGATTTAACAATTTCGGCTTGGGCTGCATTTCTCGCTTCTTGCGACAAGTTCACGCTATCCGTTCTCATATACGTAATTAAACCTGCTTCATATAATCGTTGAGCAATTTGCATCGTGATTCCTACCGGCAAATACAATTTACGAGCAGCTTCTTGTTGCAAAGTCGAGGTTGTAAAAGGTGCGGCAGGGGATTTTTTTGCGGGTTTCGTTTCTAAATCAGCGACCTTAAAGGTTGACCCAATATTTTTAGTTAAAAAATCTTCCGCCTCTTTTTTAGTCGCAAAGTTTTTTGGCAATTTGGCTTTTACTGTTTTTCCTGCAACATTAGTGAATTCTGCAGAAACCGCATAAGAACCAGTTGTATTGAAGTTTTGTATTTCGCGTTCGCGTTCAACAATCAGACGTACAGAAACCGATTGCACTCTTCCAGCTGACAATCCTCCTTTAACTTTTTTCCATAAAACTGGTGAAAGTTCATAGCCTACTAATCGGTCTAAAACCCGACGAGCTTGTTGGGCATTGACTAAATTATAATCAATTTCTCTCGGATTTTCGATTGCTTTTAAAATCGCATTCTTGGTGATTTCATGAAAAACAATCCGTTTTGTTTTTTTCTTA
Organism: Flavobacterium sp.; assembly: GCF_028689845.1. GTDB lineage: Bacteria > Bacteroidota > Bacteroidia > Flavobacteriales > Flavobacteriaceae > Flavobacterium. Next base: position 128,463 of record NZ_JAQVCH010000003.1, on the reverse strand, counting down.
TCTAATTTTAATTCTTCCGCTAAATGCCAAGAAATAGCTTCTCCCTCACGATCCTCATCGGAAGCTAACCAAACCATTTCTGCGTTTTTGGATAACTCTTTGAGTTTCTTTACGAGTGCTTTCTTGTCTGATGACACCTCATATTTTGGTTTAAAACCATTGAGTACATCTACCCCAATCTCTTTTGAAGGAAGATCAGCAATGTGACCATAACTTGACTCGACTTGGAAGTCTTTGCCTAGAAATTTTTCTATGGTTTTTGCTTTTGCAGGTGACTCAACGATTACTAAATTCTTTGCCATGTTCTTTCTTGTTTGGCAACAAAAGTATGGTTTTTTTTTAATTTTTGATTTTTGAAAAATAAAAACCCCTAGTTTATATTCATTCTCTATCAAAATATTTGTTAAACCTTGTCTGCCATCTTGTCAGATAATTAAATTTAATGTTATATTTGCTACCCGATTCAGATGTTTAAGAAAAGGAAGACAATAACAGGTATGGAAAAAGAAATAATAGAGCAAAAACAAGGTACAAGCCTGGTTTTAGAACAAAAAGAAGGCAATTCAAAAAAGTTATTTATAGAGAGCTATGGTTGTGCGATGAATTTTTCGGATAGTGAAATTGTAGCTTCCATCTTAACAGAACAAGGCTATAATACCACTCAAAAACTTGAAGAAGCCGATTTAGTTTTGGTAAACACATGTTCCATTCGTGACAAAGCAGAGCAAACTATTCGGAAACGTTTAGAAAAATACAATGCTGTAAAAAAAATAAATCCTAGCATGAAAGTGGGCGTTTTAGGCTGCATGGCCGAACGTTTAAAAAATCAATTTCTAGAAGAAGAGAAAATTGTAGACATGGTGGTTGGTCCTGATGCCTATAAAGATATTCCCAACCTTTTAAAAGAAGTTGAAGAAGGCCGTGATGCCATTAACGTCATTTTATCTAAAGATGAAACGTATGGTGATATTTCGCCCGTTCGACTAAATAGCAATGGGGTAAATGCCTTTGTTTCCATCACACGAGGTTGTGATAATATGTGCACGTTTTGTGTTGTTCCATTCACTCGCGGACGCGAACGAAGCCGTGAACCACAAAGTATTTTGGGAGAAATCAACGATTTATGGACAAGAGGTTTTAAAGAAGTTTGTTTATTAGGTCAAAATGTTGATAGTTATTTATGGTATGGTGGCGGCTTGAAAAAAGACTTTGAAAAAGCAACCGAAATGCAAAAAGTCACTGCTGTCGATTTTGCTCAATTATTAGAACAATGTGCGATTTCGTTTCCAAAAATGCGTTTCCGATTTTCTACTTCTAATCCGCAAGATATGCATGAAGAAGTATTACATGTTATCGCAAAATACGAAAACGTATGTAATTATATACATTTACCCGTTCAAAGTGGAAGCTCCCGAATTTTAAAAGAAATGAATCGGCAACACACTCGAGAAGAATACATGGCTTTAATTGATAAAATCAAAGTGATTATTCCGGGTTGTTCTATTTCACAAGATATGATTTCAGGTTTTCCAACAGAAACGGAAGAAGACCATCAAGATACGTTGAGTTTAATGGAATATGTAGAATATGATTTTGGTTATATGTTTTCTTATTCAGAACGACCTGGCACCTTAGCCGCTCGAAAACTAGAAGATGACGTTCCCGAAGAAGTTAAGAAAAGACGTTTACAAGAAATTGTCGATTTGCAACAAGTGCTTAGTGAAAAGAAAACAAAGCGTTTCTTAGGTCAAACCGTAGAAGTTTTAATTGAAAAAGAATCGAAAAAATCAAATCAACATTGGAGTGGACGGATTTCAGAAAATGTCGTGACGGTTTTTCCGAAAGAAAATTATAAACCAGGTGATTTTGTAATGGTCAAAATTCATGATTGCACTTCGGCAACCTTAATTGGTAAAGCAGTTGGGTATTCGAAAATGCAATAATAGAAAACCACAAAATTAAGTATACCTTTAAAATAATTATAAATTAGCGGATCAGCGGTTAATACAAATGATTACTTCGTACCTCGCAATGACTATGGAAAGCATTCAAAACATAAAACAACGATTTGAAATTATAGGGAACGACCCTAAATTGAATCGTGCTATAGAAAAAGCAATTCAGGTTGCTCCTACTGATATTTCTGTATTGGTAACAGGTGAAAGTGGCGTTGGAAAAGAAAGTATTCCTAAAATAATTCACTCTCTTTCCCATCGAAAACACGGAAAATATATTGCTGTCAACTGCGGAGCAATTCCAGAAGGAACTATTGACAGTGAGCTATTCGGACATGAAAAAGGCTCTTTTACCGGAGCAACGGGTGCCCGAGATGGCTATTTTGAAGTCGCCAATGGCGGAACCATTTTTTTAGACGAAGTAGGCGAATTGCCTTTAACCACTCAAGTGCGATTACTTCGGGTTTTAGAAAATGGTGAATTCATAAAAGTTGGCTCCTCGCAAGTGCAAAAAACAAATGTTCGCATTGTAGCGGCTACCAACGTGAATATGTTTGACGCCATTGAAAAAGGGAAATTTCGAGAAGATTTATATTATAGATTGAGTACAGTCGACATCGCCTTGCCTCCTTTACGGGAAAGAAAAGACGATATCCATTTGTTATTTCGAAAATTTGCAGCTGATTTTGCTCATAAATATAAAATGCCTGCTATTAAATTAGAAGACAATGCCGTTGATTTATTGCTTAAATATCGCTGGAGCGGAAATGTGAGACAATTGCGAAATATTGCAGAGCAAATATCGGTTTTAGAAACGAATCGAGTGATTACGCATGCGGTTTTGAATTCTTATCTCCCACAAGAAGGCACAAATTTACCCGCTTTAGTAAAAGACAAAAAAGCCGCAAGTGATTTTAGTAACGAACGCGAAATCTTGTATAAAGTGCTTTTTGATATGAAAAGCGATTTGAATGATTTAAAAAAATTAACCTTAGAATTAATGCAAAGCGGATCGTCCAAAGTTCAAGAATCCAATAAAAATTTAATTCAAAAACTATACGGTCAAAAAGAAGATACAGAAATTGCTTTTGAAGAACCACAAGTTGGCGTAATTCCGAACCAACTCAATTCACACCAAGAGGAATTTATGGATGAGGAAGAGGATGAAGATGACTATCTTTTTGCAGAAACAGTCGAAGAAGAAGAAACCTTACGTTTAGATGCTAAAGAAATTGAACTCATCAAAAAAGCTTTAGATCGAAACAAAGGAAAAAGAAAAGCAGCTGCAGACGAATTAGGAATTTCTGAGCGAACTTTATATCGAAAAATAAAACAATTTGACTTATAAATAGGGTATGAAAAAGAAAATATTTAGTGGTTTTTTGCTTCTTTCGTTGGTAATTTTGACAGGTTGTAAATACTATAACTTTACCGGAACGGGGAAAATTGATGCTAAAACGTTTCAAGTCAATTATTTTCAAAATATTGCCGAATTGATTGAGCCCGGAATCGAACGAGATTTCACGATTGCCCTGCAAGATCTAATCCAAAACCAAACGAATCTAAGCCTAACCAATTCTGGCGGCGATTTAATTTATGAAGGAGAAATTACCGGTTATCGAATTACACCTATGCAGGCCACTGCCGACCAACGAACAGCACAAAACCGATTGACTATCACCGTAAATGTTCGTTACATCAACAATAATAAAGAAGAAGATAATTTTGAAAGACCATTTAGCTTTTTCTATGACTATCCAGCTGACCAACAACTAATTGGTCAAACTCTACAAACAGCAAAAGAAGTGATTTTTGAGCGAATTACACAAGATGTTTTTAACGCTTCACTAGCAAAATGGTAAAAAAAAGCAAGTAGATTAAAAATTTCTTAACTTTGAATTAGAAAAAACAATAAAATCATAAAAATTGAACTTAAGCGAATATACTTTTCTATTGAACAACCCCAATGCGGTAAACGAAAAACAAGCCAAATCGTTGGAAAATGTTGTGGATAATTTTCCTTATTTTCAAAGTGCCAGAGCTTTATACTTAAAAGGTTTATACAATCAAGATAGCTACAAATATAATTTTGCTCTTAAGCAAACTGCAGCACATACGGTTGACAGAAGTGTTTTATTTGATTTTATCACTTCCGATGAATTTACAATTATTGAAAAAGATATTTATGAGCAAAAACTCGCTCTCATTATGGATATCGACGTTGTTGAAAGCCAGCTTATTGCCAATGAAAAGCAACAAGTAGCGGACGAAACAGAAATTCAAGATGAAGTTATAAAGCCCATTCTTAACGAATTAGAACTTCCCGTCATTCCTACTGTAGAATTTGAAGCAATTGCAGATGTTGAATTTATAAAAGTACCTTCACCTGCTATAGAGGAAGTAGTTCTTGAAGAAATAATTGAAATTACTCCTGAGAAAATTGAGACTGAAGAAGTAGTTTTAGAAATTGCTCCTGAAGAAATTATCCCAACCATTTTAGAAGGCAGTGAAACCTCAAGATTAGAAAAATTAGAAATAGGCAAACCGATTTCGTTCACGCAAAGTGAAAAACATTCCTTCCATGAATGGTTACAACTAGCCAATTTTAAGCCCATCGAGAGAAAAAATGAGGAAGAAAAAGAGGTTGTTAAGACAAAACCAATAGAAAAAAACGTTGAAAAAGCAGGAAATCTTTCCAATAAACAAAAGAAATTAGAAATAATTGATAAGTTTATTGAGGCAAATCCAAAAATTAAACCCGCAAAAAATATTACGGAAAGCCCAGCAAAACCGATTGAAATTAAAGAAACAAGTCATTTAATGACCGAAACATTAGCTCGGGTTTATTTGGAACAAAAAAAATTTTCGAAAGCAATTCAAGCTTATGAAATATTAATTTTGAAATATCCAGAAAAAAGTATTTTCTTTGCAGACCGAATTAAAGACATTAAAATTTTACAACAAAATAATCAATAGCAATGGGATTTTCAGTTTTTTTAGTATTAATAACAGTAGTTTGTTTTTTACTTATCGTAGTCATTATGGTTCAAAACCCTAAAGGTGGCGGTTTATCATCAACTTTTGGTAGTTCACAACAAATTGGTGGCGTTCAAAAAACGACCGATTTTTTAGATAAAAGCACATGGACGTTAGGCATCATTTTAATTGCTCTAATTATGTTTTCAAGCTTAGCTTTTAATGATGGCGATGGTACCGTTAAAATTGACAAATCTAATGCAACACCAGCAGCTCAAACTCAAACAGTAGCTCCGCCAGCAGAAACGCCTGCTCCTGCAGAAGCACCTGCTCCAGTTGAAACTGCACCACAACCTGAATAAGCAAATTAGATAAAATATAAAAAAAATATCCCGAGTAAAATCGGGATTTTTTTTTGTAAAAACGGAATCCATTAGCCCTGAAAAAATGTCAGTTTGATTAATTTGGCATAGTTTCTGTCTAATTTGAGGCATTACACTTAATAAAAAACAATAACTAATAAATTAATTATGTCAGTAAACATTAAACCCCTTTCAGACCGCGTTTTGGTTGAGCCGGCTGCAGCCGAAACTACAACAGCTTCAGGTATTATAATTCCTGACACTGCAAAAGAAAAGCCACAAAGAGGAACAATTATTGCCGTTGGAAATGGTAAAAAAGATTACACCATGACCGTAAAAGTTGGCGATACCGTTTTGTACGGAAAATATGCTGGAACTGAATTAAAACTTGAAGGAAAAGATTACCTCATTATGCGTGAAGATGACATTCTAGCAATACTTTAAAAATAAAAACTCTAAATAGAAAGACAGTTGCAACTTGTTCGTTAAACTAAATAAATAAAATATAAAATGGCAAAAGATATAAAATTCGATATTGAAGCACGTGATGGTTTAAAACGTGGTGTTGATGCATTAGCGAATGCAGTAAAAGTAACTTTAGGTCCGAAAGGCCGAAATGTAACAATTAGCAAATCATTTGGTGGTCCAACCGTAACAAAAGATGGTGTGACCGTTGCTAAAGAAGTAGAATTAAAAGATCCTTTGGAAAACATGGGAGCTCAAATGGTTAAAGAGGTTGCCTCTAAAACCAATGATTTAGCAGGAGACGGAACAACAACGGCTACTGTTTTAGCACAAGCCATCGTTAAAGAAGGTTTAAAAAACGTAGCGGCTGGTGCTAATCCAATGGACTTAAAAAGAGGAATTGACAAAGCAGTTGAAGCTATTGTTGCTGATTTAGGCAAACAAGCAAAAGAAGTAGGAAGTTCAATCGAAAAAATTAAACAAGTAGCCTCTATTTCTGCTAATAACGATGAAGTGATTGGCGATTTAATTGCGAAAGCTTTTGGAAAAGTTGGAAAAGAAGGTGTGATTACTGTTGAAGAAGCAAAAGGGACTGATACCTATGTGGATGTGGTAGAAGGAATGCAATTTGACAGAGGATATTTGTCGCCTTATTTTGTGACAAATCCAGAAAAAATGAATGTAGAATTAGAAAATCCATACATTTTATTATACGACAAGAAAGTCTCTTCCTTAAAAGAATTATTACCTGTTTTAGAACCAGTAGCTCAATCAGGCAAACCACTATTGATTATAGCAGAAGATGTTGATGGCGAAGCGTTATCCACTTTAGTTGTAAACAAATTACGTGGGGCCTTAAAAATTGCAGCTGTAAAAGCTCCAGGTTTTGGTGATAGAAGAAAAGCAATGTTAGAAGACATCGCTATTTTAACTGGCGGAACTGTTATTGCGGAAGAAAGCGGTTATACCTTAGAAAATGCAACCTTAGAAATGCTAGGAACTGCAGAAAAAGTTACCATTGACAAAGACAATACAACAATTGTAAACGGTGCTGGAAACGGAGACCTCATTAAAAATCGGGTGAACCAAATTAAATCGCAAATGGAAACGACCACGTCTGATTATGACCGGGAGAAATTACAAGAGCGATTAGCTAAATTAGCTGGTGGAGTTGCTGTTTTATATGTAGGTGCAGCTTCTGAAATAGAAATGAAAGAGAAAAAAGACCGTGTTGATGATGCTTTACATGCAACAAGAGCAGCGGTAGAAGAAGGAATTGTTGCCGGTGGAGGCGTTGCCCTACTGCGTGCAAAAAAGGTCTTAGCTAGCTTAAAAGCAGATAATGCAGATGAAGCAACAGGTATTCAAATTGTGAATCGTGCGGTAGAATCGCCTTTGCGTACTATTGTTGAAAACGCTGGACTAGAAGGTTCGGTTGTGGTAGCAAAAGTAGCAGAAGGAAAAGGTGATTTTGGATACAATGCCAAAACCGATGAGTATGTAGATATGCTAAAAGCAGGAATCATTGACCCGAAAAAAGTAACCCGTGTTGCTTTGGAAAATGCTGCTTCGGTAGCAGGAATGATTTTAACTACAGAATGTGCATTGGTTGAAATTAAAGAAGAAAACGCTGGTGGCGGAATGCCAATGGGCGGTGGAATGCCAGGCATGATGTAAAATTCATGATCATACAAAAAAATAATCCCAGCTCGATTTTTTCTTGCTGGGATTTTTTTTCTTTAGTTTTTTCGATCATACAAACAACAGTAATGTAAACTTTCGTAAACTTCATCTTTTGCTTTTACTTTGTCTGTATCATGTCCAACTGCTGCAATCGCTTCATGAACTTGTTGAACTGTACATTTATTTTCGTCTAAGACTAAATGTAAATCTTGGTGGTCTGAATGCCAAACTGCCGATTTAACGCCTTTCACAGATAGTGCCGCTTTTTCGATTCTGCTTTTACATTTTTCACAATGACCATTAACTTCTATGTTGTATTTGGCATTTTTATTTTTCTTTTCTTGAGCTTGCGTTGTCATTCCGACCAGTGAAACAAGCAAAACTAAAATTATTTTTTTCATATTTATTGAATTGATTTTGTTATTGAATTTTAAATCGTAATCCTGCGTAATACATCCCACCAAAAACAGGGCCATAAACCATAGAGCTATCAAAATAGGAACCAAAAGGATCATTACTTCCTAAAATAGGATTCGGTTGTTGATAATTTCCGATGTTCTCTCCACCAACATAAATTTCAAAAGTTTGAGAAAATGTTTTGGTGATTTGTGCATTAAACGTCGAAAAAGCACTTGCATATTCTGGCAAACGGTATTCTTCGGGATTAGATTGTGTTCGAGGCAAACGCTGCTCACCCAACCAATTATAAGTAAAGTCAAATTTCCACTGTTGGCCACGGTCTTTCACGTGAGTTTCATAAGCGACATTCGTAAAAAATCGATGCTTGGCTTGCAAAGGACGTTCTGCCAAACCAATCGTATAATCCGTTTCAATATCATAATACTTATAGGCTGTTCTAATTGTAAAATGCCGCGTAATTTCATAATTCAAATCTACTTGAAGACTATTGGCAAACGATTGTCCGTCAAGGTTATAAAACAAAACTGATTGCGGGCTATTATCTACATCTACAACCGCTTGATTTTGAAAATCGGTTCGATAAAAATCAAGCGAAAACTCAGCATTTTTACCAAAAAGCTGGAATCCTTGCATCATTCCGAATCCATAATTCCATGCAATTTCAGGGTCTAAACCATAAATTTTACCATTTGTATCAAGAATTTGAAATTGCCGAGAAGATGCAAATAATTGTTGGTTTTCTGCGAAAATATTGGCACTTCGTTTTCCTCTTCCTGCCGATAAACGGTAGGTTGTTTTTTCAAAAGGCTTATACCGTACGTGAGCTCGTGGTGTCAAAAAAACGCCTAATCGATTATGGTAATCAATTCGGCCACCAAAAACATAACTCCATTTATCGTTATCATCAAAGGTATACTCAAAAAAAGCACCTACTGAATTATCAATTCGACTAAAATCAGTTACATTAACAAATTCACTATAATTATCATAGGTGAAATTCATACCCGTTGAAAATTTGTGCAACGTATTACTCAAAATTGAATTATAAATTAGATTAGAATAAAAACTATTTTGTTTGATGTTATATTGATTTAACCCAAAATAAGATTCTTGATTGTGGTAGTTAAACGCATTTTGAAAACCAATACTTTTCCAGGGAGCATCCGGAAATACGTAGCCCATTTTTGCAGAAAGATCAACTTTTTCAGTATTGATTTCTGAACCCCAAAAATTGGTTGTTCCTTTATCTCTATTGGGATCAAAATCAACTTGACCCATTTGCTTATCGTCTTTCATTACGCGAAGGTTGATAAAGCTTACCCATCCTTTTTCGGCATTGGTATATTGCCAACGATTAATGGCATTAATTTGATTTCCGATAGGATTATCCAAAAATCCATCGTCATTCATGTCATTTTTAGCCAAACGCGTACTTCCGTGAAGAAACAAACTCGTAGCCCACTTATCATTAATTTTTTTATTAAAATGGATATTCAATTCAAAACGAGAATCGGTAGAGCCATAGGCATTTAAAAAGAAAGGGATGTCGTTTGCAGGTTTAATTAATTCGTAATTAATTTGACCAGAAATACTTTCATAACCATTTACGACCGAGCCCGCTCCTTTTGTAATTTGGATACTTTCAACCCAAGTACCGGGAACAAATGACAAGCCATAGGCTTGTGCTGCTCCTCGAATAGCTGGAATATTCTCTTCGGTCATCAAAATATAGGGACTCGTTAACCCCAACATTTTTATCTGTTTACTTCCCGAAATAGCATCAGAAAAATTGACATCAATACTCGGATTGGTTTCAAAACTTTCGGATAAATTACAACATGCTGCTTTGAGTAATTCTTTACTCGACATGGTTTGCATATTGGATGTAACCAAATAGCTTTTTTGTAACGATTTCCGAACATTGGTTAACGTGACCTCATCTAAAGAAGTGTCATACTCCATTTTTTGAGTAATTTTTTTGGGGGATGAAACCGTAAGTACAACTGTTTTAAATCCCACATAACTAATGACTAAAACAGTATGATTGGCAGAAAAAGGAATTGTAAATTTTCCCTGATCATCTGAAGTCGTTCCGATTTCGGTATTTTCCCAGTAGATATTTGCTCCGGGAAGTGGTTGGTTATTATCGTATATAATTTTTCCGCTTACATTTTCTTGGCTAAACAAAAGACCTGAAAAAAGCAAACAGCAATATACTAAAAATTGTTTTTGCATGATGTTGATTATAAATTAAACGATTATTAATCACTGATAGTGACAATTAGGTTTAATTATAATCAGGCGTAAAAAACGTATTGGGAATACAATTGATAAAGTGGCGGAGCATGGGCCTCACAGTAATAACGAATCGCAACTGTTTTGATTTCTTCTGAAAAAGTTTTAAAAACGGGCAATTCATAAAGAGGTAACAAACCCGTAGCTTGAAAATCAAAAGCTACTACTTTGAGAATACTGTCATCAAAATCCGCTTGAAAAAACTGGTCAGAACAGCAACTCGAATGGTCATCTGCAACTAAAGCACAGCATGTTTTTTCTTCATGTGGCTTTTCCATTTCACAAGGTTCTTCCATCTTAAATACAGAAGAAATAGAAGCAATTTCACCTTCACAATAATGCACATTAAAGGCAAACCCACTGGTTGAAACCAAGAGGTAGAATGCCATTAGAATACTGGTGCACTTTTTAAAATTCATAAGGCAAAGATATTTTATTTAAATCAATACTACTACTATTTTTTTGTTAATAGAACTAAATTTCAACGATTTGACCTAAAAACGGCACCGTGACGTCAAACTGGTAAGTTTCAGCAATTTTTAATCGGAGTTCGTCTGCCGCTATATTTTCAGCATGGATTAAAAATACTTTTTTAGGTTTTTCTTCTAAATCAGCTAGCCAATTTAATAAATCTTTTTGGTCGCCATGAGCAGAAAGCCCTTCTAATTCTAGAATTTTTGCTTTAACAGGATAGTATTTTCCATAAATTTTAATTTCTTCTGCTCCATCTATCATTTTTCTACCGCGAGTTCCCTCTGCCTGATATCCGACTACAATTAAGGTCGTTTCTGGTTTTTCTATATACCGCTCCATATAACTTAAAATTCTTCCGCCAGTCATCATACCACTAGCTGCAATCACTACTTTAGGTTTTGGATTAAAAATGGTGTCAATTGTTTCTTTATAATCTGAAATAAGTGTAAAAATTCGACACATTTCTTCGCATTCTTTTGGCGTTAATTTATGCCAAGCCGTACTGTTTTGAAAAACCTCCAACACATTTATTCCCATTGGGGTATCTATAATTAATGGAATGTCTGGAAGTTTGTTTTCTTTTTTTAATTGCCATAACAAAAACATTAAGGTTTGTACTCGTTCTACGGCAAAACTAGGAATTAAAACAGTTCCGTTGTTTTCAACCGTATTGCGAATAAAACTTTCTAACAATAATTTGGTGTCTTCGGCGGGATGAATTCTGTTTCCATAAGTGCTTTCCATAAAAACATAATCCGCTTTTTTAGGTTTCACTGGCGGATATAACAACACATCATCATCCTGACCAATATCGCCTGAAAAAATTAAAATTTTATCCTCCACATGAAGTTCAATTGAACAAGCTCCGATGATATGGCTAGCATAAAAGAAGCTAAAAAAGATATCATCGGTCAGTTTAACTTCTAACTCTTTATCAACGACTCTAAATAATGGCGTAACGCGTTCTGCCTCATCAACAGTATATAGCGGCTCTGCTGGATTGTGTTTAGAATAGTTTTCTTTATTGGCTCTTTCTGCTTCTTCTTCTTGAATTTTGGCACTATCTAACAAAATTAATCTGGCGATTTGCTTGGTGGGACTTGTGCAGAAAATTTTTCCATGAAAACCTTCTTTTACTAATTTTGGCAACCAACCACAGTGGTCTAAATGACCGTGTGTCAATAATACATAATCAATAGAAGAGGGCAAAACGGATAAGGGTTCCCAATTTAATTCGCGTAACTGTTTTAATCCTTGATATAAACCACAATCTACTAAAATTCTAGTTTCGTTATGTTCGACAAGAAATTTAGAACCTGTTACGGTACTTGCTGCACCTAAAAAATGAATTTTCATGTTGTTATTTTTAATAGATCACACAATTGATTTGCTTCTTTCAAAACGTTTTTTATTCGGCTTGGACTCAACTCTATTTTACGAAGACAATCTTTATCCATAATTAAATCACGTGCGGTTAGAATATCTTGTGCCAGTAATTTGTCTTTTTCAGCAAGCGTTAGGGTCGTTAAAGCTGTAACGGGATAAATATGATAGTTGTCGATTTTGTCTTTCAAACCCTCTCCCGGCGGATAATTCCAACTTAACAATTCTAAATTTGAACACGTTGCAAATTGAATAGCGTCTGTTGTAAACCGGTTATTAGTCACAATCCAACACTTAGCCAATGTCGCTTCTTGGTTAAAAAAAGTGTACTGTTGCTGATTCAAATCATTAAACCGAGACAAGATATACATCGGCACTTTTACATCCGTTTTAGCGTCTTGACTCCCGTGAAACTTACATTCCACCATACTGACTACCTTATCTTTTTTAACAATGACATCAATTTCGTGCGAAACGCATTTTCCTTCTAAGGTTTGATTGGTTAAGGTTTCATAGCCTTCTCTTTCAAAAAGGCGAGCCATGAATTTTTCAAAATAGAATCCCGCAGGACCGAGAGCCATAATTGCGGATCGCAAATTATACTTGGCCGCATGCACATTAGAAACTTTTTTAAGTAACTGAAAGGCTAATTTGTATATTTTTTTGGTAGGAATCCCTTCATACAATTCCTTTTCAATGGTTGAAATAACCCGTGAAACAGCCTCAAAACTAGCCCCAGATTTCAACAAGGATTTTCTGAGCTTATCTTTTTCAAAAGTCACTATTTCACCTGAGAATTTCGTCACTTTCATACCACAAACTTTAAGAGTTAAAGGTAGTAAAAAAAAGCTTATTCAGACTTCTTTTGGAAGTAAATTGCTGGTATTAAAAGAATAAGGAATAAGGGTTGAATTATAAATCTTCTGATATAAAACAAAAGAAAATTATTTGATTCGCTAAAATACGAAACAAGAACAAAGAAGAAAAGCATTAAAATAATAAACAAAAATCCATATAAAATGCTTGCAAATTTTGTGATCGTAAGGTCTTTAAACAAAAAGTAAATTATCAAAAGTGAAAAAAACGTATTTAACACAAACCGAAAAGTCATGCTGAAAAATAATTTAAACGAATCAAATTCAGGAAAAGGCAAATTCAGATAATCATTTTTAAAATAAGCTAAAAAAGGATCATAAAACCATTGGGTTTCATAGCCGCGAATGGCCACTAAGGCAACCAAACTTAGTAAAATAAAAAAAATAGCTGCTTTATTTTGAAGTAGTTTTTGTAGCATAAGAAGAAAATTTATTAACCCAAATTACCCACAAAAGAAAAACAACACCATAGATAAACAACGGAAAAAGCACGCCGTGAATCAAGTGCTCTTGTTCCGGATAAAAATACAATGCAATTGAAATTAAAGCTATCCGAAGAATATTTAAGCTATAAATAAAAACAATTCCAAAAAGCAAATAAAGCAAGGTATGTTTCCATGTTCCTTTAAAAGCAACAACAAAAGCAACAAACAAAATCAGCACGCTAATGGCATTACAACCTTCTACTACACGAGCGACATATTTTCCTTCTACAAAAAACTTAACGGAGTTTTGTTCAGCGTTTTCGGCGATTTCCGAATTATATCCAAAAAATTGAACCAATTGCTGTGCTTGTTTTGCAACGACTTTTGTAACCGAATCCACTTCAAATGCCGTTGCGTCAAAACGACTTAAATAAGCGTGATACAGTACCGTTAACAAAATATAACTCAAAAAGAACTTGAGCAGAAAAAACAAAAACGGTTTATATTGATGATAATATTTTTCCAAACTACTAATTTTTAACAAAAATATAGAATTTTGAGTTGTGGTGTTCGTTTAACTTTGTAAAAAAAATAAACCATGACTTTTGAAGAATTAAAACCAGAAGTAATTCAGTTGTTACAAGAAAAGACAAGCTCTCGCGAAGAGAAATTAAAAAACGTCTGTCAATTTTTATCCGATTCTGTTTCCTACTATAATTGGGTTGGGTTTTATTTTGCTAATCACGAAGCAAAAACGCTACATCTTGGCCCGTATGTGGGTGCCGAAACAGACCATACCGTAATTCCGTTTGGGAAAGGAATTTGTGGCCAAGTAGCCGAATCAAATGCCAATTTTGTGGTGCCTGATGTGTCTGCTCAAGACAATTATATTGCTTGTAGTTTTACGGTTAAATCAGAAATTGTAGTTCCGCTATTTGTAAACGGTCAAAACATTGGTCAAATTGACATTGATTCACACGTAATTGACCCTTTTACCGAAGCTGACGAGCGTTTTTTAGAGTTTGTGAATGAAGAAGTAGCAAAGTTGTTTTAGGATATAAAAGACTGAAAAACAATGAAATTTGTTAATTTTATTATGTATATGTTGCTTTAATTTCAATTTTTACTTCATAAAATAACCTTTGAGATTATCAATCGTTAATGTTATATTATTTATAAATTCTACGTTAGCCGATTCCTGTTTTGTATTTTTGATAAAAATCGAATTCGATAAGGAATCTACCTATGAAATTAAACCTAAACAATACATTTACGAACGAATTACCAGCAGATTCAATCGAATCAAACCAGATAAGACAAGTGCTTGAAGCTGCTTTTTCCTATGTAAATCCTATAAAACCTAAAAACCCAAGTTTAATCCATGTTTCCATTGAAGTTGCAGAAAGTCTAGGAATTTCAAAAGAAGAAACAAAATCAGAAGAGTTTTTGAATGTTTTTTCAGGAAATACAATTCTAGAAAACACCAAACCTTATGCCATGGCTTATGCCGGACATCAATTTGGAAATTGGGCTGGACAATTAGGTGACGGAAGAGCAATCACTTTATTTGAAGCAACCTATAACAATATCAACACCATGTTTCAATTAAAAGGTGCTGGAAAAACGCCTTATTCTCGTCGTGGTGATGGTTTAGCCGTTTTGCGTTCTTCCATTCGGGAACACTTATGTAGTGAAGCGATGTTTAATCTGGGTGTTCCAACAACTCGTTCATTAGCTTTATTTTTGAGTGGTGATGAAGTTTTGAGGGATGTTTTATACAACGGAAATGCCGATTACGAAAAAGGAGCCATTGTTTGTAGAACAGCTCCAAGTTTTATTCGATTTGGAAATTTTGAATTATTTACTTCACGTGAAGACACTAAAAATCTTCAATTATTAGCCGATTATACCATCAAACAGTATTATCCTGAAATTAAAACTGTTGGAAAAAATAAATATTTGGAATTCTTTGAAACTGTTGCAGATAAAACTCGAGAAATGATTGTGCATTGGCAACGTGTTGGTTTTGTGCATGGTGTAATGAATACAGATAATATGTCTATTCACGGAATCACGATTGATTATGGGCCTTATGGTTGGTTGGAAGATTACAATCCAAATTGGACACCAAATACAACTGATAATGAACACAAACGTTATCGTTTTGGCAATCAACCACAAGTAGCACAATGGAATTTATTGCAACTAGCGAATGCATTATTTCCGTTAATTGAAGAAGTAAAACCATTAGAAAAAATTTTGAATGACTTTCCAATAAAATTTGAAGAAGACTATATTGAAATGATGCTCAATAAGTTAGGATTTGAAATTTCAAATGAAGCATCTAAAAATAGCATACTGCTTTTAACTGAAAATCTGCAACTTACAGAAACAGATATGACTATTTTCTTTCGGAATTTGAGTCAAGTTTCCAAAGAAGATTCTGTCGAAAATGCTTTTGAGAAAGTTAAATATTCATTTTATAAAGCAGAAGAAGTCAAAGATTCAGTTTATGACGCTTGGATGTATTGGTTCACATTGTATATCAATCAATTAAAATCTGAAAATCAATCTGATTCAGATAGAAAAAAGGCTATGAATTTAGTTAACCCAAAATACGTTTTACGAAATTACATGGCACAATTAGCTATTGATGATGCGGATAAAGGTGATTATAGTTTGTTAAACGAATTATATGAAATGCTTTTAAAACCATATGATGAACAAGAAAATTACCAAAAATGGTTTGCCAAAAGACCCGATTGGGCAAGACATAAAGTAGGTTGTTCGGCATTGTCGTGTAGTTCATAAAACAATTGTCAAGTAACTTTTTAAACATCTAAATAATTTTAAACTAATAATCTAAACTCATGATAAACTGGAACACCATTATACAAATCGCAAAAAACGGAAATCCAAAACCTGATAAAAAAGTAGTAAAAACAGAAGCTGAATGGAAAGAAATCTTAACAGACGAACAATATAGAGTCACCCGTTTAAAAGGAACAGAAAGGCCACACAGTTCTGAACTATGTTCGCTTTTTGAGCCAGGAATTTACGGTTGCGTTTGTTGTGATTCCTTATTATTTGATGCCAATGAAAAATTTGAAAGTGGCACAGGCTGGCCCTCATTCACACAACCCATTAAAGAAAATGCAGTTGGATATATAAAAGACGTTTCTTTTGGAATGATACGAATTGAAGCCATTTGCAATACGTGTGAAGCACATTTAGGTCATGTTTTTGATGATGGACCAGAACCAAGTGGTTTGCGTTATTGCATGAATGCTGTTTCTTTAAAAAAAATCAACTAATGGAAATCGGCCAAATTGTTCCAGATTGGAAATTAGAATCCATTTTTGGAGATACAGTTCCAACTCTAGCTTCTTTTCAAGGCAAGCCTTTGCTCCTATTGTTTTTTTCTTTAGGTTGTCCAGGTTGCAAAGGGAGAGCAATTCCTTATGCTAATAAATTAATTGTAGAAGATACCAATATAGCGATTATTGGGATTCACTCTAATTTTCAAGGTGGCGAACACACTCTTTCCGATTTTGAAAATGCTAAAGAAGAATTTTAT
This sequence comes from Flavobacterium sp., assembly GCF_028689845.1. Lineage (GTDB taxonomy): Bacteria > Bacteroidota > Bacteroidia > Flavobacteriales > Flavobacteriaceae > Flavobacterium. The sequence continues at coordinate 111,573 of NZ_JAQVCH010000003.1, read as the reverse complement.
ATTCGATTTCCGTTTTATAAAGATTGTCATGACACGGATACATTCAAATTATTTCAAGCTGGTGGAGCACCTCATTGGATTTTAATTGATAAAAACGGAAAATTAGATTATTCGATTTTTGGCTCAGACCCCAATAATGCTTTGCTTCGATTAGACTTAAAAATACAAGAAGTAGTAAATTTCTAAACAGAAATTTTTTTTCAAAAACACAAAATAACATTTAAAGAACGCTGTAATTTAAGCCCCGTTGCTGAAATAGACATTCTGACATTGACAATTGTATAAATCCCAAAAATAATTCACAATTCATAACTCATAATTCATAATTATTTATACCTTTGCAACCGAATTGGGAAAACCCCTTTTCATACATAAAAATCATTAAAAATAATATTGGAATGTATTTAACTAAAGAAACAAAAGCGGAAATCTTCGCTAAACACGGAGGAAAAGCTGAAAACACAGGTTCTGCAGAAGGGCAAATCGCTTTATTTACCTTCAGAATTTCTCACTTAACAGAGCACTTGAAAAAAAATCGTCATGATTATAATACAGAGCGTTCGTTAGTGCTTTTAGTAGGTAAAAGAAGAAGTCTTTTAGATTACTTAAAGAAAAAAGAAATCAACAGATATCGTGAGATTATCAAAGAATTGGGTATTAGAAAATAATAATCAATATAAAAAGGAGGTGCGTAAGTGCCTCCTTTTTAATTTAAAGATTGAAGAATTTAAAGATTAAAAAAAGTGAAGAATTCACAACTATCCTAGTTCGATTTTTCAATATTTTAATTTTTAAAAGAATTTAAAAAAGTTTGGTTTTTCATTGGAACACAACAACTACAACAACACAACTATTCTGTCGACAGGCAGGCAAACCAATGTAAAATTAAAAAGGAAAATTTATGATTCCACAATTATTTGTAGAAAGCATCGATTTAGGTGATGGCAGAAACATCACAATCGAGACAGGTCGTTTAGCCAAACAAGCAGACGGATCTGTAGTAGTAAGAATAGGAAAAACTGTTATCTTAGGCACAGTTGTTTCGTCAAGAAAAGCAAGTCCAGGTATCGATTTTTTGCCGTTAACGGTAGATTATCGTGAAAAATTTGCTGCAGCAGGTCGTTTCCCTGGTGGTTTCTTTAAAAGAGAAGCCCGTCCAAGTGATAGCGAAGTATTAACCATGCGTTTAGTTGACCGTGTTTTACGTCCACTTTTCCCATCAGATTATCACGCAGAAGTTCAAGTGATGATTCAATTAATGAGTCATGATGACGATGTTATGCCAGATGCATTAGCAGGTTTAGCCGCTTCGGCAGCACTTGCATTATCTGACATTCCTTTTGAAACGTTAATTTCTGAAGCTAGAGTGGGAAGAATTGATGGAAAATTCATCATCAATCCATCGCAAGCTCAATTAGAATTATCTGATATTGACATGATGATTGGTGCTTCAACAGATTCTATCGCTATGGTAGAAGGTGAAATGAAAGAAATTTCAGAAGCAGAAATGTTAGAAGCAATTAAATTTGCTCACGAACATATTAAAAATCAAATTGCTGCTCAAGAAAGATTACAAGCTGCTTTTGGTAAAAAAGAAGTTCGTACTTATGAAACTGAAAAAACAGATGAAGCTATTCACGCAAAAGTGAAAGCGGCAGCTTATGATAAAATTTACGCAATAGCCTCTAAAGGTTCGGCTAAACACGAACGTTCAGCAGCATTTGACGAAGTTAAAGAAGAAGTTAAAGCATTATTTACAGAAGAAGAATTGGCAGAAAATGGCGATTTAGTTTCTAAATATTTCTATAAAGTTAATAAAGAAGCGGTTCGTAATGTCACTTTAGATTTAGGAACTCGTTTAGACGGAAGAAAAACTACAGAAATCAGACCTATTTGGTGTGAAGTAGATTATTTACCCTCTGTTCACGGTTCTGCCTTATTTACACGTGGAGAAACGCAAGCCTTGGCAACAGCAACTTTAGGAACTTCTAGAGAAGCAAACCAAATTGATTCACCTTCACAACAAGGAGAAGAAAAATTCTATTTACACTATAATTTCCCGCCATTTTCAACTGGCGAAGCTCGTCCGTTAAGAGGAACTTCAAGAAGAGAAGTTGGTCATGGAAACTTAGCTCAAAGAGCTTTAAAAAACATGATTCCTGCAGATTGTCCTTATACCATTCGTGTGGTTTCTGAAGTATTAGAATCAAATGGTTCTTCTTCAATGGCAACCGTTTGTGCTGGAACATTATCATTAATGGATGCTGGAGTTCAAATGATTCGCCCAGTTTCTGGAATTGCGATGGGATTAATTACGGACGGAGATCGTTTTGCAGTTTTATCTGATATTTTAGGTGATGAAGATCATTTAGGAGATATGGATTTCAAAGTAACTGGAACTTCAGAAGGAATTACAGCCTGTCAAATGGACATCAAAATCGACGGATTAAAATACGAAATCATGGAGCAAGCATTAGCTCAAGCTCGTGATGGTCGTTTACATATCTTAGGGAAATTAACCGAAACCTTAGCACATCCAAGAGCTGAAGTAAAAGAACATTCTCCAAAAATTATTACCAGAAGAATTCCAAATGCATTTATTGGAGCCTTAATCGGACCGGGTGGAAAAGTAATTCAAGAATTACAAAAAGCTACCGGTTGTACGATTGTTATCAATGAAGACCCAATTACGGAAGAAGGAATTGTTGAAATTTTAGGAACTAATCCAGACGGAATTGCGGCTGTTTTAGCTAAAATTGATTCTATCATCTTTAAACCAACAATGGGCGAAGCGTATGAAGTAAAAGTAATCAAAATGTTAGATTTTGGTGCCGTTGTAGAATATACAGAAGCTCCAGGAAACGAAGTTTTATTACACGTATCTGAATTAGCTTGGGAAAGAACTGAAAACGTTACTGATGTGGTAAACATGGGTGATGTATTCCAAGTGAAATACTTAGGTATTGACCCTAAAACCAGAAAAGAAAAAGTATCTAGAAAAGCACTTATCGCAAGACCTCCAAGAGAAGAAAACAAAATTACGCCTAAAAAGGACTAATTTTAACTCTCCTCAACTATACAACCCGATTCAACTATTGAATCGGGTTTTTTTATGATTTTTTTTGTAATTCATGTATTACAATTCATTGGAATGTTAACATTTATTTTATATTTGCAGTAGTCGAATTTAAAAATACATATGAGGTTTTCAATTTCAACTCTTTTAATCATTGTTTGTTACTTTTTTTTAACAACTGCATTCGGACAGGATTTGACTGTTTCGGGCAGATTAGTTGATGAAAAAAAGAATGGAATTGAAATGTCAGAAGTAATTCTCTTAAAGAATAAAAAAATTGTTGCTTCTACCTTAACTGATGAAAACGGCAACTTCACGTTAAGTTATCCTGCGGGTACTTTTTCTCTTCGCTTTTATTTTGTGGGAGCAATCATTTATCAAACCGATTTTGAATTAAAACATAATTTAGACCTCGGCACAATTTCTTCTTTTGACAATGCAAACCAATTGGAAGAAGTAGAGCTTTCCTCTCGCAAAAAAATCATTGAAAACAAAGTAGACCGCACGGTTTTTAATGTCGAGAATAGTGTTCGTGCTTCTGGTAGTGATGCGTTAGAATTGCTAAAAAGCACGCCAGGGGTTGCTGTTTCTTCTAACGCAATTGGAATTGTAGGTAAAAGTTCCGTTAGCGTTATGATTAATGATCGCGTCATTAATATGACCGGTGACGAACTCAATAGTTATTTAGGAAGCATTAGTTCAGACAATATTAAAAGCATCGAAGTAATTACTACGCCTCCAGCAAAATATGATGCTCAAGGAAATAGTGGCCTAATCAACATCAAATTAAAAAAAGCTCAAGAAGATTCTTGGTCTAGTAGCATTCGCAGTAACTATATTCAAACAACCTATCCTTCCTTAGTTTCTGCTATAGATTTTCTGTATAACAAAAACAAATGGAGCCTATTTATTGATTTAGCAAAACGAGAAGGCAGCGACAAAATAGTAGAAAACACTGATACCTATTATGAAGAACAAACCTGGAACGGAAATACAAAAAGGAAGGATTATGTTGATTTGTATCGAGGAATTTTTGGTGTGGATTTTAAAGTAACGAAGAATGCTACAATTGGCGGAAAATATATAGCTTTAACAGATAAACCCGACATTAAAGACAGCAATACGTCTAAAGTTTATGATAAAACTTCTGGTAATTTGGTGTCTATTTATGAAACAACAGGGTATAATGATTCTAAAAATTCACATCATACTTTTAATGGTTATTATTCTCAAAAACTTGATAGTTTAGGAAGGCAATTCACGGTTGATTTAGATTATTTCACTTTTGAGGATGATAAAATCAGAAACTTTACTACACAAAATTTTGATGTAGCAAACAATCCATTATCTCCAGCCATAATTGGCTTGAATGCTGGTTTACAAAACATTCAAAATTATAGCGGAAAAATTGATTTTGAAATCCCTACCAAATGGGCTAATTATGGCTTTGGCGGAAAATTAAGCTGGGTTAAAAATAGTAGTGACATTTATTATTATGATAATTCAAGCGGAGTAGCAATACTTGACATCAGACAAACGAGTGATTTTGATTATACCGAAAACACGCAAGCAGCTTATGCAAATTTCTCAAAAACACTTAGCTCAAAATGGCAAACCCAAATTGGACTTCGTTATGAAAACACCCAAGTAATTGGCATCACAACTTCTCCAGATGTAACACAAAATCAAGAGAATAAGTTTGACTATGACAAATTATTTCCTTCTGCTTATTTATTATACAGCCACAACGAGGACAATAGTTTTTCTATTAATTATAGCAAACGAATTGACCGTCCGATTTTTTGGGATTTAAACCCTTTTAGGTGGTATTTGAGTTCTTTTATTACCGTAGAAGGTAACCCGTATTTACAGCCCTCTTTTACAGATAATTTTGAACTAAATTATACTTTCAAACAAAATTTATCTTTTAAATTGTATTATTCTACCATTACAAATGGAAATCTACAGATTCCTTTTATTGATTTAACGGCCAATCCGCAAACTATCGAATACCAAAGAGGCAACTATTATGACCGTCAGCAATACGGCTTAACCTTGTCCTATCAATACAATAAATTTGAATGGTGGGAAAGTGCCAACACCTTAAACGGCAATTATAACGACACTACTTTTACTAAAGAATTACCTACAGAAGTACAAAATGGATTTCAATTTGCCTTTTACACCTATAATACGTTTAGGTTAAACAAAGCAAAATCATTCCTTTTTGAAGCTAATTTTGAATACCATAGTCCCCGAAAAGAGTTATACTTTGAAGCAACTCATTATTCAAAATTTGATGCTGGTTTACGTTATTCACTTAAAGACAAAGGTTGGAGTTTTGTCGTATTAGGGACTGATATTTTTAAAGATTACATGGCTTATTTTACGACAGTAGTTAATAACACGCCACAGCGACGATCTTTATATATGGATGAACAAATGCTTCGTGTTGGTGTAACTTATCAATTTGGAAATAAAAAATTGGCGAGTAACCAACGGGAGTCCGGTAACGAAGAAGTACAAGGACGTTTAAAATAATTATTGCTTTTATTGTAACTTTCTAATTCGGTTTCACGTATAACTACCTGAACCCATTATTTAGAAAGAAATAAATGAGACAACTTAAGATTACCAAGCAGGTTACGAATCGTGAAACTGCCTCCCTTGACAAGTATTTACAAGAAATTGGAAAAGTTGATTTAATTACAGCCGATGAAGAGGTTGAATTAGCTCAACGTATCAAAGCTGGTGACCAACTAGCTCTTGAAAAATTAACGAAAGCGAATTTACGTTTCGTGGTTTCTGTTGCAAAGCAATATCAAAATCAAGGATTAACCTTACCCGATTTAATTAACGAAGGAAATTTAGGTTTGATTAAAGCCGCACAACGTTTTGATGAAACTCGAGGTTTTAAATTTATTTCTTACGCCGTTTGGTGGATTCGTCAATCGATTTTACAAGCTTTGGCAGAACAATCGCGTATTGTTCGGTTACCGTTGAATAAAATTGGCTCGATTAACAAAATCAACAAAATGTATGCCTTGTTAGAGCAATCAAACGAGCGTCCGCCAAGTGCTGAAGAAATTGCCAAAGAATTAGACATGACCGTGAATGACGTGAAAGAATCGATGAAAAACTCTGGTCGTCATTTATCAATGGATGCTCCGCTTGTGGAAGGTGAAGATTCTAATTTATACGACGTTTTACGTTCTGGCGAATCGCCAAACCCAGACAGAGAATTAATTCATGAATCTTTACGCACCGAAATTGAGCGTTCACTAGAAACATTAACACCAAGAGAAGCCGATGTAGTTCGTTTATACTTCGGACTAGGCGATCAACATCCAATGACTTTAGAAGAAATTGGTGAAACATTTGATTTAACTCGAGAACGTGTTCGTCAAATTAAAGAAAAAGCCATCCGAAGATTAAAACATACTTCTAGAAGTAAGATTTTAAAAACGTATTTGGGATAATCTATTTTGTTTCAAGTTTGAGGTTGTTTACGCAACTTTAAACCTGAAACTTTTTACAGTAAACAACAGTTTCATAACTGTTCGTTTTTTGATTGATGATTGAAACCTCGGCTGATTACCGAGGTTTTACTT
>NZ_JAQVCH010000003.1:0-104786 GCF_028689845.1 Flavobacterium sp. | reverse complement strand
TTTAGGATAGTAAAACCTCAGTCTGTTCGAGCAAAGCTCTCGGGTTTCCGAGGTTTTACTTTTTAGGATAGTAAAACCTCAGTCTGTTCGAGCAAAGCTCTCGGGTTTCCGAGGTTTTACTTTTTAGGATAGTAAAACCTCAGTCTGTTCGAGCAAAGCTCTCGGGTTTCCGAGGTTTTACTTTTTAGTTCTAATCTTGGTTCAGGTTTTATCTATTATAATTATCTTTGCCAACACAAAATTATTTCAGAAGTTAAACAACACTGAAAAAATCTACAACATGAAACAAACACTTATTGCTCCTTCCGTTTTGGCGGCTGATTTTGCCAATTTACAACGCGACATCGAAATGATTAATCATAGTGAAGCCGATTGGTTTCATATTGATATCATGGATGGCGTTTTTGTGCCCAATATTTCTTTTGGAATGCCCGTTTTAGAAGCAATAGCCAAACATGCTAAAAAAACAATCGATGTGCATTTAATGATTATCGACCCCGATCGCTACATCAAAACGTTTGCTCAACTTGGCTCAAACAACCTAACTGTGCATTATGAAGCTTGCACCCACTTGCACCGCACACTTCAAGCTATTAAAGCCGAAGGAATGAAAGCAGGTGTCGCTATTAATCCGCACACACCCGTGAGTCTACTTGAAGACATTATTCAAGACATTGACATCGTATGTTTGATGAGTGTTAACCCAGGATTTGGCGGACAATCCTTTATTGAGCATACCTATACTAAAATTAAACAACTCCGTGAAATCATTACCCGTAATCATGCCAACACTTTAATTGAGATAGACGGTGGCGTGACCGATAAAAACGCAGCTCAATTAGTTGCCGCTGGAGCAGATGTATTAGTTGCTGGAAATTATGTTTTTAAAGCAGCAAATCCAACTGAAACCATCAAAAACTTAAAAGCCATGTTACAAAAAGGTGATTAATCTTTGTACTGAGACAACAAATACTTGATGATATCCGTAGTCGTTACAATTCCAACTAACAGATTGCCTTGTAGGACTGGTAAAGCGTGAAATTCTTTTTTAGACAATATCTCTGCCACTTCTCTAATCGAAGTCTCTGGCGTTACGGTAGTCAGTTTTTTGGCCATAACTTGCTCTACGGTAAACATATTATAGACGGTCACATCAACTACTTCCTCATCATCGTCAACGGCATCTACAAAGGAAATTCGCAGTAAATCGGTGTAACTTAACATTCCTAATATTTTGTTACCATCCACCACTGGAATATGGCGAATATGATTTTTTTTGAACAATAATTCTGCCTTAGTTAAATCATCACTAAGATTTAAAACAATGAGGTTTTTACTCATTATAGTCGAAACGGGGACAAGATTTTTCATGATGTTACGGATTTATTAACAACAAATTTCAAGCATTTTTTAGTGTTTTAAAATGACGGAAATCATTGTGCCAGAACCTATTTTTTTGTATCTTATGTTTTATGTGAAAAATTTATCATTTTACTCACTTTTTCAAATAAAGTGGGGAATTCTGACTTAAACTGTGCAGGTGTTTCAAAAAAATGTTCGATTAAAACAGCAATAAATTCAAAACTATTGGTATATCCATAAATCCTAAAGTAATTGGATTGGATTAGTTTTTCGGTAATGGCTGGCTGAGCGATGTATGTCATAATTTCGGTATACCGTTGTGCAAAAAGCAATGCACTCACATCGTTTCGTTTTAATCCGTGAAAATGTACCGCATGCGTAAATTCATGAAATCCTAAATTAAGATTATCATTCTGCTGCTGAAAACCTTCCAAAAAGTCTTTCCAAGAAAAAACAATGGCTTTCATTCTTGGGTTAAACTCTCCTTTATGCCACGCGTCATTATGAGTAGAATAATAGGCTTCGGGATAGAGTATGATTTTATCAAATACATCTACTAAATAGTTCCGCATACCAAAAGTTAGCATGATAGCAGAGGCAGAAATCATCACTTTCATTTCTTCGGTAATGACCAAATCTTCTTTAGAAATAAATTGATAATGCGTTAAAAAAACAGCCATACGATGATTAAAATAGTGTCTTTTTTTCACCTCCAAATTAGAATAAAAAGGAAAGGTTTCTTTTAAAAACCGTTGCTGTTCTAGAGAAACGGTTTGTTTATTCCAATAAAAATGAACATACACGGGTCGGTGGAAAATTTTAGCAAAAAAATGCTCAAACGTATCTAAAACGACGGCAAAAAAAAGCACCACGATTAGCGATAGTAAAATAAAAATAACGATGAAAACACCCTCCATTTGTAGTTGTTAAACAGATGGGAAGATAGGGATTATTTTAAATCGCTGAATAGAAAAAAAATGTAATTCCACTAAACCTGTTTTTGAAAAAAATTAAAAGGATTCACTGCGTGCATCCTGACAAAGGGCCGCTTTGAAAATAGCAAGCCAAAAAAAATTCGCACAAGTGAACTTGGCGAAATGTATTCTTTCACGAATCAGGATTCACTGCGTGCATCCTGACAAAGCTCCGCTTTGAAAATAGCAAGCCAAAAAAAATTCGCACAAGTGAACTTAGCGAAATGTATTCTTTCACGAATCAGGATTCACTGCGTGCATCCTGACAAAGCTCCGCTTTGAAAATAGCAAGCCAAAAAAAATTCGCACAAGTGAACTTAGCGAAATTTTTTTGGCTTGCTATTTATTCGTGACCTCGACAGGATTCAAACCTGTAACCCTCAGAGCCGAAATCTGATATTCTATTCAGTTGAACTACGAGGCCTTTTTTAATCTGTGTGCGAATTTACAACAAAAATTGTTATGCTAAAAGTTTTTTTACAATAGTTGAAATAGTTTTTCCATCAGCACTTCCTCCTAATTGTTTAGAAGCAATTCCCATTAATTGTCCCATAGAAGCCATTCCGGCAAAGCCATTGGCTGCAATAATTTGAGCCACAGCCGTTTCTACTTCTGCTTCGCTTAATTGTTTTGGTAAAAACTTTTCGATAACCGTCGCTTGTAATAATTCTGGTTCTGCTAAATCGGCTCTTCCTTGTTGTAAATAAATTGCAGCACTATCTTTCCGTTGTTTCACTAAACGCTGTAATAGCTTAATTTCATCTTCCGAGGCTAATTCTTCTTTGGCACCCCCTTCTGTCAAGGCTAATAAAATAGCCGATTTAACCGCTCTTAATGATTCTAATGCAATCGTGTCTTTGGCACGCATGGCGTTTTTAATTTCCTCGTTTATTGTTGTTTGTAAACTCATATTAATTTTTTTAAGCGATTTACAAAAGAAAATCAAGGGTTGAATCTTTTGTAAAACGTAGGCAAAGATAAAAAAAATAACCCGGAAATTAGATTCTAATTTCCGGGTTAAATACACTAGTTAGAGCTAGCTAATCCACATTGTCATGAAGAAACGAATTATTTGAACGCAATTGTGCGTCGTTATTACTATCGGTTCCCAACGACGTTCTGGATTGATTATTTATTGGTGTATTGGTTGATAAATCAACTCCTTGTCTTTTAAAAGCGGGTACTTTTTCCATCTCTTCTAATCGAGCAGAATTGGTATGAAACTTATAATTGAACTCTTTCAGTTTTTTTCTTCTGTCATCTGCCCGCATTTTTAAAGTTTCATCGATGGATAAATCTATTGGATTAATATCGTCATACGACGGAGCGAATTGCGAAGGACTATCCACACTTTTTAAAGTGATGTTCATCTCTTCATTCTCAGGCTCTTTAACTTCATCAAGAACAGGCTTTGAATTCACTAATTCGTTTTCAATTTCCATATAATCTTCAAGAGAAAATTTGACAACGCCTTCTTTGCCAATTTCAGTTAACGGAATTAATTGGGTAGGTTCGTTTACCACAATATCATTTGTAGCAGTAGGAATAGTAGGTTCTAGGTCAAAAAGGATGGTATTTTTAGTTTCTTTCACTTCAGTTGGCAAATCAAAGGAAAGCACGACTTGTTCTTTTTCTACAATAACAAACTCGGGTTCCCTCACCATAATTTCGCGTACTTCGTGGGTCGTCGCTACTAACCGACTTTCAAAATCAGGACTCACAATCTCGTAGGTCACTTCCATATTTTTAATAACGTCTGTGATAGGCACGAGTTCTGAAAACACAGTTGTTGGCTCAATAACATTAATATCATCGATTAATTCAAATACGATTTTTTCTTCGGTGGATGCCGTCGGTTTTTCATTTATAAGGTTCTCCTCTAAAAGCGTTGCCGCAGCATTTTTAGACAAGTCAATCGTGTTTGACTGATTTTCATCTAAAGAATGGATTATTTTTTTCGGCTCAGCATTGACGATTTCTTTTTGTTGTTCTACATTAAAACCAGTTGCAATAATAGTAACCGCTATAGAATCTCCCAAAGACTCATCGTCACCAACTCCCATGATGATATTGGCATTATGTCCTGCTTCTGCTTGAATATGGTCATTAATTTCACCTATTTCATCAATTGTAATTTCAGTAGTTCCAGAAACGATAAGCAACAATACGTTTCTAGCACCTGAAATTTTATTATCATTTAAAAGTGGCGAATCCAAGGCAGAAATGATAGCATCTTTTGCTCTTGTTTCACCTTCTGCTTTAGCAGAACCCATAATGGCTGTTCCGCTGTTAGACAACACTGTTTTAGCATCTTTTAAATCGATATTTTGCGTATAGTGATGCGTAATTACTTCTGCAATTCCACGAGAAGCAGTAGCTAACACTTCGTCTGCTTTAGAGAAACCTGCTTTAAAACCAAGATTCCCATAAACTTCTCGTAATTTATTATTATTAATAACGATCAGTGAATCTACTTGTTTACGCAACCTTTCTACACCCGACATCGCTTGTTCGAAACGTACTTTTCCTTCAAATTGAAATGGAATCGTTACAATACCAACCGTTAAGATGTCTTTTTCTTTAGCCATTTGAGCGATTACAGGAGCAGCACCCGTTCCGGTACCTCCTCCCATACCTGCCGTGATGAAAATCATTTTGGTATTGCTATCCAGCAATTTATCAATGTCTTCCATGCTTTCTAATGCCGATTGCTGACCTATTTCTGGATTAGCTCCAGCTCCTAAGCCTTCTGTTAAGTTTAATCCTAACTGAATTTTGTTTGGCACCGGACTATTTTGTAGAGCTTGTGAGTCGGTATTACAAACCACAAAATCTACACCTTTAATCCCTTGCTTAAACATGTGGTTGATGGCGTTACTTCCGCCTCCGCCCACTCCAATTACTTTAATTACATTTGATTGGTTTCTAGGTAAATCAAATGAAATGCTTCCAAAATCTGAGTTGCTTGTCATACTTATTGGTTTTTCTAGTTCATTTATTTTTATCGAGGCAGTTTATTCTGCACTGTCTAAAAATTCTTTAATTTTTTCTACGTATTTTTCAAAGAAAGAACGTTTGATTTTATTCTCGGTACTTTCTTGGTTTGGAATATCAGTTTTGGGGTCTTCTTCTAATTTTTCCGCAGCAGGTTCGTTTTTAACTTCGTTTTTCGATTGTTCCATTTCAGTCAATAAAATGGCACTTTTCGTATTATTATTGATGCTATTCATCATCAGTCCCACGGCAGTGGCATACAAGGGACTTGACATTTCCTCGCTAGAATTTCCAGCTAAATGCTCGTTTGGATAACCAATTCGTGTATCCATTCCTGTGATATACTCGACCAATTGTTTGATATGCTTTAATTGAGCACCGCCACCGGTCAAAACGATTCCGCCAATCAATTTCTTTTTTTGATCTTCATGTCCGTATGATTTGATTTCGTCAAATACTTGTTCAATAATCTCAACTACGCGAGCATTAATAATCTTTGAAAGGTTTTTTAAGGAAATTTCTTTTGGTTCACGCCCTCTTAATCCGGGAATAGAAACAATCTCATTTTCTTTGTTTTCACCAGGCCAAGCCGAACCAAATTTGACTTTCAATAATTCTGCTTGCTTTTCAATGATAGAACAGCCTTCTTTGATATCGTCTGTAATCACATTTCCTCCGAAAGGAATCACAGCGGTATGTCGAATAATTCCATCCTTAAAAATGGCCAAATCAGTGGTTCCACCGCCAATATCAATCAAGGCTACACCTGCTTCTTTTTCTTCTTGACTTAGCACTGCATCAGAAGAGGCCAAAGGTTCTAACGTTAATCCAGACAATTCTATTCCTGCACTTTGAATACAACGTCCGACATTACGAATAGAAGCTGCATGACCAACCACCACGTGAAAACTACTTTCTAAACGTCCACCATACATTCCAACTGGCTCTTTGATTTCAAATTGCCCGTCGATTTTAAATTCTTGTGGTAAAACATGAATTATTTCTTCACCTGGCAACATGGCCAACTTGTGTACTTGACTGATTAATTGTTCAATATCACTGCCACTAATCACTTCTTCTGGATTGTTACGACTAATGTAATCACTGTGTTGAATACTGCGAATATGCTGCCCTGCAATTCCAACAACCACATCTTTTATCATGTAACCCGAGTTATCTTCTGCTTCTTTAATAGCAATTTGAATCGACTCAATCGTTTGTGTAATATTATTGACAACGCCTCTGTGTACACCCAAACTTTTAGATTTTCCAACCCCTAAAATTTCAAGTTTACCATACTCGTTTTTCCGACCAATCATGGCCACAATTTTTGTGGTCCCGATGTCTAACCCTACTGCGATGTTTTCGTTTTTCATGTGCTCTTATTTTGTGCAGACAACCTGTTGTGTAAACTTCAGATTAATCTTCTTGTAATTATAAATCGAACTATCTAAAACTGCTTTCTGTAAAAAAGCTTTATAATTTTTAAATTTCTGTTCCATATTGATGGTTCTGCCAAACTCAATATCGTAATCATAGTTTCTATTTTTCATTTTCAAGCTTCCGTTGGGCAATACTTGAATGCCAATGATATTTTTTTTCAAAAAATCATCTTCATGAATAATCCGAAACAACTCTTCTAATTTTTCACTATATTCTGCTTTAATTTCACCTGAAACTAGCGGAACTCGTGCCGTATAAATATCCGACAAAGGCATCTTAGCCCCTTTAATATCAACATAATACGACTCGTCCTGACCATACACTCTGGCCACCGGAGTTTTTTGTTTAACGATCGCTTTTAATGTGCCATCAATACTCAAAAAGACTTCAACTTCATCAACCATCTCATGTTTTTGGATGGTATTTTCCAAATCATTCAAATCTAAAGTAACTTTCCCTATGCTGGAAGCAACTTCATTATTTTCTATTAACAATTTATTAACCGTTTCATGTGTCATAAAAAGTTGATCATTCCCTAAAAATTCGACTTTAATTTCTTTCAATTTTCGATTGTCATTTCGTTTGGTCATAAAAGAATATAAAAAGCAAACTAAGCCTAAAATCAAAACTAATCGAAGCGTTGGCCAGCTAAGATATTTTTTCATATAATCGTTTCTTTAAAGGGTTAACTAAATCGCCAATATCGCCAGCTCCAATAGTCACGATGATGCGGGCCTTACTTTTTAAAACAGCAGTAATCAAGTCGTTTTTAGAGACTAATTGCTTCTGATTATTTTGAATTTTAGCTAATAACCAGTCGGATGTAATGCCTTCCATTGGCAATTCTCGTGCAGGATAAATGTCTAATAAAATCACTTCATCAAATTGAGCCAAACTCTTGGCAAAATCATCAGCAAAATCGCTAGTTCTACTAAATAAATGCGGTTGAAAAACAGCTAACACTTTGTCTTGAGGATACAATTCTCTGACAGCTTGGTGAACCGCATTTATCTCAGTAGGGTGATGAGCGTAGTCATCAATAAAAACCAATTTATCGTGTTTAATTTGATAAGAAAACCGTCGTTTAATTCCGTTGAATGTGCCCAAGGCTTTAACAATTTTGTCGGTTGGGGAACCATAGGTTTTGGCCATCGCCAAAGCCATGAGTGCATTCATTAAATTATGTCTTCCTGGTAAGTTAAATCGAATATCTTTAATCGTTTCGGTCGGTGTTTTCACGTCAAAAACATAAACACCTTGCTGAATTCGAATATTAAAAGCAGTAAAACTTGCTTCGTCTTCAATCGCAACTGTCATTCCTTCTAAAGGCAATTCTTTTGGGATAAAAAGGGCTTTTTTATCTTTAATTTTATCAGCAAATTCTACAAAAGTTGCTTCAATGGCTGCTTTATCGCCATAAATATCTAAATGATCGGCATCCATAGAAGTAATACAGGCCAAATTAGGATGTAGGTGTAAAAAAGAACGGTCAAACTCATCGGCTTCTACCACCGTAACTGTTTTGCCGTTTCCAATTAAATTGGAATTATAATTCTCTACAATTCCGCCTAAAAAAGCAGTAACGTCTACACCCGCTTCATATAAAATATGTCCTAAAATGCTTGATGTTGTTGTTTTTCCGTGCGTTCCCGCTACGGCAAAACAAAACGTATCTTTTGTGATTAAGCCTAAAACTTCTGCACGTTTCTGAATTGTAAATTTATTTTCTTTAAAATAATTCCACTCCGAATGATGGGCTGGAATTGCGGGTGTAATAATAACAAGCGTATTTTCTGGAGTCCAATCTGCTGGAATAGCATGAATTGCATCTTCAAAATGAATGTTCATCCCTAACAACTGTAAAGTTTTAGTTAGCTCGGTTTCGGTTTTGTCATAACCCGCCACTTTTTTGCCTAAAAATTTAAAATAGCGAGCTAAGGCACTCATTCCGATGCCTCCAATGCCAATAAAATAAACGTTATGGATTTGATTTAGATTCATTTCTGGTTTTTACTCTTATTTTTTATCAATTTTAAAATTTCTTTTACGATATCAACCGTCGCGTTGGGCTTGGCTAATTTTTTTATATTATGACTTAATTCCATTTGTTGTTTTTCATTGGAAAGCAAGGATGAAAAAACAGTTTCAAATTGTGCTTCAAGTTCAGTCTCTTTCAAAAGAATTGCTCCTTTTTTTTCAACAATTGCTTTGGCATTTTTTGTTTGATGGTCTTCAGCCACATTCGGTGAAGGAATAAAAACAACCGGTTTTCCAATCAAGCAAAGCTCTGATACCGAAGAAGCTCCAGAACGGGAAATGATGACATCTGCCGCGGCATAAACTAAATCCATTCTATCCACAAAGGAAAGCACGTGTACAAATTTGTGCTGGTTTAAATGACTATACGCATCAAAATACAATTTTCCACATTGCCAAATTACTTGTAGGTTTAGAGCCAAGAAAAAGTCTATCTCTTTTTCGATTAATTGGTTGATTCTTCGTGCTCCCAAACTTCCTCCTAAAACCAACAAGGTTTTTTTATTCGCCTCTAAATTAAAATAGGTAAGTGCGTCAATTTTTTTATTTTCGATTGAAAGTAAGTCTTGACGAACTGGATTTCCTGTTAATTTTATTTTATGCTTTGGAAAATATTTTTCTAAATTTTCATAGGCTACGCAAATTGAATTAGCCTTTTTACTTAACAACTTATTGGTGATGCCAGGATAGGAATTTTGTTCTTGAATTACCGTTAAGATTCCCATTCCCGCAGCTACTTTAAGCAAAGGTCCAGAGGCGAATCCTCCCGTTCCGATAACGACATCGGGCTGAAAAGACTTCAAAATCTGTCTTGCTTTCCACAAACTAGAAAACAATTTAATTGGAAACAACGCATTTTGCAAGGTTAACTTTCTTTGAAGACCAGCAATCCATAACCCTTTAATGGCAAACCCTGCTTGTGGCACTTTTTGCATTTCCATTTTATCTTGAGCCCCAACAAAAAGAATTTCACACGTTGGAAATTGCATTTTTAATTCATTTGCAATAGCGATGGCCGGGTAAATATGACCTCCGGTTCCACCTCCACTCAAAATGAATTTCAAATTGCTCATTTACTTTTTATTTTATAAAACACTACTTAACTTTTATTTAAAACGGCATTCATCGGATTATCTTCGATACTATATTCCTTGTTTTCAATATCATCCGCTTCATCTTCCTTTATTTGTCTATCGATTATTTTCTGAAGAGCGGCTTCTCTTTTTGCTTTTTCTGTATTTTCTGCTGCAATCTCTTCCTCTTTTTTAGTTACATTTAAAATAATACCGATGGCAATACAGGTTACCCAAATGGAGCTTCCACCGCTACTAATAAGTGGCAAGGTTTGACCAGTGGTTGGTAATAATTCTACCGCTACACCCATATTGATAACTGCCTGAAAAACAATTGGAAAACCAAGACCGACCACCAGTAACTTTCCGAATTGCGTAGTTGCTTTATGAGCCGCAATAACAATTCTGAAAAGCAAAAGCATATAAATTCCAATAATTACTATTCCTCCAAAAAGGCCAAATTCCTCTACAATAATGGCATAAATAAAATCGGAAGACGATTGAGGAAGAAAGTTCTTTTGCACACTTTTTCCTGGGCCTAATCCATAAACACCCCCTGTAGCGATAGCTGTTTTTGCTCTTTCAATTTGATAAACCTCATCCAAATCTTTCACATCATCAGTTACAAAACGTTCAATTCGAGATTCCCAAGTATTTACGCGACTTGTTAACGGATTTGGAAATGCTTTGGCAATGAAAATAAAGAGTGCTAAACTGGCAATCCCTATTCCTATAATTGCAGCAATATATTTTATGGGATATTTTCCGATGAAAACCAACATGATAATCATTAAAAACATCAACGCCGCAGTTGAAAAATTTGCGGGTAAAATAAACAACAAGGTAATTCCGACAGGCAACCATAAGTCAATAAACGACGACTTAAAAGTGATCGGTTCTTCGCGTGTTTTCGACAAATAACGCACAACAAATATCATAATGATGATAAAAGCAAAAGCTGAGGGTTGAAAAGAAATCCTAATAAAAGGCACCTGAATCCATCGGCTTGCATTAGCCCCCGCAATGACTGTTCCTTTAAACAACGTATAGGCTAAAAGCACCCAAATAAAGGGCAATAATATTCTAGATATACTTCTAAAATAATGGTACGGAATTTTATGAACTCGATAGATGATAAAAAAACCTAATAAAAGATGCATAAAATGTTTGGCTAAATAACCAACCGTATTTCCCGTCCCTTTTCCGGCGTAAGCCAAGTTGCTGCTTGCACTAAAAACGGGCATAAAAGAAAACAGAGCCAATAGCGCAACCAATGCCCAAATGACTTTATCTCCTTTTAATTTTTTAATAATTGCAAACATAATTCAATTGACTTTTCTGTTCTATTTTATTCTAGTTTTATAATCCTCGAACGGCATGTTTAAACTGACGACCTCTATCTTCATAATTTTCAAACAAATCGAAACTTGCACAAGCAGGCGACAACAAAACGGCATCTCCTTTTTCTGCTAAGTGCTGAGCTGTGCGAACCGCATCATTCATAGAAGAAACTTCTACCATCATGTCTACGACATTTCCGAAGGCATCAATAATTTTTTTATTATCTACTCCTAAACAAATAATTGCTTTTACTTTTTCACGAACCATAGCCATTAACTCGCTGTAATCATTTCCTTTATCTACGCCCCCAACTATCCAAACTGTAGGAGAAGACATGCTGTCTAAAGCAAAAAAAGTAGCGTTTACATTTGTTGCTTTACTATCATTGATATACATCACATTTTGAATTTTTAGAACCCGCTCAAGTCGGTGCTCTACCCCCTGAAAGCTAGATAAACTCTCTCTGATGGTTTGTTTTCTGATTCGCATCAGTTGAGCAACAGAAGTGGCAGCCATTGCATTTTTCATGTTGTGTTTGCCTTCCAAAGCGATTGTTTTTGTTTCCATTGTAAATTCTTCTTCGTTGATGTAGCTTTCCATAATGTTGTTGTTAATAAATCCTCCTATTTTCGGTTTGTTTTGGAGCGAAAAAGGAATTAATTGCGCTTTTGTTTTGTTGTTTTTTAACCAATTCTGTATGGCTTCGTCATCTGCATCATAAATCAAATAATCACTTTGGGTTTGATTCATGGTAATTCTAAATTTTGAAGCTATGTAATTTTCATATTTGTAATCATATCGATCTAAATGATCCGGACTAATATTTGTAATAATGGCGATATGTGGCTTATAGTTAAGGATTCCATCTAATTGAAAACTACTCAGTTCCAAAACATAGACATCAAACTCTTCATCGGCAACTTGCCAGGCAAAACTTTTTCCAATATTTCCCGCCAATCCCACATTCAATCCTGCAGTTTTTAGCAGATGATACGTGAGCATCGTGGTAGTTGTTTTTCCGTTACTTCCAGTAATTCCGATGGTAACGGCTTGCGTAAACGGAGCAGCAAACTCAATTTCTGAAATAACCGGAATGAGCAAAGCGTTTAACTTTGTTACAATTGGCACCGTATCAGGAATACCAGGACTTTTCATCACCACTGCTGCATTTAAAATCAGGGCTTCTGTATGTTTCTCTTCCTCCCAAGCAATTTCATTTAGTATCAGAACTTCTTTATAATTTTCTTTAATTTTTCCAAAATCAGACAGAAAAACATCATAGCCTTTTTTCTTTCCTAAAAGTGCTGTTCCTATACCGCTTTCACCTCCACCTAAAATAACCAATCGCATACTATCTTAATTTTAAGGTGACAATGGATAAAATGGCTAATAAAATTCCGACAATCCAAAAGCGAGTAACAATTTTACTTTCGTGATAGCCTTTCTTTTGATAATGGTGATGCAAGGGCGACATGAGAAAAATGCGTTTTCCTTCGCCATATTTCTTTTTGGTATATTTAAAATAGCTGACTTGTAATACGACCGATAAGTTTTCTGCTAAAAAGACACCACAAAGCACAGGAATTAAAAGTTCTTTACGGATGGCAATGGCAATTACCGCAATAATTCCACCAATAGTTAAACTTCCCGTATCGCCCATAAATACGGCGGCTGGATAACTGTTATACCATAAAAATCCGATGAGTGATCCCACAAAAGCAGAAATAAAAACGGTCATCTCTCCCGAATTGGGGATATACATAATGTTCAAATAATTTGAAAAAATGATGTTACCGGAGACGAACGTAAAAATACCTAAAGTGAGTACCGAAATGGCCGATGTTCCTGCAGCCAAACCGTCAATTCCGTCGGTTAAATTAGCTCCATTGGAAACTGCGGTGATAATAAAAATCACAATTGGAATAAAAATCAACCAAGCCCATTGTTCATATCCTTCACCCAAAAAAGATAAAAAATCAGCATAATTTAATTCGTTATTTTTAAAAAACGGAATTGTCGTAGCCGTTGATTTTTCCTCTAGTGGAACTGGAGAAACCACTGTGGTTGTTGGCTGTAAAATATTGGTTCGTTGCGTATCTTTTCGAACGGTCACTCCAGGATGAAAATAGAGCACCGAACCTACAATTAAGCCCAAACCGACTTGGCCAATAACTTTAAATTTTCCTTTTAAGCCTTCTTTATCTTTTTTGAATATTTTTATATAATCATCTATAAATCCGATTGTACCCATCCATAATGTTGTTACAATCAATAAAATGATATAAATATTATCTAATTTTGCCAACAATAAAACAGGCACTAAAGTGGCTAAAATAATAATCAATCCCCCCATTGTGGGCGTTCCCGCTTTTTGAGTTTGTCCTTCTAAACCTAATTCCCGAACAGTTTCGCCTACTTGTTGATTTCTTAAAAATTCAATAATTCGTTTTCCAAAAATTGTAGAAAGCAATAAGGATAACAGCACTGCCAATCCAGAACGAAACGTAATGTATTGAAAAACACCCGTTCCAGGAACGTCCATTATTTTGTCTAAGTAGTCAAATAAATAATACAGCATCGTAGTTCTATTTATTTCTTTCGGTTAAAAATTCGTTTACCATTTCCATATCATCAAAATGATGACGCACCCCTTTTATTTCCTGATAGGTTTCATGCCCTTTTCCAGCAATTAAAATAATATCATTCGGACTCGCTAATTGACAAGCGGTTTTAATTGCTTGTTTTCTATCTGCAATAGTTAATGCTTTTCGATGATTCTGAGGTTCAATTCCTTTTTCCATATCGGCTAAAATGACCAACGGATCTTCCGTTCGCGGATTGTCCGAAGTAAGGATCACTTTGTCACTCAGGTTAGACGCAATTTGAGCCATAATCGGACGCTTTGTTTTGTCGCGATCGCCACCACAACCAACAATAGTAATGAGTAGCTCATTTTTTGTACGAATAGCATTGATGGTTTCGATTACATTTTCGAGAGCATCGGGCGTATGAGCATAATCCACAATGGCTGTAATTTTATCATCGGATACAATAAATTGAAAACGGCCGGAAACACTTTCTAATTCAGACAATATTCGCAATACTTCCAAGCTTTCCATTCCTAATTCGACTGCCGTTCCGTAAATTGCTAATAAATTATAGGCATTAAAGGTTCCGATAAGTTTTACCCAAACTTCATTTCCATTAATCTTTAGTAATAATCCACTTAATTGATTTTCTAAAATAGTAGCTTTATAATCTGCATACGATTTTAAGGCATAAGTCAATTTTTTAGCTTTGGTGTTTTGCAACATCACCGAACCGTTTTTATCATCATTATTTGATAAAGCAAAAGCCTCTTTTGACAAGGAGTCAAAAAATGATTTTTTCACATCGCGGTATTCAGCAAAAGAAGGATGATAATCAAGATGATCATGTGATAAATTGGTAAAAATGCCTCCAACAAATTGTAATCCTTCGGTTCGTTTTTGGTGAATGCCGTGCGAACTCACTTCCATAAAACAGTATTCTATTCCTTCCTCTGTCATTTGATTCAAAAACCGATTGATGGTAAGTGAATCAGGAGTTGTATGTGTTGCAGGATATTCGGTTTCATCTACCAAAATTTTGACGGTAGAAAGCAAACCCACTTTATAGCCCGCATTTTTAAATAATTGATACAATAAAGAAGCAATCGTGGTTTTGCCATTGGTTCCTGTAATTCCGACTAATTTTAAATTCCGTGAAGGGTTTTCATAAAAATTTGCCGCCATATAAGCCAAAGCCAGATTAGTGTCTTTCACTTGAATATAGGTTACCCCATTCACAATTCGTTCTGGAAAAGTATCGCACACAATCACTGATGCTCCTTGATTTAATGCTTTTTCAATAAAATCATGCCCATTAGAAACCGAACCGCGAATGGCCACAAACACATCATTGAATTCTATTTTTCTTGAATCGAATTCCACTTTATGAATAGCCGCATCCGTTGAACCTTTTACAGCTTCAATATTTACTTTATATAATATGTCTTTTAAAGTTATCATGATAATTCTAAAGTAATAGTGCTGTTTTTTAATAAAGGCTCGCCAGGCTGAATGGATTGTTTTTTTACTTTTCCAATTCCAACTAATTTTACTTTGATATTTAGATTTTCCAAAAGAGCAACGGCATCCATTCCGGGCATTCCGCGAAGATTTGGAACGGTTCTTAGTTCACTACTTGCTTGAGTATAAAACAATTCATAATTCTTATCTTGTAAGAGATTATGCTTGTCAATATTTTTTATTTCATTAGTGGAAGGCACATCGGTATAAACTTTTTGTGCAATTCTTTTAAAGACTGGTCCAGACACATCTGCTCCGTAATAGCCCTTGGAAGCACTAGGCTTATGCACCACGACGATGCATGAATATTTTGGATTATCCGCAGGAAAATAGCCTACAAAAGACGATGCATAGTATAAATTTGCTCTGTCCGCATAGCCTACTTGGGCTGTTCCGGTTTTGCCAGCCATCGAAAAATCTTTTGAATATAATTTAGAACCCGTTCCTCTTTTAACTACGTTTTCAAGAACCACTTTCACTTTATCAATGGTTTCTTGCGAAGCAATTTTAGGATTGATAACTTCTTTGTCAAATTTTTTAATTGTTTTATTCCACTCCTTCACTTCTTTGACAAACAAAGGTTTTACCATTTCTCCATTATTTGCCACAGCATTATAAAGTGTAAGCGTTTGTAATGGCGTCATAGAAACCCCATAACCATAAGCCATCCACGGCAAGGTTGTACCGTACCAATTTTTTGCACCTGGTTGTGGAATAATTGGTTTTCCTTCCCCCTTAATTTGAAGTCCCAATGGCTCATTCAATTTCATCCGGTTAATATGGTTTACGAATTTTTTAGGATTGTTCTTATAATTATCATAAACCGCTTGCACTAAGACTGTATTAGAAGACAATTCAAAACCTCGAGCTAAGGAAATTTTGCCATAGCCCCCTTTTTTAGAATCCCTAACCTTTCTATTATGATAGATAACTTCACCGCCTCTAGAATCAAAAACCGTATTAGTATCGGCTAATTTATCTTCAAAAAGAGCTAACATGTCCATTAATTTAAACGTCGAGCCCGGCTCATGTGATTCTGCCACTGCATAATTGACAGTTTCAGAATAATTTCCTTGAGAATCTCTACCTAAATTTGAAATTGCTTTTACATGACCCGTATTGGTTTCCATCACGACTACACATCCATGATCAGCCTCATAATATTGAAGTTGTTTTAGCAACGCATGGTGTGCAATATCTTGTATATACACATCTAAAGTTGAAATAATATCATAGCCATCTTGTGGCTCCACTTCATTTTCATCTCGCAAAGGTTTCCATTGGCCTTGAGCCATTTTTTGCATTAACCGTTTGCCATCTTTTCCATTTAAATAATCTTTAAATGCCCATTCAATTCCTTTCCCGTCAGGTTTTCCGTTGGGACGAATGCGTTCGTAGCCAATCGTTCGTTCTGCTACCAATCCTATCGGATGCTCACGAACTGTTTGTTGCTCTGTGATAATTCCTCCCTTATAAGGTCCTTTATTAAAAAGCGGAAAACGTTTGATTCGCATATATTCTGTATAACTCAAGTTTCGAGCAACTAAATAATAGCGGTTTTTGTGACTTCTAGCTTTTAGAAACTCTGTTTTATAAAATTGAGAAGGTTTACCAAGTAAAATAGACAAGGAATCAGAAAGCGATTGCAAATTTGCATCAAAATCTACCTTTTTGGGAGCAATGGCATCAAATCGAATTTTATAATTGGGAATAGAAGTCGCCAATAAACTTCCATCAGCCGAATAAATATTCCCTTTATTTGCCGGAATCACGAAATTTTTAACGGTGCGTTCTTTAGCAAGTTTAGTATAATAATCGCCTTCCACCCATTGAATGTTGGTTAATTTTACCGCTATTGCAATCGCCAAAATAAAGAGGAGAAATGCAACGAGGTAAATTCGGTAAGAGATATGTTTATCTTCTACGGCCATATTCTATCTTTGAGTGATTTTTCTTTGGGTTGAATAACTTTTATTTTTGTTGGCGGCACCGTGGACGGAATGATTCCTTTTGCTTCCATTTTTTTTGATACGGTACTTTCCATTTTTAATTTCATTAATTCTGAACGTCTGTCTACAAACTCTGAACGCAATTCTTTTACTTCTTTGTTTAAGGCTAGTATTTCAAATATTTTTTTTTCATACCAATGGATATTGGCAATCATAATCATTGCGAGTACAATCAAAAAAACAAGAAATCGCCAATTTTTAACGGCGTCTTCATTCACTAAAAATCTTGCCTTAAGAATGTCGTAAATACTCGTTTTCATTATTTCTTTTCTGCTATTCTTAATTTTGCACTTCGTGCTCGATTATTCATTTTAATTTCTGCTGCGGTAGGCACAATTAATTTTCCAACGGTTTTGAAAGGGACGCTGAAATTTCCAAAAAAATCTTTTTCAGGCTCACCTTCAAACAAACCGTTTTTCATGAATCGCTTAACCAGTCGGTCTTCTAAAGAATGATACGAAATCACACTTAATCTTCCGCCTGGCTTTAAAACGTCTAACGACTGTTCTAAAAATTCTTTTAGCACTTCCATTTCTTGATTCACTTCAATGCGAATGGCTTGATAGATTTGAGCTAATATTTTATGACTTTTATGAGCGGGCAGATATCTTGATAACACCTGCTTAAGTTGCTCTGTATTTTTAATAGGTTCTTCGCTCCTAGCCTGCACAATTGTACTTGCCATCGCTGCTGCATTAGTTAACTCACCAAATTCCGAAAATAGTAGCTTTAAATCGGCTTCTGCATACTCATTCACAACCGTAAAAGCATTTAGTATCTCATTCTGATTCATACGCATATCCAAACCCGCATCAAATCGGGTAGAAAATCCGCGTTCTGCCACATCAAATTGGTGCGAGGAAACGCCTAAATCGGCTAAAATACCGTCCACCTCTTTGATTCCGTAAAATCTTAAAAAGCGTTTAATATTTCTGAAATTTTCATTAATTAATTGAAAACGTTCATCCACTAAGGCATTTGCTAAAGCATCTTGGTCCTGATCAAAAGCCACTAATTTTCCATTTTCATCCAATTGTTTTAGAATAGCTTTAGAATGGCCTCCGCCGCCAAAAGTGACATCCACATAAACACCTGCTGGTTTGATATTTAAACCTTCAACCGATGCTTCTAATAAAACAGGGTTATGATATTCCATCTGGCTCGTCATTTAAATTACCCATTACTTCTTCCGCTAAATCGGCAAAATCAATTGCAGTGTCGTCTATCGATTTTTCATACAATTCTTTATCCCAAATTTCTACAATATTCACAGCAGAAGACAATACAATATCTTTTGAAATAGCGGCAAAAAGAACTAAATCTTTCGGCACTAACAACCTTCCTAACGCATCAATTTCAACAACTTTAACTCCTGCTGTGAATCGTCTTATGAAATCATTATTTTGTTTTTTAAAGCGATTCAACTTGTTCACTTTACTCATCAAGACATTCCATTCTGCCATTGGATACAATTCCAAACACGGCTGAAAAACCGAACGCTTTAAAACGAAACCTTCTTGCAAGGAAGCAGACAATTGCTTTTTTAAGGGAGCTGGCAATAGTAGCCTTCCCTTAGCATCGACCTTACATTCATATGTTCCTATAATGGTATTCAACACGTTACAATTTTCATGGATTGAAAGCAAATATAAAAAGTTTTTACCACAATTTACCACAAAATACCACTTTGTTAATAAGTTTTACCACTTTACTTCCCACATTGAATTAGAATAAAAAGAGGAATTGAATCAAAAAAACAAAAAATTGCCCAAAACATGCGGATTGAATTGAATCTCAATGCTTCATTGAATTATAATTTTCCAATTATAATTCACAGAGGAAAGCATATTAATATTTAAAAGGGTTTAAAAATGCTGATAACTAGAATTTTATAAGAGTTGTCGATTTTAATTATTTAATCCATCAAATAATCGTGTTAAAACATCATTTTTATAGATAAAATCATATATTTGTGTGCAATTGAAAGCTGTGATTTTGAATGGAACAACAATTTAAAAAAGAAGGAAAATATAGTTATTTTGAAGCGGGTGAAGGAACGCCAATCATTGTATTGCATGGACTCATGGGAGGGCTAAGCAATTTTAGTGGTGTTGCCAATTTTTTTCCTCAAAATGGCTATAAAGTTGTTATTCCGGAACTACCTCTTTACACCCAAAATATTTTAAAAACCAATGTCAAAGCTTTTGCTAAATTTGTAAAAGACTTCATCACGTTTAAAGGATTTGACAAGGTAATTTTATTGGGTAATTCATTAGGTGGTCACGTTGCTTTATACCATACCAAAATGTACCCTGAAAAAGTTACCGCCATGGTATTAACCGGAAGCTCAGGCCTTTATGAAAGTGCGATGGGTGACACCTATCCTAAACGAGGTGATTATGAATATATTAAACAGAAAACACAAGCTGTTTTTTATGACCCCAATATGGCAACAAAAGAAGTTGTAGACGATGTTTTTAACATTGTAAATGACCGTATTAAAGTGATTAAAACACTTACTATTGCAAAAAGTGCTATTCGTCATAATATGGCAAAAGATTTGCCTAAAATGCCAGTACCCACTTGTTTAATTTGGGGAAAAAATGACAAAGTAACTCCGCCAGAAGTCGCTGAAGAATTTCACAAACTGTTGCCTGTATCCGATTTATTTTGGATAGATCAATGCGGTCATGCAGCCATGATGGAACGTCCAGACGAATTTAACCAAATTCTATTGACTTGGCTCACAAAAAATAAAATATAAAAAGTCCGTTTGGACTTTTTTAGTTTAAATACATCCTATGAAAATTACATCTGCCGAGTTTATCATTAGTAATTCCGAAGTCAGTAAATGTCCGAAAGAACCTTTACCTGAATATGCTTTTATTGGACGTTCCAATGTGGGAAAATCGTCTTTAATAAACATGCTGACCAATCATAAAAACTTAGCTAAAACCTCTTCTAAACCAGGAAAAACACAGTTAATCAATCATTTCAAGATTAACAACAATTGGTTTTTAGTAGATTTACCCGGTTATGGCTATGCTCGCGTTTCAAAAAAATCAAAGGCTGTTTTTCAGCAATTTGTGACTGATTATTTTGAAAAAAGAGAACAAATGGTTTGTGCTTTTGTCTTAATTGACATTCGACTAGAAGCTCAAAAAATTGATTTAGAATTTTTTACTTATTTAGGCGTAACAGAAGTTCCTTTTTGTATCGTTTTTACTAAAGCGGATAAAATTGGGAAAACCAAAATTCACTCGCATGTAGAAGCGTATCGCAAACAAGTTTTAGCTAGCGGTTGGGAAGAAATGCCTCAACATTTTGTAACGTCTGCTACTGAAGCTACTGGAAAAGAGGACTTGCTTTCTTATATCGATGAAATTAATCAAGAAATGTTTAAAAGCAATTCATTTTAAGCTTTCAATTCTAATTTTTCGGCAAAATAATCGCAAAAATCACGCATCGTATCAGCCATTTTCTCATCGGTAGTTGCTCGCTGAAACGTATCAGCCATTGCGACTAAGGTTTGGTGAAAGAAAATTTTCATTTCGTCAACGGGCATCTCTTTTGTCCATAAATCAATACGTAATGATTCTTTGTTTTTTGCATCCCAAACAGAAAGCATCATGGCTTTGGTTTCTTGGTTACTAATTCCGCCATCTTCTGCGGTCCAG
Organism: Flavobacterium sp.; assembly: GCF_028689845.1. Classification (GTDB taxonomy): domain Bacteria; phylum Bacteroidota; class Bacteroidia; order Flavobacteriales; family Flavobacteriaceae; genus Flavobacterium. Next base: position 83,767 of record NZ_JAQVCH010000003.1, on the reverse strand, counting down.
TGCATTTTTTCAGGGACTTTATTTCCATCTAATTCGATGTCGAATTTTATTTCAAATCGTTTATTTGCCATTATTTTTTTGGTTTATATTTTGAGCGTTCAAATACTTCTTTCGCATCCATTTTCATCAAGTCGTCCACAGAAACTTCATTGTTTTTCATAAAAGACCGAACAATTTGCCAACCCATCCAAACCCCTGTTTTCCCAGGTGATTCACTGTCTAATTCTAAATAAAATTTAGAAAAAGGAGCGGGGGCAATAAAACGGGCAATTAATTTAGAATCGGTATCATATAAAAGATTATCTTCAATAAAATACCGCCAAATTTCCGTTTGATTTTCTTCGCACCAAGTTTGTTGTTCTTTGGTATAGCCTATTTTAGAAAAATCGTCATAGTCTGGCAAAATTAAATCTTTTAGGTACATTTCTTTCCCAAAATAAATCATTTGAGCCAAAAATGTTTTATCTCTTGGCGGAGCAATAACTCGTGTAGAAAAATCAGCTACTATATCGGGCATGATTTGTGAACGTTCAAATGTTTGCGTAAAATAAGCCGGAAACTCATAAAATTTATGGTCTTTTCCTAAATACAAATCTAATGAAACTAGCAACAACGAATCCGAATAAATCACTTTGTGTTGATAATCCATTTCAGAAATTAACGTAATTACTTTTTTAGGTAAAACAGTGTTGGGAAAATAGTATTTGATGTGTCGAAACGTTTTTTCTATTTCAGCTTGAATAGGACTAAAATCGCTGTATTTTTTTTGGACTTCGGCATATAATTCACGGTAAAGCGGATTGGTCATTTTTTCAATAAAAACGCTATCTGCTATTTCATTAGGAAAAAAAGCAGCATATTTACGTCGCATACTTGAAAAATCAGCAATAGGTGTTTCATAAAAAACCTTATCAAATCGTTCTACTTGAACCGTTAGCGGAATTTTCTCAGTAGCTTTTTCTATCTTTGATTTTTCATTGCAAGAAACAAAAGCGACAAACAATAATAGTAAAAAAAGTTTTTTCATTTTGTTATTTATTATCAAGAACTCCATTGGCGTTCGGTTTCAAATCTTTTAGTATTTTTACCTTTTAATTTAATCCGTGCAAATATACAGTACGCATTTGTATTCCTATTATAAGATGACACAAAAAAAAATTCCGCTCGATATAGAAAAAGTCAACCATCACATTGTCAATTGGCTGAAAACATATGCTGAAAACGCAAGAGTGAAGGGTTTTGTTGTGGGTGTTTCTGGCGGCATTGACAGTGCGGTCACTTCTACATTATGTGCTCAAACAGGTTTAAAAACACTTTGTGTCGAATTGCCCATTCATCAAGCGGCATCACAGGTGAGCAGAAAAAAAGAGCATATTGTTCATTTAAAAAACAGATTTCCTAATGTCGACAGTGTTTTAATTGACTTAACAGAAACCTTTGAAACTTTTAAATCAAGTGTACCAAATTCGACAGATGAAGCTAAATATAATTTATCATTAGCGAATTCAAGAGCTCGTTTACGAATGACTACCTTATATTATTTGGCGGGAGTTCATGACTTATTAGTGGCGGGAACAGGAAATAAAGTAGAAGATTTTGGCGTGGGCTTTTATACCAAATATGGCGATGGCGGTGTCGATTTGAGTCCGATTGCCGATTTGATGAAGTCGGAAGTTTTTGCTTTAGGGCGTTATTTAGAAGTGCCAATTTCTATTTTAAACGCTGCTCCAACGGATGGGCTTTTTGGAGATGACCGCTCGGATGAAGACCAATTGGGAGCGAGTTATGACGAATTAGAGAAGGCAATGCTAGCAGTAGAAAACGGAAAAGCTGAAGCGGATTTTAAAGGGCGAGAATTAGAAGTTTTTAACATTTATACTCGCCTACATCGGGTTAACCAGCACAAAATGAATCCCATACCAACATGCATTATTCCTAAAGAATTAAGATAAATAGATGTTTTATGTTAAATATTTTAGTCAGAAATACATTCCATTCCAAAAAAATACAGTACCTTTAACTGCCCTAAATAATTATTAATCATTTTTTCTAACCAAAATACCACTTCTTATGATTAAAGTTTGTTTAGCCGATAACCAGCCTGTAGTTCACTTCGGGGTGAAATCGTATTTTAAAGATCATGCAGAAATTAGTGTTGTGGGCCATGTGGGCAATTACAACATGATTCTAGACATGCTCAAAATTAAACCCATCGACATCTTGGTTTTAGACCTTGAGTTGGAAGGGTTGACAACTATTAACCTCGTGAAATATATTTTAAAAGAATTTCCGTCTACTAAAATCATTATTTTTAGTAATTTATCAGAAAACATTTATGCTCCAAATTCGTTAAAAGCGGGTGTCGCTGCTTATTTACATAAATCAGCTAAATTAGAAACTTTAGGCAATGTTATTGTCAAAGTGAATAATGGAGCGGTTATTTTTAATGATACTATTAAAAAGAATTTAGCGTTGATTGCCAAACAAAACAAAAGCGAACGCTTATACCGTAAATTATCAAATAGAGAAATTGAAGTTTTACGTTTTTTGAGTGATGGTAAAAAGAATAATGAGATTTCTAAAATCTTAGGATTAAACGAAAAAACGATTAGTACTTATAAATTGCGATTACTCACCAAACTGAATGTAACCAATCTTGTAGATTTAGTCAATAAAGCCAAGACGTTGGAGATAGTATAAAACCTAAAAAGACCTCAATTGAGGTCTTTTTTTATCTAAAATAATTAAAATATAATAAGTCGAATTACTTAAACTCAAAATTTACTTTTAAACTTATGGAAAACCTATTTCTACTTCTCTAATGATTATTTTCTTTCCTTTAAAATCTATTTCATCAATTATGAAAAAGACATAGTTTTGATTTCTATATTTTTCATGTACTTCAGAAAGTTCTAATTCTGTGATTTCAGAAATATCAATTGTCTTTTCCTTTATCTACTTCAAAAATCGTTTATTTTTACAGAACTTTAATGGTGGGTGGTTGTCTCCAATATACGAAGATGATTTTTGATTATAAAACGCAAAATGAAATAATTCAAAACCTCTATTTTTTGATGTAGTCTTATGAACTGCATAAAAAATTGTTTCATTTTTATTATTGTTATCTCCATCATCAATACCAAGCCAATTTTTATGAACTATTCTATTAATCTTTTCGTTATCTTTCTTTATTAGAATATACAAAGTGTCTTTTGTCTGAGCAGTACTTAGACTATAACTAAATAAAAAAAATATTAATATTATAAAAAATTTCACTTTAAAATTCTTATTTAATGAACAACTTTTATATTACTATCAATTTCGTTAATCTCTTTAAACCATTGTGATGAACTTTTAATTTCCACGTTTGGTATTCTCCAATTTTGAAACTATTAAGAAAATCAATAAAATAATCCTTAAAAACATTAAACCAAGTTGGAATCTTTATTACATTTAGATTGGTAGTATGTTTTGCAGTCTTTTCTAAAAAAGGTTCAGGTAATCTTCATATGGAATAAAATCACTTTGTATATCTCCAATAATTCCCTCAGTACTCTGAAATTGAGTTCCGGTTTCTTTTGTGTTCAAAGAATTATAAATCAATTTATAATATTTCATTTTTATGGATATTGAATTAAATTTGCTATTTGTTGCAAATTCTTATTCAGATTTTGAATAATCTAATATATAACCTTTATTCTTTTATCCATTTCTTCTATTTCCTGAAATGCAAAACCAGTAAATCTTTTTTCTTCAATAGCATTTTTTAACCTTTCAGAAACATAATATCCTAAACCTGTCATCGGCATATTTGCTAACCTTAAAATATCATTTTCTTGTTTTGAAAAATCTAATACAAGTTCGTGAGCAAGTAAAAAAGGAGGAGTAGTGTGCTTTTTCAATTCTGCATGATAATCTTCATAATTGTAAAACTTTACAACTTCACCGATACTATTTCTCATAACCCAGTCTTCATTAATTTCAAATTTCGATTTTTCAAAATCAATAATATCCTTTTGACTTGGGTAAGAAAGATGAAATAAAGAATAATCTTTTAGAAGCTGCTTTTTATGATGAACATCTATACTCCAAAATTGAAAATCTGCTATTTTAAAATCTTTTAAAAAATCTATAAAATAGTTCTTTAAAACTAAAAAAACAGAATAATCAATAGAAACTACGGAAAGGTGGGTTGTTTCTTTTGCCTTACTTTGCAAAATCGGTTCGGGCAAAGTAAATTGTCTTTGAATCGGCTCGTCAACACCAAATCGAAATTCATTAAAATCAAGAATATTCTTAGCTGAAAGTGCTTGTGGATATATTCCTATTTCTCTTGTATTTATACTCTCTTTACACCAGTAGTATTTCATTTTTCTAATTAATTAGATTTGCAATTTGACCTAAATTCATATTTGGATTGTTCTGAATCAAAGTCTTTACTTGATTTGTAAAATTAACTAAATTAACATATGCTTCTTGTGGTGTGTTCGATATTGCATTCAGCTGTGTTAATTTTTGCCCGATCTTATTGTTATAAAGATTATGCCCTGTTAAATGATTAGTTGAAGGTAATGGAATGCCGTTAATAATATCATTCATGTGCCAAGCATCCCCAGATTTAGCCGCCTTTTGAACTATTGCACTATTACAAAAATCCCATGGTATTAAATGATGTGCGTGTTGACCGTTTGAAGCAAATGAACCCAAACCTAAAACTTTTCTTAGTTGAGCTCTATCACCAAAAGTAATTAAATTTGCGGTTACTTTCCAAATTAAAACCTCTTTTGAAGCAATATTTGTTGCTACATTAAAATAGTTTTTAGCTCTTAACCCAAACTTAGTTGCAGCAGAACCGAATCCTACAATTGGTAATGCACTAGCAAAACTTAAACCAGAGTTTAATTTATCTCCCTCTAAAGCATATAATACCCCATTAATCAAATCTGCTGGCTCTCCTAACAAAGGAACTAAACCAACAACATCAAGACCTAAATGTATTACGTCTTTAAGTGTCTCCCATATCAAAGTTGCTTCGTTCCAGCTTGGGTTAAGTGTCTTTAAAATTCGATATCTGATTTGCAATCTTAATAGAAATACATCTTGCTTTTCAGCATCTAAACTACTTAAGTCGAGGTCAATGTCAGAATCTATTTGATTTAGATAATCGATATCTAAAGAATTATCTAAACCATGCATTTTCGTTTTAACACTAAGACTTACTAATTTAATTGCATCTTGTTGATTTGCCTCTTCTTTAGCAAGCAAAGCTAAATCTCTAGCAAACCCCAAATCTGCATTGTCAGAATTCACATAATCTTTAATTAAATTTTTAATTTCTTCTGGTGCTCCCATCGGATAAGGGTTTTTTAACCAATAATAAAGATCACTATTTTCAGTTTCTAAAGGATTTAAGAAGTTATCATACATAAAGCCTTCATATTCTTCATACTCTAATGGATTTGGAACTACAACAACCGAGTCAGGATCTAACCCCAATGAATTTGAATTTCCACTAGAACCCAAACCTGAGTTACTTCCTGATCCCGAACCCGACCCAGAACCGCTGTTACCTGTTCCTGATGAGCCAGTTCCTGATGAGCCTGATGAGGTTCCTCCGCCACCTCCAGTTGAACAATCCGCAAGAACTACATATGCGGCACATTGGAAACAAAAGCAGTTGTAAGGAATAAAATTACAACTACAGTAAATTATATTTTGACATTCTGCATTCACATAACTACTTGAAGCACCATCAGGAATTGGAGTAGAAGTATCTAACATCATTCCATTTTGATATATACTCATAGATTTTAACGTATAATCTGTTTCATAATTTTCTACTACACCACTGAATGTTTTTAAATCAAAAGGAATATCCTTATTGTCAGGTAACCACCTATAAATAAATGATTGCAAACTATCACCTTTTTCAACTACATGAAGATTTTCAAAAAAATACGGACTATCTTTATCTATTTCGTTTTTTATGACAATAGAATAACTAACCAATCCTTCATTGGGGTAATAAACCAAAATTTTATCTAAATCTAAAATCAAATGAGCGAATGATTCAAATCTTGAAGATTCTCTAGCAAATTTGTTTATAGATTTATTTTTCTTAGCAAATTTTTCTACTACCGGATTTAAAAAAGGAACTTTATCAATAGAGACAGTTTCTAATTTATAATTGTGTTCATGACTCTCTACCTTATTAAGCAAGTCCTCATTTAAACAACTATTCATAATAAAAGCTAAACACAAAAAAGACAAGATTTTAACTGGTAATTTTTTCATACTAATTAAATTTTTGCTAGACATAATTATTTATATATCATGTTAAAATTGCAAAAAAACTATTCTTACAAAAAATAAAATAAAATTAACAAAAAATTAACTTTAGTAGATTATGATTGGTTAATACAGATTAATTATAATCCGAACGCATTCGTCCAATTTTTCGGGTAATATTTACTTTAAGTTTGTTGTAATCGTTAATCATCACAATAATTTCTTGCGGAGAAAAAGTGGGGTTTTCTTCTTGAAGTTGAAGAATTAATTCTTTGTTCACTTGCGTAATAAGGAATTCTCTAAATGTGACAATCGTTTCCGAAACTAAACGAGAGAGAATTTCAAAGTCGTCTTTTTCTTTTACAAATACTTGTTTTTTATCTAGCCAACCATGTAATTGGTATTTTTCATCAGTCATCAAAATATCGGTCACCACCGAAGCTTGTCCCGGCTGTAAATTATTGACATACTGATTTTTATCAAATTCTTTATTGAGATGATAATGTGAAATCAAATCAACATAAATGGCATTAAAAAGCGGGTTTGCTAACTCAATTTCATCTTCTTGTAAGCTTAAATAAATGCGTTCATAAATTTTTTGCTGCACTTTTTCAATGGTTTCTATTTCTTTTCCCTCGTCGTCATACTGCAAAAAAACATTTTCAAACTCCACTTCATGATGTCCATACAATAATAAAATTTCTAAAATTGTTTTTTCCAACAAGGTTAAAATATCAATTTTAGAAATCACAGAATCGTGTTCTGTTTTAACAATTTCAAACGCTTTTTGTTCCTGTTTGAATTTTTTATTGGCTTCAGACAAATCCTTCTGCGTCATTTGAGCCAACGTGCTAAACAAAACTTCTTCTGAAATATCCATGATACGAGCACATTCCTGAATATAAATTTCTTTTTTAATCCGGTCAGGAATTTTAGAAATACTGGTCACCATATCTCGAATTAACTCGGCTTTTTTGATGGGATCATTCTTGGCTTCTTTCATCAACAAAGAGGCTTTGAACTGAATAAAATCCTTCGCATTTTCCTCCAAATACGCCACCAATTCGTTATAAGGCGTTTTTTTAGCGAAACTATCGGGGTCGTCACCATCAGGAAAAGTGCTTATTTTCACATTCATTCCTTCTTCCAAAATCAAATCAATTCCACGTAATGAAGCTCGTAAACCAGCCGCATCACCATCAAATAAAACGGTAATATTTTTGGTTAATCGATTTACGAGGCGAATTTGATTTGGCGTTAAAGCCGTTCCTGAAGAAGAAACGACATTTTCAATTCCCGCTTGATGCATTTGAATTACATCCGTATATCCTTCTACTAAATAACAATTATCTTGTTTGGCAATAGCTTGTTTGGCATGAAAAATTCCATACAATACATTGCTCTTGTGGTATATTTCGCTTTCAGGTGAATTAAGGTATTTAGCTGCTTTTTTATCATTGGTTAAAATCCGACCGCCAAAACCCAGTACGCGACCCGACATGCTTTGGATGGGAAACATGACGCGACCTTTAAAACGGTCAAATTGTTTTCCTTCGCCTACAATAGTCAGTCCTGTTTTTTCTAAAAACTCCAATTGATACGATTTGCCGAGAGCCTCTTTAGTCAACGCATCCCATGTGTTAGGAGAATAACCCAAGTTAAATTTTTTGATGGTTTCAGTCGTAAAACCACGTTCTTTGAAATAAGTTAGCCCGATTGCTTTGCCTTCTTCTTCTTCCCATAATACGTGCTGAAAATAAGTACTAGCAAATTCTGAAACCAGGTACATACTTTCTTTTTCATTGGCCGCCACGGCATCTTCTTCGCTAGAAACCGTTTCTTCTATCTCAATATTGTATTTTTTTGCTAAATAGCGAATGGCTTCAGGAAACGTAAAATGTTCATGTTCCATCAAAAATGTCACGGCATTTCCGCCTTTGCCAGAACTGAAATCTTTCCAGATTTGCTTGACGGGCGAAACCATAAACGAAGGCGATTTTTCATTAGAAAACGGACTCAACCCTTTCAAATTACTGCCCGCCCGTTTGAGTTGCACAAAATCGCCAATGACCTCTTCGACCCGAGCGGTTTCAAAAACTAAATCGACAGTACTTGGTGAAATCATGGTTGTTTTTCAAAGAATGTAAAAGTACATAATTCCATTTTTAAAAAAGGATTTCCTCAAAAAAAAGGTGCTTCTTTATGAAACACCTTTTTTGAAATATAAACTAACTGTACAAATCTTAATTGAAATCAAATCGCAATCCCATCGAGATATTGTGCTGATCAACTGGGTTATCTATAAAAAGAGGATTCAAATTGTATTTAACATATAATGAAGTTGCTCCGTATCCAACATAACCACTCAATCCGTAAACCAAAGTAGATACGTTAAAATCACCTTTTTGTTTGTACTTTATACGAATATCATCTTCTTCATAACGTAATTTTTGAGTAGATTGATAATTTAAACCTCCAAATCCACCAACACCTAAACGGACACTTTTGTGCGTTCTGAATCTTGAAACACCGTCTTCTCCTACCGTTTTTGGTGTAAAATCAAACTCTAAATGAAGTGGAAAAACGACCATAGAATTTCTGAATTTATTTTGACGTAAATTATTATCAAATGTTTGTAATGTGGTTATATCGCCCTCTTTTACAAAATAACGATTCTCCGTTGGACGCAAATTATTATACATTAATGATAGTCCATATTTAAAATGAAGCAAATTATTGTCTTTTAAAATTCTAGTATTAAAAGTAAATCCCCATTCGACAAAATTCGAACCCCATGTTTTAAAATCACTGTTTTCGAGCGAATTTGAATCGCCATCGGTCAATAAATTATTCAAACCGAAGGCAAATACAAACTGGGAAGTAGTTCGTTTTGATAGACGTTGCATCTTCTCTTCTTCACCACTATAAACTTTCATAGAACCAATGTTAATTTCAGTTTTGTGCTTTCCGATGGAATCAACGCCAGTTGAACCAAGTATAACCATAGTTCCGCCATAGGGTTTTGAAGTTTTCGTTTTTCCGTCAATCTCATCTTTAATTAATTGTTGCAATTTTGCCTCTTGTTGAGCTACTTTTTGCTCAATGATTTGAGCTCGTTTTTCGGCAGCATTTAATTTTTCTGTAGCCGCCATTTCTGCAGAAATAGTTCCATTTTCAAGCTTTTTTTCGATGTTTTCGACTTCCGTTTTTAGCGAATCTTTTTGCTGTTGGGTTACCATTCGGATATTTTCCGCTATGTTTTTAGCTCGATTTTCGAATGTTTCTTGGCTGTACATTTTAGTCGCCAATGTGCATAGCAATACTGCTGCATAAATGATAATTTTTTGCATAATTTTAAAATTTAACTGTTCGTGATGGATTGATTTACTCGTAATTTCGATTGGCCAAAGTAGACTTAATCGAATTGTAATTTTTATTGATAGATTGAATAACTTTAGTTCTAAACGACTCATTTACTTCTTGTTCTGCTTCAGAAAGCAACGTTTGTGGGTCGATTATAATTTTAGTTGGATTAACTTTTTTCTCGATTATTGGCACTTCTTTCGATTCGATTTCAGCTAACAAAGCAAGAGCATTAACATATTTATTTTGATTTGCTTTTGGAGTAGCTTTTGGAATTAAAACAACTTGTTCTTCAACTTTCAAATCTAAAAAAGCCTCTTCTTTTGGATTGATTCTCGTCGTTTTAACTTTTATTTTTTCGATTTTAGAAGAAGACTGCACTAGCGGTTTTAAGTCAGTCATAATCACTTCCCCTTCCAACTCTAATTTATTTTCTTCAATTTCTATTGGAAGTATAGTTTCTTTTACTATTGGATTATTCCTTTCGTTTGGTTGAAAAGATTTATACGTATTCATCAACACAATTCCAACTATTGAAAATCCAATTAATGTAGCCGCAATGGTAATCCAATTGTAATTTGGTTTTGATTTCTTTTCAGATATAGTCAACATCGAATCCAGACGATCCCAAGCTTCAGGAGAAGGTTGAATCGCTCTATTTTTCATAGATTCTTTGATTTGCTTTTCTATCTTATTCGGTTCCATTTTCCTTGTTTTTTAATTTTGAAAGCTGCTTCTGAAGCATTTTCCGTGCATGTGCTAATTGTGATTTTGATGTTCCTTCTGAAATTTCGAGCATTTTAGCAATTTCTTGATGCTTAAAACCTTCAATTGCAAAAAGCGTAAAGACCATTCGGCAACCATCTGGTAATTGGTCTATTAAAAGTTGAATCTCTTCGACCGAATAATGGTCTTCTAAACTATCCCATCGTTCTTCAAAAAAAGTTTCATCCTCAATAAATTTAACTTGTTTTTGAACCCGAATGAACGAAATGCATTCATTCACCATGATTCGCCTAATCCACCCCTCAAAACTCCCTTTGTGTTCAAAAGCTTTCAAGTTCGTAAACACTTTCATAAAAGCCGTAATCATGACATCTTCCGCTTGTTGTACATCTTTGATATATTGCCGACAAACCCCTAACATTTTAGGTGAAAACGTGGTATACAGCTGATGTTGAGCATGCCGGTTTTGTTTAACCGCAAGTTGAATAAGGTTTTTTTCGTCTCGATGTAAATTAATTACTTTCATTCTCGGTGCTCCGTATTCCGTTGCGGTTTTCTGTTGAGGTGCTTTACCCAGTGTTCTATTCTAATAGACGATTAAAAGTGCAAAATAGTTGTATGAAGTACTTAAAAAAGTTTGTTTATTTTAATAAACAAACCCTATCTAATTATAAAACAGCTTTTTATGAAAATCTATTTTTTGCGTTCTATCACATAGTTTACCATCAAAATCAAGGCGTCCTTATAATCGGAGGAAGGAAAATCGTTTAAAAGCTGAAGAGCTTCTTGTTGAAATTGAACCATTTTTTGTTCGGCATAAGAAAGTCCGTTGTTCTTTTTTACAAAAGCAATAACTTCTTTTACCCTTTTTTTATCTTTATTATGGTTTTTGACCGAATTAATGAGCCATTTTTTTTCTGTTTTTGAACAAGTGTTCAACGTATAAATCAAAGGAAGCGTCATTTTTTGTTCTTTGATATCGATTCCTGTTGGTTTACCGATGGCTTCTTCGGTATAATCAAACAAATCATCTTTAATTTGAAAAGCCATCCCAATCAATTCACCGAATTTTCTTGTTTTTTCAACAATTACTGTGTTTTCAGGCATTACTGAACACGCTCCTAACGAACAACAAGCAGCGATAAGTGTTGCTGTTTTCTGCCGAATAATTTCATAATAAATATCCTCCGTAATATCTAAGCGTCTGGCTTTTTCAATTTGTAATAATTCGCCTTCACTCATTTCTCGTACGGCAACCGAAATAATTTTAAGTAAATCAAAATCATTGTTGTCAATGGAAAGCAACAATCCTTTAGACAATAAATAATCACCTACTAAGACTGCAATTTTATTTTTCCATAACGCATTGATGGAGAAAAACCCGCGGCGACGGTTACTGTCATCCACCACATCGTCATGGACTAAAGTGGCGGTATGAATCAATTCAATGACCGAAGCTCCACGAAAAGTACGTTCATTCACCAAACCATTTGAAACCATTTTGGCCGTTAGAAAAACAAACATCGGCCGCATTTGTTTACCTTTTCGGTTCACAATATAATAGGTAATCCGATTGAGCAACGCCACTTTAGAAGTCATCGATTCATAGAACTTTTTTTCAAAAAGCTCCATTTCTTTCAGAATGGGTTGTTTAATCTGTTCGGTAATTTTCATAGAGTTTCAAAGATAAGTAGAATCTTAGAATACTACAAGACGAGAAGGCCTCAAAGTGCTTCATTTTTATTCGCTAATTGGCCACAAGCAGCATCAATATCTTTTCCTCTACTGTGTCGCACTTTGGCAATCACACCTATTTTGGCTAAAGCCGAGACATATTCCGCTAAGGCTTTATCCTCTGCTTGCTGAAAAATGCCGTCATCAATTGGATTATATTCTATCAAATTGACTTTACAAGGAACATATTTGCAGAATTTCACCAAGGCTTCAATCGATTTTGCATCATCATTAATTCCTTTCCAAACCACATATTCGTAGGTAATTTTGCTTTTGGTTTTCTGATACCAATAAATCAAACTATCTCGCAAATCGATTAACGGAAAACTTTTAGAAAAAGGCATAATTTCCGAACGAATCTCGTCGATTGCGGAATGAAGGGAAACTGCTAATTTGAATTTCACCTCTTCATCAGCCATTTTTTTAATCATTTTGGGAATTCCAGAAGTCGATAACGTAATGCGTTTAGGTGACATTCCTAATCCTTCTGGCGAAGTAATCATTTCAATCGCTTTGAGTACGTTGTTATAATTCATTAACGGTTCTCCCATTCCCATAAAAACAATATTTGAAAGCGGTCGATCAAAATACAAACGGCTTTCATTATCTATTGCCACCACTTGATCGTAAATTTCATCTGGATTTAGATTTCGCATCCGTTTTAAACGAGCGGTTGCACAAAAACTACAATCTAAACTACAACCTACTTGGCTTGAAACGCAAGCGGTTGTTCTTGTAGCAGTTGGAATTAACACACTTTCTACCACCAAACCATCATATAAACGCACAGCATTTTTAACGGTGCCGTCTTCACTGCGTTGCATTTGATCGACTTTGATGTGGTTAATCACAAAATTATCTTCGAGCATTTGACGCGTTTCTTTCGAAATATTAGTCATATCGTCAAAATTATAGACTTTTTTACTCCATAACCATTCATAAATCTGATTGCCACGAAAGGCTTTATCGCCATTGGCAACAAAAAAATCACGAAGTTGGTCTTTCGTTAACGCCCGAATGTCTTTTTTGGTGGTGTTCATTTTGCAAAAATAGGAAGTATTTATGGAATTGATTAAGTTGTAATTTGTAATTTTGCTCAAAATCAGATTATATGCATTTTCTTTCTGAAGATTTAGAAGATTATATTGCTTTCCATTCGCAAGACGAGCCCGAATTATTAGCCCAATTAAACAAAGAAACTTATCAAAAAATATTGCTTCCGAGAATGTTAAGTGGGCATTTTCAAGGTCGTGTTTTGAGTATGTTGTCTAAGTTGATTCGGCCAACTTCCATTTTAGAAATTGGAACTTATACCGGGTATGCAACGTTGTGCTTATGCGAAGGGCTGCAAGAAAACGGGATTGTTCATACCATCGATATCAAAGAAGAATTAATTGATTTTCAACGAAAATATTTTGACCAATCGTCCTGGGGAAATCAAATTCACCAACATTTAGGCAAAGCGATTTCCATTATTCCAACATTAGAAACAACGTTTGATTTAGTTTTTATTGATGCGGATAAAGAAAATTACCTCAACTATTACGAATTGATTTTACCCAAAATGAACCAAGGCGGCATTATTCTATCCGACAATGTTTTGTGGTCTGGAAAAGTTGTTGAGCCGCTAAAAGAGGGCGATTTGAGCACAAAAATTCTGTTGGAATACAACAAAAGATTGAAAGAAGATATTCGTATAGAAACCGTTTTATTGCCTATTCGTGATGGACTGACTGTTAGTCGTGTTTTATGAAATTGGGAAATAGCGTTTTTGAAAATAGCCATACAATTTATAAAACAAGGTGCCGTTAAAAACTCCAACCATAAATCCGACTAAAATATCAATTGGAAAATGCAATCCTAGATAAATTCTACTGTAGGCAAAGATTAATGGAAACGCAAATAATAGAAAGGCATAGCGGTAATGTTTTCTAAAAATCAAAAAGAAAAAGGTAGTGGATGCCATCGAATTAGACGCATGTCCGGAAAAGAAACTAAATGAACTTCGTTCTTGCACAATCCGAATAGCATTCTGAACCGTTGGATCACTACAAGGACGTAGCCTTTGGAAAGTGAATTTTGAAAAATTAGTTAATTGATCCGTTACTAGAATTAATAAAGCGAGGAATAAAACTACAAACCCAAATTGTTTCCAGCCTATTTTTCTCATTAAGAAATAGAAAACTATTATAAAAAAAAGACTCCAATGCAATTGTTTTGTAATCAACAACCAAAAATTGTCCCAAGCAGGTGAGCCAAGATTGTTAAGGTAAATCAGTAGGTTTTTGTCGAAGGCAATAATTTTTTCCAACTTAATTTTGTCTTTTGATTGGGCCTGTTAATTGGTCTAAATCCGCTTTGGTTTTTTCTATTTCTTTAGTCAGTGCTGTTTCAATTTCTTTCGGCTTTACAATATCGGCGACGTCTTGTTTTATTTTTTGAATTTCTTCTGTAATTCCAGCCGTTAAATCTTGCGTATTTAACCCGTTTTCACCAGCACTTTTTTGAATTTCGTTTTTGATGTCATCTGTAGCATGTTTTAGCTGCTTGATAATCTTCCCTAACGTTCTCGCTATTTCAGGAATTTTATCTGAGCCAAAAAGCATCAAGATCACTATAATGATGAGCAAAAACTCACCTCCACCAATTCCAAACATATTAATTTATTATTTAGCGGCAAATATACAAAGAAATTATAGCTTCCTTTTTTTGAAACGTTTTTTACTTTGATTTTTCAACGTCATCAAATTTAGACTTGATTTCTTCTTTTGGCCACACATTATTCGTTATATCAATATCGGCTGTTTCTAGTTTTGGGTCGAGTTGAATTTTTTTAATTGCTTTTTCTGTAGCAAAAATGCGAGTTGCAGTCTGGTTATTTTTTCTCCAAATTTGCTCTGGGAATTTTATCAATTCTGAGGCACCGTCTTCAAATTGTAATTCGACAATAATTGGCATAATCATACCGCCTGGTTTATCAAAAATTACTTCATAAAAATATTTGGGCGATTTGAGTTTAGTTCGTTCTACTGCTGAAAATTTAGTTGATAAAAAATCATTTAATGGAGCAATTTCTGCGGTATTTAATTCTTTTTTGCGTTTAGTATCTAATTCAGAATTATTCCCTTCGATTAAATACACATACGGTCCTTTTGCTGTTCCGAAACGACCTCGTCTGGTTCTTTGTTCTTTTAATTCGGTTGTTGGTTCTTCTGAAACATAGTATTGCTTGACGTCTTGAATGCCAATATCAACATAATCGGTTGAAAAAAACCATCCTCTCCAAAACCAATCTAAATCAACGGCAGAAGCATCTTCCATCGTTCTAAAAAAGTCTTCTGGCGTGGGGTGTTTAAACTTCCATCGGTTGGCAAAGGTTTTAAAAGCATGGTCAAACAATTCATGCCCCATGATGGTTTCCCGTAAAATATTTAATCCTGCAGCAGGTTTTGCATAGGCATTAGCTCCAAATTGATGAATCCCTTCTGAATTAGACATGATTGGTTCTAAAAACTTTTGGTTGCCACTCATATAAGGTACAATTTTATGAGCTGGCCCTCTACTCGATGGAAAATCAGCCATAAATTCTTTTTCGGTTAAATATTCTAAAAAGGTATTTAAGCCTTCGTCCATCCAAGTCCATTGTCGTTCATCAGAATTGACAATCATCGGAAAATAATTATGTCCTACTTCATGAATAATTACACCAATCATTCCATATTTTATTCGGTCTGACACATAACCGTTTTCATCCGGACGACCGTAATTCCAACAAATCATTGGGTATTCCATTCCTTGATCTTCGGCAGAAACAGAAATCGCTTTATGATACGGATAATCAAAGGTATGTCTGGAATAAGTTATTAACGTTTGTGCTACTGCTCGCGTAGAATAGGTTTCCCACAACGGATTAGCCTCGTTGGGATAAAGCGAAATGGCCATCACACTTTTAGTGTCTAATTTAACGGCCATAGCGTCTAAAATAAATTTTCGAGAAGAAGAAAAGGCAAAATCACGCACATTTTCTGCTCTAAATTTCCATGTTTTTGATTTATCCGAAAAACCTTTCTCTGCTATTTTTGCTTCATTCGGGGTAACAATTAAAACAGGCTTATCGTATGTTTTTTCAGCTAATTCATATCGTTTTACTTGTTCTGCTGAAAAAACTTCTTTTCGATTTAACAAAACCCCGGTTGCTTCCAACACATGGTCGGCTGGAACTGTTATATTTACATCATAATTTCCGAAAGCTAAAGCAAATTCACCTCGACCCCAGAATTGCATGTTTTGCCAACCTTCTACATCATTATAGACTGCCATTCTTGGAAAAAACTGAGCAATAACATACAAACGATTGCCGTCTTTTTCGAATTCTTCATAACCAGAACGACCGCCATCGACACGATAATTATTTAGATTATACCACCATTTAATAGAAAAAGATACTTTTTCTTTCGATTTTAAAGGTGTAGGTAAATTTATTCGCATCATCGTTTGATTGATGATGTAAGAAAGTGGATTTCCTTTGGCATCCTTTACATAAATCAAATTAAAACCGCCGTCAAAAGAATCTTGCATATGTTTTTTTACAAAATCATCAACAGGCAAGGAGCCATCCATGCGTTGACTTTCAATCAAAGATGTTTTTGATTCTCGGGAACGCATATTTTGGTCTAATTGAATCCAAAGATAATCGAGTGTTTCTGGAGAATTATTGTGATACGTGATGGTTTCGACGCCATCAATGCGTTTGTTTTTATCGTCTAAAACGATGTCCATTTTATAATCGGCTTGTTGCTGATAATAAGCTGGTCCTGGTGCTCCAGAAGCTGTTCTAAACATGTTGGGAGTTGCCAACAAATCATACATTTGGCTAAATTTGTTGGAATCATAATTCCCCGATTCTCTCTTGATTTCTGTTTTTTCTTGAGCAAAAAACAAGCTGGGAATCAATCCTAAAAACAACAACTTCTTCATTTATTTTAATTTTAACGGACTAAAATAAACAATTTAAAGTTGCTTTTATTTTTTTATCAGTACTTTAACAACTCACTGGAGTTGTCATCTGTTAATAAAATACTTTTTTTGATATTGAGCACCTTGGTGTGCGTAATATGTTGTTGCTCGGGAAGAACTTCAAATAAAAGTGTATTTTTCACTTCTAGGGTGTTGATTTTTGAGATGTCAATTATTTTTAAGTAACAAATTAATACATCGTCTTCCATTTCTTTTTGAACAAACTGCATCGTTTTTGGTTTGCCATTCACTCGAATAGAAAAATGAGTTGAAAGGTATTGCTTCAATTGCTCTTTTTGAATTTCTGTTTCTCGTTCTGAACCTAGATAAAACTTAGCTTTGTATTTATTTTCCAACGCATTATTTAAATCATCAATAAAAAAACGAGCAGTTACTTCAATTCGCTTTTTTTCGGGTATAAAATCAATTTGCGTGACCGAAACATAAAATTTATGAACAGAAAACGAGGCCAATCCAATGGTCAGCAATACAAGTATCGGAATTATTAATTTTTTGCGGATGCTCATTTAATCTTTCGGAATTTTTTTATAGTCTACACTTTTATTAATTAAAAAGTCAATTAAATCAATTTCGCGATTTACGGCTAACAATTGATTCACGTTAGCATCAGATTCACAATAAGCCAAAAACAAGCCAATCTCTTCTTGCTTCAAACCCAAGGTTTCGGTAAAAAAATGATAGGTAAACTTATCTTTTACTGCTTCTTGAAAATTTTTAGACGACGTGAATACCATTTTCTCTGGTTTATCTTTTTCAAAAATCTTTCCAATCATTTTTCCAATTTTAACAAAATCCATTCCGTACTGAATAGTTCCATCATAAACGCCAGGGTTTGTTGGAGTAGTTTGCAAATCGGCCTCGTATTGTAAATCAATAATTTGCCCCACATTTTCGTTAGAACGCATATCAATTATTTTCATGTTTCGCACATCTTTCATTAAATCACCGGTTAAAGTTCGTGGAGTGACCACTACTTCTTCAAGTTCATTTACAAACTCTTCTAATCGGATGATGAGCGTGATTACTTTAAAGTCATTTTCATTTAAAACCAATAGTCTTGACTTAAAAACAACATTGGAAAAATAAAGCGTATCCGTAGGCCGAGCATACATCGCAAATTCACCTAGATGGTCTGAAACAGCTCCTTTATTGGATGAAATATTGAATATCGTTACGTTTTCAATCGGCATCCGATCGGCCAAGATTTTTCCTTTAATCACTTCTCTGGGCACTAATTGAGCGTAACTCAGTTGCATGGCGAGTAAACACAGAAATAAAAGTAATTTATTTTTCATAATCTTCGATATATATTAAAAATTCTTGGGCTAATTCACCTAATAAAAAGTGGGTTCTATCTTTATTTTTTGCTGTTAATGCTTGAGCAAGATCGCCATCTTCTACAACATAATATTTGAAGCCACCAACATATACTTCAGGTATTTTTAACGAATCCATAAAAAAAGCATCATCAAAATAACTTTCTAATCGCATGATGTATCGCTCTCTTTTTTCAATTTCCAGTTGTTTCTTCAAATCTTTTGTTCGACCAGAAATCCAATTGATAAGCGGATCTAAAACACCTGATGTTGCTGTTCTAATTCGACGTTCAGCTGGCGTATACACTTTCGGTTTATAGGTAATAATCCCTAAACTCTGTGCAGTCATGGTTACATTTTCAGAAACCACCACTTCGTCTAATTGGTTTTCTTTTGCGGTCATTTCAACTTCTACATAACCCGATTGTATTTCTTTTGCCGTAATACTTTTTCGCCAATAATTTAAATGAACTGCCGAAAAGACAACCAAATCATCTTCTTTTACTTCTAAAAAAAAACCTCCTTTTGCATCGGTCACAGTGGCTTTTTCAGAAACTAAATTCAATACATGAATTCCTTCTGCCGAAGCATTTTCCACTTTGACCAAACCTCGAATTTTAATTGAGTTTTGTGCGGCCATGTTAAAAGAGGAGCAAATCAGAAATAATAGCATTAACTTATTCATCGGCTGCTAGAAAATTTAAAAAAACCGTAGCCAAACTAGCCAGTCGGAATTCCATTGCTGTTTTTTGATTTGTTTCCATATAACCTACAACCTCTTCATCATGAATAACATAATACTTAAAAGCACCAACATATTCTACAGGAATTTTTAATGATTGGCTGAAATATTCCTCCTTATAAAGATACGATAATTTTTCGTAACGTTTTTCTTTAATTTCTATTTTGACTTCCTTTTTTAATCGATTGGTTTTACCATTAATTTCATTGATTAGCCCATCGACACTCATTCCACCAAGCGGAATTAAAAGTGGGCTATACCATCTGAACTTCTCGGCAGTTCGCAAACGTCGTTCAGCCGGTGTATAGGATTTTGGAGTATAGTCTATAATACGAAGATCTTGAGCATTGATTTTGGTATATTCGGTCACCACAACTTCATCTAGCTTTTCTTCTTTTGGCGTAAGCAACACTTCAAAATTGCCGTTTTTAATGTCGCTTTCACGGATACTTTTACGCCAATAGTTTAAATGTACAGCTGAAAACACTAGTAAATCATCGGCTTTGACTTCTAGTTTAAAATCGCCTGAAGCATTTGAAATGGTAGCTTGCTCTGTAACCAAGTTCAACACATGTACTCCTTCCACAGGAGCCGAGTCTGCTTTGATTTTTCCTTGAATTAAAATTCGTTCCTTTTCTTGAGCGTTAGAAAGAAAGGAAAGTAAAAGTAAAAGTATAAGAAAGTTTTTTCCTTTCATGTCAAACGATTATCAAATCGGAGTTGTAAATCTATTTGGATTGTTGCTAAAACCATCCCAAAAAGATGGTAATATTTTGTTAAACCAAAAAACGAACCAAAAAATTAATCTGTTATATTTGTAGTAAACGATTTTAAAATGAAAAACATACTCATTGCAAGCACTTCAACTGTACATGGCGGCAGTTATTTAGACTATTTACTACCAGAATTGAAAAATCATTTTTCTAAATGCAAAAGCCTATTATTTATTCCGTATGCCCGACCAGGTGGGATTTCAGAAGACGCTTATACAGAAAAAGTGCAACTTGTTTTTAAAGATTTGGGAATTCAAGTCCGTGGTTTACATGAATTTGATAATCCAGCAGAAGCCTTGAAAAAAGCGGAAGGAATTTTTACAGGCGGCGGCAACACGTTTTTATTGGTCTCTAAATTATATGAAAACAAGGTTTTGGACGTTTTAAAAAAGTTGATTGAATCGGGCACACCCTATTTAGGCACAAGTGCAGGAAGCAACATTTGCGGCATTTCGATGAAAACAACAAATGACATGCCTATTGTTTATCCACCTAGTTTTGACACGTTGAATGTAGTTCCTTTTAATTTGAATCCGCACTATTTAGATCCCGATTTGGGTTCGAAACACATGGGTGAAACACGGGAAACCCGGATCAACGAATTTCATCAATTGAATAGCGAGCCTGTTTTAGGATTGCGAGAAGGCAGTTGGCTAGATGTAAAAGGAGATTCGATTGTTTTGAAAGGAGAATTGACGGCGAGATTATTTAGAAAAAATCAGGATCCAATTGAGTTGAAACCAAACTCTGATTTACATTTTTAATTTTTCTGTCAATACTTAATCTGTTCCTAAAGCTAAAACACGTGTAAAAGTAAATTTTAATTCATTGTACAAGCTGTACAACCAGTGCAATAATAAGCTACATAACCAAACAATCCCTCTTTTTTCAAATCACAGCCGCTACCTGAACCACCGCAATCACATTTTTTTGGAGCTTCAACTCGTTGTAAATTAGTCATTAATTTACCTAAATTTGGGTCATTTGGTATAATTAGACCTATTTCAAAACCAAATAAATAGGTTTTGGCAAATACAAATTTGTCGTTATTTAAATTTTTCTCAAAATTGGGATTAGAAAAATCAGGCTTATCAACATGTTTGTAGACTAAATCATAAGTTCTTTTGATTTCATTTCTGAATGCAGCTACTTTAAAAATGCCTTTTTTTCCAATTTCTGACAAACTTGCTCTTTTAACAGTATCGGAATCGACCATATCATTTGTGGTATATAAAACACCTTCAATGACTTCATTACTTTTAACTTTACCATTCTTACCTGTGCAAGAACCACCACAAGTGCTCTGTAAGCAACCATATCCTAAATCTGCATTATAAAAAGTAGTACAACTTCCACCGCTTGAACAAGTACATGAATAACCTCCTCCATCATTAGCTACCTTAAATTCACCAGTTAACGTGTTATGCAAAAGAAATTGATAGCCTTTTGGCAATTCAAAAGCAACTTCATTTTTTTCTCTGTTAGTGTAATACCAAGCTGTACCAATAGGTAAATTAATTTCATTGCCTAACAAAGTAACTTTTTTCAGCACTTGTTTTTCTGGACTTAATTTCAAGCTCGCATCTTGTTCTGTATCTTTCTCACAAGAAGAGAGGGTTAAAACCATCAAAAAAATAACTAAACCAGAACTTAGGTTATAAAAAAATGTTTTCATATTTTCTTAAATTTGAAATTAATGAAAATAATTATTACTCTGGATATCCAACATAAAATTAATAAAATAAAAAAAACGAAAATATATGTTAACTCTTTTTTAACATTTAATAATATGACATATAGATAGTTACAAAAAATGCGTAGTTAAATTTAGACAAGAATTGTCAAGAATATTTTCAAAAAAATCGAATTATTTTCTTGATTTTTTTCATAAAAAAAACCCCAAAATTTCGTTTGGGGTTATTTGCAGAGCGGAAGACGAGGCTCGAACTCGCGACAACCAGCTTGGAAGGCTGGAGCTCTACCAACTGAGCTACTTCCGCATTTGTGAGTGCAAATATAGAAAAATAGTTTACTTTGATGCAAGTTTTTTTTAAAAAAAATTAATCTGTGTTATTTCTAATGGATAACCGTTTTATTTTTAAATTGTTATCCTTTTTAATTCATGTGATTTTGTCTAATTTTAATAGTATAACATCTAAAAACAGTACGTTTATCACTCCTTTATTGACTGGTAATTCTGAATGAAACTAAAAAAAACCAACTCAGCTGATTCATTTTATCTAAAATAAAGCAGTTGCGTTTTAATAAAAATTAAGTTACCTTACACAAACTATTGTCTAAAAAGAGATAATTGGCATCGCTTTTGTTAGAACTAAAAAAAATGATTAAGCATACGCCTATTTTATGAAATATACTTTTGTTTTTTTATTGCTTTTTTCCATGTTTTCTTGTCAAAAGGAGAAGAAAAAAAATAGTGTTATAAAAGCTCCTCCTGTTGTAACAGTTACTAACGAAGGGAAAATTATTTCTATTGACAGTCTTTTGGTTAGTCAAATCAAAGATTCATTGGTGCAGTCTTTTTACCGAGTCAATAACTACCAAACCGCTTGGCTAGATTACAACTGCCGTGAATCTTTACTTCGAGAACTGCAAAATGTCGAAGAGGAGGGATTAAATCTCAACGATTTTGACATAAAAAAAATTAATGAATTTGAAAAATCCATCAGCACACTTTCAGATAATGAATTAATCGCGTACGATATTTTATTAACTGAAAACTTGAATAGGTACAATCTCAAGGTTGCGAAAGGAACGTTAGACCCCAAAACGCTATACAAAGATTGGGACTTAAAAGCGAATAAGATTAATTTTGAAAAATTGCTACACCGCTTTCTAAAAAAAGATTCGTTTGATTATGCCTTATACCAAGTCAAACCGAATCATTTGGTTTATCAGAAATTAAAAAAAAGTTTAAAATTGTTAGAGAACTTTTCAGATCGACCCTTTCCCAAGTTGGAAATTAAAGATAAAATCGTCTTACAAGACACGAATTCGCTCTTGCCAGAAATAAAAAACAGGTTGGTTTATTGGGGCGATATGAAAAAAAGCGATTCGCTGACTTCCTTTTATGATGAAAACACGTTAAAAGGAATTAAAAAATTTCAATTGCGGCATGGTTTATCTCCCGATGGTGTGATTGGAAAAGGAACAATTTCTGCTTTAAATTTTTCCAAAAAGAAACGGAAAGAGCAAATCATCGCTAATATGGAACGCTGGCGATGGTATCCGCGAGAATTTGAAAAAGAGTACCTTTTGATTAATATTCCAGATTACACATTGGTTGTCATAAAAAACCGTGACACGATTAAAACGCACCGCATTATTGTGGGAAAAGCAAGCAGAAGCACGCCAATTTTGTCTTCAAAATTGAGTTATGTGGTATTTAATCCAACGTGGACGTTGCCGCCAACTATTTTAAAAGAAGATGTGATTCCGGCTGCGACAAGGAATCGGAGTTATTTTGCCAATAAAAAAATCACTATTTATGAAGGAAGCACAATTGTGAGTGCAGAGGATTGGAATCCTTCTAAAGCTAGGTCGTATCGCTACGTTCAATCGCCTGGAGTGAATAATTCTTTGGGGTTAGTTAAAATTATGTTTCCAAATCGGTTTTCGGTTTATTTACACGACACCAATTCTAGAGGTTATTTTGGCCGCGAAATTCGTTCGTTAAGTTCGGGTTGTGTTCGAGTTCAAGATCCGTTTGAGTTGACAGAAACCTTATTACACGATTCTATTCAATGGAATAAACAAAAAATAGATTCGGTTTTGGTGAATGCTAAAACTAAAAATGTCAATTTTAAGCAAGACATTTATCTTCATCTTTTATATTGGACAGCCTGGAGCGAAGGAAATACGCTTCAATTTAGAGACGATATTTATAATTTAGATGCCGCTCTTTATCAAAAACTACGAAATTAATTTAGAAGCAACTTTATAATTTCCTGAAGGATGATAAATAAATAAACACGATTGGTCTTTGATAATCTGGATGATTTCTGCCGTTAATTCTTGTGGCAAAGCAGGGCATCCTAAACTTCTCCCTAAACGTTTATTTTGTTTAATAAATGAAGTAGACACATAATCTGCTCCATGAATCACAACCGCTCTATCTCTAGCATTATCGTTTATTCCGCGTTCTACTCCGTCTAAACGTAAAGATTGGCCATGTTTACCTTGATAAACTTCGCCAGTGAGATAAAAGCCTAAGCTGCTTTGAAATGATTCAGATTTATTAGAAAACTTGTTTGCAAATTCATCTCCAGAATTTCTGCCGTGAGCCACTAAAGAATGGTATAAAATAGAATTGGAATCCATATCGATAACCCATAATCGCTTGACGTTTGAAGACAAACTAAAATCGATTAAGGTTAAAATATTATTGTGAATTAATCCTTTTTGTTGCAGTTTATAAAATCCTTCCAACGCATTTGAAAAACTTTCAAGCTGCGGGAGTTTAAAACTATTGGATTGTAAAGATTGGTATAACGAATTTGCTTTCGATTCGAAAGTTGCCGTTGTGTTTTCCGCAAAAATAGGAGCTTTAGTGGTATTTTTGGTTGATGAAGTAAAAGAAAATAATCCGAACAACAAAACCGATAATAACTTATAATTCATTGGTATTCTTTGGTTTAAAATTAGACTTGGGGTTGCAAACATAAAAATTAAAAATTTTAATACCAAATATAATTTGATATAAATCGTTATTTTTTAAGAAATTAAATCATTTTTTGGAAATTGAATAGCTAACGAAAAAATGAAATAAAAAGTATTTTAAAAGTGTAACAAATCTCAAATTTAACGTCTTTATAATAGAAAATCATAAGAAAATGATAAAGTCGAAGCCTTTTAATTGCCTTTTTTTACTTTTGAACATTATATAGATATGGTAAAAATTAAACTTTTTTTTATTTTGTTTTTTTTATTTTGCGGGGCACAAACAGCCTTTAGTCAGAAGAAAACAGCAAATGCTAAAAGAACTGCAGAAAATATTCTAATTGATGGAAAACTCAATGAAACGGCTTGGGACAACGTTCCTGTGGCAAATGAATTTATTTGTTTTGAACCTGACAATGGTGCATTAGAACAAGAAAATCAAAAAACCGAAATCAAAATTATCTACACAGACAATGCGGTTTATATTGGAGCCGTGCTTTATGACAATCAACCCCATAAGATTGATAAAGAAATTACACAACGTGATAATTTTGGAACATCCGATATTTTTGGTGTTTTTTTAAATGGATTTAATGATGGCCAACAAGATTTTCGCTTTTTAGTCACTGCTTCGGGCGTTCAGTTGGACTGTTTAGCTACCGAAAATGGAGAAGATTACTCTTGGGATGCCATTTGGAATAGCGAAGTTCGAATTACGGATACGGGTTGGATTGTAGAAATGGAAATTCCGTATGCTGCGTTGCGTTTTTCTAAAAATCAAATCCAAACATGGGGATTGAATTTTTTTAGAGAAATTAAACGAAATAGGTATTCGTACACTTGGAATCCAATTGACCGAGCAAAAGGAGCGACAATCAATCAAGCAGGAATTTTAGAAGGAATTACAAATATCAACACGCCAACTCGCTTATTTTTTATTCCGTACACTTCAGGGTATGTGGAATCTGTAAATAATGAAACAACAAGTACCGGGAAAGTCGGAATGGATATTAAATACGGATTAAATGATTCTTTTACCTTAGACGCTATTTTAATTCCTGATTTTGGTCAAACCGCTTTTGACAATGTAGAACTCAATCTGGGACCATTTGAACAACAGTTCAATGAAAATCGTCCTTTTTTTACGGAGGGAACTGATTTATTTTCTAAGGGAGATTTGGTCTATTCCAGACGAATTGGTGGCCCTCCCGCATCTTATCCGAATACGGGAGAAAATGAAACAGTCACTGAATATCCGAATACGGTTGATTTGATTAATGCCGTAAAAATTTCAGGAAGAACCGCTGACGGATTGGGAATAGGATTTTTAAATGCCGCGACTCAAAAAACCTATGCAACCATCAAAAACACAGAAACGAATGAAGTAAGAAAAGAACTTGTGGAGCCTTTTACCAATTATAATGTATTGGTTTTTGACCAACGATTTAATCAAAATTCATCGGTTTCGTTTATCAACACCAATGTGAGTCGCTTTGGCGATTTTCGTGATGCCAACGTAACAGGTTTAGTTTACGACATCAACACTAAAGGAAATAAATTTAATGTTTCTGGCGATTTAGAAATGAGCAGTATTTATGATGATGAAAAACCAAATGGTTATACGGCTTATCTCAATTTGGGAAAAACTTTTGGGAAATACCGTTATTCATTGGCCACAAAATATGTTTCAAAAGATTTTGATCCGAATGATTTAGGAATAAATTTTGTAACAAACTATCATAATTTATATGCTAATTTTAATTATCGCATTATAAATCCAACAAAATGGTATAATTCGTTTCGAATAAACACTAATTATTATGTAGAAATCGAGAATACAACGGGCAAGCTTCAAGACAATTGGATTAATGCGAATGTAAATTCCAGCACGGTGAAAAATGACTATTTTGGCTATGGTTTTTTAATTAGTCCGGTGGTGACGTATAATTTTTATGAGCCTCGTGTTCCTGGTCGTTACCTGGCTGTTCCTGCAACAGGGAATGCATTCATCTTTTTTTCATCTAATTACAACCGAAGATTTGCGATTGATATTGAGCCTTCATTTCGATATTTTGACCAAGAAAACAGACGCAATTACGACTTATTTGTGAGTCCGAGATACCGATTTAATGATAAATTCACTTTAATTTATAATGTGAATGTTTCAAAACAAAATAGTGATATTGGCTGGGTTGATCAAGTAGGAGAAAACATTATTTTGGCCGAAAGAGATCGATTTACTTTCACCAATGGTTTTTCGGGCAAATATGCTTTAAACAATAAAATGACTTTAAATTTAACCTCGCGTTATTATTGGTCTTATGCTGAAAATAAAAAGTTTCACACCTTACAAGACGATGGTACTTTTATCATTAACCCTAATTATACTGCAGATAAAGATTCTAATTTTACAATTTGGAATTTTGATGTTTCCTACTCGTGGTGGTTTGCACCTGGCAGTCAAATAACGGCTTTATATCGAAATAATGCTCAACTTTTTTCCAATAATATCGATAAAAACTTTGGCTCAAACCTCGATACCTTTTTAGATGATGATTTAAACCACATTATTTCTATCAGTCTTCGTTATTTCATCGATTATAATAAAGCCAAGAATTGGTTCAAAAAAGGATAAGTTATCGTAGCAAAAAACTACGACAATCTTTATCTTTGTTTAAAATTCATACCAATGAACAAAAAAGTTATCCTCATGATTCTAGACGGTTGGGGCCATTCACCCGATCCAAAAGTTTCTGCTATCGACCATGCCAAAACACCTTTTATAGATGCTCTTTACCACAACTATCCCAATGCCGAACTGCGAACCGATGGCTTAAATGTCGGTTTACCCGAAGGACAAATGGGAAATTCAGAAGTGGGTCACATGAATTTAGGTGCAGGTCGAATTATTTACCAAGAATTAACCCGAATTAATTTAGCTGTAGCTCATAAAACCTTAAACCAGGAAAAAGTACTACAAGAAGCTTTTGTTTATGCGAAAGAGAATAAAAAAGATATTCATTTTTTAGGATTGGTTTCAGATGGTGGCGTGCATTCGCATATCGATCACTTAAAAGGATTGGTTGATGCCACTCAAGAATATGGTTTAGATAACGTTTTTATTCATGCGTTTACCGATGGCCGTGATGTTGACCCAAAATCTGGGGTTCGGTTTATTTCTGAAATTGAAAATTATTGCAAAAACACAACCGTAAAATTAGCGTCAATCATTGGTCGTTATTATGCAATGGACCGTGACAGACGATGGGAACGGGTTAAAAAAGCATATGATTTATTGGTTAACGGCGTCGGAACATATTCGCATAACGCCGTAGATAGCATCCAAGATTCATATGCCAAAGACATTACCGATGAATTCATTGAGCCGATTCTGATGACTGACGAAAACAATAAACCGCTTGCTACAATTAAAGAGGGTGATGTTGTTTTGTTTTTTAATTTTAGAACAGATAGAGGAAGGCAATTAACCGAAGTTTTGACACAATTTGATTGCCATGAATTCAATATGCATCGGTTAAATTTATATTTTGTGACGTTGACAAATTATGATGAAACCTATCAAAACATCAAAGTGATTTATAATAAAGATAATATCACTGAAACCTTGGGTGAAGTTTTAGAAAAAAATCATAAAAAGCAAATACGAATCGCCGAAACAGAAAAATATCCGCACGTCACTTTCTTTTTCTCTGGCGGACGTGAAGAACCGTTTGAAGGTGAAACCCGAATTTTAAGAAATTCACCCAAAGTTGCCACCTACGATTTACAACCTGAAATGAGTGCGTTTGAACTAAAAGATGCTTTAGTTGCCGAATTAAAGAAAGAAGAAGTTGATTTTGTCTGTTTGAATTTTGCCAATGGCGACATGGTTGGACATACTGGTGTGATGGAAGCCGCCATAAAAGCGTGCGAGGCTGTTGACACTTGTGTGAGGGAAGTTATTGAAACTGCCTTAGAACACCATTATACCACAATTGTTATTGCCGACCACGGAAATTGCGAAACAATGATAAATCCCGATGGTTCTCCGAATACAGCACACACTACTAATCCGGTTCCGATAATTTTAGTAGATAAAGATTTGAAACACATTCAAAATGGCGTTTTAGGAGATGTTGCTCCTACCATTTTAGACTTAATGGGAATTGAAAAACCAGAAGCGATGACACGTCATTCTTTGTTGTAATGAGAATAACAAATGTAATTGAACCCGATATACTAGTTTTATATCGGGTTTTTTAATTAATATTTGCCTATGTAATTGATTTTCATAAACTTGAATTAATTATAAATAAATTCAGATGTTAAAAAAATCCATTTTACTAGAAAACAAAGCATCGCTAACATGCAAAAATTTACAACTAATTATTAAAACAGAAGTTAAAGAATCAAGCATTCCCATTGAAGATATTGGTTTTATTGTTTTGGATCATCCCGAAATTTATATCAGTTTACCAGCAATGAATTTATTGATTGAAAACAATTCTGCTTTCATCCTATGCAATTCCAATCACTTACCCAATGGCATGTTTCTAAATTTGAACAGTCACCATATTCAACAAGAGATTTTCAAGAAACAAATTGAAGCAACAGTTCCGCTAAAAAAACAATTGTGGCAACAAACCATTGTAGAAAAAATTAAAAATCAAGGCGTTTTATTAGAAAAAATAACGGATTCAAAAAATCATTTTGACTATTTAGCAAGTAAAGTCCAAAGTGGCGACACCTCAAATATGGAGGCTGTGGCAGCGAGTTATTATTGGAAATCATTTTTTGAGATTGATTTTAAGCGGGAACGATTTGGTGATTATCCAAACAATTTTCTCAATTATGGCTATGCGATTTTACGAGCGGCAACTGCAAGAGCATTATCAGGAAGCGGTTTATTGAATACGCTTGGTATTCACCATAAAAGTAAGTACAATGCCTTTGCTTTAGCCGATGATATTATGGAGCCTTTTCGACCCATCGTAGATGAAAAAGTGATGGAACTCATGGAAAATTTTCCTGAACAAGAACTCAATACACAACTTAAAGCGGAACTTTTAAAAATCCTAACCCGGACGGTTTATTTTAAAGAGGAAAAAAGTCCATTAATGGTCGCTTTGCAAAAAACAGCAAGTTCTTTACAACAATGTTATACTGGCGATCGGAAGAAAATAAAATATCCAAAATTATGGAGCTAAACGGATATCGAATTATGTGGCTATTTGTATTTTTTGATTTACCAACCGAGACAAAAAAAGACCGACGCAATGCTTCTGGTTTCAGAAAAAATTTACTGAAAGACGGTTTTAGCATGATGCAATATTCGGTATATGTACGACATTGTGCGAGCAGTGAAAGTGCTGACGTTCATGAAAAGCGGATTCACAAACTATTACCTCCTTTGGGAAAAGTTAGTGTTTTGCGAATAACAGACAAACAATTTGGCAATATCTTAAATTTTTGGGGCAAAGCAGAAGTCCCCAAAGAACCAATGCCAACCCAATTGGAATTGTTTTAAAATAAAAAAACACCTCAATTACAGCTTATCATCCTGTAAAAGAAGCGTTTTTTTAATCGATATTTACCTATATTCTCTTGATTACTAGAAGGTCACAAGCCAACTAATATCGTGTTTTCTAATCTTTAATCAAACCACAACAATATTATGAAAGTTATTATTTTAGGTCAGAATATCGTGTTTTCTAATCTTTAATCAAACCACAACTTTGTTTATCGAAAAGCTTTTTGGCGAAAAAATATCGTGTTTTCTAATCTTTAATCAAACCACAACCATTTCCGCAGACTTATAGAATTGTTTTTAATATCGTGTTTTCTAATCTTTAATCAAACCACAACTCTTCTGCAGTGGCTTGATATAAATCAAAGAATATCGTGTTTTCTAATCTTTAATCAAACCACAACACTGGCTCATTGCCCCAGAAAAAGAACAAAAATATCGTGTTTTCTAATCTTTAATCAAACCACAACCTCCTCCTGTACTAACTACTACTTCTTATAATATCGTGTTTTCTAATCTTTAATCAAACCACAACCTATTTACAGTGGCGACAGCTAATCCTGTAAATATCGTGTTTTCTAATCTTTAATCAAACCACAACTCTCATTTGTTCACGCAAGAAATACTCTCTAATATCGTGTTTTCTAATCTTTAATCAAACCACAACTCATCATCCAAAATAGAACCTTGAAGCTCTAATATCGTGTTTTCTAATCTTTAATCAAACCACAACCAGTTATCAGCTTGCTTTTCAATTTCATCAAATATCGTGTTTTCTAATCTTTAATCAAACCACAACCGGCATGCATATTATTACTTGTACACGTTCAATATCGTGTTTTCTAATCTTTAATCAAACCACAACGGGGCATTTAGAGAAATGTATTTGAGTTCAATATCGTGTTTTCTAATCTTTAATCAAACCACAACCACCTGACGGTTATTGTCAGCCATTATAAAAATATCGTGTTTTCTAATCTTTAATCAAACCACAACTGAACATTACACACTACTATTTTCACATGGAATATCGTGTTTTCTAATCTTTAATCAAACCACAACACTTAAACCCTACTATTAATTTAGTGGGGTTAATATCGTGTTTTCTAATCTTTAATCAAACCACAACCAATAAATACCATCTTCATCCTTCGGCAAAAATATCGTGTTTTCTAATCTTTAATCAAACCACAACTAAAAAGGCTATTGCTACCAATTGATGAACAATATCGTGTTTTCTAATCTTTAATCAAACCACAACTTTGTTAAATTCTCTAAATTTTTGGTAAGGAATATCGTGTTTTCTAATCTTTAATCAAACCACAACGGAAGTAGTAGGAAAAGTAAAAGTAGTTAAAATATCGTGTTTTCTAATCTTTAATCAAACCACAACTTGGAGATTGCAAGGTGATAAACGACACTAAATATCGTGTTTTCTAATCTTTAATCAAACCACAACACCTTATTGACCGTAAAAACGGAAGTCCGAAATATCGTGTTTTCTAATCTTTAATCAAACCACAACTTTGTTGATGCGTAAACTAAATTTAATCCAATATCGTGTTTTCTAATCTTTAATCAAACCACAACAAGAAAGTTGAAATAACAGAAACGGAATTAAATATCGTGTTTTCTAATCTTTAATCAAACCACAACAATGGAAACTCATCTACACCAAATGGATTTAATATCGTGTTTTCTAATCTTTAATCAAACCACAACGAGTCTGTTTACGATGTTTATAAATGTATTAATATCGTGTTTTCTAATCTTTAATCAAACCACAACCGCGTATCGGTATAGATCATTCCGGAATAAAATATCGTGTTTTCTAATCTTTAATCAAACCACAACAGTATAACTCATTACTTTCTGTTTTTAGATAATATCGTGTTTTCTAATCTTTAATCAAACCACAACCTGTTTATGGCAATTAGGCTGTCGGCTTTAAATATCGTGTTTTCTAATCTTTAATCAAACCACAACAGCATATTGCTTAGTCGTTTCTTTTGCTACAATATCGTGTTTTCTAATCTTTAATCAAACCACAACATTGATTCATTTCTTAATAAATTTTGTCTAAATATCGTGTTTTCTAATCTTTAATCAAACCACAACACATGTAAACTATACACGAACTATAAGCTAAATATCGTGTTTTCTAATCTTTAATCAAACCACAACATAAAAAATCTTGAATAATTTTTAGCCATAAATATCGTGTTTTCTAATCTTTAATCAAACCACAACGATAGAGAGTTTGCCTTTCAAAGGGTTAACAATATCGTGTTTTCTAATCTTTAATCAAACCACAACGTATCTTTAACGGTCTGACCTTTAATAGAAAATATCGTGTTTTCTAATCTTTAATCAAACCACAACTGCTGAAACTAAATCATTGTAATATTGTAAATATCGTGTTTTCTAATCTTTAATCAAACCACAACAAAAGCATTAAGTAACTGTCCTATTTCTCCAATATCGTGTTTTCTAATCTTTAATCAAACCACAACTCTTGAAACTCGATTTGTTTTTCGAGCACTAATATCGTGTTTTCTAATCTTTAATCAAACCACAACAATTGCGATAAAAATATTCATTGGTACGTTAATATCGTGTTTTCTAATCTTTAATCAAACCACAACTACTTCACTTACAACAAAACACGCAAAACAAATATCGTGTTTTCTAATCTTTAATCAAACCACAACTGCAATTCAGATAGATCTCCATCAGGTCGCAATATCGTGTTTTCTAATCTTTAATCAAACCACAACACCCAATCGTTAGCACTTGCACGAGCAAATAATATCGTGTTTTCTAATCTTTAATCAAACCACAACAGGTATAAATATGTAGGTAGTACAAGCGGGAATATCGTGTTTTCTAATCTTTAATCAAACCACAACCCCGCACTTTGCGACATGATGGCAAAAATGAATATCGTGTTTTCTAATCTTTAATCAAACCACAACTCCATGTCCTCGTTGTCTTCTTCGCTAGCTAATATCGTGTTTTCTAATCTTTAATCAAACCACAACCCCGTAAGTTTTGCGTGACAATTTGCACAAAATATCGTGTTTTCTAATCTTTAATCAAACCACAACCAAAGCGAGTACTGGTTTTACTTTTTATAAAATATCGTGTTTTCTAATCTTTAATCAAACCACAACATGAATGACGATTTCTTTTTTACAAAGCCTAATATCGTGTTTTCTAATCTTTAATCAAACCACAACTATAAATAAAGAGTCAATACATAAAATCGAAATATCGTGTTTTCTAATCTTTAATCAAACCACAACTGTATCGGTTGTTTCATTTGCAAATGCAATAATATCGTGTTTTCTAATCTTTAATCAAACCACAACTACTACTTTCTACAAAAAAAATAACTTAACAATATCGTGTTTTCTAATCTTTAATCAAACCACAACAATGACCTTGACCATGTGTTTCAACAAATTAATATCGTGTTTTCTAATCTTTAATCAAACCACAACGACGCTATTCGTGAACTTGAAAAACGTGATAATATCGTGTTTTCTAATCTTTAATCAAACCACAACGGTCAATCCGTTGGCAAAATCGGGAGATTTTCCGTTGTGGTTTGGTTGTTTAAGAGTTTGAAAAACTTATGTCAAAGAACATTTTTTTACTATTTACATTAATCCTAATTTTTTTTTAAATTCAATAAGCATTTCCTCTTTAGTTTGCTTTTTTGCAAAACCACTTTTTTCAGCTTTATCTATTTTTGCTTGAATTTTTTCAATTTGCTCTTTTGTTAGTTTTGATTCATCCATAATTATATTTTTTCAAATTTTCCTGTTGGTAAAAATTTAAAATCAATTCCTTCAACAAAGGCAGTAAATTGATTGTGATTCATTTTTCTTGTTGGTTTTCTTTCTCCCAATTTAAAAACACCATCCGGTTTAAATTTATCTTTTTTAATATCATCAGACTTTCTAGCTTCTTTAAAATATCGGAATGAAATTACACCAAATTCATAGAGCTTTCCTGAAACAACTTGTCTCTGAATTGATAAACCTTCAATAATATAAATTCTTCCTTTAAAATCTATTATTTCAGAAATATCTTTTGGCTGTTCTACTTCCTTATCATAAAAAACAACTTGCTGCCCTCTTTTTAATACAACATCATTATTATTGCTTTTTGCTATTGGAATCAAAACCTTTTTACCTTTAACTTCTTTTTCTTTATTTAAAGGATAAAATCCTTGACCTTGTTTAATAAGTTTTGCTAAATTAAAATTATTAATTAATTCAAATTCTTTTTTTCCATCTAACTCATATATGGCCATAGCATAATTCTCATCATTTTGTCCATAAACTTTTTGCTTATGTTCGTGACGAGATTTAGACAATAAACTATGTTCTTTTATTTCTAAAGGGTTTTTAACTGAGTTGGCATATAACCTAACTTTATTTATTGGAGTCCCAACAATATTGTTTTCATCGTCTGGCTTTTTCATCCAAACTGTACCTTCTAATTTGTTTTTTTGTTGTGCGTTTGATGAAATTAATAAAACTTTATTTAAAATGGCTTCTTTTACTTTTTGTTTGACTATTTCATCCACAATACTTTCAACATCAGAGGCTTTGATACTTTCTAAATCTTTACGAATTACATATCTAATTTCTTCTGCATTTAATGGATTTTTAATTGCTCCATAAATACTATCTTGATGCAAAGAACCTCTAATAGTATCACCTTGTTGAAATCTCGGAAGTTTTTTTCCGTCTTTATCTAATTTGTAAATTATTCTTCCGGTTGCATCTTTTTTAGGAATTGCTTTTCCGTTTGCGTCCCTTTCAATTTCAGCTACAAATTGCTTTTTACCACGAATTCTAATTATTTTCTTGGATTGCTTTTTAACGTTATCTGGTGTGTAGTGAGATACTAAAATTTCTTTCTCAATTTTTTCTAAATCTTCTTTAAATGTTTTCCAAGGTTTAGCTTTTTCAATAATGGCTTTTGCTTCTTTTTTGTTTTGTTCATCTTCTAATGTCCAAGCACGAGCCAAAACATCATATTTGTCTTTGGTCATACAAGCAATTGTTATTGCATCTATAGTATGATGTGTATGTTTACTTCTATCTTTTACTTTATATTGTTTAAAGCCGTTTTCGTCAATAAAACTTTCTTGGATTCCCCATTGTTTTCTAAATTCGGCAACCATTCCTCCTTTTACACTTTCTACTCTCTTAAAATAAGATTTTAGGTAAGCTTGTGAATATTTAGTAATAATTCCTGTATCTGGAATTTGGCTATTTTTAAAGCCTACTTTTGGTTCTTCCCAAATAAATCGTTCGTATTTTCCTTTTAAATAGTCTCGTTTTAAGGTTAAATAATGTCTTCTTCTAATTTTCTTATCTTTAATTTCTTTTGTTGCAGCAGCTTTTATGGAACGAGTAATGATTTCAATTTCTCTTGATAAATTATCGGCTTCTTCTTTCCAATGTGCAATTCTTGGTAAGATTTCCAAATGATTATTTAACTCAAATGGCATTTGTTGTTTTTTAATTTCTCTATTGAAGTGTTTACTGCACAAAGTCTTATTCATTTGAGAGTTATCTTGTGAAATACTTCTTGGAATAGTATGTTCAATATCATAAGACGGATTACTTCCAATGATATCGCAAATACTTATGTTATTTCCCTTCTCATATATTTCACACTTTTGCTGTTCAATCCAAAGTTGATAGCGTAAAATATCATCTTCAGTTGGATTTACTTCTTTTTTACATTCCTCAAAATAAAGTTTCTTTATTTCTTTAATGGCATCTTCTCTAAATTTTTTATTCTCATTTTGATAATCTTGAATTCCTTTTCTTTTGTTGGCATCGTTTAACTCACGAGCCATTTCTATATGAATCACAGTTTTCTCATCTATTTGTCCTTCAAGAATTAAAGCATTTAACACTTTACGCAATTGATGTAAAGCTCTCATTGCCATAGGGTTTTTTATAGAATTAGTCAGTGGACTTCCCAGAACTACTTTTTCATTTCCAAAAGCATCTTTGATGATTTTCTTTTTGAAAAAATCAATATCTGATGGATGATATAATTTTTTTAATCTATTATTTATCTTCTTATCTTTTTCTTCTTCTGTTCCTTTTTCCTCGCTACAAAATACTTGACCAGTTTCATTTTCACCTTTTAGAAATGCTATAACTTTTTCGTCTAATCGTTTAATTTTAATGAACTCATGTTTTTTCAATTGTTCAATGAAAACTGGAAATAAATTTTCTAAAATAGTTTCTTGTTCATCTTTCTCTTCAATTTTATTGTATTTATAAAAACTCAATAATTGATTTGATAAGTCTTTTTTATAAATAGCTTCGGCTTCTTTTGAATAGTATTCTTCTTTTAATTTACTTGCTTTAATTAATGCATTAATAATTTCTAATTGATTTTTTTCAAAAGTGTAATTTTCTACTAATCCAGCTATTTCATTTTTAATATACTTTTGTTGCTCAATATCTTTCCAAATAGCATCATCAACTATGTTTTCAATGTTAGCCATAAAAACAGCATAAGAATAAAGTAATCCCTCTTTAACATAGGGCAAAATCTTATTTATTGCAGACAAACTTAAACTTGCAAAATCCTTTTTCAATTTTATTTTACTAAACGCTTTTGCAGTTTTTTCATCAAAACCTAACTTATCTTTTGCAAAATCATATAAATAAAGGTCAGACGTTGCAACTGAAAGCAAATGCCATAAATCAATATAATTTACAGATTTTAATACTTCTTCTTGCTTTGAATTTAAAGTTTTGTATGTAAATATTTTTTTACTCCAATCTTCACCTATACAGTTTTTCAAGGAAGCAGAAACTTGGCAAGCAGCAACAGAGTCTGTTGGTTTATAATTGAACCAATAAAAACAGTCGTTCTTTTTAGAAGATTTATAAAAACAGAAACTTGAGCCTTTTTCAATTAACTCTTTGGCTAATACTTCAAAATTAAAATCATTTTTTCTATAGAATTTTGGAACTAATTTCAACTTTTCTTCTTGAGTTATAAATCGTAATGTTTTTTCACTTTGCGTTCCAATCTTAATGGTATTTAGATAAGTCCACATTCTATATTCTTCGAAATTAGGATGCGAAATGGCACATCTTGATTTAGCTTTTTCAAAAGAACATTTTCCTATTAATCCTTTTTGAGATTTTAAAGGTCTTTGAAAAAAAATAGCTTTATATATATCTTTTGCTAACCCTGAAAATTTTTTTTCAGGTAACTTTTCATTATGATTAATTCCAAGGATCTCTTGTGTTTGACAAATTATTATAAACTCTTCCAGATAATGTTCTTCTCTTGAAGTATATTGATTTCTAATTTTTTCTTTATTGTATAAACTATAAAAATATTGTCCTAATGTTTTAAAATTTCCGTCAAGCATGGCTTGAGAAATATCTTTTATTTTACCTTTAACTTTTCCCAATACATCTTTTTTATTTAATCTGACAATAATTTCTTCTTTACATTTTTCAAAATCATCTTCATTTTTATTTATAATGGATATAATGGATTTATATAATGAAACTAATTTTTTATCACCTTCATCTAAATCTTTTGTAAAACCACTTTTCTCGCTACTATCAAGAATTCCTGTTTCAGTGAAGTAATCTTTTAAATCAAATAAAATTTCATCTGTTGAATTCAAATCTTCAACTAATTCTAAAATTTTTGGACAATGCTCTTCTAAAATACCTTCAGCAGATTGATCTAATCTATTACTTAAGAAACCTCTTCTTTGTGCAATATGATATAAAGCTCTACCTAATTCATATAAAGTAACTTTTTGTTTACTTGCTTTATCTCTAAAATAGTAGGGATTTATATTCTCTTCATCGCTCGTTCTTAACCATTTTAAAAATTCTGGATTAAGAGGATAATCTTTAAACCCTGATTTTTTCCATAGTCCAACTTCTTCAATTGATAATGGACACATTCCATTTAGTGATAGTACTTTTAACGTTTCATATTTTCTTAATTTTCTTCGATATTTAATTTTTCTTGCACTTCTGTATTCAGTTCTTTCAGCAGCACGAGAACTTTCAATACCTTTTTCAGTTTTTACACCTTCCGAAAATATCCTTACTCCTTTGTCTACCAGAGAAAAATCATTTCCATCTTTTTCCACAATCGCCCAACCAATACTATTTGTTCCTAAATCTAATCCTAAAATTTTTGCCATTTCCGTATTGTTTTAAAAATCAATTCATAAATATATAAAAAAGAAAAATACTAAAATTACGGGAATCCGTAAACCAACTAAAAAAAGTTTTAGCTATATTTGTAATTGATTAAAATTTCTAATCTTTAATCTTATCACAATAAGGCTATATGCCGTAGGTGAAAACCTTTAGTCCTGCTTCGGTGGGACTTTTTTTTTGGAATTAACATAACGCTTCCAGAAATGTTTACTACATCGATTTTTTTGAGATACGAACGAAGATTAAAAAGATGTTCACTCCTAAACAAAAAAAATCCTTGTCTTTTTAAAAACAAGGATTAATTTAGTTAAAAAACAACTCTAATTAAAAGCCTCTCATTTCATAATAAGCTTTTTCTATACTTTCTTGGTGGTTTGGATGAGCAATTCGGACCAACTCTTTCATGCGTTGCTTCAACGTTTTTCCGTATAAATCGGCAATTCCGTTTTCAGTAATGATATATTGAACGTGCGAACGCGTAGTTACTACTCCTGCTCCTTGTTTTAGGTAAGGCACAATTCGACTTTCTCCTCTTTTGGTTACCGACGGAAGGGCAATAATCGCTTTTCCTCCCACGCTCAATGATGCCCCACGAATAAAGTCCATTTGTCCTCCAACACCCGAATACATTCTGCCTCCAATAGAATCTGCACAAACTTGACCTGTTAAATCCACTTCAATGGCAGAATTAATAGCCACCATTTTTGGGTTTTTACGGATACGAGCCGTATCATTCACGGCAGAAGATTCTTTTAGTTCGAAAAATGAATTGTCGTCTACAAAATCATACAATCGTTTGGAACCCATTAAAAAAGTGGCCAAGACACGACCTCGAGTTGTTCCTTTATAATTACAATTTATCACGTCTCTTTCGATCAAATCTATCACTCCGTCCGAAAACATCTCGGTATGCAAGCCTAAATCTTTATGATTTGTCAATTGACTCAAAGCTGCATTTGGAATGGAACCGATTCCCATTTGAAGCGTACTTTTATCTTCAATTAATGAGGCAACATATTTTCCTATTATCTCTTCTTCTGGCGTAAACGCTTCCAATTCATGCGTATAAATAGGCACATTGACTTCTACTAAATAATCAATTTCTGATTCATGTAAAATTCCATCACCAAAAGTCCTTGGCATGTTTGGATTTACTTGAGCGATCACAATTTTTGCATTTTCGATGGCAGCCATTGTTGCTTCAACAGAAACTCCAAGGGAACAATACCCATGCTTGTCTGGTGGCGAAACGTGAATAAAAACGACATCCAAGGGAAGCACATTTTTTCTAAACAACCACGGTAATTCACTTAAAAATACCGGAGTATACGAGCCGTTTCCTGCTTTTAGGGTATGCCGAACATTGGCACCAATAAAAAAGGAATTTACATGGAAACTTTGTGCTAATTCAGGATTGGCATACGGAGCTTCTCCTTCGGTATGCAAATGGCAAATTTCTACATCTCTTAATTCTGAAGCTCTATTGGTTAATGCTTTCGCTAAAACGGTTGGGGCAGCTGCGGCAGCCTGTAAATAAACCCGATCACCAGATTTTACAACTTTAACGGCTTCTTCTGCGGTTACATACGTACTCATATTCTTAAATTTTAAACAAAGATAAACGCATTTTTCACGAACAAAGATGACATTTCTCATAGTATTTCAAATTGTAGAAATTTAATTTAAAAGAGTCACAAGGAATGCTTTGGATACAAGGATAAAAAAACAAAAATGTGTACCTTTGTGCCTTTAATTTTTGAACATGATAATTCCAAAAACCAGAGAAGAAATTGAATTAATGCGAGAAAGCTCGCTTTTAGTTTCTAAAACATTAGGAATGATTGCAGGTATAATCAAGCCAGGTGTTACTACCTTATATTTAGATAAATTGGCCGAAGAATTTATCCGTGACCACGGAGGAATTCCGGCATTTTTAGGATTATACGGCTTTCCTAATTCACTGTGTATGAGTCCAAATGCACAAGTGGTACATGGCATTCCCAACCATAAACCTTTAGCAGAAGGCGATGTCATTTCGGTAGATTGTGGTGTTTTGAAAAATGAGTTTTATGGCGATCATGCCTATTCCTTTGAGATTGGCGAAGTAGCTCCTGATGTTAAAAAACTTCTGCAAGTAACCAAAGAATCACTTTATGTAGGCATCCGTCAATTTAAAGCAGGAAATCGTGTGGAAGATGTAGGAAACGCAATTCAAACTTATTGCGAATCAAACGGTTACGGTGTAGTGCGTGAATTAGTAGGACATGGTTTAGGAAGAAAAATGCACGAAGACCCTGAAATGCCAAATTATGGCAAAAGAGGTCGTGGAAAATTGTTTGTAGAAGGAATGGTTGTCGCTATTGAACCGATGATTAATATGGGAACTAAAAACATTAAGCAATTAAAAGATGGTTGGACAATTTTAACGGCCGACATGAAACCGAGTGCTCATTTTGAACATAATGTGGCCTTAATTGATGGAAAACCTGAATTATTATCGACGTTTGCTTATGTATATGAAGCGTTAGGAATTGTGAGTAATGAGGAAGATGGCTTAAGACAAAAGCCTTTGGTTTTATAGGATTTGATTAAAACCAATTAAGTCGTATTGGTGTATTAAACTAATCGTTTCTAGGGCTTAATGGCGAAGAATTATGAAAAAAACATTTAAATATATTTTAAATACTGTTCCGAGACCTATCTTAATTCGGCTGAGTTATGTGGCTCGTCCTATTTTAGCTTTGTTTTTAAAAGGAAATAAATTCACGGATCCTATTGACGGAAAAAGTTTTAGTCAATTTTTACCATATGGCTATGAAAACCAACGAAATAACGTATTGTCTCCGAGTACTCTTTCGCTAGAAAGACATCGGTTGTTATGGTTGTATTTAAAAAATGAAACGCATTTTTTCACCTCAGAACACAAAATAAAAGTGTTGCATTTTGCTCCTGAACAAGCCTTTTACAAACGTTTTCGAAATCAAAAAAACCTTATTTATACTACAACTGATTTGTTTTCGCCTTTAGCGGATGTCAAGGCTGATATTTGTAATTTGCCTTTTAAAGACAATGAATATGATGTGATTTTGTGCAATCATGTGCTAGAACATATTCCAGATGACACCAAAGCAATGCAGGAGTTGTTTCGGGTCTTAAAACCAGGCGGAATGGGGATTTTTCAAATTCCACAAGATTTATCACGAGCGGTTACCTTTTCGGACGACTCGATTACAGATAAAAAAGAACGAGCAATGGTTTTTGGGCAATATGACCACGTTCGTATTTATGGCCGTGATTATTTTGACAAACTTCGAAGTATTGGATTTACTGTAGTTGAAGAAGATTATACTTCAAAAATGACTCCTGAATTAGTTGAAAAATACTGTTTGGCAAAAGGGGAAATTATTCCAGTTTGTTTCAAAAATTAATCTACGATTAATTCTTTAAAATTATCTGATTGAAATTGCTTAATTTTTCCGTTTTCATCGGTATAAATCAAAAGTACAGCAAGTTCCTTTTTAGTTTTTAATAAGGCCGTTGTTGCTTCTAAATCCATAATCATAAAGGCGGTGGCATATCCATCGGCCTCAATACAAGTTGGAGCTAATACAGTTGCACTCAAAATGTTGCTTTTTTCAGAAACTCCTGTTTTCGGATTGATAATATGGACAAATTTTTGTCCCGTTAGGCTATCTATTTTTACTTTTCTATAATTTCCAGAAGTAGCCATGCCTAAGTTTTCGAGTTTTATTTTAGCAATGATGGTTCGTTCTTCTGGCGATTGAGTTGGATCATCTATTCCGACAATCCAATTTTTTTGTTCTATTTTATTAGAGCCAAAGGCAAGGATTTCGCCACCAATTTCAACGATTCCATCTTGGATTCCTTTAGACTTTAAAAAATCAACGACTACATCTACTGAAAAACCTTGTGCAATGGCGTTAAAATCAAAATAGGTTTCAGGATGTTTTTTGGTAATGGTTTTATCTTGGTTTAAGCTTACTTTATCAAAGCCGACAAATACTAATAAACTATCAATTTTTGAAGCGTTTAAATCGATTCTTTTTTTGTTTGGACCAAAGCCATACGCGTTAACTAAAACACCAATGGTTGGGTCAAAAAGCCCGTTTGTTTCTGTAAAGATTTGATGAGAAGTAGAAAAAGTCTTTTCAAATAAATCATCCACCACGATGGTAGAATCACCTGC
This sequence comes from Flavobacterium sp., assembly GCF_028689845.1. Classification (GTDB taxonomy): domain Bacteria; phylum Bacteroidota; class Bacteroidia; order Flavobacteriales; family Flavobacteriaceae; genus Flavobacterium. Next base: position 41,131 of record NZ_JAQVCH010000003.1, on the reverse strand, counting down.
ATTAATTTTAGAAATTTTAGAATCTGGACGATAGGTAGACAAAGACAAATCAAAAACTAACAATAAAGAATCGATTGTTTTTTTATTGACTACTTCGTGTTCACTACTATATTTAATGGCATAGGTGCTTCCTTGTGCTTCGCCTTGTATCACAAAAAACTGAAGATGATCTGACTGACAGCTCAAAGTGAGCAATGCCAAAATTAAAAGACTAGCTAATTTCTTGAAGTCCATTGTAATTAAGAATATAATCTTCATTTTTTGTTACTGGTTTTTCATAATCGTTCGCATTCGCGATGCCTACTCCTGCATATAAAACTTTTGCATTAAGTTTAGTAGCATGAGCTTTAAACGTTTCCATCCAGATAGAATCGTATTCAGCTGGGTCGTTTGGGTATTCATAAACGGTTACTAAAACAAAATGGAGTGTGTTGGTTGGTTTGTCTACACAAACGAATTGTGGGTGCCGTTTTAACTGACTATTGACCGCTAAAAATTCATAGCCAAGCGATTCAAGCTCTTTTCCTACATGATTCATGGCCAAATTATGCAATTCTTGTACTGTTAAAATATCCATGTTGCAAAGGTAATTAGAAATGACAAAAAGAATTCTTAATTAAATTAAAAAGGAGTTGAAACATCCTGAATAAATTAAACCATTAATAAATTAAAAATAACTTATTAATGGTTTAAAGTATAAAACTATTTGTTTAGAAAATACTATCCTCCAAAATCATCAAAACGGATATTTTCAGGAGGCATTCCATAATCTTCTCCCATTTTTTGAACGGCTTGGTTCATCATTGGAGGACCACAGAAATACAATTCAATATCTTCTGGATTTTCGTGTTTAGAAAGGTAATTATCAATTACACAATTGTGGATAAATCCAACAAATCCGTCACCTTCACCATTAACACCTTCTTTTACTTTCCAATTATCTTCTGGCATTGGTTCAGATAAAGCCAAGTAGAATTTAAAATTAGGAAAATCTTTTTCTAAGGCTCTAAAGTGATCTACATAGAACAACTCTCTTTTTGAACGACCACCATACCAATAAGTTACTTTTCTTCCTGTTTTAACGGTTCTGAAAAGATGGTATAAGTGAGAACGCATTGGAGCCATTCCAGCACCACCACCAACATAAAGCATTTCTGATTCACTTTCGTTGATAAAAAATTCACCATAAGGACCAGAAACAATTACTGGATCACCCGCTTTTTTGGAAAAAATATAAGAAGAAGCAATTCCAGGATTGACTGCCGCCCATCCATTTTTTGCTCTATCCCATGGTGGCGTAGCAATACGCACATTCAACATGATTTTTCTACCTTCAGCAGGATAAGAAGCCATAGAATAAGCTCTTTCAACTAATTCATTGTTTTTCATTACTAATGGCCATAAATTAAATTTATCCCATTCTGCTTTAAATTTTTCAGGTTCACCTGGATGTTCCTCAGGATGAGCTGCAATATCGATTTCTGTATACTTTACTTCACATTTAGGGATTTCAATTTGAATATATCCACCTGCTTCATAATGCATATCGTCTGGAAGCTCAACAATAAATTCTTTAATAAACGAAGCTACGTTATAATTAGAGAATACTTTTGCTTCAAATTTTTTGATTCCGAAAACCTCTTCAGGAACTTCGATAACCATATCATTTTTCACTTTAACTTGACAACCTAATCGCCATCCTTGTGCAATTTCTTTTCTTGTAAAATGAGGCTCTTCGGTAGGAAGTATAGAACCTCCACCACTAGTGACAATACATTTACATTGAATACAAGTTCCACCTCCACCACAAGCGGATGGTAAAAATATTTTATTGTTACCTAATGTGGTAAGCAAGGTATTTCCTGATTCAACTTCGATTTGTTCTTCACCATTAATTTTAATTTTAACGGGGCCTGACGGCAATAATTTTGCTTTTGCTCCTAGTAACATCCCTACTAAAAGAAACACGACTATAAGGAAAACAACGACACTGGCTATAATTACTGAATATTCCATTCTATCTTATTATAAATTATATTTTAATTCCCATGAAACTCATAAAAGCAATCGCCATCAAACCGGTAATAAGGAAAGTAATTCCTAATCCTCTTAAAGGTGCTGGCACGTGTGAGTAAGCGATTTTTTCGCGAATAGCGGCTATAGCTAAAATAGCTAAAAACCATCCGATACCAGAGCCAAAACCATAAGTCACGGCTTGAGATATTCCAGAAAAATCTTTTTGTTGCATAAATAAAGAACCTCCTAAGATTGCACAGTTTACGGCAATTAAAGGAAGAAAAATACCTAATGCACCATAAAGAGCTGGAGCAAATTTTTCGACAATCATTTCAACCAATTGCACCATAGAGGCAATTACGGCGATAAACATGATAAAACTCAAAAAGCTCAAATCATAAGTTGCATATTCTGCACCTAACCAACTTAACGCTCCTGGTTTTAATAAATAGTTATCTAATAAATAGTTAATTGGAACAGTAATCGATAAAACGAATATAACTGCAACTCCCAATCCAACGGCTGTTTTTACCGTTTTTGATACCGCCAAATAGGAACACATTCCTAAGAAATAGGCGAAAATCATATTTTCTATGAAGATACTTTTTACAAATAAACTAGCTAATTCTTGCATTGTAATAATTTTTAGATAGCGATGCTATGATTAGTGTTTTTCAATTAATTTTCTGTTTTTAGAACGTTGAATCCAGATTATGATTCCAACAACAATCAAAGCCATTGGAGAAAGCAACATCAACCCGTTATTTTCATATCCAAAAGAATACAAACCTGTTGATTCTGCTAACGTTACTCCTTTATGACCCAATACTTCTATTCCAAATAGCTTTCCAGATCCAAGTAATTCTCTAAAAAAGGCAACTACAACAAGTAGTAAGCCATATCCAGCTCCATTACCTACACCATCTAAAAACGATGGCCAAGGTTTATTTGCTAAAGCAAATGCTTCTAAACGGCCCATAACGATACAATTGGTAATAATTAATCCAACGAATACTGATAATTGTTTACTAACGTCGTATGCATAAGCCTTTAATACTTGGTCAACCAAAATTACCAAAGCTGCTACTACAACTAATTGAACGATGATTCGGATTCGGTTTGGAATTAAGTTTCTTAATAGAGATATAGTCACATTACTAAAAGCAGTAACTACAATAACTGATAAAGCCATTACGATAGCTGGTTCCAATTGAACTGTAATTGCTAAAGCCGAACAAATTCCTAAAACTTGTACTGTAATTGGGTTATTGTCATTCAAGGGATCTGACAATAAACTTCTATTTTTCTTTGAAAATAAAGCTTCTTTTTCTTCTGACATAATTTCTAATTATTTAAAGCTAATTTTGATTTTTGAGCAGAGAAATATTCTTTATAATGACTTAATCTCTCTATAATCATTGCGGTCACACCATCACCTGTAATAGTAGCTCCAGAAATGGCATCTACTTTATTATCTTCTTTAGAAGGGTCGGTATTTCCTTTAGCAACTGTTATCCCAACAATTTCTCCTGATTTATCCATGATTTTTTCTCCAACAAAACGGTCTTGAAACCATTGTTGAGTAATTTCAGCTCCTAGACCAGGCGTTTCTCCTTGGTGGTCAAAAACGGCACCTTTAACAGTATTTAAATCTTCTTCTAAGGCAACATATCCCCAAATTGCATTCCATAATCCAGCTCCTCTTAACGGAATGATATAGAATTTTTTTCCTTCTTTTTCTGCGACATATAAAGGAAATAATTGTTTGTCTGCTGGTTTAGATAATTCTTGTTTTAAATCAATATTAAAAGCAGATACACTTTCATCCACTGTACCATCTACTTTTAGTGATAATTTTTGTTTTATAACTGTTTCAAACTCTTTTTCAGCATGATCTCTGTCGACACTTACACCTACAGAAGCTAAAATGTTTTGCATTTTTTCTTTCTTAACATTTTCATCTTGCAAATCTTTCAATGAAGTAGCAGCAAAAGCCAATAAAGCTCCTACAACTACGACCATAATCCCTGCAAACAAAAACGTATATCCGTTACTATTTCTATCCATGATTAGGCTGTTTTTAATTGTTTAGCAACTCTTTTCTTTCTTCTACTAATATTACCTTGAACCACATAATGGTCGATGGTTGGAGCAAAAACGTTTAGCAACAAAATAGCTAACATTACTCCTTCTGGATAAGCTGGATTAAATACACGTATTAAAATACTAAATAACCCGATTAGAAATCCATAAATCCATTTTCCGCGGTTAGTTTGTGCTGCAGAAACAGGGTCTGTTGCCATAAACACCACTCCAAATGCCAAGCCACCTACTAATAAGTGCGACATTCCGAAGTTCATTAAAGGATTAGCTCCCCAAAGTTCAAAAAGAAATGCTGTAAAAGCAGCTCCTAAAAAGCCACTGACAATAATTCTCCAACTTCCCACTCCGGTAAAAATTAAGATGGCGGCACCAACTAATATCCATAATACAGAAGTTTCTGCGATAGAACCTGGAATTGTTCCTTCAAACATACTCCAAGTATCATAGGCTACTTCTTTTCCGGCAGCTAATTTTCCTAAAATTGTTTCCCCTGAAATGGCATCCATTGTAGTTGCATCAGAAACCCAAACCTTGTCACCTGACATAAAGGTTGGATAAGCAAAGAATGCAAAGGCTCTTGCCGTTAAAGCAGGATTTAAAATATTCATTCCTGTTCCTCCAAAAGCTTCTTTACCGATAATCACCGCAAAAGCAACCGATAAGGCTAACATCCACAACGGTAAGTCAACCGGCATAATCATTGGGATTAATAATCCCGTTACGAGGTAACCTTCGTTTACATCATGCCCGCGTTGAATTGCAAAATAAAATTCAATTCCTAATCCAACACCATAGGATACGATTATCATCGGAATCACTTTCCAAAGTCCATGAATAAAAGCATCCATAAACGGAACTACTTCTTGCAATTGCGATAAACTTTGATATCCTGCATTCCATATTCCAAAAACCAAAGCGGGCAATAAAGCTAAAACAACCGTAATCATAGTTCGTTTTAAATCTACCGCATCTCTAATATGAGCTCCATGCTTTGTGGTGTGATTGGGAACAAATAAAAATGTATCCAACGAATTTACCGCTGGTGCAAATCTTTCAAGTTTTTCACCTTTACCAAAAGGTTTTTTAATTTGATCTATTTTATCTCTTAAAAACTTCATAGCTATATTTTTTAACCTACTTCGTTAATCATTAAATCTAATGCTTCTCTGATAATAACCTGAGCTTCAATTTTAGACGTATTGGCATAATCTATCAATGCAAAATCTTCTGGAGCAACTTCGTAAATCCCTAGATTTTCCATTTTTTCAATATCATGAGCTATACATGCTTTTAACAATTGCATAGGATAAATATCCAAAGGCATTAATTTTTCCATCTCTCCGGTTACTACAAACGCTCTTTCTTCCCCATTTAAATTGGTATCTGCTTTGTATTTTTTTCCTGGCATTAACCAAGATAAAGCGGTGCGTTGCACACTGTGTTTGTTTGCTCCAGCAAATGGCAACCAACCAAACATTCGGTAGTAATTTCCTTCTGGGATAACTGTGACTGTATTAGAATAATATCCTAGATTTCCATCCATTCCTACTTTTGTTCCGGTTAACACATCGCCTGAAATAATTCTAACATTATCCGACGATAATTTACCTGAAACAATTTCTTTAATTTGAGCACCAATTTTAACCGTATAATATTGTGGTTTTGCCACATCAGAACCGGTTAAAGCAATCACTCTAGTAGCATCAAATCGTCCTGTTAAAAACAAATCGCCAATAATAGCTACATCTTGTGGAGCAACTATCCAAACGCGTTCACCCACATTAATCGGGTTTACTTTTGCAATTTGAACACCTACATTCCCAGCTGGATGTGGCCCAACGACGTTGTGTTTTTCAACACCAGAAATTCCACTTAAAATAGAATTCATTTTTCCTCTTAAAGAAAGATGAATTTTACCTGAAGTTAGTTTAGATAACGCATCAACACCTGCCTGAAAAGAAGCCACTTTGTCTTTTAGACAAACTTCGACATCAGCAGACAAAGGAGCCGTGCTAAACCCTGAAATAAAAATAGCTTTTGGCGTGTCATTTGAATTAGCAACTACGTCATAAGGACGTTGCTTAATGAATGGCCAACAGCCAGAAGCAAGTAAATGAGCTTTTATTTGCTCACTAGACATCTCTTTTGGATTTTTCTTTCCGTGTTCCACAAAAGAGTCTTGTGCATCTGCTTGAATTCTAATTTCCAAAATCACACGCTTTTCACCACGTTTAATTTCGATAATTTTTCCACTCACAGGCGACACAAATTTTACTTCTTGGTCATCTTTAGAATAAAATAGGGCTTCACCAGCCTTAACTTCAGCCCCTTCTTTTAAAGTCAATTTTGGCGTAACTTTATGAAAGTCAGAAGGTTTAATAGAGTAAACTTGAGAACGCGGCACAGTAGAAACTGTAGCCTCCGCATCGCCCACTAATTTCAAGTCTAATCCTTTTCTAATTTGAATGTCTGTAGACATAGGTAATGAAGATATGATTAGTAATTTTTCTTAAATAATTTAAACGGTGCAAATTTAAAAATTTAAATGCAATAGGGCTAACTCTATTTGGAATTGTATGAAAAAGCAAGTCTATTTATACTTGTTCTAAATAAGTATTTTTTTAGTTAAAAATTTTAACGGAACGATTTCATTTAAAAGTGAATACCTTTTCAAAATTATAGTTAGTCCTAAACAATTCATAAAATAAAAAGTGCTTTTTAATATATTAACAAATAATAGTATATTTACTTTTTGATACTAAGAACCACAACATGATTAAATTTCGAATTTTAATTGCTTTTCTCTTTTTTTCCTTCACGCTAATTGCCCAATCAATAGGAGAGGTTATTCCTCCATTTAACATCAAAACCGCTTCATTTATTCAGAATAATCAAAACGTTATTCCAATTTTTAGATTAGGTGATTCTTTTGAATTTGCCTTTGATGATTTGTTTGGTGATGAAGCGAACTATTACTATACCATCACCCATTGTAATTATGATTGGACTAAATCTGATTTGAATTTAAATGAATACCTTACGGGATTAGACAACCAACGCATCATTACCTATGACAATTCATTTAACACATTGCAATTGTATTCAAGATATCAGTTAAAACTACCTAACTCTATCACAAAAAGACTTAAAGTGAGTGGCAACTACATTCTGAATATTTTAAATAATAATCAAGAAATTGTATTTTCTCGAAAGTTTGTTTTATATGAAGATTTAGTCAGTGTTCCCATGCTTGTAAAAAACCCTCGAGATGTTAAAGATTTGCAATTTAAACACAATCTAGAATTTTATGTAAGACCTCTTAATATTGTTTTACAAAATCCTATCCAAAATTTAAAAATACTATTGTTGCAAAATGATATTTGGAATACCGCTATAACCGACATCAAACCCATGTATACGTTAGGAACAGATTTATATTATAAATACGATAAGGAAACACAGTTTTGGGCCGGAAATGAGTTTTTATTTTATGAAAACAAAGACATTCGAAATGCTTCAAATAATGTGAGACGAATTTCACTAACCGGAATTTATAACACCTATTTGCAAACCAATTATCCAAGAGGAAACAACCCTTATACGTATGCTCCAGATGCTAACGGTACTTTTGTTGTTCAAAATATTGATTCTAGAGAAAACAATGACGTTGAATCAGATTATTCCTGGGTGTTTTTCTCTTTAAGTGCTCCGACTTATTATGGAAAAAATGACATTTATGTCACAGGCATGTTTAATAATTATGCCCTAACCCCAGAAAACAAAATGGAATTTAATAAAGAAAAAGGTTTTTACGAAAAAGCAATTGTCATCAAGCAGGGATTTACTAATTATCAATACACTTTAGCTGATTCTAATGGGAAAGTAGATTTTGAAAATGCGTTAGACGGTAATTATATTCAAACTGAAAATAATTATACTTGTTTAGTATATTATAGAGCCAATAACGAGCGGTATGACAGAGTTGTTGGAAGAGGGTCTACCAACTCAATAGACATGGTCAAATAACAAACTACGAAACTAAATCAGTGTCAAGCAAAAGGTTAAAAAATTATCGTGGAAACAGTTGCTTAAATTGCAACCATCCTTTAGATATTACAGACAAGTACTGTCCGAATTGTAGTCAGAAAAACTCAAACAAACGTTTAACTTTAAAAGATTTTATTGAGGAGTTTTTAGCAAATTTTTATGCTTATGATTCAAAAGTAAAAAACACCATTCGCTCTTTATTCACCAAGCCTGGTCAAGCCGCTAAAGAATTTATAGCGGGAAAAAGAATGTTTTATGCCAATCCGTTTCGGTTTTATTTAAGTATTTCCTTAGTTTATTTTATTTTACTCGGGCTCATTAACAACTTCTCTCCAGCGGATGACAATGCGTATCATTTTGAAAATGAAAAGATAAAAGAAACACCTATCGACAGTCTTGCCCAGGCAGAAAGCGAAAAAAAGGCAGAAAAAGAATTGGATTCCGTATTAAAGCTAAACGCATTTCAGGACAAAGAATTGGATGCTGTTTTTAAGAAAAAAAACGACACCTTATATACAGAGAAACAGCTAGCTAAGAAAAACGCAATCACTAGTTTGTATTATAAAATTGACACCTACACCTCTTTTATAGAAAAATCTAAAGAAACCGATTACAATAAAATATTAGAAACCCTAAAACACGATTCAACAAATTGGAATAAATTTTTGCTTAAAAAATGCTTTCAAATTATCGAAATGAATACGAGTGGTTCTACTTCGTCTGAAAAGTTTTTCAATTATTTTATAGACAAGTTGACCTTTATTCTTTTTATATCGCTTCCGTTTTTAACGCTCAATTTCGCTCTGCTTTATTACAGAAGCAAATTAAACTATGCAGAGCATCTCGTTTTTGTTTTTAGTGTAATGAGTTTTGTTTTTTTAATTTTATTCCTCTTTGAATTTCTCAATTTACTCACAGCTATTAAGTTAGACGGATTTATATTCTTAGGTTTATATTTTTATTTTTATAAAGCTCTCCGAAACTTTTATGGTCAAAGCCGTTTGAAAACAATAATTAAATTTGTACTTTTGAACTTTATGCTGTCCATAACCGCAGTTTTTGTAGGTTTATTAATGCTTTTGTTTGTTTTTATTTTATATTAGGAATGGTTACACAGATTACTCGAGGTATAAAGATTTCAGTTTCTACTAGTTTTGAAGGCACTTACTTCAAGAACTATAAACTTCATTTTGCTTTTAGTTACCATATTACTATCGAAAATCACAGCAAAGATTCCGTTCAGCTAATGTCTCGCCATTGGGAAATATTAGACGCACTTAATAACCTAGAAATTGTAGATGGCGAAGGCGTTATCGGAAAAAAACCCGTTTTAAAACCAGGCGAAAACTATACGTATAGTTCTGGTTGTTTGTTATCCTCTCCTTTTGGTGCAATGAAAGGTTATTTCAATATGATTAATTTTACCTCAACGCGTAATTTTAAAGTGATTGTTCCTACTTTTAAATTAAGTGCTCCTTTTGCTTTAAATTAAATCTTTCTCTATCGTATTTTGCTTTGTAACTTTTGTTATCAACAATTCAAAAAAACCTTCGTACTTTTGCAATTAAGTTTATAATCCTAAAAAAATTATTGACTTTTTCAACAAATTGTTCAATTTTAAACTTTTCATATTATGTTAAAAGGTTTTTTTCAAGTCCCAAAAGCAGTTAACGAACCCGTTAAAACGTACGCTCCTAATAGTCCAGAAAAAGCAGCAGTTTTAGCAGCTTATAAAAAAATGTGGAACGAAAATATAGATGTTCCTTTGTATATTGGTTCTGAAGAAATTCGCACCAACAATACCAAAAATATGTCGGCACCTCACGACCATAAACATAATGTAGGGAAATTTCATTTAGCGGAAAAATCACATATTGAAAAAGCGATAAATGTTGCCCTTGAAGCTAGAAAAAAATGGTCGCAAATGCCATGGGAGCACAGAGCTTCTGTCTTTTTAAAAGCAGCTGAATTAATTGCAGGCCCGTACCGAGCTAGAATTAATGCCGCAACCATGATTGCCCAATCCAAAACTATTTATCAGGCTGAAATTGATGCTTCTTGTGAATTGATTGACTTTTTACGTTACAATGTTCAATTCATGACGCAAATTTATAACGATCAACCTGCTTCAAACTCTGATGTTTGGAATAAAGTAGAATACCGTGCTTTAGAAGGATTTGTATATGCCATCACCCCTTTTAACTTTACCGCAATTGCAGGAAACTTACCCGCTAGTGCTGCCTTAATGGGCAATGTTGTGGTATGGAAACCAGCAGCAACACAAGTCTATTCGGCTAACATCGTGATGCAAATTTTTAAAGAAGCAGGCTTACCAGACGGAGTTATTAATATGGTCATGGGAGACTCAGCAATGATTTCTGAAGTTGTTTTATCAAACACGCATTTGGCAGGCGTTCACTTTACAGGCTCAACGGGTGTCTTTAATGACATTTGGGCAAAAATAGGCACCAACATCAGTAATTATAAAACCTATCCAAGAATTGTAGGAGAAACGGGCGGAAAAGATTTCATCGTAGCTCATCCTTCATCAATTGTTAAACAAGTAGTGACCGGTATTACACGTGGAGCTTTTGAATATCAGGGACAAAAATGTTCCGCGGCATCCAGAGCTTATATTCCTCAAAGTATGTGGCCAGCAGTAAAAGAACAATTGACCACTGATGTTAATTCGATGAAAATGGGTTCACCTGAAGATTTTGGAAATTTTGTTACGGCAGTAATTTCAGAAGCTTCCTTTGACAAATTAGCTCGTTATATTGATCAAGCAAAAAAAGATAGTGATGCAGAAGTTATCATTGGCGGCAATTACGATAAATCAAAAGGTTATTTTATTGAACCAACCGTTATTCTAACTTCAAATCCAAAATACGCCACTATGGAAACTGAGCTTTTTGGACCAGTAATCACGATTTATGTATATGAAGATGCAAAATGGTCTGAAACATTAAAGCTAGTTGACGAGACATCAGAATATGCTTTAACAGGAGCTATTTTCAGCCAAGACCGGTATGCAATTGTAGAAGCAACTCAAGCCCTAGAAAACGCAGCTGGAAACTTTTACATTAACGACAAACCCACAGGAGCAGTAGTAGGAATGCAACCTTTTGGTGGAGCTAGAGGTTCTGGAACAAATGACAAAGCAGGTTCAATGCAAAACTTATTGCGTTGGGTTTCTACAAGAACTATTAAAGAAACCTTTGTAACTGCAGAAGATTACCGTTACCCATTTTTAGGATAATTTTAATTTTTTTTAATATATATGAAAGTCCGAGCAAATTGTTCGGACTTTTTTTTATATTTGATTGAACTAAACCATTCGCAATCAAACAAAAAAAACCGCTCATGAAAACAAAAATTACTCTTGTAGCACTTTTTGCAATACTATTTTCCTATGCTCAAAACGGAAAATATGATTTGCTAAAAGACAAAACAAAAACGAATATTCTTTATGATCAAGTTTTTGAACTTTCTAAAGTTACAAAATCGCCTAAAGAAGTGATTTCTTCCCTGTATTTTAAACAAGTTTATCACGAAGTACAACGAGCCGATTTTTTACAGCGGTTTCCTGCTTATGACCAATTAAAAAAGGAAGCAGACAACGCTTTTTTTTCAAAAGAAATTCCATTAGCTATCCTTATTTCTGATGTTGAAACGATTAAACCTACTGTGTTTGAAAATCAAGAAATAAGTCAGAATAACAAACAGCAATTTGTTTTAAATCCAACAATAAACGAGGCTTTTCAAATTCATGAATTAGTTTTAATGGCACCGCTAGTAGGAAAATCTAAATTAAACTTAGTTAATTTTATTTTATCAGACAAACATATTTACAATACAACGTCAAAAACAATTCAAGCTATTTCTTATCGATTAAACCCAAATCAAGCTTGGCAATCAGTGCTAATTAATCAGCCATTTCAAGTAAATTTTGATTCTAATGGAAAAAAGAATTTATCCTTTAAAATCAACTTCAATTCGGGTGAAGAGAAAATCATCTCGTCAGAAATTGATATTCAAACCAACAAAAACAATCAGTCTGGAAATGTCATTCAAGCAACATCCATCACGGCTACTATACCTTTTCAAGGATTTGGCGAACCGACTTCCTATTTAGGTCAAGGAGAATATGAAATCTATTTAGACAATGTTGATCAAGTTTTGGATAAACCTATTTTTTTAGTGGACGGTTTTGATCCGGGAGATTCTCGTGGAACGGAACTCATTTACTCTATTTTAGATTATGGAACGTCTGGAGAAAACCTAGGTGATATTGTTCGTGCGGAAGGATATGATGTTATCATTTTAAATTTTCCGCAATATTCACCCGTTGATGGAGTAGTTATTGATGGTGGTGCAGATTTCATCCAGCGAAATGCCATGATTTTAGTAGAACTCATTAATCAAATTAACGCTCAAAAAATAGGAAACGAACAAAATGTGGTGATCGGCCCAAGTATGGGTGGATTAATTAGCCGTTATGCCTTGCGGTATATGGAACAAAACAACATGGAGCATGATGCTCGTTTATATCTTTCTTTTGATTCGCCTCATTTAGGTGCTAATGTTCCCATTGGTTTTCAACATTTATTTAACTATATGGCTTTTGGCCCTTTAGGAGATGTGACGATTCAGGATTTAGTTTCACAAGTAATAGACAGCCCCGCAGCAAAACAAATGTTGTTAGACCATTATAAAGGCCATCTTCAAAGCGGTAGTGCAACAGAATTCAACAATGCAATTCAATTGCCAACAGGAGCACCTAACTTTAGAACGGCTTTTCAAAATGAATTAAACGCCATGGGCTTTCCAACTGAGACAAGAAATGTGGCTATTTCTAACGGAAGCGGCAATGGAACAACAACTGGAACTCCGGGAATGTTTGTTCTTGATGATTATATTGTAGATGCAAGCACCACGCAACGAGCACGTTTTGACATACGATTTACGCCTCCTGCGGGAGTTTCCAATCAGTTAGTCAGTCGTTTTAGAGCTCAACAATACCTTTTATTCTGGGTTACTTTATTTTCAAGTACAGCTAATGCAACTTCACCCGCCACTTCTGCTGGTTTAGATGCTGCTCCAGGCGGCATGTTTAATGTGGCCGATTTTGCAGCTGACGGAAGCGGAAATCCCACTTTAGACGATTTTTTAGCCAATTTGTTAATTGATCGTTTTTGTTTTATTCCGACCTTAAGCTCATTAGCAATCACAAATCCAAATTGGTTTAGTACCGTTACCTCAAGCACTGCCACACCGTTTGTTGCCACGTATGTTCCCTCAGAAAATGAAGACCACGTTACGCTAACCGAAGGAAATGTTGATTTTGCTTTAGAGGAAATTTTAAATTCTCCTTTATCAATTGGTGAAATACCATGGCAAAACACCTTGACAATTAAAAATCCATTTACAAATGTGATTGAAGTTTTTAGTCCAAATACAATCTCAAATGCTACAATAAAAATAGCGGATGCAACTGGAAAAATTGTTTTCAGTAAAAAACAGCTAAACATATCAGGGAATTATCAAATTCCAATTCAATTAACAAAAGGCTTTTATTTTATTAAAATTGAATCGGCAGATAAAACTATCGTTAAAAAACTAATTAAGCAGTAAAAACTAAGACTCATTAAAACCACGAATAGTTTATTAAATCTTACTATTCGTGGTTTTTAGTTTTTATGTTTCAGTGGTAAATGGACCACTTTTTTAGTTTCAAAAAAATCTTCTGTAAAAAAGTCAGCTAACGAAAACTGCACTGCTTTTGGAAAACTAGCTAATTCCTCAGTTAAATCACCGCCTTTTAAATACAAAATACCATTCGCTAAATCATGATTGGATTTGTTTTTCACTTTTTCTTTAACCCAATTCACAAAGTCTGGCATATTGGTTACCGCCCGACTAACAATAAAATCAAAATCGTCTTTTACCTGTTCTGCACGCATTTGTTCCGCTTTTACATTTTCTAATCCTAAAGCAGTAGCCACTTCATTCACTACTTTTATTTTTTTTGCGATGACATCAATCAAATAAAATTGAACTTCTGGAAATAAAATCGCTAACGGAATACCCGGAAAACCGCCACCCGTTCCGACATCTAAAACGGTCGTATGCGGTTGTAAAGAAATGATTTTGGCAATTCCTAGAGAATGAAGTACATGTTTGACATATAATTCATCGATATCTTTACGAGAAATGACATTGATTTTGGCATTCCAATCTTGATATAATTCTTCTAATTTCCGAAATTGAATCACCTGATTTTCAGATAAATTAGGAAAATACTTGGTAATTTCTTCCATCTTGTGCTATTTTTAACAAAAGTAAACAAATTCCTGTTGAAATTTTATAGTTTGTTCGATGTTCTGACTTATAATAATAGTTACCTTTGGAAAAAATTTACAAAATAAATGAATAACAATATCCCTACATTTTCAAAACAAGACAATCTAAAGTTTTTTAGAACGTTAAACTCAAGGGTAAACAACTATTTTAAAGAAAATAAAATCCAAAAAACAGGTAATTGGAAACTACATTTAAAAACCATTATCATGTTTTCTATTTTCTTAACGCCTTATTTTTTCCTATTGGCAATGGATATGCCTTTTTGGACTTATCTTCTACTTAATGTAGTGATTGGTATTGGAATGGCTGGTGTTGGAATGAACGTCATGCATGATGGAAATCATGGTTCGTACTCTAACAAACCGTGGTTAAATAAAATAATGGGTGGAAGCATCTACATTCTAGCCGGAAATGTTTACAATTGGCAAGTACAGCACAATGTTTTACATCATACCTATACCAATATTGTTGGACATGATGAAGATCTTGATGCGGGTAGAATCATCCGCTTTTCAAAACAATCGGAATGGAAATATTTTCATAAATTTCAACATTTTTATTCTGTTTTTCTATATGGCTTATTAACCTTTAATTGGGCAATTACAACTGATTTCAAACAAATGAGAGCCTATTTAAAACGAAAATTATCATACGGAGAAGCCAAAAGCCCAAAAATTTTATGGACAACGTTAATCATCACCAAAGTAATTTACTTCTCGATTTGGTTAGTGGTTCCTATGCTAATGGGAATAACGTGGTGGAAAGTAGTACTAGGTTTTGTAGTGATGCATTATACTGCAGGTTTAATTTTAAGTGTTGTTTTTCAATTAGCACATGTGGTTGAAGAAACTACAAACCCAGTTCCAGATGAGAACGGAGAATTAGAAAACACGTGGGCCATTCACCAATTATTCACAACGGCAAATTTTGCCCCTAAAAGTTGGATTGTCAACTGGTATACAGGCGGTTTAAATCACCAAATCGAACACCATATTTTTCCAAATATCAGCCATGTTCACTATGGTAAAATTGCAGAAATTGTGCGTGAAACGGCTAAAGAGTGCAACCTGCCTTATCATGAGTTTAAAACAATGCGAGAAGCAGTAATTGCTCATTTTAAACACCTAAAAGAACTTGGACAAAAGCCGCAAATAGCATAAGATTGATGACTCACAATTTTTGATCTTAAAATTTAAAATTGACCGACAACATTTATTAAAACAGTATTGACCATTAAACTATTTAGTTTCATTAAGACTCAAAACTTAGTAATCTTAAATATTTTAATGGTTTTAATTTGAAATTTTATTACACATTACTACCATGAACAATCCCCTTTCAGACAGAATCAACAGTTTATCTACTTCTCAAACCTTAGCAATGGCTGCCTTGGCTAGAGAATTAAAAGCTCAAGGAAAAGACATTATCAGTTTAAGTTTAGGCGAGCCTGATTTTAACACCCCTGATTTTATAAAAGAAGCTGCAAAAAAAGCAATCGATGAAAATTATTCTACCTATTCTCCCGTGGATGGTTATGCAGATTTGAAAGAAGCCATTTGCAGAAAATTTAAAAGAGATAATGAGTTGGACTATAAGCCAAGTAATGTGGTGGTTTCTACAGGTGCAAAACAAGCGTTATACAATGTAGCACAATGTATGATCAACGAAGGCGACGAGGTTATTCTACCCGCTCCGTATTGGGTTTCTTATTATGAGATTATTAAAATGTCGGGGGGAATTCCAGTAGAAGTACCCACTTCTATTGAAACTGATTTTAAAATCACTCCAGAACAATTAGAAAAAGCCATTACTCCAAAAACCAAAATGATTTGGTATTCTTCTCCTTGCAACCCAAGTGGTTCGGTTTTTAATCGAGAAGAATTAACTGCTTTATCTAAAGTGATTTTAAAGCATGAAAATATTTATGTGGTTTCGGATGAAATCTATGAACATATTAATTTTTCAGGAACTTTTTGTAGCATCGCTTCAATTCCAGGCATGTTTGACAGAACCATTACGGTGAATGGTGTTGCCAAAGCTTTTGCAATGACAGGATGGAGAATTGGCTATATTGGTGCTCCAGAAATTATTGCCAAAGCGTGTACAAAAATGCAAGGTCAAGTGACTTCTGGAGCCAATTCAATTGCTCAAAGAGCTACGATTGCTGCTGTTGATGCAGATCCAAGTGTTTTAAATTACATGGTTGAAGCCTTCCATAAAAGAAGAGATTTAGTGGTGGGATTAATTCAAGCTATTCCAAACTTAAAAATAAATGTACCCGAAGGAGCTTTTTATGTTTTTCCAGACGTTTCCTTTTATTTTGGCAAAACCTTACGGGGAACATTCATCAAAGATGCTACGGATTTTTCGATGTATTTATTAGCAGAAGCAAATGTCGCTACCGTAACGGGTGACGCCTTTGGAAATCCAGATTGTATTCGTTTTTCCTATGCAACGAGTGAAGAATTACTAATAGAAGCATTGAGAAGAATAAAAGAAGCATTAGCATAAAAATTATCCTTATTTATTTAACTTTCGGATAACTTTTGCAGGATTTCCTACTGCTAAAGAGTTATCCGGAATGTCCTTAGTTACCACGGAACCTGCTCCAATGGTACAGCCATTGCCTATTTTTACTCCAGGACAAATTACAGTGTTTCCGCCTACCCAACAATCATTGCCAATAGAAATTGGTTTAGAAAATTCTACCGTTCTCCGTTCCATTGCGTCAAGCGGATGCGAAGCTGTATACAATTGCACGTGAGGACCAAAAAAAACATTGTTGCCAATTTCAACTTTCATTCCATCTAACACGACACAGTTAACATTAAAGTAAACATTTTCACCTGCGTGAATGTTGTAACCGTAATCACAAAAAAAAGGTGGCTCTACATAAAGCCGTTTGTGAGCATTGGGAAGAAGTTGATGTAAAATATTGCGAGCATTGCCGTTCATCACATATTCGGTTACATTTAATTTATGTAATAATTTTTTGGCACGCAATCGTTCTTCTACTAATTGCTTGTCGTTTGCAAAATAATTTTCACCCGCTAACATCTTATCTTTTTCGGTTTTCATAATTCCTAATTAAGCTTTCAAAAATAGCGTTTTTCACACTTATTCTTGGTCAAAAGTGATGCTTTTTATTTGTAAATTTGAAAATATGAATTCTATTATAGACCATATAGGAAAATTTATTTCACTTACTTCCGAAGAGGAAAATTTATTTTTATCGAAAGTAACGAAACAGCACTATAATGCAAAAACGGTTTTATTGCGACCGGGCGAAATTTGCAAACAGACCTACTTTGTGCAAACTGGAATTTTGAGAAGTTTCACCATCAATGACCACATTGTTGAACACGTGTTACATTTTGCCTGCGAAGGTTGGTGGATTGGTGACATGTACAGTTTAATTTCACAAAAACCAGGCAATTTATACATCGAAGTAAACGAAGATGCAGAAGTGGTTTTGCTCTCGAAGGAAAATCAAGAAGCCTTATATTTAGAAATTCCAAAATTAGAACGCTTTTTTAGAATATTAACTGAAAAATCATTAGTTGCTCATCAAGAACGATTAATGGACAATCTGAGTTTATCTGCCGAAGAACGCTTTGAAAAATTTTGTTTGAAATACCCAACACTTATTCAAAGGGTACCACAAAAACAAATCGCTTCCTATATTGGAGTGACTCCCGAGTTTTTTAGCAAAATGAAAAGTAAATTAGTAAAAAAAATGATTTCTTAATCTAGGTTAAGTGCTAATCCATTCAGGTGGTTGTAAATTTGTATCATAATCACTAAATTTATAACTTCATGAAAAACACTGTTTTGCACCGAGCCAATACAAGAGGAAATGCCAACCACGGATGGTTAAACGCCTATCACAGTTTTAGTTTTGGTAGTTGGTATAATCCAGAACGAGTACAATTTGGCGTGTTGCGAGTGCTAAACGACGATACCATTGCTGCAGGCATGGGTTTTGGAACACATCCACACGAGAATATGGAAATTATTACCATTCCGCTCGAAGGCGATTTGGCTCACAAAGACAGCATGGGAAATTCTGCCACTATTAAAACAGGCGACGTGCAAGTCATGAGTGCTGGCACAGGCATTCAACATTCAGAGTTTAATCCAAATGCCGATTTAAAAACAAAATTATTTCAAATTTGGTTGTTTCCGAAAACAAAAAATGTAGCTCCTCGATACCAGCAAATCACTTTAGACAAATCATTACAAAAAAATAATTTTGCACAGATTTTATCGCCTAATCCAGAAGATGATGGTGTTTGGGTTCATCAAGATGCTTGGTTTTATTTAAGTGATTTTGAACAAGATTTCTCTAAAAAATTATCTCTAAAAAAGGAAGGAAATGGTTTTTATATCATGAACATCGAAGGAGAAATTGAAGTAAATGGTGAGCTATTAGAAAAAAGAGATGCTATTGGCATTACAGCTACTTCAGAAATTGAAATTAAAGCCAATACCGCATCTAAATTTTTAGTAATGGAAATACCGATGGAAGTTTAACTTAATATTTAGCCACCGTAATTAATAAAAAAGCAGTTATGAAAGAAGCCGTTAAATTAAAGACCAACGATCAAAATGGTCTTTTTTACATCGAAGTAGACGAAAAAACCGAAGCAAAAATGACTTTTATTTTTGCTGGAACTGACAAAATAATCATCGATCATACAGAAGTAAATCCGGGAAACAACGGCAAAGGGTATGGCAAAATGATGGTTGAAAAAGCAGTGGAATTTGCTAGAGAAAAAAACATTAAAATAATTCCGCTTTGTAATTTTGCAAAAAGTGTTTTTGATAAAACGCCCACATTTAAAGACGTATTATAAATTAAAAAACAGACTCCTATGGGTTCCAAAGACCTTAAAAAAGAATACACCAATGGAGAAGTGACTGTGGTTTGGCAATCAGAAAAATGTATTCATCCAGGCAATTGTGTTCGCAACAATCCAGCTGTATTTCGACCTAAAGAAAAACCATAGATTAAAATCGATACTTCCACTTCTGAAAAAATCATAGCTACCGTTAACAAATGTCCATCAGGTGCCCTAACATTTTATAGAAATAAATAGTATTTTTGTTTAGGTTTACAAAAACGTAGGACCATAAACTTTAATTTAACTACTATGAAAGCATACGTATTTCCGGGCCAGGGTGCTCAATTTACCGGAATGGGTAAAGACTTATATGAAAATTCGGCGGTAGCCAAAGCATTATTTGAACAAGCCAATGAAATTCTTGGTTTCCGAATTACAGACATCATGTTTGAAGGAACTCCAGAAGAATTAAAAGAAACCAAAGTAACACAACCGGCCGTGTTTTTACACTCGGTTATTATGGCAAAAACGTTGGAAAATTTTAAGCCAGAAATGGTAGCGGGACATTCTTTAGGCGAATTTTCTGCTTTAGTTGCCAATGGAGCCTTATCATTTGAAGACGGTTTGCGATTAGTTTCTAAGCGTGCCCTAGCGATGCAAAAAGCGTGTGAAATCAAACCTTCCACCATGGCCGCTGTTTTAAATTTAGAAGATAAAATTGTAGAGGACATTTGTGCCTCGATTGATGGGGTTGTAGTAGCTGCCAATTATAATTGTCCGGGACAATTAGTGATTTCTGGCGAATACAAAGCCGTTGAATTAGCTTGCGAAAAAATGAAAGAAGCCGGAGCAAAAAGAGCGTTAATTCTACCCGTTGGTGGAGCTTTTCATTCACCGATGATGGAGCCTGCCAGAGAAGAATTGGCTGCGGCTATTGAAGCAACTACATTTTCAAAACCAATCTGCCCTGTTTATCAAAATGTAACCGCAACGGCGGTGACTAATCCAGAAGAAATTAAAAAGAACTTGATTATTCAATTAACCGCTCCGGTTCGTTGGACACAATCCGTTCAGCAAATGATTGCTGATGGTGCAACAAGTTTCACAGAAGTTGGCCCAGGAAAAGTATTGGTTGGTTTAGTTGGAAAAATTAATAAAGAAGTAGAAACGTTTTCTGCTTAACTAGCGATTGAAGTTTTCCTTTAGAAATAGTGGTTTTTTTTAAGACAACCTTACTAAATAATGTAATTTAAGAAACTCAAAAAAAGGTATACTACTTAAAGTCAAATAATTATTACTACATTTGAATAACTAATTTATAATCTAAAACATTTATTTATGAAAAAATTATTTTTAAGTTTAGCTGTTGTTGCTGCTTTAACCATTGTTTCTTGCAAAGAATCTACTGAAGACAAAATGGAAGATTCGATGGAATCAATGGGTCATGATATTGAATCAGGTCTTGAAGACGCTGGTGATGCTATCGATTCTACGGCGACCAAAATGGGAAATGATATGGAAGAAGGTGCAGAAAAAATGGGCGACGAAATTAAAGATGCAACAAATTAATAATTGCTCTTTGTAAAATCTAAAAATCCTCTTAATTTTAATTAAGAGGATTTTTTCTATAATAACAATTTGATTTTGCCGCAAGGATTATTTAAAAAATTCTTGCTACAAAACACTACAATTTATTCTCTAATTTTCTGCTCCCATTTCCATGCACTTGCCAAACTCTCTTCTAAAGTAGATTTTGCATTCCATCCTAAAACTTCGTTTGCTTTATCTGTATTGGCATAGGCCGATGTAATATCACCTTCTCTCCTACCCACAATTTTATAGGGTAATTTTTGACCAGAAACTTTTTCAAAAGCAGTAATTACTTCTAAAACAGAACTTCCCGTACCAGTTCCTAGATTAAACGTTTCAATTTTTGCTAAATTCTTATTTTCAAGCAAACGCTGCAAAGCTACTACATGAGCTTTTGCTAAATCGACCACGTGAATGTAATCACGAATTGCTGTTCCATCTGGTGTTGGATAATCATCCCCATAAACAGCTAATTCTTTCCGCAATCCAAAACCAGTTTGTGTAATAAAAGGAACCAAATTTTGTGGAACACCAATTGGTAATTCCCCTATTTCAGCTGTTGGATGGGCTCCTATCGGATTAAAATAACGCAACAAAATGGCATTAATATTCGAAACTTTAGCAACATCGGTAATGATTTCTTCACCAATTTGTTTGGTATTTCCATAAGGCGACATGGCTGGCTGAATAGAAGCATCTTCTGTAATCGGCATTTTTTCGGCTTGACCGTAAACCGTACAAGAAGAACTAAAAATAAAATGTGCTTTTGGCTTTTGTTGTAATTCTTGCAAAAGAAATACTAATGTATTCAAATTGTTTTCATAATACAAAAGCGGATTTTCAACACTTTCACCCACTGCTTTTGATGCTGCAAAATGAATCACTCCTGAAATATCTTGATGCCTTTTAAAAAAATCTTGAACAGCACCTTTCTCACGTAAATCAAGTTGTTCAAAAAGCGGTTTTTTTCCTGTAATGTTTGTAATTCTATCTAAAACTTCAATAGAAGAATTGGATAAATTATCTATAATAACAGGTTCTATCCCAACATTTTGCAATTCTACTACCGTGTGAGAGCCAATAAAACCAAGACCTCCAGTTACTAATACTTTCATTTTTAAAGTTAAAAAGTTAATTAAAGAATTCTAAAACCGAATTGGTGATGAATTTAATTTGTTCTTCATCTAATTCAGTATGCATTGGCAAGGATATTACTTCTTTTACCAATTGATTTGTGACCGGAAAATCTTCTTCGCGATAACGAGTATCTGCATACGCTTTTTGCGAATGCAATGGAATTGGATAATAAATTGCACATGGAATTCCTTTTTCTACTAAATATTCCATCAACGCATTTCGGTCGGCATCAATAATTCGTAACGTATATTGATGAAAAACATGGCAATCACAGCTATCACAAATAGACGGAGCAATAATGTGAGGATGTCCTTCGAATGCTTTAGAATAGCTTCGGGCTGCGTCTTGACGAGCGGCATTATAACTATCTAATAAAGGTAATTTCGTGTTCAAAACAGCTGCTTGAATACTGTCTAATCGAGAGTTTACTCCTACTACATCATGGTGATAACGCACATACATTCCGTGATTTACAATGCCGCGAATGACATGAGCCAACGCATCATCGTTTGTAAAAATAGCTCCGCCATCACCATAACATCCTAAGTTTTTGGATGGGAAAAAGGAAGTTGCTCCCACATGACCAATTGTTCCAGCTTTCTTTTTAGTTCCGTCAGAAAAACGATAATTGGCTCCAATAGCTTGAGCGTTATCTTCTATAACATATAAATTATGTTCTTTAGCAATTTGCATGATGGCCTCCATATTGGCTGCCCTTCCAAACAAATGCACGGGTACAATCGCTTTGGTTTTTGGTGTAATGGCTTTGCGGATACCGTCTAATGAAATATTCATATTCACCATATCAACATCCACTAAAACAGGCACCAATTGAAGTAATGCAATAACTTCTACAGTAGCAGCAAATGTAAAATCGGCAGTAATTACCTCATCGCCAGGTTGTAAACCCAATCCCATCATGGCTACTTGAAGAGCATCCGTTCCGTTTGCACAAGGAATTACATGTTTTACACCTAAATAATCCTCAAGACTTTTTTGAAACTCATGTACTTTTGGCCCATTAATATAGGTATTGGTGTCTAAAACTTCTTGTATTGAAGCATCTACGGTGGATTTTATTTTTTCGTACTGACTTTTTAAGTCAACCATTTGAAGTTTACGCATTATTTTTTTGTTTAGATTTAAATTTAAGGAAACCTGTCAAAACTTGTGATTTCATAAATTATATAACAAAAGTAATTATTTAGGAACTTATAACCATAAAAATTCTGTAAAGTGATGTATTTTAGCGTCACAATTCCCTATTTATGTTTCTACTTTATAATTTACTTGTTCATTTAGCGGCGTCTTTTTTAAGAATTCTCGCTTTTTTTAGTCCAAAAATGAAATTATTTGTGGAGGGTAGAAAGATAGTCTTTACTGATTTAAAGCAAAAAATTAGTTCAGGCGATAAAACAATTTGGTTCCACGCCGCTTCGCTAGGTGAGTTTGAGCAAGGTCTACCCGTGATGGAAGCGATTAAAAAAAAATTTCCATCGCATAAACTGGTCGTTACTTTTTTTTCTCCATCTGGTTATGAAGTTCGAAAAAATCATCCTATTGCAGAGGTCATCGTATATTTACCTTTAGACACTGCTCAAAATGCAAAGCAGTTTGTATCCATCGTTCATCCTGAGATGGTGTTTTTTATAAAATATGAATATTGGCCTAATTATTTAAATGAACTTAAAAAGATGGCTATTCCAACTTATTTAATTTCTGGAATTCTTCGTAAAAATCAAGTTTTTTTTAAATGGTATGGTGGATTTTATCGCAACTGTCTTAAAACATTTACCTTCTTTTTTGTACAAAATGATTCATCCAAAAAACTATTGCATTCTATTGGCTATCAAAATGTGAAAGTTTCTGGCGACACCCGATTTGACCGTGTCGTTTCTATTTTAGAACGAGACAATCGGTTGGATTTTATAGAAGAATTTAAAAACAATAAAACAACAATCGTCGTTGGAAGTTCTTGGCCAAAAGATGAAGAATTAGTAGTAAAATTTATCAATCAAACCGATAAAAACATCAAATTTATCATTGCTCCACATAATATAAAAGCAGCACAAATTCAGGAATTACAAAAATCGATTATAAAAAAATCTATTTTATATTCTGATTTTGCTACACAAACGAAGCCTACTTCGTCTCTGCGGGAATATGATGTTTTCATTATTGATACAATCGGTATACTAACAAAAATCTATGCGTATGCTGACATTGCTTACGTTGGTGGCGGATTTGGAAATCCAGGTGTTCACAACATTTTAGAACCCGCTACTTTTGGAATTCCAATTGTAATTGGCCCAAATTATTCGCATTTTGCAGAAGCCACTGCATTGGTTGCAATGGATGGCTGTTTATCAATTTCTTCCGAAAACGAATTGGAAAACGCCTTCGATTTATTACTTCAAAATGAAGACGAACGACATGAAAAAGGACATATTTGCAGCACTTTTGTAGAAATGAATAAAGGTGCAACAGCACTAATTCTGAAACACATTGAAAATGACCTATTTTAAACCAATTTTATCTGCTGATTGTGAGCAAATCTGCTTACTGATGGAAGAATTCTATCAAATTGACGGTTATCCTTTTAATCGAGAAGTAAGCCATAAACTGTTTCACGAATTTATATTGGATGAAAAACTTGGCAAAGCTTGGCTCATTTATCATCAAGAAGAGCTCGTTGGTTATGTTATTTTAACCTTTGTTTTTAGTTTTGAATACCAAGGAAAAATTGCCTTTCTAGATGAACTTTACCTTAAAGCATCTGCTCGAGGAAAAGGAATTGGAAAAGAAACCGTTCGTTTCGTTCAGGGAGAAGCTGCTAAATTATCGTTAAAAATTATCTATTTAGAGGTTGAAACGCATAATCAAGCGGCTCAAAAATTGTATATTGCAAACGATTTTTCGATTCATCCCCGAAAAATCATGAAACACATTGTTAAACCATCGAATACCTAAATTTAATACTATGAAATTTTTACGCATCCTTTTATTATTCCTTTCCTTTTCTGCATTTGCACAACAAGGCGGCATGTGGATTCCATCCTTATTAGACGGAATGAATGAAAACGAAATGAAATCGTTAGGCATGAAAATGTCGGCCAAAGATATTTATGATGTTAATCAATCGAGTTTAAAAGATGCTGTTCCGCATTTTAATGGCGGCTGCACTTCGGAAGTGATTTCTTCCAAAGGCTTATTGCTTACAAATCATCATTGTGGATACAGTCAAATTCAGTCGCATTCTACCGTTGAAAATGACTATTTAGAAAAAGGTTTTTGGGCCATGAACTTAACTGAAGAATTACCCAATGAAAATTTAGTTGTTACTTTTATTGCCAAAATTGAAGATGTGACTACTAAAGTTTTAGAAAACACACAAAGTTTGACAAATGAAGCAGACAAACAGAAAAAAATTCAAGAAAATATTAGTGCATTAAACAATTCGTTGCCAAAAGAAGCTTGGCAAGAGAATAGAATCAGAACGTTTTATGACGGCAATCAATACATTTGGTTTGTAACAGAAACATTTAAAGATGTTCGTTTAGTGGGAGCTCCGCCATCGTCAATAGGAAAATTTGGTTCAGACACCGACAATTGGGTTTGGCCTCGTCATACCGGAGATTTCTCCTTGTTTAGAATTTATGCCGATAAAAATAACCGTCCTGCTGCTTATTCAAAAGAAAACGTTCCGTATACGCCTAAACATTTTTTCCCAGTTTCCACTAGTGGTGTTGCAGAAAATGATTTTACATTGGTTTTTGGTTACCCAGGAAGAACGCAAGAATATTTGCCAGCCGTTGCTGTAGAGCAAATTATAAATGATTTGAATCCTGCGAAAATAGAAATTCGCGATGCTGCTCTAAAAGTTCAAGACGGTTTTATGCGAAAAGACAAGGCAATAAAGATTCAATATGCGTCAAAATATGCCTCTGTTGCCAATTATTGGAAAAAATGGATTGGTGAAACAAAAGGATTAAAAAAATCAAATGCTGTTCAAATCAAAAAAGATTTTGAAAAAAATTTCCAAGAAAAAGTAGTAAAAGCAGGTAAACAAGCCGAATACGGAAATCTATTAGCCGATTTTGAAACCAATTACAAAGCCATTGCACCGTATGCATTAAGCCGTGATTATTTTATAGAAGTAGTGATGCGAAATACTGAACTACTAAACTTTGGCTATCGCTTGTATCAATTAGAAAATATTTACACTACTAAAGGAGAACAATCTTTTAACGACCGAAAAGGAAATTATATCCAAGCTTTCGACGAATTATACAAAGATTTCAACGCACAAGTGGACGAAAAAGTTATGGAGCAACTCCTCCAACTCTATGCAACAAAATCTCCAAAAGAGTTTTTGCCAGAAGGATTGCTTTCTATAGACACAAAAGCTAAAACAGCTGAAATTTTCAAACAATCCAAATTAACTAGTTTTGAGGGATTGCAAGAATTATTGCAAGGTGATGCCAAAACGGTGATTGAAAATATGAATAAAGACACTGGGTATGCATTTGTTAAAATGATTTCTGATGCGTATACAAAAAATGTCGCTCCGAAATATGAAGAATTAAACTTGAAAAATTCGGCATTGCAACGCACCTATATGAAAGGTATTTTAGAATTGAGCTCAAAAGAAGATAGAATTTTTCCAGATGCTAATTCCACTTTACGTGTAACTTATGGCAAAGTAAAAGGTTATTCACCAAGCGATGCGGTTTATTACAATCCTGTGACTTATTTAGATGGCGTCATGGAAAAATATGTACCAGGTGATTATGAATTCGATGTTTCGCCTAAATTGATTGAATTATTTCAAAAGAAAGATTTTGGCCCTTATGCTGAAAACGGAAAAATACCTGTCAATTTTATTGGAACGAATCATACTACTGGTGGAAATTCTGGAAGTCCAGCTATTGATGCCCACGGAAATTTAATCGGATTGAATTTTGACCGCGTTTGGGAAGGAACGATGAGCGATATTTATTATGACCCAGCCATTTGTCGAAATATTATGGTTGATGTTCGGTATATCCTTTTTGTGATTGATAAGTATGCGGGTGCCAAACATTTAGTGGATGAAATGAAATTAGTTCAACCAAAAAAGAAGAAAAAATCGTAATTACCAAGATAATAAAAATAAATTAGTAAAAAAACAGTGATTTATAGTAAGAAAAACCGCTGTATATCGTACGCAAACGTTTGAAATACAAATAGTTCATTTTTTTTAAAAATATTTAACCAAAATATTTTGTTGAACAAAAAAAAGTATATCTTTGCCTCGAATTAATAATCAACCTTTTATAATTTAGTAAGATGAAAAAAGTAATTTTAAGTTTAGTATTTGTTGCTGCTTTAACAGTAGTATCTTGTAAAGAAAAAGAAGCTGAAGTTGTAACTGAAGAAGTTGTAACTGAAGAAGTTATCGCACCAGTTGAAGAAGCTGCTACTGTAGTTGACACAACAATGGCTGTTGAAGCTCCTGCTGAAACTCCAGCTCAGTAATTAGTTACAAAAACTAATACAAAAATTTAATCCCGACTAGTTCGGGATTTTTTTTTGACTAAAGAAACGCCTTTTGCAGCACATAAAAATGCATCTTTTTGGCAAACGAATTTTCCGCCGTATTTATTCAAGTCAATTGGCACAGTTTTTCCTGGATAAGGCGAAGCAAAAGAAACTTTTTTCTTTCCGTGTTCCACATTTTGATAAGCCGTCATAAACAAACGTTCACCTGTTAAAACACGTTTTCCTGCATATCCAATCCTTTTCTGTAAATTGAAAATGCACTGGTTGTTGAGCAATTAAATAATTGTACATTAGGCATAAGTAAAAAAGAAACTTGGTTTTCAACTACAATATATTTTAGTAAAAATAGAAAATGTTCTTACTTATGAATCTTTTTCTTTCTAAAACTGTAGTTTTTTTTTCTAAACCGAGTACATAAAAAATCTCGCTGTTAGCGAGATTTTTTATTTTAATTATTTAGGACTAGTCACGAAAGAAAGTTTAGAATGTATACCCAACTCTTATACCAAATCTTCCAGCCCATTCATCTATATAATTATTATCTATAAACCCAGAACCTTTCATCTGAATAACCCATTGCACACCCACACTTGGATCAATGGATAAGTTTTCACCCACTTTGAATTTGTAACCCACAGTTGGATTCAGAAAACTAAAATAAGAATAAGTTCCCTTATAACCATTCTCTTTAAACTCGATATTTCCATAAGCCAAAGTGTTTTGCGTATAGACGCCAGAATCTTTTTCAGAAAAATAACCCCTACTTCCCAACTCAATCACATAGCCAGTACCGTCAGCTTCTTGGCTTCCAACTTCATAGGTCATCGTTCCATAAGCAACTTGTAAAATAGAAGAATTGCCGCCAGAACCAAATAAAGTTCCTCTGTTTAACTCGAAACTTAATCCAATTTGTGATGGCTCAGACCATAAATAATAAGGAGAAACAGTGATGTTGGCTTTTTTTACATCATCTTGAGCAAAACTAAGTGCACATACAAACAACAAAACAATAGTAGAAATTTTTTTCATTTGAATTTAAATTAATTAAAAAATAATATTCAAATGTATGAAAAATGTCTGTTTTCTTTAAAATAAAAGATATTTTTTAAAGTATGGGCAAAAAAAAAGCTCCAAACAATGTTTGAAGCTTTGTACTCAAGGCGGGACTTGAACCCGCACGGGCATTACTACCCACTGGATTTTAAGTCCAGCGTGTCTACCAATTCCACCACTCGAGCCTGTTACTTGTATTATTGAAAATAATCAATCACACTAGCACTATAAGGTAGTAGAGCGAAAAACGGGATTCGAACCCGCGACCTCGACCTTGGCAAGGTCGCGCTCTACCAACTGAGCTATTTTCGCAAACATATTTTCTAAGAACGGCACTACTTGTTGAGCAATGCGGATGCAAATGTACTATAATTATTTACTTTTACAAGTGTTTTTTTGAAAAAAAATCACACTTTAAAGTAACTTTTTGATAGTGAAAACACTAACGTTTATTTTTTTGTCAACATTCGCTTAATTTCATTCAATTTCATTAAGGCTTCCACCGGGGTTAAGGTGTTTATGTCGAGGTTTACTATCTCTTCTTTGATTTCTTCCAGTAACGGATCATCTAAATTGAAAAAGCTCAATTGCATTTCATCTTTTGTCGATTTAATACCAGCTAATTCTTCGCTTGAATGATTTTTTTCTAATTTTTTTAAAATTTTCTGTGCTTTTTGAATCACGGTTTGTGGCATTCCAGCCATTCTCGCCACATGAATTCCGAAACTATGAGCCGTTCCGCCTTTTACTAATTTACGAATAAATAAAACAGTGTCTTTTAATTCTTTAACGGAAACATTAAAATTTTGAATTCGTTCAAAAATGGCTTCCATTTCATTTAATTCATGATAATGGGTCGCAAATAACGTTTTTGGGCGATTTGGATGTTCGTGCAAGTATTCAGAAATAGCCCATGCAATCGAAATTCCGTCATAGGTTGATGTTCCACGACCAATTTCATCCAAAAGCACTAAACTTCGTTCTGAGATGTTATTCAATATAGAGGCCGTTTCATTCATCTCCACCATAAAAGTCGATTCGCCCATCGAAATATTATCACTCGCTCCTACTCTAGTAAAAATTTTATCTACAATTCCCATTCGAACCGCTTCTGCTGGCACAAAACTCCCCATTTGGGCTAATAACACAATCAAAGCCGTTTGTCTTAAAATAGCAGATTTTCCAGACATATTTGGCCCAGTAATCATAATCATTTGTTGCGTTTCTCTGTCTAAATAAACATCGTTGGCAATATAAGGCACACCAATAGGTAATTGTTTTTCGATAACTGGATGACGACCATTCGTGATTTCTAATTCAAATGAATCGTCTATCGTTGGTCTAACAAAATTATTTTGGATAGCCAATTGAGCAAAAGACTGCAAACAATCTAATTGAGCAATCAAACTTGCATTTAATTGAATGGGCTTGATATACGTGCCAATCCAAATGACCAGCTGTTCAAAAAGATGAGATTCTATTTCATGAATTCGGTCTTCGGCTCCTAAAATTTTAGCTTCATATTCCTTTAATTCTTCTGTAATATAACGTTCTGCATTGACTAAAGTTTGTTTCCGAATCCATTCTGAAGGCACTTTGTCTTTGTGCGTATTTCTGACTTCAATATAATAGCCAAATACGTTATTAAAGGAAATTTTTAAGGAAGATATTCCCGTTAGGGCGGATTCTCTACTTTCAATTTTTTCTAAAAATTCTTTTCCAGAAGTTGAAATTCCACGTAATTCATCCAATTCTGCATTAATTCCATGAGCGATAGCATTTCCTTTATTGATAGAAACTGGTGCTTCTGGAAATAAGGTCGTTTTAATTTTTTCTCGCAGCAACTCACAAGCGTGCAAACTGTCGCCAATTGCTTTTACAGATTCATTACTGCTAGCCAAGGCGATTGTTTTAACTGGAATAATGGCATCTAAGGATTGGCATAGGTTCATCACTTCTCGAGGAGAAACTTTTCCGGTGGCCACTTTAGAGATTAAGCGTTCTAAATCAGAAATTTGCTTGAGTTGGTATTGAATTTTTTGTAAAAATGCGACATTATCTTTCAAATAGTCTACCACTTCATGACGGGATTGCACTTTTGCTTTATCCTTTAAAGGCAAAGCTAACCAACGTTTTAAAAGCCGAGAACCCATTGGCGAAAGCGTATGATCAATCACATCCAACAAGGTTACTGCATTTGGATTACTACTTTGATAAAGTTCTAAATTCCGAATGGTGAACCGATCCATCCAAACATAGGCATCTTCCGCAATGCGTTGAATTGCCGTAATATGCTGAATTTTATTATGTTGTGTTTCAGACAAATAATATAAAACCGCTCCTGCAGCAATAATCCCTTCGTTTAAATCTTCAATTCCAAATCCTTTCAAGGAATTTGTCTGAAAATGTTTGGTTAACACTTCACGACCATAGTCTTCGTGATATACCCAGTCTTCTAGAAAAAACGTATGAAAATCTTCGCCAAAAACTTCTCTAAATTGTTGTTTGTGATTTTTAGTAACTAAAATTTCACTCGGACTAAAATTTTGAAGCAACTTATCGATATACTCTTCATTGCCTTGAGCCGTTAAAAATTCGCCAGTTGAAACATCTAAAAAAGAAATTCCTATTTGTTTTCTTCCAAAATAAACGGATGCCAAAAAATTATTGGATTTTGACTGTAATACCTCATCATTCATAGAAACGCCGGGTGTAACTAATTCGGTTACTCCACGTTTTACGATGGTTTTGGTCATTTTTGGATCTTCGAGTTGATCGCAAATAGCAACTCGCAACCCAGCTTTGACCAATTTAGGCAAATACGTGTTTAGTGAATGGTGCGGAAAACCAGCCAAAGCGGTTTCGGTTTCTGAACCTGCTCCGCGTTTGGTTAACACAATTCCTAAAATTTGAGAAGCACGAACGGCATCATCTCCAAAAGTTTCATAGAAATCGCCAACGCGAAACAACAAACAGGCATCGGGATATTTCCGTTTGATGTCGTTATACTGCTTCATTAAAGGAGTTTCCTTTGGCTCTTTGACTACACTGGTTTTGGCTGACAATGTGACTCTTTTTTGGTTAGGATTCAAAAATACATAATTAAAATTTTAAAGGCAATGACAATTGTTAAAATGAAGTTTAATTTTGAAAAGAGTCCTTTCATTACAAAAATGATTTTCTATTTTTGTGTTATGAGAAAATTAGCCAACGCGGAACTGGAGCGTAAAAATATCGATGAATTTAAAGCTGCCGACAAAACGCCTGTCATTATAATTTTAGATGATATTAGAAGCCTTCACAACATTGGCTCTGTTTTTCGAACCTCCGATGCTTTTTTAATTGAAAAAATATATTTGTGTGGCATTACAGCTACGCCGCCAAATAAAGAAATTCACAAAACGGCCTTGGGAGCTACCGACACCGTGGAATGGGAATATGAAAAAGATATTCTTACTGTTTTAGATCATTTAAAAAAAGAAAACGTTTCGTTATTTGCTATTGAACAAGTGGAAAACGCGGTCTTTTTGCATGATTTTCAAGTGGAAAACAAAAAAAGATATGCTTTGATTTTTGGTAATGAAGTAAAAGGAGTTTCGCAAGAAGCAATTAAAAAATGTGATGGTGTGATTGAAATTCCGCAATTAGGAACAAAGCATTCTTTAAATATAGCGGTGAGTGCTGGAATAGTAATTTGGGATATATTTCAGAAAATAAATCAGTTAACTGCTGTTCAAAGTGATTCTTAATTATTTAGAAAACAGTCTACAGATTCACTTCACATATTCGTTAATTTTACGCTTAACATTCAAAACTAGGCAATTCTATTACTGTGGATTTTTAGAACGCCAAACATAAAGGTCTATTTTGTTTTTAAACACCAATCAGCTTTGACTTTTTTCTGCTATTTTATCTAAAATAAAAATATAATCTGCTTGATTTTCCATAAAATCTTTATCCGAGACATCTAAAACTAATACATTTAAATTAGTTTGTGTTTTGATATATTCCAAATAACCTTGATTAATTTTTTCTAAATATTCGGCTGGAATTTGCATTTCATAACTTCTTCCTCTTTTTTTAATATTGGCTAAAAGTTGTTCGGTATTTTGGTATAAATAAACATATAAGTCGGGTTTGGGCGTTTCTTTATGAATGATATCGAACATCGTTTTATACAAACGAAATTCATCTTCCGCCAAGGTTACTTTTGCAAAAATTAAAGATTTAAAAATGTGATAATCGGCTACAATAAAATCTTTAAACAAATCAAATTGAGCTAAATCGTCCGATAATTGTTGGTATCTATCAGCCAAAAAAGACATTTCTAAAGGAAAAGCATACCTCGTTTGGTCTTCATAAAATTTAGGTAAAAACGGATTATCTGCAAAGCGTTCTAACACTAATTTTGCGTTAAAATCTTCAGCAATTTTAGTGGATAAGGTTGTTTTTCCTGCTCCAATATTTCCTTCAATAGCGATGTAATTATACTGTTGCAAATTAATTTTCTCTAAAGGAGCTGTTAGCTTTTGAATAACGACACACTTACTTTTATCTTCGGAAAGCTGTACTAATTCTGGCAAGTATTTTTGTAAAATAGGATGTCGCCAATCTAAATTCAAATCTCGCATTGGCATCAAAACAAACAAGCGGTTTTGCATGTGTGGATGAGGCACTTTTAGCTTGTCGGTTTGAATAATTTCTTCATTATAAGTAATAACATCAATATCAATAATTCGCGATTGATAGCCTTCAATTGGCTCTCTTTGTCTACCTAGTTTGATTTCAAGTTCTAAAATTTCTTCTAAAATTTGAGTTGCTTCTTTATGGGTTTGCAAAACCAAAGCACAGTTATAAAATGATTCGCCTTCAAAACCCCAAGCGGGTGTTTCATAAATAGCCGAAACTTTTACGACGGTGGCCACAGTAGCGTGAAGGGAATCTATTGCCAATTGAATATTATTCAATCGATTACCCCTATTACTTCCTAAAGATAAAATAACTTGATGTTGCGTATTCATAGTAAAGCAAAATAACTAAAACTATTTTAGAAATAAAGTATCTTTGCCGAGACTGTTAATAAGTTTCTACTTATAATAGAAAGACCAAAAACAGTTTGTAACATAATGCGATGATTTACTACTAATTAGATTACAAATCATCATTAATAAAAAATAGTAACATGAAGTTTTTAGGAAATGTATTGGCCACCGTCATCGGATTATTTGTTTTTATCATGCTTTTATTCTTCAGCATATTGATTATCAGTGCATTAATGGGTAGCGGGTCGGATGTGGTTCAAGTAAAATCTGATTCGGTAATTGAATTAGACATGAAAAATATCAGTTTAGATTATGCTGGAAAATTCAAAGATCCTTGGGTTACCCTAATGTCTGAGGAATCTTCTGTTGGTTTTATTGATGTCTTAAATGCCATTGATGCAGCCAAAACCGACAAAGACATAAAAGGAATTTCCATTTTAAATAGCTCAAGCAATTTAGGATTAGCACAAGCAAAAGCACTTCGGGATCAATTGAACGATTTTAAAAAATCAGGAAAATTTATTGTTTCCTATGCGGATGCTTTTTCACAAAAAGAATATTATATCAATTCGGTAGCCGATACCATTTATTTAAATCCTGTTGGCGAAATGGATTTTAAAGGATTGTCTACAGAAATTATGTTTTTTAAAGCTATTCAAGAAAAAACAGGTGTAAAAATGGAAGTTATCCGTCACGGAAAATACAAAAGTGCCGTTGAACCTTTCTTAGAAAACGAAATGAGCGAGGCTAATCGCGAGCAAGTAAGTGCGTTACTAAATTCTGCCTGGAGTTCTATCGTGACTGATATTTCTACCAGCCGAAAAATCACTGTGGACACTTTAAACAGCATTGCCAATCAACTCGCAGCTCGCACACCTGAAATGGCTTTATCTCGAAAATTAATTGACAAAATTGGCTATGAAGACCAATACCACAATGGCATTAAAAAAGCCTTAAAAGTAGAAAAGGACAAAGATTACAATAAAGTAAAGATTGCTGATTACGCCAAAAAGAATGCTCAAACGCCACAAAAAGTAGATTCCAGTGATAAAATTGCCGTGATTTATGCTCAAGGCGAAATTCAAGGTGGAAAAGGCGACGTTAATATTATTGGTGAAGAAGCGATGCGAACGGCTTTGCAAGAGGCTAGAAAAGATGATAAAGTAAAAGCCATTGTAATTCGCGTCGATAGTCCAGGCGGAAGTGCCTTGACTTCTGAACTCATTTGGAGAGAAATTGAAATCACTAAAAAAACAAAGCCCATTGTTGTTTCAATGGGAAATTTAGCTGCTTCTGGCGGTTACTATATTGCCTGTAATGCAAATAAAATCATTGCAGAACCGAGTACGATAACGGGTTCTATTGGGGTTTTTGGAGTTTTACCAAACATGACCGAGCTTTCTACAAAAATAGGAATAAGTACCTCTCAAGTTAAAACACATGCTCATTCTGCAGGTTATAGTCCGTTTAGACCTCTTGACGAAAAATTTAAAGAAGTCACTACCGAAAGCGTTGAACATATTTATAACATCTTTGTAAATCGAGTAGCCGCTGGAAGAAACATGACGATTGAACAAGTGGACGCCATTGCCCAAGGACGCGTTTGGACAGGATCGGAAGCGTTAAAAATTGGATTAGTTGATCAATTGGGTGGATTAGATGTGGCGTTAAAAGAAGCCGCTGCATTGGCTAAAATCAAAAAATACAAAACACAAAATTACCCAGAGTTTGACAAATCACTATTTGAATTTATCAGTGACCAAAACAAATTACCTTTTGCAAAATCAAAAGAAACCATGATAAAAGAAGAATTAGGCATAGAAGCGTATGAAACTTTTAAACAAATCAAAAAATTAACTGCTCATCAAGGCATTCAAATGCTAATGCCTTATACGTTAAAAATTGAATAATCCTTTTTTCTAAGCAATTCGAAAAAGTCCGATAAGTATTCTTTTCGGACTTTTTTATTGATTCGAAAAGATTTGATTTTTCATTAACATTTCTTTGTTTTCTAATCTCTATTTTTGTTAAAATATTTTTTTAATGATTCAAATTCACTTATCAAGAAAGAATTGGCATTAGATTAACGCATTCAAAGTAACAATTACAAGAACTATCTCGTTAATATCACAGCTCCATAAAATTACACACATGTTAAAAAAAATAGCAAAAGGTTTCGGAATTTTTTTAGTCGTCATTATAATTGCCTTAGCGGTTACTCCTTTTTTATTCAAAGGTAAAATCAAAGCGATGGTCTTAAAATCTATCAACGAAAAGGTTGATGCTACTGTTGGTTTTGAAGACGTTAGCATTAGTTTGTTTCGAAATTTTCCGAATGCGAATGTATCGATTGAAAAATTAAGCATTATCAACAAAGCCCCATTTGCGGGAGATACCTTATTTTATTCGGATGAATTACACTTAAAAATGTCTGTCAAAGAACTTTTTAAATCTGAAGGGGAAACGATGGAACTGCAATCTTTTTCGAGTAAAAACGGATTGGTAAATATTATTTTCAACAAAGACGGAATCGGAAATTTTGACATTGCTTTGAAAGAAGACGCAAAAGAAAATGACAATGAGAGTAAGCCATTTGCCCTTTCATTACAAAATTATAACATTGATAATTTACGGTTTTCATATTGGGATGAATCGTCAAACATGAAGGTTATGATTGATGAAATTTATCATGTTGGAAAAGGTAATTTTGCCGCTTCAAAATTAGATTTAAATACAACCACCAAAGCGTTTATGAGTGTCGATATGGACAAAGTGAATTATATGAATAAAATTCCGTTATCACTAGAAGCTGTATTGGGGATTGATTTAGACAAAAACAAATATGAATTCAAAGATAATAAAGCTTTAATTAACCAATTACCTTTGGAGTTTAAAGGATTTATACAATTAGTAGAAAATGGACAACAATACGATTTAACCTTCAAAACACCTACTTCTTCTTTTAAAAACTTTTTAGGTCTAATCCCTTCTGCTTATAAAGGCGATTTAGATAAGATTAATACCTCTGGCGATTTTACCGTTTCTGGTTTTGCAAAAGGAGAATATACAGCAACGACCATCCCTACTTTTGAGTTGGTGATTGCTTCAAACAATGCATCGTTTAAGTATCCTGATTTATCAAAATCGGTAGAGAATATTATTATTGATACCAAAATTAAAAATGAAACTGGTCAATTAAATGATACTTACATTAATGTTGATAAGCTTTCATTTAAAATAGATCAAGATGTCTTTATGGCGAAAGCGACAATTAAAAACATGACCGAAAACGCATTAGTTGATGCGGCTTTGAAAGGAACTATCAATTTAGCAAATGTAACCAAAGCTTATCCTGTAAAGTTAGACAAGCCATTAACTGGTGTTTTAAAAGCAGATATTACTACAAATTTTGACATGCAATCGGTTGAAAAAGAACAGTATCAAAACATCAAGAATGCAGGAACACTTAATTTGACAAACTTCAATTATACTGATGATAACGGAAAAGGAATGGAAATTTTGGAAGCGATGGTCGAATTTAACCCAAGCCAATTAAATTTAAAACAATTTAAAGCTAAAACAGGCAAAAGTGATTTACAAGTAGACGGTGTTTTGGATAATTTTTACGGTTATTTATTCAACAAACAAAACCTTAAAGGAAAATTCAATTTGTCATCCAATGTGTTAGCGGTAAGCGATTTTATGTCTACTTCTGAACCGACGAAAGAAGGCGAAAAAGCAAGTGAAGCAATGAAAATCCCTGCTTTTTTAGACTGTGTTTTAACAGCAAAAGCCAACACGGTTTTATATGATAATTTAACGCTGAACGAAGTTTCTGGAAAAGTGATTATTAAAGATGAAAAGGCAACCTTAGAGAATGTAAAAACTTCGATTTTTGGAGGTCAAATTGGTTTAAATGGAAATGTGTCAACCAAAACTAAAGTACCCACTTTTGCAATGGATTTGAACATGAGCCAAGTAAACATCAACGAAACATTTACGCAATTGGATATGATGAAAAGCATTGCTCCTATTGCTAATATCATAAATGGAAAATTAAATTCTACCATTTCTGTTGCAGGAAATTTAGACTCCAAAGAAATGACTCCTAATTTAAAATCTATTACGGGTGATATTGCTGCACAACTGCTTTCCACCACTATAAATTCATCTAATTCTACCTTATTAAATGCCTTAGATAATCAGATAAAATTTATTGATTTAAACAAAATTAATTTAAATGATTTAAAAACTTCCTTGACTTTTCAAGACGGAAAAGTTAATGTAAAACCCTTTGACATTAACTACCAAGATATTTCTATGACTATTGGAGGAACGCATGGTTTTGATCAATCAATGAATTATAATTTAAAATTCGACGTGCCTGCGAAGTATTTAGGAACAGAAACAACTGCTTTAATTAACAAATTATCACCCGCAGATGCAGCCAATTTCAAAAGCATTCCGATTACGGCTATGCTGACAGGTAATTTTACAAATCCGAAAGTTAGCACAGATATTAAACAAGCAACTACCAAATTAGTCACTCAACTTGTTGAACAGCAGAAACAAAAATTAATTAATCAAGGAACTTCAGCTTTAACAGATCTTATCAATCAAAACACAAAGCCAGCAGATACAACTAAGCCAACTCAACCCAAATCAAAAGAAGACCAAATTAAAGATCAGGTGAAAGACGGTTTAAACAGTTTGTTCAATAAAAATAAAAAAGAGTAAAAATAAAAGCCCCAAAACAAGTATAATTTTGGGGCTTTTATTTATGGTAAAATTGTTATTTATTCGGTTTTTAAATTAACTACTAATTTAATCTCTTCATTTATTTTTATTATTCCGCCCATTTTTTTTGGTGGTTCCAAATCAAAGTCGCTTATGTTTAATAAAACTTCGCCTTGTAGAGCATGTTGTTTTAATTTTAAAGGCAACTGTTTATAGACTCTTTTTTTACCAACTAAGTTTATCGTTAAATTACATGTTATTTTTTCTTCTTCTTTTTTAAAATTAGAGAGTATAATTTTAATAGTTGGATATTCTTTTTCTTTTAAGGTTTTCCGAAAATCATTGTTTAATAAAAAATTTCCACAGCCAAAGTTTCTTACCGGAATCGAATGAGAGATAACATTGGTTTGATATGGCGAATTAAAAAAAAGCGTGTCCTTAGTTTTCAAATCATAATTACATTCAAAACCTCCAATGGATGTAGTACCCTGAACAGTAAACTGTTTTGTACTGACCAACAGATAATCTTTAGGTGTTGAAAACAGTGTTCCTGCTACAACGATAAGAAAACTAAAAACACGCACTAACATTTTTGTTTTTTTAGAATGAAATCACAGCTTCAGCTATAAATCCATTAAATTGACCATCACTTAAGATATTTGTTTTAGCATAACCATCATACTGTTGGTCAACATATTCAAATTTAACTAAAATATTTTTAGTCATAAACCAACCAGCTCCTAAGTTAAATCGAGTAACATCAACATCTTCTTTTGCAACGGTTTCACCATTCACGCTATTATAACGTCCAGCTACATATAAGTTTTCGTTTTTACCAAAACGGTAAATTAATTCCGCTCCTAATTGTGTAAAATCTCTTTCGTCTGTTTCTGCATTGGTTTTCCCATTCGCATGTTCATACATTCCAAAGAATTCTAATCCTTTATATTTCACAAATGGATTAACCATAATAGCCGTTAATTTGTTTGATAAGCCAGGATTAATTAAACCTGAAGAATAGTTTCCAGAAGAGGTTGCTAACGTATTTTCCATCACAAAATAATATCTAGAACCAGCACGGTCTCCTCCATAAAGATAGGTTCTAGCAGATTGAGCACTGTTGTATAAAGATCCTGTTAATCTAAATCGTAAATCAGTTGAAAGCTGTTTGTCATAACCCAACTTTGCCATTACCGAAGGACTTGTTACCCCTGGAGCATTTGTAGCTTGATTTAATTTACCATTTGTAGCTCCTAACATCGCAATCCAACCGTTTCTTCGATAGTATAACTCAGCCCCAACTTCTGTTGTAAAAGCATCCATAATATAATTCCCTACGAATGGATTGTATAAAGCTTGGGCATTATCCGATCTTCTAAAGTGAGCATCACCATAGTTATTCTCCATATGTCCAATTCTAAGTGTTGCATATTTCATCACATCACTTAAAAAATCCTTTTGAATAAAATCTAATTTATCAATTTGAATATAACCTCCTTTTACATAAGGTTCTGGGTGATGACGTGAAGAAAGATAGGTTCTTAAGTGAAGATTAACTCCGTCATATAGAGCAACGTCAATATCTAAATTTGCTGTAGCTAAGTTAAAATTATTTCCTAACCCTACTAATTGATTAAGATTTACATTATTTGCATTAAGAACAATGTCTGCATTATTTTCATGGTCAAATGCCTGATATTGTAAAGCAAAGGCTCCACCAATTCTAACTTTCACGCTTTCAAAAGTTGTTGCCGTATCTTTTGGAGCTTCAAACATTAACAATCCAGTTTTGTCATAAGGTCGCCAGTTATCTAACTGAAATTGTTGTTTTTGGGCGATAGCTAAAGTACCAACAAGTACTAGAGCAAGGGTCATTAAATTTCTCATTGTTATTAATTTTAGAGGTTTTTAGGTTTATTTGAATTTTAATACAAAACTTATTTTAACATCGTCTCCAGTTTTAACCGTTCCCATTAAAGCTGTTGGCGGATCGATTTTATAATCGGTTAGTTTAAAAGGATAAGTTCCTTCTAAAACAGTTTGTCCATTTGATGTTGATTCTTTAATTTTTAAAGTAACAGCCTTACTCACACCAGCAAAAGTAAAAGTCCCAGAGAAATTCCAAGTTCCATCTGAGTTTTGTGTAGCCGATTTTAAATTGAATTTAGCCGATTTAAACTGGCTAGTTTTTAAGGCTTTATATGCATTTTTATCCATTCCGCCTTTTCCACTTTTGATGCTTTCTGCTGGCATTTCTACAATTAGAGATGAAATTGCGGTGATGTTGTTTCCGTCGAGAGTGGCCTGGATTTTTCCAGTGGCTGTTTCAGAAACCATATCCCAATCGTGTAAACTAGATGTTCCTGAAATAACAAGTTTTGGTTTTGCAACTAATTGAAGTGTGGTCTGCCCAAAGCTTAAACTAGTTAGGCCTATAAAAAACAATAAGGTGGTTGTTTTTAAGAAAGTTGGAAATCGTTTCATAATCATGAGGTTTTGAATTATGATACAAATTTCCAACCTAAAAAAAATTTGATTGTCCGTAATTATCCATAATTAAATAAAAAGTATTATTTTTGATAAAAAAAGCAATGAATTTATTCAGTTTTACAGCAAATTTTGGGAGTGAAGAATCCTGTAGACTTCATTTTAAAGAAG
>NZ_JAQVCH010000023.1 GCF_028689845.1 Flavobacterium sp. | reverse complement strand
AGCAAAGAAGCGGTAAAGCTTGATCAAGAGAAAAAGATTGCTATTCCGAATCTAGAAGTAGGCGATATTGTAGATTATTACCTTCACTCCGAAGAACCTTTCAAATCGATTATAGAAGTAGGTTTTGATCCTGTAGAAACAACTTTAGGTGATGTTTATCCAATTATGGATTACAAACTAACTTTTCAAACTGAAAATGACTTTTTTGTAAATTTTAACACCTATAATGGAGCACCAGCATTAAAAGAAATTCCTACAAAAAGCAGTGGTGAGCGAGTTTATGAACTTACAGCTTCAACTATTGAAAAAAATGATTTCCCGCGTTGGTTTTATCCGTTGGTCGAATTACCTTGTTATAAATTTCAAGTCTTTTTTGCCCGTTCGGGGAAATTTGAAGAACGAGCACAAGCTTTTTTATCTGAAAAAGAAAAAATCGTTAAATCGACCGTTTCAAAAGAAGATATTTTTAATTACTATGACTCCAAATTTATAGCAGAAGGAAATATATCACAAATCAATAGTTTCCTCAAAGGAAAAACCTTCAAAAACGATGAAGAAAAAATTAGAGAAGTCTATTATTTTACACGACATCAATATTTTACACAATATGTAGAAGCATTTGTAGCTAGAGAAGCAAATATTTTTTATCCGTTTGAACTTTATCCTAATGCGATTTTCTTTAATTCTGAAGAACAATTTATCCGTTATTTCATGAGTTTCTTGAAAAAGAGTGCTATTTCATATGACATCGTTGTTGGAACTGCAAGATTTGATGGTGATATTAAAGATTTATTAATTCAAAAAAATGTGTCTATCCTCTTGCGAGTGAATACTCCAAAACCTATTTTTCTTGAATTTTTTACACCTTTTACTTCTGCCGATCAATTTAATTACAACTTAGAAAATTCAAAAGCGTATTTATTAGAAGTATCAAAAGGCAAAAAAATTATTGATGCCGAATCTATCACTTTGCCAGGAAGCACTAAAAATGACAATATTAACAGAACAGTTACGCAACTCACTTTACAGGAAGATTTAGCGAGTTTTAAGGTCTCAAGAGAGAATTCTTTTTATGGTCATTATAAAGAAAGTCAGCAATCTAACTTATTAAATTTCTACGATTATGTGTATGAAGATTATAAAAAATATGGCACAACCTCTTTAATGGATTTAGTGAAGAATAAAAACAAAAGAGCTCAATACACTAAAGAATTTGATGCAATAATTGCCAAATCAAAAGAAAATCAAAAAGAAGGTTTTACTAATGCAACCAAAGAAGAATATGAAATTGACATTGAAGCGTATACCATGGAAATTAAAAATACAGGTCGTTTTGGAAAAAATGAACCCATGCACTACACCGAAAGTTTTTTGATAAAAGACCACTTTATCAAAAAAGCAGGAAATAATATCATGGTGGAATTAGGTAAGTTTCTGACTTCGCAAATTGAAACCTCCAAAAAAGAAAAAGAGCGAACTAATAATGTTTATATGACTTTTCCGAGACAAATTGAACAAGAAATACAATTAGAAATTCCAGCTGGTTATTCTGTTTCTGGTCTAGAAAAATTCAATAAAAAAGTAGAAAATGAAACGGGTGGATTCATTAGCACAGCAGTTGAAGAAGGAAATAAAATTATAATTAAAACCACCAAATACTACTCTAATTATTATGAACCGAATAGCAATTGGAAAAAAATGCTCGATTTCTTAGAAGTCTCTTACCAGTTTACGCAAGAAAAAATATTGCTAAAAAAGATATAATTTAAAAACAAGCATAAAAAAGACGTCAAGTGAACGATACGGTTTGCCTGACGTCTTTTATATTTAGGCAACTATTTAAACAATCAAAAAAAGCCTCCGAAGAGGCTTTTTATTTATTTGCTTAAATACATTTTTCGTCGAGAATACAATTCATAAAATTGATCATCTTTTAAGTCATCAATAAACAAAATACTTTCGCCAGTTGATTTCATTTCTGGTCCTAATTTTTTATTTACACCATGAAATTTACTAAATGAAAAAACAGGTTGTTTGATGGCAAATCCTTTTAATTGCGGATTAAAAGTAAAATCAGTCACTTTGTTTACGCCAAGCATCACTTTTGTGGCATAATTAACATAGGGTTCGCCATACGCTTTTGCTATAAAAGGAACTGTTCGAGAAGCTCTCGGATTTGCTTCAATAATATAAACAGTATCATCTTTAATGGCAAACTGAATATTAATTAAACCTACTGTTTTTAAAGCTAAGGCAATTTTATGCGTATGGTCTTTTATTTGTTGCAATACAAATTCTCCTAAATTAAAGGGTGGCAACGTGGCATTACTATCGCCAGAATGTACGCCACATGGTTCAATATGTTCCATGATTCCGATGATGTACACGTTTTCGCCATCACAAATAGCATCGGCTTCTGCCTCAATTGCTCCATCTAAATAATGATCTAACAACAGTTTATTACCTGGAATATTTTTTAGCAAGTCAATCACATGCTCTTCTAATTCTTGTTTATTAATCACAATTTTCATTCCTTGTCCGCCCAACACATACGAAGGTCTAACCAATAAAGGAAAATCTAAAACATCGGCCAAAGCAATTGCTTGTTCTGCATTTTCGGCGACTCCAAATTCAGGATACGGAATTTTCAACTCTTTTAATAGTTCAGAAAATCGTCCTCTGTCTTCTGCTAAATCAAGTGCATCAAAACTTGTTCCAATGATTTTAATTCCGTAACGGTCTAATTTTTCAGCTAATTTTAAAGCCGTTTGACCGCCTAATTGCACGATGACTCCTTCTGGATTTTCATGTCGAATGATATCGTAAATATGTTCCCAAAAAACAGGCTCAAAATATAATTTATCAGCCGTATCAAAATCGGTAGAAACCGTTTCAGGATTACAATTAATCATAATGGTTTCATAACCACATTCTTTTGCTGCTAAAACACCATGAACACAAGAATAATCAAATTCAATTCCTTGTCCAATTCGGTT
The DNA here is from genome assembly GCF_028689845.1 of Flavobacterium sp. Classification (GTDB taxonomy): domain Bacteria; phylum Bacteroidota; class Bacteroidia; order Flavobacteriales; family Flavobacteriaceae; genus Flavobacterium. Next base: position 39,730 of record NZ_JAQVCH010000023.1, on the reverse strand, counting down.
TGGTCCCGAACCTAAAACGATAACTTTCTTTTTAGGCGTGACAATACTTTCATTTTGCACATAGCGTTCGCCAGTTGCAGATTCTATTTCAGCTTCAAAAGTAGAATAATAAAAAGGTGTTTTCGCTTTAAACTCGGCAGCACAAGTGTCAACCAGTTTGAAAACACGATTTATAGAAAGTAGTTCACGCTTTTTATATACCTGACTTTCTAAGCAACCCACCATGTGAGCGATTTGTCTATCTGCGAATCCTTTTTGTTTTGCTTCTAAGATTAACTCTTTTGGCAATGTGTCAATAGAATAATTAGCGATTTCTTTTTCAAGCAGATAAAGCTCTTCATATTGTTTTAAGAACCACATATCAATTTTAGTAATCTCATGAATTCTATTCAAAGGAATTCCCATTTGAATGGCATCATAAATCACAAAAACACGGTCCCAACTGGCAAACGTAAGTTTTTCAATAATCTGTTCGTAATTTTTATATCCTTTTCCATCGGCTCCTAATCCGTTTCGTTTAATCTCTAACGATTGTGTGGCTTTATGCAAGGCTTCTTGGAATGAACGTCCAATTCCCATCACTTCACCCACTGATTTCATTTGAAGGCCTAAGGTTCGATCTGCACCTTCAAACTTATCAAAATTCCATCGTGGAATTTTCACAATGACATAGTCTAAAGTTGGTTCAAATAAAGCAGACGTTGATTTTGTAATTTGATTTTGTAATTCATCTAACGTATAACCTAAGGCTAATTTTGAAGCGATTTTAGCAATTGGATAACCCGTTGCTTTTGAAGCTAAGGCAGATGAACGCGATACACGTGGATTGATTTCAATAGCAACAATATCTTCTTTTTCGTCGGGTGAAACCGCAAATTGTACGTTACATCCGCCAGCAAAATTTCCGATAGAACGCATCATCAAGATGGCCATATCTCGCATTTTTTGAAAAGTAGTATCCGATAAGGTCATGGCAGGAGCCACGGTAATACTATCGCCCGTATGAATTCCCATAGGATCCATATTTTCGATAGAACAGATAATGACCACATTGTCATTTTTATCACGAAGCAATTCTAATTCATATTCTTTCCATCCCAATAAAGCTTTATCAATTAACACTTCATGAATTGGAGAAGCTTCTAATCCTCGGGTTAATAATTCATCAAAATCTTCGCTGCGATGTACAAAAGCGGCACCTGTTCCCCCTAAAGTAAAGGAAGGTCGAATCACCAACGGAAAACCGAACTCTTGTGCGATTTCTTTTCCCTTCAAAAACGAAGTAGCCGTTTTAGCTGGAGCTGATCCTACTCCAATTCTTTCTAATAATTGTTTAAATTGTTCGCGGTCTTCAGTAATGTTAATCGCATTAATGTCTACCCCGATTAAACGCACTCCAAAATCTTGCCATATTCCTTTTTCATCAGCTTCTAAACATAAGTTCAATGCTGTTTGTCCGCCCATTGTAGGCAACACAGCATCAATGTTAGGATGCTTTTTAAGAATTTCGATAATGGATTTTGTGGTTAATGGCAATAAATAAATATGATCGGCCATAGAAGGATCGGTCATAATAGTTGCTGGATTTGAATTTATCAAAACCACTTCAATTCCTTCTTCTCGAATTGAACGAGCCGATTGTGATCCAGCATAATCAAACTCACAGGCTTGACCTATAACAATTGGGCCTGAGCCGATAATTAAAACAGATTTAATGGAGTTGTCTTTAGGCATGTTGTTGTGTTATTGTAGTTTAGTTGTATTTTGAGTGGACAAGTTATAAAAAAGGCGTTACTAAAAAAAGTAACGCCTTAATATTTGATTAGTACTAACCATTATTTTTTGTGTCTTGGTTCGCAAGAAACAGTTAGTTTATGTCTTCCTTTTGCTCTACGACGAGCTAGGACTTTTCTACCATTAGCAGTAGCCATTCTATCCATAAACCCGTGTTTATTTCTTCTTTTTCTTTTCGATGGTTGAAACGTTCTTTTGCTCATTGTGATGTATCTTTAAAAATCGTGTATAATTATCTACTATTGGGTTACTCAAAAACCGAGTGCAAATATACAAAGACTTTTTTTCCTCACAAGTGGTTTTATAAAAATATTTTCATTTCTTTTCTTACCTTTGCAAACATAAAATAATAATGACAGCATGTTTCACAAAAATATCAAATTAGTTCTCGTAGCCGTATTAGTAATTCTGAGTGTTTGGCAATTTTCCGACAATAATATTGGAAATGGAATTTTCCTTTTACTTTTAACTTTTTTCCCGATTTTTCTTTATTTTAAAAACGAATTTATACTGTTAGCCTTTTTAAAATTACGAAAACAAGATTTCGTGGGTGCAAAAGTATGGTTAGATAAAATTAAAAAACCTGAAAGTGCGTTGGTTAAAAAGCAACAAGGCTATTATAACTACTTACACGGATTGATGGTTTCACAAACTAATTTAAACCAAGCGGAAAAATTCTTTAAAAAAGCAATTGAATTAGGACTTTCCATGGATATGGATTTAGCAGTAGCCAAATTGAATTTAGCAGGAATTGCGATGTCGAGAAGGCGTAAAATTGAAGCCACTAATTTACTCAATGAGGCCAAAAAATTAGATAAGCAAAATATGTTGAAAGAACAAATCACCATGATGAAACAACAATTGAAAAAAATATAAATCACTAATTTTCACAATAAAAAATGCCGTTTTGATTCATTTCAAAATGGCATTTTAGTTAAATACTGTAATTCAACGAGTTACAATAAAAAAATTTGTTTTTTATAAATACTTTACTTACATTTGACTGTTAATATACTAGTCGGATGAAAAATTTGTTAGTCATATTATTTTTTTTTACTCCTTTTTACACCTTTTTTGCACAAGACGGTGAGCGACTTTTTTCTGATGCAGTCCGAAGTAATTTTTCAAAATTCAAACAACAAAGTAACAAAGCCTACAAAGCAGGTGATTTTGATCGTGGTCAATTTTTATTTGATAGTTTAGTTCAAAATCAATTAGTGGGTTCTAAATTCAATGATTTTACATTAAAACGAGTTTCAAATAGAAAACTTAAAATGAGTAAAGTTAAAAAGCCTATTTTTTTGGTGACTTATGCCGCTTGGTGCGTTCCGGGAAAAGGAGAAATTTTAGCTTTAAATAAATTAGCCAAAGAATATTCAAAAGAAGTTGAATTTGTAGTCATTGTTTGGGGCAAAAAACAAGAGGTTAAAAAGTTCTCTAAAAAATTTAGTGGTCAAATTGAAATTTGTTACGCCCACAAAAATTATAAAAACGACAACGAAATTGTTGAAAACATGAAAGAAACATTAGGTTTTCCGACCTGTTATATGATTGATTCCCATTTGCAAGTAGTTAACATTAAAAGAGGGGCTGCTTCGGTTCCCTTAAAAACTCCAACTAAAAAAGCTTTAGAGATGAATTATACCGTTTTTAAGGAACGCATCATACAATTAAATTCAAAAGAAATGTTGGCAACATTTTAATTATTTACCAAAAATTAGTTTTCCAGCCATCAGCAAGAGTACTACCCCAAATATTTTTTTAAGCACTTTTTCTTCAATGTGAATGGCAAATTTACTTCCAAAATAACCTCCTATAACAAAGAAAACAGCCATAACAGCGGCATATCGCCAATCGACATGGCCTTCTTTATAATAGGTAAAAGCAGCTAAAGCAGTAACTGGTACGGCTAAAACGGTGAGACTTGTTCCTTGAGCTTGATGTTGTGATAATCCTAAAATTAGTAAAAGTGGAACCATAATGACGCCTCCGCCAATTCCAATTAATCCACTTAATAAACCAGCTAATAAGCCAATTCCTAATAATAAAAGAAATGTGGTTGTAGTCATTTTCATTGAATTTCGATTAATATCCTTCCGTAGGAATAGCTAAAATATAAACTTTTTTCGATTTATTTTCTAATTTTTTATCTCTTAGCCACGGATTATGCAACTTCAAAATTTTATAATTAATCCCATTTTCTTTTGCAAACGAAGACAGATTAGAGATGGGCGTATCAATTTCAATTTTTCTACTCTCAATAGGATAATACAATTGGTCTTTTGGAATATCAAATCCGTATTTTACGGGATTCTGCATGATTTCTTTTAAGGCTAAAATCCGAAATACATAACGAGAGGTTTCTTCGGTTAGCAATACATCATAGTAATCAGAAACTTGTTGACTTTCTAATTGTCGGTTAATACCCGTCATTCCACCGTTATAAGAAGCAGCAGCCAATGTCCAACTTCCAAATTTATTTTTGGCTTCTAATAAATAGCGACATGCCGCTTCTGTAGATTTTTCTAAATGATAGCGTTCATCGACATACTCATTTACTTCCATCCCTTTTTCCTTGGCCGTTTCAGGCATAAATTGCCAAACTCCTCGAGCTCCAGCAGGTGAAACAGCATTAACCAAACCACTTTCTATTACCGCTAAATACTTAAAATCATCAGGAACACCGTATTTTTTTAATATCGGTTCGATAACTGGAAAAGCACGATTAGCTCTTTTTAAAACTAAAGTCGTAGAAGAATGCAAATTAGTATTAATTAGCATTTCACGATCTAAACGCTCACGAACATCTACAATATTTAAAGGAGCTGCTTCACCAGCAAAATCAATTTGGGTTGGCAAACCAACCAATTCGATTTTATCTTTGACAGGCGTTTCTTTCGCTTTAGAATAAACAAATATTCCAGCGATTCCTATAAAAACAATTGTAAGCAATACCTGATAAATCCTTTTCATTTTCTACTTTTATTTTATTATTTATAAATCTACAAAAATCAATCCACAACCTCACTCATTTAAAATAATTTTTGGCAAATTTTCATTAAACCACTTATATTTATTCAAAATCATTATGTGTGTTCCTCCTTTTATGGTTATGCATTTTGTTATATTTTTATAAGGAAAAACTTCATCGGCATCGCCATGAATATGAATAACTTTATCATCAGCCAGCGTTCTATCCCACAAAATAATTGTTTCTAAAGACCAATCTAAATATGATTTATCTCGAACACTTAGGTATTTCTCATATAATTTTAAGCGTTGGATAATTTTTTCGCCATAGGCAAATTTGGACAAATTTTCAATATTGTGCACCAGACCCGTTGGTAATAATTTATAGGCTTTGGTAGTTTTAGCAAACTTCATCCTTTTTGGAAATTCACTATTGGTTTTCACGCTTGATATTATGATTATTTTTTGAACGGAAATTAATTTGGCCATTTCTTGTACTAAAACGCCTCCAAAGGAGACGCCAATCAATACCGGATTTTCATGATGGATATGTTTGGTCATTCGAAAAGCATAATCACTCAATGTTTCTTTCTCTAATGGGAGTAACCATTCTAAAAAAAAGATAGAGAATGATTCTTCTGGCAAATTTATGCGTTCAAAAATAGCGGGACTTGCTGCCAAGCCGGGCATAAAATAAACTGGTATTTTTTCCATATAAAATGTCAATAATCGATAAAATTACTCTTAATCACTCGAATTTATAAAAAAATAGGATAAAATTATGATTGTTAAATGTTAAATATTGAAGAATAAAAAGTAATGTCTACTATTAAAAAATTAAAAGCCGTAAATTTGTAAAACCTCTTTACTTGAGGCTACTTTCTGCTTTTTAAACTTTTTTCAAGTAAAATGGAACATTATGGAAATTAAAGACAATGAACTTCTTAGACATTTTGAAACCCCAACAGAGTTTGGCTTATTAGTCATTGAATATGCCCTTCAAGATCGAAAAATATTTCTCACAAAACTCAATGAACCTGAAAACATCGAAACGGAATATGTGGAAGATTTTTTAAAAAGAGTACTCACAATTGCTGAAGAGCGAAAATTAAAAGTAGTTCCGACCAATCCGAAAATTGCACTTTTTTTTAGAAAAAATCCAATTTATAAAGAATTATTACCTCCGGGTATAAAATTGTAAGTATGAATTGCCCATTATGTCAATCGCCTTCTAATCATTTTTATAGTCAAAATACAAGAGAGTTTTATTTTTGTTCCACTTGTTTTGCTGTTTTTTTAGATAATAAAAATTATTTTTCTGAAAAAGAGGAACAGAAACATTATGAAAATCACAACAACGATATTTTTGATAAAGGTTATCAGCAATTTGCTTCTCCTATTACCAATGCCATTCAAAGAGATTTTAAACCGCAGCATCAAGGTTTAGATTATGGTTCAGGAACAAACTCGGTTATCGTTAAAATGCTAAAGGATTCAGCATACCACATTTCGGAATATGATCCGTTTTTTTCAAATACTATTTCCCTTTTAAACCAACAATATGATTACATTTCTTGTTGTGAAGTGATGGAACATTTTCATCATCCAAAAAAAGAATTTGAAAAATTATATAATTTATTACTTCCAAACGGCAAACTGTACTGCATGACGGATTTGTTTGATGAAACAAAAAATTTTGACACCTGGTATTATAAAAATGACCATAGCCATGTTTTCTTTTACCATGCAAAAACAATAGCATGGATTGCGAAAACAATTGGTTTTTCGAATTACTCGATTGAAGGACGTTTGATTTTGTTTGAAAAGTAATTTACAATCCTATTAATTCGTTACAAAACGCCAATCGAACACTTCCATCCTCATCAATTTTTGTCAATTTGATTTGGTGCAACGTATTAACCAATTCAGGATTCCATGGTGTTTTTACTTTAACGTAATTCTCAGTAAATCCATGAATATAGCCTTCTTTATTTTCGTTTTCGAATAAAACCGTTCTGATTGTTCCAATTTGGCTTTCATAAAAAGCCCTGCGTTTTTTCACAGACAAACCGCGTAGCATTTTACTGCGTTTTGCTCTAACATTCTTTGGCACTACTCCGTCCATTTCTGCTGCTTCGGTATTATCTCGTTCCGAATACGTAAAAACATGTAAATAGGAAATAGGCAACTCATTTAAAAAATGATAGGTTTCTAAGAAATGTTCGTCTGTTTCACCTGGAAAACCAACGATTACGTCGACACCAATACAAGCATCAGGCATGACTTCGAGAATTTTAGTTACTCGATCTACATACAATTCACGTAAATAACGACGTTTCATTTTCTTTAAAACAGCGTTACTTCCCGATTGCAACGGAATATGAAAATGAGGCACAAAAGCCCTCGATTTTGAGACCAAAACTATCGTTTCATTTTTTAACAAATTAGGTTCAATAGAGGAAATTCGCAAACGTTCAATTCCTTCCACTTTATCTAATTCAGTTACTAAATCTAAAAAAGTACTTTCATGTTTTTTATTACCAAATTCGCCTTTTCCGTAATCGCCAATATTAACACCCGTCAACACTATTTCTTTAATTCCTTGTTGCGAAATTTCTTTGGCATTTTTCAAAACACCTTCCATCGTATCACTTCTAGAAATCCCCCTTGCTAACGGAATCGTACAATACGTGCATTTATAGTCACAACCATCTTGTACTTTTAAAAAAGCTCGGGTTCTATCACCAAAAGAGTAACTCCCTACATAAAAATCGGCTTCTTCAATTTCGCAAGAATGTACTTCGCCTAAGTCGTTTTTGGATAAATCATTAAGATAATCAGTGATTTTAAACTTCTCAGTCGCCCCTAAAACTAAATCAACACCATCAACTGCAGCTAATTCTTCCGGTTTTAATTGAGCATAACAACCTACTGCGGCTACAAAGGCTTTTTCGTTATTTTTCAATGCTTTCTTTACAATTTGTTTGAATTGTTTATCGGCATTATCTGTAACAGAACAGGTGTTAATTACATAAATATCGGCAACATCTTCAAAATCAACACGTTCAAATCCTTCGTGTTGAAAGTTTCGAGCAATGGTGGAGGTCTCTGAAAAATTCAGTTTACAACCTAATGTATAAAATGCGACTTTTTTTTGATTTGCTATCATATTCAACAATTCCTAAAATTGGAAAAAGACTTTCTTTCCTTATATTTACCTGCTTAAAAGCGTGCAAATTTACACACAAATTTCGGGAAAATGAAATCATTACTTCGTTACCTATCACTAACTTACTTCTTTTTGATTTTGATTTCTTGTGGAAAGAATCAGTCGGACGGGAATGACGCCTTGGTTTTTAGATATAATGAAAGTGCCAATATTGCCACCTTAGACCCTGCTTTTGCGAAGTCACAGAATGTGATTTGGGCTTGTCATCAGCTATTTAATGGCCTTGTTCAGCTAGATGACAGTTTGCATATTCAACCCGATATTGCTAAAGAATGGACCATTTCTGAAGACGGCTTGACCTATCATTTTACACTTAGAAATGATGTTTATTTTCATAAAAACCAACTTTTTGGAGTTGATTCCACTCGAACAGTGATAGCAACTGATTTTGAATACAGTCTAAATCGATTAAAATCAGAAAAAGTAGCTTCACCCGGCGGATGGATTTTACAAAATGTAGCTGAATTTAAAGCGGTAAACGATACCCTTTTTAAAATACAATTAACGCAACCTTTTCCAGCTTTTTTAGGTTTATTGTCAATGAAATATGCCTCGGTTGTGCCAAAAGAAGTGATGGAAAGTCCGAATTATGATTTTAGAACAAAACCGATTGGCACAGGACCATTTCAATTTAAAATTTGGGAAGAAAACGTCAAATTGGTTTTACGCCGTAATCCTATTTATTTTGAAAAAGACAAAAAAGGACTACAACTCCCCTATTTAGAAGCCGTTGCGATTACCTTTTTACCCGATAAACAAAGTGGTTTTTTAGCTTTTATTCAGGGGAAATTAGACTTTATTTCGGGTTTAGACCCTTCCTATAAAGATGAAATTCTGACTCAAAAAGGTGATTTGCAACCCAAGTATGCAAAGGAAGTAAATTTAATAAGCGGCCCGTACCTCAACACCGAATATTTGGGTTTTCGGATGGATGGTTCAGACAAAACGGTTTTGGACAAACGGATTCGTCAAGCTCTGAATTACGGATTTGACCGTGCAAAAATGATTACCTATCTGCGAAACAATATGGGCATTCCGGCTACAAGTGGTGTCATTCCGAGTGGGATGCCAAGTTTTAATGGACAGTTAGGATATGATTTTAATGCTGAAAAAGCAAAATCGTTGGTGGTGGATTACAGTTTGGAAACGGGAATCAAAAAACCAAAAGTAATTTTGAGCACCAATGCAACCTATATTGATATTGCAGAGTTTTTACAACGCGAATGGCAAAAAATTGGATTAGAAGTAGAAATAGATGTCAATCCGCCTTCCACTTTAAGGCAAGCGATTGCTACCGGTAAAGTGAGTTTTTTTAGAGCGAGTTGGATAGCCGATTATCCTGATGCAGAAAACTATTTGTCGCTTTTTTACAGTAAAAATTTTGCCCCCAATGGGCCAAATTATACACATTTTTCCAATGCAGCATTCGATGCCTTGTATGAAAAAGCATTCTTAGAAACCGATGATGCCAAACGTTTTGACTTATACCAACAAATGGATAAAATCATCATTGACGAAGCTCCGATTATTCCGCTCTTTTATGATAAAGTCGCTCGTTTTACTAGAAAAAACGTGAGCGGTTTAGGAATTAATCCGTTGAATTTGTTGAGTTTGAAAAACGTAAAAAAGGAATAATAAACCGTAAAGGCCACGCTAATAATTTTCAATTAAAAACCTACTCTTTTCGCCACTTTTTTGTTTCTTCAAAAACGTGTTCTAGTATATTTTTATCTTCCTCAGTAAATTCTACTTGGCGTCTACTCATGACTACTTTGGCAACTTCAAATGCTTTTCGGGTTAAATAGGTTGTAAATCCAGAAGCACCGCCCCAAGAAAAACTCGGCACAAAATTTCTAGGAAATCCTGAACCAAAAATATTAGCAGAAACACCAACTACTGTTCCGGTATTAAACATGGTATTAATACCGCATTTAGAATGGTCGCCCATCATCAAACCACAAAATTGAAGTCCCGTTTTAGCAAAATTTTCTGTTTCATAGCTCCACAACTTCACTTCTTCATAATTATTTTTCAGATTTGACGTGTTGGAATCGGCACCGATATTACACCATTCGCCTAAAACTGAATTCCCTAAAAAGCCATCGTGTCCTTTATTTGAATAACCAAAAAGCACAGAATTATTAACTTCTCCACCAATGCGACAATGCGGTCCAACAGTAGTTGCTCCATAGACTTTGGTCGCTAATTTCACCTGAGCCTCTTCACACAAAGCAAAAGGACCACGAATCACAGAACCTTCCATGATTTCTGAATTTTTTCCGATATAAATTGGACCCGTTGCTGCATTTAGCGTTACAAATTCGAGCGTAGCTCCTTTTTCAATAAAAACATGTTCAGGTGCGATGACATTGACGCTTTTAGGAATAGGTTGCGAAGTTCGACCTTCGGTTAACAATTCAAAATCTTCTCGAATGGCTTGATCATTTTTGGCAAAAATATCCCAGGGATGAGCAATTTGCAATCCGTCTTCATTGTATTCGATGATTTCATAACTATCAAAATCAACTTCTTCTTGGGTATCATTAGTATAGAAAGCAATAACTTCTTCATGCTTGAAAATGGCTTGATGAGGCTCTAAACTTTTAATCATCTCTACTAAAACTTCGTTGGGAAGAAAAGAAGCATTGATTAGAATATTTTCTTCCATTTCGACCATAGGATATTTTTCAGACAAATAATCTTCGGTAATCGTTGTGGTGGTATAGCCTAAATACTTTTCCCATTTTTCACGAATAGTTAAAATTCCAATACGGATATCGGCAACAGGACGCGTATAAGTAAATGGCAACAACGCATTTCTAACTGGACCATCAAAAAGGATATAGTTCATTTTGTATATTTTTATAAAAATCAAAGTTATAAAAAAGCCCTCTACAAAGGAGGGCTTTTTATAAAATAGTTTAGTAAAACGTTATTATTGTTTGATAAATTTTTGTGTAGAAAGCTTACCTTCACTGTCTCTTGCTACTAGTAAATAGGTGCCGATAGCTAGGGTTTGAACTGAAATCATATCCTCCTTAATGATTGGAGAAGCAACTTTACGACCGTTCAAATCATAGATTTCAGCTGAAATAATTAAATTAGCATTAGCTGATTTTAAGGTAATAAAATCTTTTGCAGGATTTGGATACATGACAAAGCTTGAAACTTCATTTTGATTTACACTTAAGGTTACTCCTTCTGCCACAAACAAAGTTTGATTTGGCGAAGGATTAACAAAAGTATCCACTATTCCCGAAGGCCATTTGATAACAACTTGATCGATAGCAGTCGCTTGACCAATTCCGAAATGCACGTTTAAAGAACTCATATATTTAAAGCCTTCACCACTTCGAACATCTCTAATTTGTTTACCCCATGCTCCATAAATTTCTACGCGAGCACCAATTCCGTTACTATTACTTTGAATCCCTTGAAGGTTCAATTTCAACCATTTGTTGGTGTTTCCATTATTGATTCGCAACGTACTTCCGGTTTGAAAATCTATGAAACCATCATTATTTAAATCGCCCACAGCACCAACGCCAAAACTTATTCCAGCTGGAGAAAAAGTGCCATCACCAAGGTTATACATAATTTTATTTCCGCCACCGATAATATCTACAAAACCATCATTGTTAAAATCGTGAGCAATGTGTTCAATATTCAAACTTGAATTTAAATCCCAGCCAGAACCTGCAGTGATATCCGTAAAAGTTCCATCACCATTGTTTCGCATGTATTTATGGCTTCCATCAGTGGTAGAACTTGCTCCAATTATAGCATCCATATCGCCATCATTATCAAAATCTTCCCAACAAGATGACCAAGTTTGAATAGGGTCATACATATTTGCTGCAATTGAAACATCGGTAAACGTTCCATTACCATTATTTCTGTGTAATTCATTATATTTTGCGGTGCTTCCGCCTCCGCGACATTTAGCAATGAATAAATCTTGATCTCCATCATTATCATAATCAACCCAAATAGAACCATAATTCCCTCCTTCAGAGTGAGTTCCAATTAGCATTGAATTTGGTGTTACACCAGATTGATAAAAGGTAAAAACACCTGTTCCATCATTTATAAAATAAACATTCGGATCCACATCATGACAAGAAAAAGCATCTAAATGACCGTCATTATTTAAATCTAGAAAATTAGTTCGCTGACAAAAAACATACTGACTAAACGTGTCTTGGATATAACCATCACCATTGGCATTTGACTTCATAAATGTTATCCCATTACCTCCTCCATACATTAAATCATTAAAACCATCTTTATTATAATCGCCGGCAGCAAGACTCCATGAGGGCATATTTACAGCTGTTGTGGTTGGATATTCTGTAATTGTAAAACCACCGCTACTATTTTGAGTATGCACCTTAATCTTATTATCACTCACACCGACAATATCATCTAAATAATCGCCATTCATATCCACAATAGCCAAATTGTAAGCACTATTGATAGTTGAAAGATTTTGATTAGTAAAAGTTACTGCGTTTCCAACAGGTTGTTGGTAAGGCCCTTCAATTAATTGAAAAGTAAATCCATCGCTAGACCATTTATTATCAAAAGCAATAATATAAGTTGTATTTGCTAACACTGCAAAAGTACAAATAGAAGACCACGATTGACCTGCATCATCATCTCCAGCATAGCATGTTAGAGCACCACAACCTCCCGTATATACATGAACACGTGTATCTTTTCGAGGAGTATTATTCGAAATATCGGAAGTAACGGTTACGGTATAATTTTGCGTTGGCGTATAGGAATACCAATTCCCTTTCGGATTATTAGCTACATTTCCGCTATCTACACAAATTGGATTAGGTACTTGTGTACCCGTTATCCCGCCGACAACGTAAAATCCAGCTCCTGGCAAAACCATGGCACTGTTACAGGTCGCTTGTGCATAGGAAAATTGAATTCCAACACATAGAAACATTAATAAAGTAATTTTTTTCATTTAAGTTATTGTTTAGTTTAGTTTGATTCGAATTTAAAGTTAATCACATGGCCCTGAAAGCGAATTAATCCAATCTTTAATTAATTCGGCTCCTTCTTCATGTACCATAGAACGACCAATTAAAGGCATCATGCTTGCCATATCATTGGTTGTCAATCGATAATATAACATCGAACGATTATGATTGCCGGGAGTTACAATTTTGCTTAAAGCACCTGAATAACCGGCCATGTCTTGAGTATCAACACACACACCCATATTTACTGGATCAATCGTTTCATTAAATGCAAAACGCATTGGACGATAATCGCAATGGCTGTTTTCGCGATGACAATGAGCACAATTAATATCAACATAAGAACGAACCCTCAAGTCTAAAGATTTTGAAGTATCCCTATAATCTACAATTGATTCGATATAAGTAGGAATGTTATTTTCTAAATAACCTTCTTGAATCCATTTTGATAATTGATTCATAGAACCCGTTACATAATTATAATTTGTATTTATATTTTGTGGTTTGATTCCAATCGGAATTGGTTTATCATCAACTTTATGACAAATCATACATTGAGCTTCAGAAGGAACTCGGTAGGCATTAGTGCTTTTAGTTACGTTATTTTCGTCAATCCAGGTGACACTAACATTACTTCCTTCCATATCTAAAAAGGCTTCAGTTTGTTCTGCATTCCACACATATTCTGCAAAAATCCATCCATCTGCTTTTCTTATCATAATTCTAGTCTCAATAATTCTAGTTACATTTCCGGGAATGACATTGTCATAATAAAAGTTTTTAATGATGGCTGCACCTACTGGTAATTCTAATAATTCGCCATCACCTTCATAGGTTGCTTTGGTTCCTGCTGGCATCCATACAAATCGTTTTTTATGAGCATAATCAGTAAACAAAGCACTTGCTGGCTCATAAGGTAAAACGCCAAGTGAAGGAATTTGATTTTTCATTTCACCCACAAAAAACTTATAATCTGATAATTTTGGATATGGAACTTGTGTTAAATCAACATTTGCAGTTTGAGTAGCCGTTATGGTAATAGTAGCTTGATTTGAATCGTTACCTTGTTGATCTTGAACAGTATATTTTTTTGGGTTTGGATTAAGTTGAAAAGTTGGTTCTGGAATAAAAGTAACTACTCCAGAAGTTGGATTAACACGCCAAGAACCTTCTCCACTGATAATTAGTTCATCTAAAGTTCCGTTAGAATCGGTATCTATTCCTCCTACCAAACTTACCGTTGTTGGAACGACCAAATCGCCCGTGGTATCATTTGCTAAAACTGATATTTCGACCGTATCTCCCAACGCGTAAGTAGCAAAATCATCAGTAGCTATGGGCAAATCATCCACGATAGGAACATAATCGTCGTCATTGGAACAAGAAAGAATAACTCCTGAAAATCCTAAAATAAAGATAAAAGAGAAGAAAAAAGCGTAATTTTTTTTCATTTTGGAAATTAAATATAATCCAAAAATAACAAAAAAACGATATGATTCACATTTTTAAGTGAATACTTTTAAGTTTTCAGTAATAAATTGAAAAAAATCATATGAAAACTGAATTCAACTAAAATAAAAATATTAAAATTCCTACTAAACAAATTTAAGTACAAAGCGATTGCAAAATTACTCCTCTAATTCTTCTGTAGCTCGCTTTAAAATATTTTCTGGCAAAGCTTTTTTCGCTTTTGCTCCCATTTTACGAAGTCGCTCCACACTTCCAACTAAATTTCCTTTTCCTTCCACTAATTTTCCCATGGCATTGCCATATTCGACTTTTGCTTCATCCATCTTTTTACCGATTTTTACTAAATCAGCTACAAATCCTTCAAATTTATCATACAAGGCTCCGGCTTGACGAGCAATTTCTAAGGCATTTTCTTGTTGTTTTTGGTTGGTCCACATGCTATCAATGGTTCGGAGCGTAGCCAATAACGTAGTGGGCGTCACAATAATAATGTTTTGTTCAAATGCCTTGTTATACAGTGTATTATCTTCGTTTAAGGCAATTGCAAAAGCCGATTCAATCGGAACAAACAATAAGACAAAATCAGGACTTTCCATTTGATATAAATCGTGGTAATTTTTATTACTCAATTGTTCTACATGGCGTTTAATAGAAGCTAAATGTTCTTTTAGATAGCTTCCTTTTTGAGTTTCATCCTCTTCGTTAGCATAGCGTTCATAAGCCGTTAACGAGACTTTCGAGTCGACTATCATTTTCTTTCCGTCAGGAAGATTTATCACCACGTCTGGCAGTAAACGATTTCCATCCTCTGTTGTAAAACTTTGCTGCACTTCATATTCGCGACCTTTTTCTAAACCGGATTTTTCTAAAACCCGTTCTAAAATCAATTCGCCCCAATTTCCTTGCATTTTACTATCGCCTTTTAACGCTTTGGTCAAGTTGAGTGTTTCTTTACTCATTTGTGCGTTCATTTCCTTCAAACCTATAATTTGCTGACGAAGTGCAGCATGGTAATCAATACTTTCTTTGTGGGTATCCTCTACTTTCTTTTCAAAATGTTGAATTTTTTCCTGTAAAGGCGAAAGTATATTTTTTAAATTTTCTTTATTTTGTTCGGTAAATTTTACTGTTTTTTCTTCTAATATTTTATTGGCTAAATTTTCGAATTCTTTGGTGAATTTTTCCTGTAATTCTTCTACTTCTTGTTTTTGCTCTTTATTTCGTTGCCATAAATTATCAAAATCAGCTTCTTTTTTGGTCAATTGAAGTGAAAGCACTTCTTTTTCTCCCCGAATGATTTCTTTCTCTTTTTTTTCAACTTCCAATTGTTTGCCAAATTGAAATTGTTCTTCTTGTAAACGAATCTTTAGTTGTTCTAACTGTGTGTGCAAACTATTATTTCGCTCTTCAAAAATTGATTTTTCTGAAGAGTTTTGGGCTTTAAAAAGCAGTTTGCCAATATAAATCCCAATGAGCAAGGCAATAATAAAAGTGATGATAAGTATAAAAGAAGTCGTCATATTGCTATTATTAGAATTCAGTAAAAATAGAAAATTTAATGGAGTTTTGAATAGAATCTGAAAACTTTATCGAATAATAAACTTCCCTTTTTCTGCATCAAAAAAGATGTTTTCACTTGAAAACAAGCTCGAAAATGTTCCGTCTAAAATCAATTGGCAAGGCTCATTTTGAATGACTTTCTCATCAGTCATCACAATCATTTCATCACTCAATTGAATGGCTAAATCAATGTCATGCGTAGAATACAAAATACATTTATTGGTTTCTTGACTTAATTTTTTAAGAAATTTAAACATCGAAACTTTATGGACTAAATCTAGATGTGTAGTGGGTTCATCGAGAATTACTAAAGGCGTATCTTGTGCCAAAGCTCTCGCAATGAGCACTTTTTGCAATTGTCCGTCACTAATTTCCGAATATTTTTGATGAATTAAAGGACTGATTTCCGTTAAAAAAATGGCTTGGTCAATTTGGATTTTATCTTTAGCTGATAATTTACCCAACCAATTAGTATAAGGCTGACGACCAAGAGCTACTAATTCATAGACCGTTAAATTACTTGGCGGTAACTTTTCTGTTAATACCACACTTATTTGTTGAGCTAAAGCTAAAGAAGTATAACTTTCTATAGGTTTTTGTTGTATGTAAATTGAGCCGTGTAAAGGTTTTTGAATTCCAGTAAGAGTCCGTAATAAAGTCGATTTTCCAACCCCGTTAACGCCTACTAAACCGATTAATTTTCCTCCTTCCAACGCCAGCGAAATATCAGATGCCACTGTTTTTACAGTGTTTTTAGATACATAACCGATGGCTAGTTGTTGGGTTTGAAGAATTTTCATTGCGTAAAAGCTTTAGATTTTAGATCATTATTTTTCGTTTTCGTACTAAAAGCCAAATAACGACTGGAGCTCCAACTAAAGAGGTAATCGCGTTAATCGGTAAGGTATAATCACTTCCCGGAAGTTGGGCAATACTATCACAAAGTAATAATAGAATCCCTCCAATCAACACGGTTCCCCAAAACAATATCAGATGGTTACTGGTTTGAAATAACAATTTCGCTAAGTGCGGAACGGCTAATCCCACAAAAGCGATAGGCCCAGCAAAAGCGGTAATACTTCCAGCTAAAATACTCGTTGCAAAAATGATTAAAAAACGGGTTCGGTTAAAATTTAATCCTAAACTTTTAGCATAATTTTCTCCTAATAGCATTGCATCTAAAGGTTTGATGGTAAAAAAACTAATCATCAACCCTAAAATGACACAAACTAAGAGTATTCCAATTGCTGTCCATGACAAATTAGACAAACTTCCCATAGACCAAAACATAAATTTTTGTAATTCTTGAGCCGTGCTAAAATAGCTCAACACACTCACGATGGCACTTGTAAAACTGCCAAACATTAATCCTACTATCAATATGGCCATTGTATCACGCAATTTTTGAGAAACAAGCAAAACAGCTAACAAAACCAAAAAACTTCCAATGGAAGAAGCGAGCACAATCCCGTAGGATGAAATTAAAAAAGAAGGCAACAAACTGCTTCCCATAATGACTAAAGCAACACCTAAACTTGAACCTGAACTTAATCCTAAAACATAAGGCCCAGCCAGTGGATTTCTAAATAAAGTTTGCATCATCAATCCAGAAATAGATAAACCCATTCCTACCAAAATTGCCGTTAAAGCTTTTGGTAAACGAAAATTCCAAAGAATAATTTCCCAAGATGTTTTAATTTCATTTCCAACAATTGAATTGATAATTGCACGTGTTGGAATAGAAATAGAGCCCAAACTTACGTTGAGCAAAAACATACTAAGCAAAGTCAAACTTAGAACGATGAACAGTATTTTATTTTTTTGTTTTAGCAATACTTTTATTTTTTACCTTATTCTAAAAATTATTTCAATTGTTCTAAAAAAAACAGCTCATATTCTTTCATCAATTCGGGATGCATAATTTTAATAACATCTTTCAACACCAAATCGGGTCGGCTAAATGCCAATTCATAATAAATCACGCCACCTGTTTTGCCTTTTTTTGAACTATAGGAATAGACTTGCTTGGTTTGAACGGGTTTAAAAAAAGCATAATTCGGATTGCTTTTTAGCAGTTCTTCAAAAGTAGTAAATTGTCCCGGCCCAATCCAATAATCAGCATTTTGGGCTTTATCCAGTACGGTTTCAAAAGACAAAGCTAAGCTTCCAGCACCTTTCGTTTCACTCCAAATATACTGCCCGTTGGCTTCTTTAATAAATAAAGCCGCCCAACTATTTCCTTGTGGCAAATACCATTGATCTTGATAAATCGCTCCACACATCACTGTTGGTTTAACGGTCGCCTTTTGAGCTAATTGCTGAGCTTCAAGATAATCATTTTCGATAGATTTAAAAATCGCTTCTGCCTTTTCTTCCATTCCATATAATACACCAAAAAGTTTAATCCATTCTGCTCTTCCTAACGGATTTTGCTCTGTCCAATCGCCATTATAAATGATATTTAGACCGTTTTTTTGTAATTGTTGATAGGTATTTTGTTCTCCATCTACACCAAAACCAATCAGAACATCGGGTTGCATTTCTAGTAAAACTTCGGTATTTAAATTTTGGTTGTTTCCAATTTCACGTACTTTATTTTGGTCAATTAATGCTCTAGTTTTTTCAGAAGAAACATAACTTGTATTTGGAAAACCCTTTAACGTAGATTCAACTCCTAATAATTCTAAGGCAGGAATATGCGTCGTAGAAGTCACCACAATTGATTTTATGGGCACTTGAATTGCGGTAAATTTTTCTAAATCGGTTGGAATTTTTGCTCCTTTTTGATATAAAACATAGGTATACTTTTCTGAAGTAGTTGGCCACGGATTTGCCACTTTCACCACGGAATAAGTAGCATATTTTTCAATGGAAAGTCCGTTTGCATAAACAACAGCATTATTTATTTTTTCATTATCTAGAACTACCACTTCCTTTTTTTGACAAGAAATTAGGAATAAGGAACTGAAAATGACAAAAAGCAAATTTCGCATACTAATTTTTTTTGGCAAAGGTATCGATTTGTAACAAATGTTATATTGCCTCTTTAAAATCAGTTGTATTTTTGATAAAAATAACACGATGAGAGATTCAAATACCTTTATGTTTATTGTGGGAGGAATAATCCTTTTACACTTTGTGGTTGGTTTTATTTGGTTGATTTTTAAAATGACCAGCAACAAAAAAGATTAAGCACGATTGCTTGATAAATTAAAAAAAGTAAACTACTTTCGCACTCGTATTGAGGTTGCATTACTGATTTTTCAGTCGTGCATTAAAAGGGAATCAGGTTTAAATCCTGAGCTGTTCCCGCAACTGTAAGCTATTCCGCTTGTTGTTATTCTTTTACACCACTGTCCGTTGGGATGGGAAGGTTCAACAACAAGACGCAAGCCAGGAGACCTGCCTAATATGTAACAGATTCAAATCTTCGGGAAGAAAGGTTTCAGACATTATGACTTGGAAATACCATTTTTGTATACTTTTTTTATTTATTTGCTCCTTTATTCAAGGGCAAAATGATACTATTTTGCGTTTACAAGAAGTTCTTGTTTCGGACTCACAACTTAACCGATTTTCAAATTCACAACAGCTTGTCATTTTATCAGATAGCGTTTTAAAACGTAATAAATCAAGTTTCACAACGCTTTTAGCTTTTCATACTCCCATTTATTTTAAAGAAAATGGTGCTGGAATGGTCGCCTCTCCTTCATTTCGTGGCACTACAGCTCAACAAACGGCTGTGGTTTGGAATGGAATCAACATCAATTCACAGCTTACTGGTCAAACCGATTTTAACACCATCAATGGAAATCTCTTCAATTCAATTGGTATTAGAGCTGGTGGAGGAAGTGTCTTATACGGAAGTGGAGCCATAGGCGGCACGATTCATTTAACAAATTTTTTGAAATTTAATTCGCCAACAGCTCATTTTCTAGATTTGAATTATGGTAGTTTTTCTACGTTTAACGGAAATTATAAATTTGAATCAGGTTCAGAAAAATGGGCTACGCAGTTGAGTATTGTTCGAAATAGTTCTGATAATGACTATGAATATATTGGAAAAAATCAGAAAAATGAAAATGGGGAATACTACAATAATGGCCTTCATTTTTCAATCGGTTACAAACTAAACGAAAACAATTTTTTAAAATTTTATAGTTATTGGTTTGATAGTGAACGTCATTTTTCAGGTACGATAACCGTTCGTTCCAGAAGTAAATACGAAGATTTTAACAGCCGAAACATGGTGGAATGGCTTTATTTTAAGAATCGGTTTACTTCTAAAATCAAGTTGGCTTATTTAACGGAACAATATCACTATTATGAAAACAAAGACAACGATTCCTATACATTTGGAAAAGTAAACACGGTGCTTAATCGCTATGATTTGAATTATAAGGTAGCAGAAAATGTCGATTTGAATGCTGTTTTCGACTTGAGTCAGAATGTTGGGGAAGGTTCAGCTATCAACGCCGAAAAAAGGACAATTGGTTCGGGCAGTTTTCTTTGGAAGCATCAATTAACCTCCAAATTGAATTATGAAATTGGATTTCGAAAAGAATATGCTAGCGTTTATGAAAGCCCGTTTTTATATTCTGCAGGTGCTCAATGGAAAATTTCTGACTATTATTATTTAAAAGCAAATGCTTCTAAAAATTATAGAATTCCGACTTTTAATGATTTGTATTGGCAAGGAAGCGGCAATCCTGATTTACATCCAGAACATTCTATCCAAGCAGAACTTGGACAATCTTTTCGATTCCGCAGCACTTCTTTAACGGTAACTGTTTATTATATCAAACTCGAAGACATGCTTCGTTGGTTGCCTACTCCTTCTGGAATTTGGAAACCAGAAAACACCGACAACGTCAATAGTTATGGTTTTGAAAGTGTTTTAGATTCTAAAATAAACGTTGGCTCGCATCATTTTCAACTAAATGCAACCTATTCTTATACCATTTCTGAACAAGCTGAAACCAAAAAACAATTGATTTATACGCCATTTCACAAAGCCAACGGTTCAATTGCCTATTCGTATGAAAGAATGACAGCTTTTTTTCAAGCCTTATTTGTAGGTGAAGTATTCACTTCTTCAGACAATTATTATACGTTGGATGCCTATCAGTATTCCAATGTGGGATTTGAATATCATCTTGGAAAAAAAAACAATTACCAAATCGGTTTTCAAATTCTAAATATTGAAAATACCAACTATCAGAATGTGGCGTCAAGGCCAATGCCAGGAAGGCAATATCAAGTATCTCTAACTTTAAATTTTATATAATGAATCTTAAAAAACTTTCAATTTTAATGGTCTTAAGTGGCTTATTGTTCACTTCGTGTAGCGATGACGATGATAATAGTCCTGATTTACCGCTAGGAGCTTATGACAACGGATTATTAATTCTAAATCAAGGAAATTTTGGTGGCGGAAACAGTTCTATCTCCTATTGGTCTTCTGATTTTACTGATTTTCAATTGAATGCATATGGAACTGTCAATCCAAACACGCCTTTGGGCGATACTGGACAAGATATTGGGTTTTATCAAGATAAAGCGTTTGTTGTGATGAACTATTCTGAAACGATTCAGGTCATTAACCGGTATACTTTGGTTCCTATTGCCACGATTTCAACAGGCTTAAAAAACCCGAGATATATTGCTTTTGTTAACGGAAAAGGGTATGTGACCAATTGGGGAAATCCAACCGATGCTACGGATGATTATGTAGCCGTGATTGACTTGTCAAACTATGCCGTTACCGCATCAATTTCAGTTGCCGAAGGTCCAGAACGCTTGGTAGAAGAAAATGGCAAATTGTATGTCGCACATTTGGGAGGTTACGGTTATGGAAATACGGTTTCTGTCATCAATGCTGTAAACAATTCTGTTTCTGGAACAATTGCGGTAGGCGATGTTCCGAATTCGATGTTTATTGAAAATAATACCTTGTATGTGTTAGGTGGCGGAAAAGCGGCTTGGACAGGTAACGAAACTAGAGGTTCACTCACCAAAATCAATTTAGCAAACAATACTATTATTGGCACATTTGAATTTAGCGAAGGAGAACATCCATCAAATTTAGTGAAAGAAGAGGGCAAAATGTATTACACCCTTGATGCAGCTATCTATGGCACTTCAATAACAACAACCAGCTTGCCTTCTTCACCACTTTTCTCAACGAATTCGCAGGGTGTTTATGGAGTGTATAGTTTTGCCGTAGAAGAGGATAAAATTTATGTAGGTGATGCCTTGGATTTCAATTCGAATGGAAAAATTTATGTCTATTCGTTAACTGGTACGCTTCTTAAGGAGCAAACAGTTGGCGTAATTCCAGCAGGTTTTTACTTTAATGATTAAATTTACAAAAATTTACAATAAAAAGGATGTTGTCACAGGCATCCTTTTTTAATAGAAAAATTTATTGAAAAACAAATGGTGCTTTTTCCAAATACATTTCACTTCCAAAAACAGCCAATGATTTTCGGTCTTTAAAATTGAGTTGATTATTTTCTTTAAATCGTTCCCCTACGCGACCATTTTCAAGAATATATTGAATAGCGGTATTAAAAAGTGGTTCCGTTTCATTTCCCAACTCCCCTAAATTGGCTAAATTTTCAGCTTGTTCCACAAGTGGTTCAATTCCGTTTACATAATCGCCTTCTCCGTTTTTATCGGTTATACGCAATACAATTGGCTGCATTGCATATCGATGAGCACCACTTTTATTGTTTTTACCAAAAGTAGGCGAATCATACAAGGTGATCGAACCTACATTTTTTCCAACTGTTGTTGTTCCAATTTGTACCACTTGCATATAAGGCTTTAGACCATTAATGATTAGTTCACTTGCCGAAGCGGTGCTCCCACTCGTTAAAATATAAATTTTAGAAAGCGTTAAACTTTCGATAGCATTTCCATTGCCGATAACATTGGTAAAGCGATTGAGTAAAACTTCAGGATTTGTATCGTTAAAATAATTAGCTGCTTTTTCATTCCATTGTTGTTTTGAAAAAACTTGGTTGTAAAATTGCCCCGTAATCATACTTGCTAATCGGGTTGCTGTATCAACAGAACCGCCCGAGTTGTAACGTAAATCCAATACTAAATGCGTAATTCCTTGTGCTTTAAAATCTCCAAACACTTGGTTTAATTGATTTTCAAAATTTGGATAAAAACCATTATACAGTAAATAACCGATTTTTTTATTTCCTATTTCGGCTATATTGGATAGGTAAACGGGATTTTCCGTTAAATTTGATTTTGTTAATTCAACAAATTGACCATTAGGAACAATCGTTCCATCTTCATAGTTCGCTAAATGAATCGTATAGGAATCTAAACCCAATAAACTTCGGTAATTATCAGTATTTAAAGGCGTTCCATTAATGGCATGAAAAAGCATTCCTCGGACAATATTTTTGTTTTCTGCATCAGAATTAGGTAAAACATAACGAACCCAACCGTAAATTTCGGTGGTACTTCCTGCTTTGTATCGCAAGCCATAATCCATTCCGTTATTCTTTGTTGTTCCTTGTAAAAGTCCTTCTAAGACACGGTAATCATTAAAAATGACACTAAATCTATCTTTAGAACGGGCGACTAATAAATCTTCAAATAATCCTTCGGCAGAGGGATAACCTTCTAAAAAAATATTTAAATCTGCTTGGGTTGCAAATCGATTATCTGCTAAATTTTCTTCCTCAGCTTGCCATAAGTAATACAAATTTAATCCTTTCCAAACAAAATCATTCACTTTTAAAGCAGCTGGAACAGGATTATCGTCAAGGTCTTCGCAAGCTTGAAAAACAAAAGCTATAAAAAACACATATAGAAAAATACAGCCTGATTTTTTCATGATTTAATTTACATTATGAACGTAAATTTACATACTTTAGTTTTTATTAAATCATACTTTGTAACAAAATTGAAAGTTACTCGTCTAGCTTATATAACCAATCGAATAATCTAACCCATGAATCAGCAGGAATTCGTATCCTTGATTGCCCCGTTTAAAGACAAAGTCTTTCGGTTAGCCAAACGATTATTGGTTAGTACAGAAGAAGCTCAAGATGCAACGCAAGATATTTTGGTTAAATTATGGGATAAAAAAAAAGATTTAGGTAGTTATCAGAATATAGAAGCTTTTGCCATGACAATGACTAAAAATTATTGTTTAGACCAATTAAAATCTAAAAGAGCATCGAACATAAAATTGGTTCACACTAATTTTACAGATCGTGAGCCAAGATTAGACCAAAAAATAGAAGATGAAGACAGTTTGAGTTGGGTAGAAAAAATGATAAATGAATTACCCGAGCAACAAAAAATAATTGTTCAAATGCGTGATATCGAACAATATGAATTTGAAGAAATTGCTAAAATACTAGAAATGAATGAAGGAGCAATTCGAGTAGCCTTATCAAGAGCTCGTAAAACGATCAAGGAAAAAATAACTAAAACCCACCAATATGGAATTAGCTAAAATAGAAAAATTACTAGAAAAATACTTTCAAGGAGAGTCCAATCTTGCGGAAGAACAACAATTAAAACAGTACTTTTCATCAAAAAAAGTCGCTCCGCATTTAGCTGCTTACCAACCGCTATTTGGTTATCTTAATCAAAGTCAAAAAGAAGTATATCAAAAAGAGCTGCCTTTAAAACCAAAAGCATCTTTTTCTATTGCTTGGATTTCAATTGCCGCAAGCATTCTTTTTTTTGGCGGGGTTTTTGCCTATCTAAATTACAAACCCGCTTCTGACCCTATTCAAGTGGCTTCCGATTTAGGAACCTTTGAAAGTCCAGAAGAAGCTTTTGAACATACTCAAAAAGCCTTGAATTTTCTTTCAGAAAATGTAAACAATGGTGTTGAAGGTATCGTGTATTTGAATGAATTTGAAAAATCGAGAAACTTAATTTTTAAAAAGTAAAAAAATGACAAAATTTGTAACAACCCTAGTAATCTTTTTAATTTCAACCGTATTGTTTGGTCAAAGTGCTTTTGACAAATTTGACGGTCAAGAAGAAGTGAGCACCATCATCGTAAACAAAAAAATGTTTGAAATGATGGGCAAAGTTAAAATGGACACCAATGATAAAGAAGCCCAACAATATTTAAACCTGATCAAAAAATTAGATAATTTAAAAGTATTTGTTACTTCTAATCCCAAAATCACGACAGATATGCGTGCTACAGCCGACAAATATTTAAAAACGGCTGGTTTAGAAGAACTCATGCGAATGTCTGACGGTGGTAAAAATGTTCGCATCTACATGCGAGCGGGTGCTAAAGAATCTGAAGTAAGAGAATTATTCATGTTTATGGAAGGCGGTCCAAAAGACAAAGAAACCGTTTTATTATCCTTAACCGGAAACTTTGATTTAGATGAAATTTCTGCATTAACCGAAAAAATGAATTTGCCTGGAGGCGATGATTTGAAAAAAGCGGCTAAAAAAGGCAAAAAATAATAACTCCAATAAACTTTGTCAGTAGCCTACTGACAAAGTTTTTTAATTTCAAACTCCACTTCAATCTAATGATATGAAAAAAAAATATTTGCTTTTTTTTTGTTTTACAACCATCCTTACACAAGCTCAAATAGGAATTTTTCAAGGTAAAATTATTGATAAAACAACAAACGAATCAATTCCTTTTGCCAATATTATTGCACTCCAAACCACGCAGGGAGTGATTTCAAATGAAGATGGCGTTTTTAAATTTTATATTCCATCCAATGTTAAGACCATCGAAATTAGTTCAATGGGTTATCAATCACAAAAATTTGACGTAACGGCTATCGACTCTTCTTTTCAATCCATTTATCTGCACGTAGACGAAATTGCATTAGAAGAAGTATTTGTCACCAACAAACCCGTTTCTTCTATTTTAGCGAGTGTCATTTCAAATTCAAAAAATGCGTTGGACAAGAGTGTAAAACTCGAAACCTATTACCGTGAGTTTGTCAAAATAAATAACAAATATTCCAAATTTGCAGATGGATTAATCGATTTTTACTTGCAACCTAAAAAGAAAGATAAGTTAACTTCGGTACTTATTGTGAATCAGAGTCGTGCTTATCAATTGGCCGATGCTTCTGAAATTGAGAAAAAAGGAAAAGCTGACTTATCAGAAATGGATTCTTTTTTCGATATTCAAAAAGCAGCCAATGGATTTTTTAGTTATGATTATATTGAAAAAAACTTTTTGAACCAGAAAAAATCGGACTATTATGATTTTGAACTCCGCTCTAAAAAAGATCAAAACAGAACAACTATAGAAATTATTTATGTTATTCCGAAACCAGAAATCAAAGAAGCATTATTAGAAGGTAAAATTACGTACGACCCAATCAATCAAATTGTGTTGGATATTGATTTGAAAATGTCTGAAAAACACAAAAAAAACATTGAAATTACCAATGTTTTATTGTTTAAATATGCATTTTATGATATTCAAATCAAACAATCTTACAAGTTTGTAAACGGAAAATACATTCCAAGCTATAAAAAAACATTATTGGATGTCTATATAAAATTTGGAGGAAAAATGAACGACCGTTTAATGTCGATTAGCGATTTAGTAGTCACAAATTTTGAGGATACGATTACTAGTATTCCCAATAAAAATGAAGCTTTTCAAGAAAATAGTTTATATCCAAACGGCATGAATTATACCGGTCGTTTTTGGGAAACAAGTAATATCATGCCACTTTCAGAAAATGAAGAACGTATTTTAAAAACCTTACAAAACTAATCGAATGAAAAAGATAATCTTATCCTTAGTGGCAATTACTTTAATGTCTTGCGACCAAAATCCATCGCTGCAAAAATATTTTGTAGAAAAAACAGAATCTAGCGACTTTATTTCGGTTGATGTTTCGCCAAGTATTTTTAATAGCAAACCCGAACTTTTATCTGCCAAAGAGCAAAAAACTATGGAATCGTTAAAGAAAATGAATGTGTTAGCTTTCAAGGCCAATGAACAAAATCAAGGCCAATTTGACACCGAACGTTCTAAATTAAATGAAATTCTAAAAGATGAAAAATACCAACAACTGATGAAGTTTGGCTCTGGCAAAGAAGGAGCGGCAGTTTACTTTGTAGGAAAAGAAGATGCTATTGATGAATTTGTGTTATATGGCAATAAAAAAGATAGTGGTTTTGCAGTGATTCGAATTCTTGGTGAAAATATGAACCCAGAAGACTTTATGGTCATGCTTAAAGCGATTCAAAACTCAGACATCGATATGGAGCAGCTCAAACCACTTGAAGGAATACTAAAATAAACAAACTTACTTTAGAGCAAAAAAAAAATCCCGATAAACTCGGGATTTTTTTTGATATATAAGTTAACAGCAAATTATTTTGCTCTGCTAGCATATTTAGTTTTGAATTTATCAATACGACCAGCGGTATCAATAAGTTTAGATTTACCAGTATAAAATGGGTGAGATGTTCTAGAAATCTCCATTTTAAACACAGGATATTCCACTCCTTCGTGCATGATTGTTTCTTTTGTTTCAACGGTAGATTTAGAGATAAAAACATCTTCATTAGACATGTCTTTAAAAGCAACTAATCTGTAATTTTCTGGGTGAATTCCTTTTTTCATTTGTGTAAATCTTTTCTATTAATGGTTGTGCTTTATTTTGCGGCTTTTCAGTTAAGAAAAGGTATAAACCAAACACAACTTTTTGTT
Source organism: Flavobacterium sp. (assembly GCF_028689845.1). GTDB lineage: Bacteria > Bacteroidota > Bacteroidia > Flavobacteriales > Flavobacteriaceae > Flavobacterium. The sequence goes on along the minus strand of NZ_JAQVCH010000023.1, from coordinate 12,009 downwards.
TATACTTTTTTATTTAAGCATGCAAATTTACAACTATTTTTCAATATTCAAATCTTTACTTGATTTTTTTTAACTATTTTAAAAATTGATATTTATACCTTAAATGGAATATTGCTATATTTGTACTTTAAAACAACAAAAAAATGGAAAACAGCATTAAAAAGAACGGCGTCACCTTAGGCATTATAATCGGTGTAATCTTGGTTTTAATAACCACTACAATGTATGTAGTCGATTTATCATTATTCACCAATTGGTGGATTGGAATTGTGAACTTCGTCATCATAATTGGTATTGCTATTTACAGTTCAATTTCAAGTAAAAAAGAATTAAAAGGAATAATGAACTACAGAGATGCTTTTTTAAGTTTTATTTTACCAATCATAGTAGGTGTTGCAATATATGTGCTTTATAATATCATTTTATTTAATGTTATAGATCCCGATGCAAAGATGGTCTTGACGGAAAATATTATTGCAATGACCAAAGAAACGATGGCTAAATTTAATGTTCCCGCCAGTGAAATCAATAAGGCAATTTCAGATATTGAAAGTAAAGATAATTTTGGTCCAATGGTTCAATTTCAATCTTATTTTTTTCAAATTGCATTCTATGCGGTTCTTGGCTTATTAGTTGCCTTGGTTTTTAAAACACCAACTACTTTTAAAGAATAATGAATCTATCCATAGTCATTCCACTCTTAAACGAAGAAGATTCGCTTCGTGAACTTCATGATTGGATTGTTTCCGTAATGGAAAAAAACGCTTTTTCCTATGAAGTTATTTTTATTGATGATGGAAGCACCGATGCTTCTTGGAAGGTCATTAATGCATTGGCTCAACAAAATCAAAATGTGAAAGCGATTCGATTTCAAAAAAACTATGGAAAATCGCAGGCTCTACACGCTGGTTTTGCTAAAGCTGAAGGTGAAGTTGTCATTACAATGGATGCCGATTTACAAGACAATCCAGAAGAAATTCCTGAATTATATACTTTAATTATTAATGAAAAATATGATTTAGTTTCCGGTTGGAAGAAAAAACGCTATGATTCCGTGGTTTCTAAAAATCTTCCTTCCAAATTATTTAATTGGGCTGCTCGAAAAACGTCAGGCGTTCAATTAAATGATTTTAATTGCGGACTAAAAGCCTACAAAAATGAAGTTATTAAAAACATAGAGGTTTCTGGCGAAATGCATCGCTACATTCCTGTTTTGGCAAAAAACGCTGGTTTTACAAAAATTGGAGAAAAAGTAGTGCAACATCAAGCCAGAAAATATGGCGAAACAAAATTTGGGATGGAGCGGTTTATCAATGGCTTTCTCGATTTAATTACCATTTGGTTTTTATCTCGTTTTGGCAAACGACCAATGCATTTGTTTGGAGCATGGGGATTGGTGATGTTTATGATCGGTTTTGCTGCGGCCATTTACATTGGAATTTCAAAATTATACCGATTATATAATGATTTGCCTTATGATTTAGTAACCAATAGTCCGTATTTTTACATTTCGTTGACCACAATGATTATTGGTTCACAGCTGTTTTTAGCCGGCTTTTTAGGCGAAATTATTTTACGCAATAAAGAAACAAACGAAAACTATAAAATTTCAAACAAAATAAATATGAATTAAATAAACCTAAACGCCATTTAAACTTTATAAACGCCAAAATCATGAAATTAGAAATTATTCAACAACAAATTAGTGAGTTGAGAGGACAAAAAGTAATGCTCGATTTTCATTTAGCCGAATTATATGAAATTGAAACTAGAACTTTAAAACAAGCTGTCAGAAGAAATAACAATCGTTTTCCTGCCGATTTTATGTTTGAACTCGATGAAAATGAAATTAAACATTTGGTGTCACAATCTGTGATACCATCAAAAAGTAAGTTAGGTGGTGCAAAACCTTTTGCCTTTACAGAACAAGGAGTTGCAATGCTTTCCAGTGTTTTGAATTCGGAAAAAGCAATTGCTATTAACATTGCAATCATGAGAACATTTGTTTCGCTAAGGCAATTTGCTCTAAACTATAAAGAATTAAATAATAAAATTACAGAAATCGAAAAGCAATTTCCTGATATTTACAAAGCGTTAAACTTTTTAATGGATAATGAAAATGCAACTTCACAGAAAGAACGAAATAAAATAGGATTTAAAAAATAATGAATATGCACATTCCTAACAACATTTTAGATAAAGTAAACGAATGGTTAACTCCAACATTTGACCAACATACACACGAAGAAATTGAACGCATGATAACTTCTTCTCCAAAAGAACTGGAAGAAAGTTTTTATAAAAACTTAGAATTCGGCACAGGCGGAATGCGAGGAATCATGGGCGTTGGCACCAATCGAATCAACAAATATACATTAGGAAAAAACACGCAAGGAATTTCAAATTACTTAAAAAAAGCTTTCCCAACTGATGCGTTAAAAGTAGTGATTGCTTACGATTGTCGTCACAATAGCGACACGCTCGCCAAAGTGGTAGCCGATGTATTTTCGGCCAATGGAATCCATGTCTATCTTTTTTCAGATATGCGTCCTACGCCCGAACTTTCTTTTGCCTTAAAACATTTAAGTTGTCATGCCGGAATTGTTTTAACTGCTTCACATAATCCGCCAGAGTATAATGGTTACAAAGTATATTGGCAAGATGGTGGGCAATTAGTTCCGCCTCAAGATGAAGAAATTATTCAAGTAATTGAAGACCTTAATTATGCTGAAATTAAATTTGAAGCAAATGAAAATTTGATTGAATACATTGACACAGTAATTGATGAAGCTTTTTTTCAATCTACAATAGATAATGCAAGCTTTGATACGCCAAAAGCTGCAAAAGAAAATTTAAAAATCGTTTATACTTCCTTGCACGGCACTTCTATCAAAGCGATTCCAGCTGTTTTGGCAAAAGCAGGTTATACCGATGTGAATATTGTCAAAGAACAAGAAATTCCAGACGGGAATTTTCCAACCGTCAAATCTCCAAATCCAGAAGAGCCTGAAGCGTTAACAATGGCTTTGGCTTTAGCCGATAAAACCAATGCCGATATTGTGATAGGAACCGACCCTGATTCAGACCGATTAGGTGTTGCCGTTCGAGATTTGGAAGGAAAAATGATTTTGCTAAACGGAAATCAAACCATGGTAATCATGACTGCTTTTCTACTTGAACAATGGAAAAGAGAAAATAAACTCGACGGAAATCAATTTATTGGTTCAACCATTGTGTCTACACCGATGATGCTCGAACTGGCTTCTGCCTATGGTGTAGAATGCAAAGTAGGTTTAACCGGTTTTAAATGGATTGCTAAATTTATCAAAGATTTTCCAAATCAAACGTTTATAGGCGGTGGCGAAGAAAGTTTTGGTTATATGGTTGGCGATGCCGTTCGTGATAAAGATGCCGTGGCTGCTACCCTACTCGTTTGTGAAATTGCTGCTCAAGCAAAAGCAGCTGGAAGTTCTTTATATCAAGAGTTGTTGCACTTATACATAGATTTCGGTTTTTATAAAGAATATTTAATTTCAATTACAAAAAAAGGAATAGAAGGGGCTAATGAAATCAAACAAATGATGGTTGATTTACGTGAAAATCCACTCACAAATATCAACGGTCAACGGGTTGTTTGTATAGAAGATTATGCTCAATCAACAGCAAGAAATTTACTAACCGATGAGCTAGAATTATTAGAAATCCCTAAGTCGAATGTATTGATTTATTACTTAGAAGATGGAACCAAAATTTGTGCAAGACCAAGTGGTACAGAGCCAAAAATAAAGTTTTATTTTAGCGTAAACGATTACTTAGCTACTATTGATGATTTCAAAAAAGTAGAAGCTACCTTAGACCAAAAAATTAAAAATATTGTGGCAGAAATGCACTTAAACTAAATGAATTACTTCAAAAAAATATTTCGCTTTGCGAAACCCTATAAAAAATACATGTATTTGAATATTTTTTTCAATATCCTGTATGCCTTATTTAGTGCTATTTCGTTTGTGGCTTTAATTCCGATGTTAACTGTTTTGTTTAAAGAAGACAAAAAAATAATGATTAAACCCGTATACAACGGGGTTTTAGAATTAAAAACATATTTAGAAGAGTATATGAGTTATTTCATTACTACCAATAATGAAAATCACGGCTCACAGTATACCCTTTCCTTGATGATTATTGGAATTATTTCGTTGTTTCTCTTAAAAAACTTGTTCAATTATTGGGCCATGTATTTTATCACTTTCCTTAGAAATGGTGTTTTAAAAGACATTCGAAATGCGATGTATAAAAAGACAGTAGAATTGCCACTAAGTTTCTTTTCAGAAAAAAGAAAAGGCGATTTGATGGCTCGAATTTCTACAGATGTATTGGAAATTCAACATTCCTTCTTATCTGTTTTAGAATTGATTGTTCGCGAACCTTTAACGATAATTTTCACGATTAGTATGATGTTTTTCATCAGCTCAGAGTTAACCGTTTTCGTTTTTATTTTTATTCCCGTTTCTGGGATGATTATTTCTCGCGTTGGAAAATCATTAAAAAAACAATCGGATAAAGCTCAACAAGAACAAGGTTATTTCCTTTCGATTATAGAAGAAACCTTGGGCGGATTAAAAGTGATTAAAGGATTTAATTCGGAATCGTTTTTTGAAAATAAATTCAAACAATCTACAACCCGTTTTTTCACGTTATCGAACACCATTTTAAACCGTCAAAACTTATCATCACCTATGAGTGAGTTTTTAGGAATTCTAGTAATTGGTATCTTATTATTATATGGAGGAAATTTAGTTTTAGTAGAAAAAACCTTATCTGGTGCTGCTTTTATCTCTTATATGGGATTGGCTTATGGTGTTTTAACGCCAGCTAAAGCAATTTCAAAAGCATCGTATGGTGTTAAAAAAGGAAATGCTGCGGCAGAACGTGTTTTGGAAGTTTTAGAAGAAGAAAATCCGATAAAGAGTAAGCAAAATGCAATAACGAAAGATACTTTTGATTCGGCTATTACAATTGAAAACATAAACTTTAGGTATGAAGAGGAAAATGTATTAAAAAACTTTTCATTAGTCATTCCAAAAGGAAAAACGGTCGCTCTAGTCGGCCAATCAGGTAGTGGAAAAAGTACGATTGCCAATTTATTGACTCGTTTTTATGACGTTAACGAAGGGAATATAAAAATTGATGGCATCGATATTAAGGATTTTAATTTGCATTCATTACGTGGTTTAATGGGCTTAGTTACCCAAGATTCTATCCTATTTAACGATACCATAAAAAATAATTTACTATTAGGAAAACAAGATGCTTCTGATGATGAAATTATTGAAGCCTTAAAAATCGCCAATGCGTATGAGTTTGTAAAAGAATTGCCTAACGGAATTGAAACCAATATTGGTGATGCTGGAGGAAAATTATCAGGCGGACAAAAGCAGCGGTTATCGATTGCTCGAGCGGTTTTAAAAAATCCTCCGATTATGATTTTAGATGAAGCAACCTCCGCTTTAGACACCGAAAGCGAAAAATTTGTTCAAGTTGCTCTAGAAAACATGATGCAAAATAGAACATCAGTAGTCATTGCACACCGTTTATCAACTATTCAAAAAGCGGATGTAATTGTAGTGATGCAAAAAGGAGAAATTGTAGAACAAGGAACGCATGATGAGTTGCTCTCCAAAAATGGAATGTATTCTAAATTGGTAATGATGCAAAGTTTTGAATAGAAGTGAAAAAAAAGTGAAAAATGACACAAAAACGATTTACGATAATTTTTTTGTTGATTAGTGTAAGTTTATTACTTGTCTTAAACGAATTTGGACTACTTGATTATATTGCTACTTATAGTTTTATAGTTATTTTAATTGCTTATCAAGCAGGACAGTACTCCACAAAATTTCCTAAAGAAAAATAAAAATGTATCTTCATAATCCAACAATAAAACTGCCGAAAGATTCCAAAACGATTATTTGGAAATACTTGGATTTATCGAAGTTTTTGGATTTATTATTATCACAAAAATTATTCATGTCGCGGTCTGATAAGTTTGAAGATCAATATGAAGGTACGTTTAGCGAACCCACTTTTGAGGAAATAAAAAAAATTGCAGAAAACAAACCTGAATTTTTAGATTATTACAAATCACGTCGAGAAAAAATCGTGATTAGTAGTTGGCATATCAACGAATATGAATCGTTTGCAATGTGGCAAATTTTCACTAAAAACAATGAAGGATTAGCCATTCAATCCACCGTTGAGCGTTTGCAAGCTGCTTTGGTTCCTGAACAAAAAACAAAGCAACATATTGGGCAAGTGAATTATATCGATTATAAAAAAGAACTCATTCCTTTTGATGACAATTTTTTCCCTTTTCTATTTAAACGAAAAAGTTTTCAATATGAACGAGAAGTTCGCATCATTACCGATGTAACGGAACTTGAAATTGAACTTAATCACGGATATAAAATTGACGTAGATATTCACCAATTGATTGAAAAAATTTACATTCATCCCAAATCTGAAAATTGGTATAAAAATTTAGTCATTCAATTAATGGCTGAGCTAGGCTTTACATTTGAGATAGAAAAATCAGATTTAGAAAGCGATATTTTAATTTAATCAAACGGTTTGTATTCGTTTAACTTCCATTCTTTATCCATTAAATCAACAAAGTAGTAAAAAACGGCATCGTCTTTATCAAAATCGCCATTTTTATTAGAATCTTCTTTTGTTCGAAAATACAATCGATTTTTAGATTCGATTAAATTCCAATCGATTAACTCCTGATAATCAGGCGATAATTTCATAAAATTATTTCCTGATATCTCACTAATATAGAGCGAATTAATATCATTGGTATCCAATTTTCCATCTTTATTAGTGTCTAAATCAGATAACGTATAAATAAGCATTTGTCGTTTCGTTTTCTCTGCCATCGAATAGAGATAAGTCGCCGATTGAATAACCACCGCCTTGGTTGTGAGCGGCTTAGTAGTGGTAGAATCAAGATGTTGGATGTAAATATTATTTAAATACCCTGTAATTTCATATCGGTCATAGTTTGAAATGGCATAACTCACTCGGCTTGTACTGGAAGAACCATAACTAAATTTTGAGCCACTACCATTATAAACTCGAACATCACCAATTGGATGAAGCAAGTAATTAGTTCCGTCCATTTGAATGGGTAAATCGGAAATTTTTATTTGCGTGGTGTCCCGTTTTATGGCTTCAGCTTGTGTATCTCTATAAGTTACTTTTGGTTTTTCTTGTTCTTCCTCTTTACAACCCAAAACCGTCAAAACAAGCAATAGAAAAATATATTTTAAGGAAGTTTTCATAGGTTACTATTTATTGATTTTATAATCTAATGCTATTACTTTATTATTTTTAGTATCGTTTTTATTAAAGCAATTGTTTACAGTGATTCTAAATTTAGTCCGTTTGCATTCAAAGATATAAAAAATTAATCTTTACTTAGAGTCGTGCAGCTAATTTCACATTAAAAACCCGAGTGGTCATGTAATTTGGAATGCCGTATTGCACTTTTGAATAAACATCTCGAACCCACGTATTGGTAATTGCATTTTGATTATTAAACAAGTTGAAAATTTCCATTCCAATCGATAAGTCTTTAAAACGTTTTAACCAATGTCCATCAGGTCTTTTTGCATTGTTTTCGGTTAATACATACGAAAATCCAACATCCGCCCGACGGTAATCTCGCAATCGCTGTTGGTAGTCATACGGATCGGCATACGAAGGCGAACCGCCTGGCAAACCTGTATTGTACACAAGGTTCAAATACATTTTCAAGCTTGGAATATTAGGCACATAATCTTGAAAAAGTATGCCAAATTTCAACCGTTGGTCTGTTGGTCTTGCGATGTAACCTTTATTTTCAATATTTTCCTCTGTTTTTAAATAACCAAAACTAAACCACGATTCCGTTCCCGGAACAAATTCGCCATTGATTCTAAAATCTGCTCCATACACAAAAGCATCTGTAACATTATCTGCTCGATAGCGTATCCGAACATTGTCTACCGTGTAAGCATTAACATCGGTAAGGGTTTTATAATATAATTCACTAACCAATTTAAAGGGTCTATCCCACATTTTAAAACTGTAATCATTTCCAACAATCAATTGAATGGACTGTTGGGCCTTTACATCGGGTTGCACTACGCCATAATAATCTCGTAATTCTCTATAAAAAGGAGGTTGGTAATAAAATCCTCCCGAAACTCTAAAAACCATATCTTTTTCCCAATCTGGTTTAATAGCAAATTGACCTCTTGGGCTAAAAACAGTTTGCGAATTGGACGTAATGTTATCGCCAGAAACTTGCCAATGCTGCATTCGAACCCCCGCATTGTACCAAACTTCACTAGAACCCAAGCTTGATTTCTTACTCCATTGTCCGTAACCTGAAATACGATTAATTGTCACAAAGTTAGTAGCTCGAACATTTTGATAAGGAACTAACGGACCAGTATAAGGCGAATACGGTTGGTCATTTACTGGAAAATCGCGTGGCGGATTTATAGAAAACCCCGCAGAATCGATGACTTCCCATTCAACTAAACGGTCACGAATATCTTCGCGAGTATATTTTAATCCCCATTCAATCGCATTCGTTTCGATTTTATGAAAGCCTTTTACTTCTGCATTTACAATCAAGGCATCTAAATTATTTCGTCCATGGTTGAGTTGTGTTCCGATTCCTCTACTAAAAGTAACATCACCCACTGTTTCAGAACCAATATTAGTATCTATTTCACCTAAATAATAAGCTGCAAAAATATCAAAATATTCTTCTTCCAGTGTGTGATAAGCCGACCCAATAAATTTTAGCGTATTGTTTTCATTAATATTAAATGATGTTTTAAAAGCACCAAAATACGTATGGTATTTATCTTTTTCTTGCCCTTCGTAAAAAACTTGCAAGGCTATCGGTTCATCAATAGTTCCAAAATTAGTTTGACGAGAAAGAGGTTGGAAATCATAGGTATTTTGAGAAATATTTCCTAAAAACCCAAATTGCCATTTTGCATTGGGTGTAAAAGTTAGGTAGGTTTGAATATCGGCAAAAGTCGGATTATAATTTGCATCTGTTTCTTGGCTATTGACCAGTAGACTATTATCACGATAGCGAATTCCGGTTATATTGGCCCATTTTTGATTTTTGCTCACACCTTCAACAGTTAAACTTCCACCTAATAAACTTGCTTCCAAAGCTGCGGCAAATTTGGTCGGAATGCGATAGGTAATATCCAACACCGACGATAATTTATCGCCATATTTGGCTTGAAATCCACCCGCTGAAAAATCAACATTTTGAACCATCTCGGTATTAGTAAAACTCAATCCTTCTTGTTGGCCAGAACGGACTAAAAACGGTCGATAAACCTCAATTTCATTGACATAAACTAAATTCTCATCATAGTTTCCACCGCGAACAGAATATTGCGTACTCAATTCATTATTGGAATTTACTCCAGGAAGTGTTTTTAAAATATTTTCGACACCAGCATTCGCTCCAGGAATCTGTCGAATCAGAATGGGTTCAATCGCTACAATTCCTTCAACCCTTTTTCGATTGCCAGAAGTAATTATTACTTCGCCCAAGAGTTCATCTGAATCACTCATATGAAAATTATATTCGTAATCTTCATTTGGTTTTAATTCTAGTTTTAGCGTGGCTCTTTTTAAGGAAATGTGTGTAAAAACCAAGGTAATTTTTTGATTAGCAGGAATAGTTAACAAATAAAATCCGTTTTCATTCGTGATGGTTCCTTTTTCTTGATAATTGATGGAAACACCCTCTACCGGTTTATTATTTTTATCTAAAATAATTCCTTTAATTCGAGCAGTTTGGGCATTTGAAACTAATCCTACACAAAAAAGCACTAGGCTAACTATAATCTGTTTTGTTTTCAAAAGATAAATTTAAGGTTTTTGACTTCTAAAAAAATGTGATTCAAATATAGTTGAATTTCCGATATTATCAGTAACAACTATTTTTAATTCATTCTTTCCTTCGATAACGACACTATCTGAAAAATCGTGTGTTATTTTTTTAGTTTTATAATCATAATCGAATAAAATCCATTTTCCATTCAAGAAACCATCATAGGTTTTAATTCCCGAAAGTTCATCCGAAATTTCAAATTCAAGCGTATTCTGTTTGCTTAACCATTTGCCTTCCTGAAAATTAACTGCTTTTAATAGCGGAGGATCATTGTCTTTTATCAAGGAAAACTGGCCTAAATTACGTGTCCAAGCCGTAAATTTATTTCCTTTAATTTTCGTTTTGTTATAATAAATTTTTTTGCCTTCTACATTCGCAATAAAATAATGTTCCCGTTCCTTTTCAGGGATAGAATCTACTTCAAACGTAACCGAAAAATTTGCATGAACCGGAACCGAATCATCGTGCAAATACAGTATGTTCTTTTTTACATCAAAATTTAAGTAGAAATCATCATAAAAAATGTTTTCTGGAAAATAGACAGTTACATTCTCTTTCACAAAATTATATTCCTGAGCCGATTTAATAAAATAGTTTGTTTTAGTGTTTTTAGCAGGGATTTTTATTTCTTGTTTTGCATATTCTAAAGGAATGGTCACCGACGTTTTATTGTTATTAAAATCGGAAATCTCTACTTTATATATGGAAGACATATTTGGTGAAAGAGCAATAATTCCATTTTTGTCATTCGATGAAATAATACTTAACGGAAATTTTTTAGTGAAAAATAATTTTTGAACCCGTTGATTCATTTTTTTATACCGACCGTAATCAATAAATGCATTAATATAACGCGTCTCATCATAACTAAAGGTATTTAAAAGCAGTTCGAAACTTGGTTTTCCGTCTAAACTTGCTTTTAATTGAAAAATTCCGTTTTTCGAATAATTATTATCCGACCCATCAAACGTGTTGACTCCAACGCCAACTTTTCCTGTTACTTTTACTTTTGAAGCCAAATAGGTTCCATCTTTTTGTAAGGAAATCGGAACAGAAATTGGAATTTGAGATTGATTGACGATAGATTCTTCCGTTAACGGATATAAAACGATTTCATTAACAATAGGAGCTTTAGTATCTTTTATTTTATCGGAAAGACCAAAATACAACGGATTAATTATTTTTTCAGTTTTGGTATCTCTATATTCAAAGTGCAAATGAGGTCCGCCTGAACCGCCTGTATTTCCAGTCAACGCAATTACTTCACCTTGTTTCACTATTAATTCTTCTTGAGACGGAAATAAATCTACTTCAAAACTTTGTTGTTCATATTGTTTCATTTTTAAGTATGCCTCAATTTTGGGAGATGTTTGCAATAAATGACCATAAACGGAAGTAAATCCGTTGGGGTGAGTAATATATATCGCTTTTCCATAACCAAAAGTAGAAATTTTGATTCGAGACACATAGCCATCCGCTGTAGCGAAAACTTGGAAGCCCGTTTTTGATTGCGTTTTAAAATCTAAACCAGAATGAAAATGATTCGAACGCAATTCGCCAAAACTTCCAGAAAGAAATAGCGGAATATCAAGCGGAGCGATAAAATAATCTTTAGGATACTGCTCTTGTGAACAGACTGAAATTGAGGCAAAAAGTAGGATGATTAAGAATTTCATGGCGTTTATTTTTTTGCTAATCTACTTAAATTTATAGAAATATCAAATCCAAAATTAAAAATTACAAACAGTATAAAACGACCAATAATCAAGAAATAAAAATAAGATTATAAAATTTATTTCATTTATTTGCGATAATCGAATAGGAATACTAACTTTGTAAATCGTGTAGTGAACACAAGTTACGATGAGTGAAATGATAGAAATTGTTGATTCTCTAGAGAATAGACTCGCCAAGCTAATTAGTAAAATGCAAGGTTTGGAGCGTACTATTGAAAATTTGAGAAAAGAATTAAATCAATCCATGCATTCTATACAAAATCAAGCCGATGAAATAGAAAGCTTGAAAAAACAGTATGA
>NZ_JAQVCH010000052.1 GCF_028689845.1 Flavobacterium sp. | reverse complement strand
TGTTGTAGGTAGAAATTTAGCATTATTGTATTCAAAAACACCTCATGTTGATCCAGAATCTGCATTTAGTAATGCTAATGGTGAACAAGGTCAAGAATTTGGTCAATTACCATCTGCTAGATCGTATGGTTTTAATGTTAATATTAAATTCTAATAAAAAAGATGAAAATGAAAAAAATAGTTTATTTATTTATCGCCTCACTAGCTTTTACAGCTGTGAGTTGTGATAAAGATTTTGAGGAGGTTAATACTACTCAAAATAGTTCACTAACAACAGACCCTAATTTGTTGTTAGGTGGTGCTATAATCGCTACTCAAAATACAATCTATAACGCACAAATCGGTGCTGATATGGGTTTATGTTGGGCTCAACATTGGTCTAAAGTACAGTATAATGATGAGGAGAAATATATTCCTAGAAGAGCATTAATGAATTCTATGTGGACTGTGATGTATTCTAGTGTAATTGCTGAGGCAAAAGAAGCTTATACTTTAGCTGGTGCTGCTGGTAATACTAATTTACAAGGGGCATCATTGATTATTCAAGCTAATGCTTTTCAAATTGTAACTGATCTATACGGACCTTGTCCTTTTACAGAGGCAGTGGTTCCTGGTATTGTGAAACCTGTTTATGATTCAGAAGAAGTTGTTTATGAAGGTATTTTAGCTTTATTAGATGAAGCAGAAGTATTATTAGCTAACGGAACTGGAGATTTTACACCATCTGCTGATTATGTTTATGGTGGAGATTTTAGCAAATGGAGAAAATTTGGAGCTTCGCTTAAATTAAAAGCGTTAATGAGAATTTCTTCTAAAAGAAGTGTTAGTTCAGATCTTCAAGCTTTAGTTAATTCTGGTTTGTTATTCTCTTCTAACAGTGATACAGCTCAATTAATTTATACATCATCTCAACCAGATGCTAATCCAATTTATGAGACAATTGTATATGGTGGTAGAACAGAATATAAAATGAGTTCTGTTTTAGTTGATAAATTAGCAGGTACAAATGATCCAAGGTTAGCAGTTTATGCTCAAAAAAACAATGCTAATGCTTATGTAGGTAATGTTCCTGGTGTTGAGAATTCTGGAAATTATAATGCTTTTTCTTCTCCTGGTACTTTTTATTTAAATCCAACTTTGCCTGGTATCATTATTTCAAATGCACAAGTTCAATTTTTATTAGCTGAAGCGGCAAGTAAAGGTTTTATTTCTGGTGGAATTGATACCGCTAGAGAATATTATTTAGCAGGTATTAGAGCTAATATGACTGTGAATGGTATTAGCCCTGCTGCTGCAGATGCTTATATTGCTCAATCAGGTATTGATTTTTTCACAACTGCACAAGCAAATGAAAGAATTGGTTACCAGACATGGTTAGCACTATATGGTCAAGGTATTGAAACTTGGACGGAATGGAGAAGAACTGGTTTCCCAGCTTTATCTCCTGTATTTGATGCTGCTATTCCACAGATCCCAAGTAGATTTTATTATTCTACAGATTCACAAAATACTAACAATGCAAATTATACTGCAGCAGCTGCCATGTTAAGCAATGGCGATACGATGTTGTCTAAAGTATGGTGGATGAACTAATTAAATTGTAAATTATGAAAAAAATATTTAAATTATCCTTGTTTTTATTTGCTTCGTTAGCTTTTACCGCTTGTTCTAATGAAACAAGTGATACGCTTACGGATAGCGAAACCCAAGGTGGTCTTTTAACTGTTCTAAATGAAAATATTGTTTATGAACAAGGTAGTGATCCAGACAAAATCTATGAGGCTGCTGTTTCAGGTTTTCAAGGACGAGAAAAAATTCAAACAATTGATGTTTATAAACAATTTATTAGTGTTGACGGTTTGAAATCAGATAAAATTTTATTAAAAACATTAACGTTGCCTAATGTTGATCAGATGGAAACTGTTTCCTTCGAATTTTCATACAACGATTTAATTGCTGGTTTAACCGTAGATGGTGTTCCATTACCTGCAAGTGATGCTATTTTAAACATTGGTGATACTTGGGTTCTTTCTTATTTATCAAATCTTGACAATGGAAATTCTCACGAGAATTATAAGACAACCAAAATTACTGTTTCTTGTGGATCTTTCTTGGCAGGGTTATATTCTAACTCTACTTTAAGAGTTGAAACGGGTGTTGTATATACATTTGCGGTAGATGAAGTAACTGCAATTGGTCCTGGTATTTATAATACATCTTACATTGGTAATTACTATTGTGCTGGACAAACTCCTGGTTCTTCTGGTAATACTACACAACTACCTGCAGGTACACGTGCTGGTTATACTTTTCAAGATATTTGTGGAAGTTTGGGTATGGAAACTCAAAACTTAGCGAGTGCCTTTACTAATGAAGTTAGACAAAGTCCTGAACAAAAAGCTATGAGTAATGTAGATTTAGTAACTGGTATTATAACTATTCACTATTCTATTATGTTTACTGATCAAACTGTGAATAGACCGTTTATTACAACTTTAACACCGCTATAATTAATTGTTTAATAATTTGCTTATCATTCAACTGATAAGAAAATCAAATTTTAATTTTATGAAAAAAAATAAATTTAATATTCTATTGTTAACATTTTTAATGGCAGGTTTCACCTTCACCTCATGTGAGAATGAAGATGATGCAACTGGTGATTCAGTAGCTATTGTTAATGATGGAGTGGCAGCTGTTGAGGCAGTAACGCCAGGTCTCTCTTTTAGTGCTCCAAATAATGTAAATGAAGGTGGTTCTCAAAGAATAATTCAATATGCGATAACTTTACAAGAAGTTCAGCCTGTTGATGTTTATGTAACTGTATCTTTGGTTTCTGGAGATGCTATTGAAGGGGAAGATTTCGATTTTGATCATTCAGTAATTGTTCCTGCTTTTACTAAAAAGGGTGTTGGAACTGTAACTATCCTAAAAGATGATATCGAAGAAAGCACTGAAACCTTCACATTAAAAATCGGAGATGTATTTGATGCAAACGTTAGTTTTGCAGGTGCAAATCTTGTCTTTAATATAACTGATTTTGGTGCATTAAACTTAATCTTAGATTGGAATACTACTTTTCAATTCTCTGGTTTAGATTTAACACTGTGTGATATTGGTTATGATGTTGATTATTATTTAGTTGACATGAATGGTGAGGCTGTTGAAATGGCCGCAACTGCTGATTGTCCTGAAACTATGGTTTTAGACTTAGCAGCTAATGCAGATCTAGTAGATGGTACTTATGAAATTATGATGAACATCTGGGATGATGCGGGTTTAAGTACTGTAGGTATTGATCCAGCTTTTGAAATCGTGACAAACGTTACTTATTCAAGAGATAATTCAACTTTTGCAGGAGCATTTGCACAAGATTCTGCAGATGGAATTGATTCAAACTATGGTTCAGATCCTAGTAATCTTGATCCTAAGTATGTAGCAACACTTAAAATTGAAAACGGTATGTTTACACTTAGTAAAAATGGTTCAGCCATTGGTACTGGTAAACTTGCTAATTTAAAAAATAAACTTGCTGCAAAAAATGCAAATAGAGTAAAAAAACCTAGTTATTTTAACTAACCCTTTTACCTTATAATTTAATCGCCTAAAGTCTAACTTTAGGCGATTTTTTTTATACTTCTTTTTTCTTTTCTCTTTTTTCTGTGTTTACTCCTGCTCTAAAAGTTTTTAATTATTTTTTTCTCTGTACATTTGCCATTATTTATTCACACATGAAAGGAGTTTTTTTATTTTTTTTTATTTTCCTCCCTTTTCTTTCCCTTGCACAAGAAGAGGAGAAATTTGAAAAAGCAACCACTTTAATTGCTAAAAAATCTAAGTCGCCTATAGCAACGATTGATCAATATAAAATTATTACAATTGAAAAGGACAGCATCGTTTATGATACCTCGTTAACTATTCATGATGAATACCGGTTCAATTATTTAAGAAAAGATAATTTTGGATTAATGCCTTTTCCAAATGAAGGACAACCTCTTAATACTTTAGATTTTGGACTTAATAAATATGAGTCTTTACCTAAAATGGGTTTTGCAGCTAAACATTTTAATTATCTTGAAATTGAAGATATTAATTATTATAGTGTAGCTACTCCATTAACAGAACTGTATTTTAAAACCGTAATGGAACAAGGGCAATCTTTAGATGCCTTTATTACCCTAAATTCATCCGAACAATTTAATGTTTCAATTGCCTACAAAGGGTTGCGTTCTTTAGGAAAATATGTAAATCAATTGACTAGTAATGGTAATTTTCGGTTCACTACGAGTTACCATACCAAAAACAAAAGGTATATCCTAAATGGTCATTTTACTGCTCAAGATTTGTATAATGAGGAAAATGGCGGAATCATTAATAATGCCAATTTTGAAGATGGCGATCCAGAGTTTAAAAACCGTGCACGTTTGCAGGTTTATTTAACAGATGCAAATTCATTCCTTAAAGGGAATCGTTATTTTATAGATCAACGGTTTAGAATTAACCCAAAGCAAAGTACTAATAATTTATTTTTAGATTATAGGTTTATTTATGAACATAAGTTTTTTGAATTTATTCAAACAACTATTCCCACAACCATAACTTCAACAACTGGAAATACAACCATTTATAGATTTGGTGATGCCTATGTCTTAAATAACCTTTCAGACCAAACGCGGTTTAATGAAATGAAAAATAAAGTGGGAGCAGTTTATGAAAACACTACTTTAGGTGAATTTAAATTTTTTCTTCAAGATGTAAGGTATAATTATTATTATAATCGAGTCATTATAACTGACGATTATATCGTGCCGAATCGAATAAATGATATCATTCAATCTTTTGGTGGAGAATACAGCTATCGTAAGAATAATTGGAAAGGCCTTTTCTCCTACACGAAATCTATCACAGATCAAAATTTATCAGATTTATCTGCAACAATCCAATATTCTTTTAATCCTAAAAATACTATTCTTTTTAAATATCAAAATTTAAATAGAATTCCAGATTTAAATTATACGCTCTTTCAAAGTAGTTATATTAATTACAATTGGTATAATAATTTCAAAAACGAAAAAATTAACTCCTTGTCCGCTTCTGCCGACACGCAATGGGGTTCTGTTTCTTTAGAACTAACAACGATAGATGATTTTTTGTATTATAGTAATGATGATACTACCGCTCAACAAGTACTCGTAACGCCAAAACAATATGGAAGTTCTCTGAATTATTTTCGCATAAAAGTAAGTAAGGAATTTAAATGGTGGAAATTAGCTTTAGATAATACCTTCTTGTTTCAAGGAGTCGACCAAACAGATGATGTTTTAAATGTTCCTCAATTTACAACGCGAAATACCTTGTATTTTTCTAATCATTTTTTCAAAAAAGCATTATTTCTTCAAACTGGGATAACATTTAATTTTTTTACAAACTATTATGCAAATGACTATAATCCTATTATAGCCGGTTTTTATACACAAAATAACACCAAAACTGGAGATTTTCCTTTATTTGACTTCTTTGTCAATGCCAAAATTAGCCAGGCACAAATTTATTTAAAAGCAGAACATTTTAATTCTGCATGGACAGGATTTGATTATTATGCTGCCCCCAACTATCCATATCACGATTTTATGATACGTTTTGGTGTGATTTGGAATTTTTTCCTATAACCATTTTACCTATTTATAATTGTAGTTTGACCTAAATTAGATTCGTCTTTTATCAATACCTTTACATTCCAAAATTTTAACGCATGAAATTCGCAAAAAATATCTTAGAAACTATCGGAAACACACCTTTAGTTAAAATCAATAAAATTACACAAGAACTAGATTGTTTAGTTTTAGCAAAAGTGGAAACATTTAATCCCGGTAATTCAGTAAAAGACCGAATGGCAGTTAAAATGATAGAAGATGCCGAAGCTGACGGACGTTTACAACCCGGCGGAACTATCATTGAAGGAACTTCTGGCAATACCGGAATGGGTTTGGCCTTGTGTGCTATTGTAAAAGGTTATAAATTAATTTGTGTTATTTCCGATAAGCAATCTAAAGAAAAATCGGATATTCTACGTGCGGTCGGAGCCACAGTAATTGTGTGTCCAACCGATGTTGAGCCAGACGATCCACGTTCATATTATTCTGTTTCTAAGCGATTAAGTACTGAAATTCCAAATTCTTGGTATGTCAATCAATACGATAATCCATCAAATGCTATTGCTCATTATGAACAAACAGCTCCTGAAATTTGGGAACAAACCGACGGAAAAATCACCCATTTTGTTGTTGGTGTAGGAACGGGTGGAACCATTTCTGGCGTTTCTAAATATTTAAAAGAACGCAATCCGAACGTGAAAGTATGGGGAATTGATACCTACGGTTCGGTTTTTAAAAAATACCATGAAACAGGTATTTTTGATGAAAACGAAATCTATTCTTACATAACAGAAGGTATTGGTGAGGATATTTTACCAAAAAATGTTGATTTTTCACTTATCGACGGTTTTACCAAAGTGACCGATAAAGATGCAGCTGTGTATACCAGAAGATTGGCTTTGGAAGAAGGAATCTTTGTTGGTAATTCAGCTGGAGCTGCCATCAAAGGACTTTTACAATTAAAAGAACATTTTAAACCAACTGATGTAGTTGTGGTATTGTTTCATGATTCTGGGAGTCGCTATGTAGGTAAAATGTTTAACGATGATTGGATGCGTGAACGAGGGTTTTTAAATCAAGAGATAACAAAAGCATCTGATTTAATTAAGAATCGTGCCAACAAACCCTTAATTATTGTTCGAACAGAAGAACTGGTTTCGCATGCTATTGATCGATTGAAAAAGCATCAAATTTCTCAAATTCCAGTAATAGATAATTCTGGTTTTGTGGGGTCTTTAGATGAAACCAATTTATTTCAAAGTTATGTGAATAATCAAAATATTAGTGAAACGCCTATTCGTGAAATCATGGGTAAACCTTACCCAGTTGTTAACGAAAATACTCCAATAGCTGAAATTTCCAAACTAATTGACAAAGATAATCAAGCTGTTTTAGTGGCCTTAGAAAATGGAAGTCACCAAATTATTACCAAGCATGATATAATTAGTGCGATAAATTAAAAAGCAGAAATTTAATTAAAAGAATTCCTTGTCAAACTTATTGGTAAGGAATTTTTTTATATCTTAGTATTTCCATTAAACGCCACCTATTAATATTATACGCCATGAAAGAAGAATTTCTCCATTTTGTCTGGTTATATAAAAAATTTAAATTGACCGATTTATTTACTACAATAGGTCAGCCCATAACAATCCTAAATACGGGACAATATTTACAAAAAGAAGGGCCTGATTTTTTTAATGCCCAACTCATAATCAATAATCTTCGTTGGGCTGGTAATATTGAAATTCACCTCAAATCGTCCGATTGGTACGTACACCATCATCAAAATGATGCCAATTATGACAACGTAATCTTGCACGTGGTTTGGGAGCATGACGTCGATGTTTTTCGACAAAATAATGATAGTATTCCTGTTTTAGAATTAAAAAATTATGTTCAACCAGTAATAGTTGCTCAATATGAGCAGTTAATGAAGCCCAAATCATGGATTAATTGTGAAAAAGAGATTAGTAATATAGAAGATTTTACACTACAGCATTGGATAGAACGGCTGTTTATTGAACGATTACAAAAAAAAGCCATTGAAGTTAATAATTTGTTAGCCGCAACAATTAATGATTGGGAGCATGTTTTCTATGCTTTTTTAGCAAAAAGCTTTGGGTTAAATGCAAATGGAAACTCTTTTTTAAAAATGATACAAACTTTGCCAATGTCTGTCATTCGAAAAGAACGCCATAATTTACAGCATTTAGAAGCCCTCTTTTTTGGAACAATCGGACTTTTAAATACAGATTATGAAGATGTGTATTTTCTGGAACTAAAAAAAGAATGGATTTTTATGCAACATAAATACCAATTAGAAACGGTCAATCACTTAACTATTCAGTTTTTTAAACATCGACCCGATAATTTTCCAACGATACGTTTGGCCCAATTTGCCCAACTTATTTATAGTCATGATAATTTATTTCAAGCATGTCTTGACGTCACTTCGACTAAAGAAATGTATCAACTTTTTACTGTACAAGTTTCTCCTTATTGGCGTTCTCATTATATTTTTGACAAAGAAAGTCCGCTTAAAAAGAAATTTATCACACCTCGTTTTATCGATTTAGTAATTTTAAATTGTATCATCCCTTTTAGGTTTTGTTATGCCTCTTCCAAAGGAAATGAACCAATAGAACAGTTAATAGCATTTGCAACAGCCATCTCACCTGAAAAAAATGCTATCATCGAACGATTTCAACGTTTGGGAATAAAACCGGTAGATAGTTATCATTCACAAGCATTATTGCAATTAAAAAATGGATACTGCAATTATAATCGCTGTTTAAATTGTGAAATCGGTCAAAAGTTAATTAACTTTACTTCGTCAAATTAATATCCAATATGGAAACAAGTCCAGCCTCTAGTCCCACTTTTTTGAATAAGGTAAAAAAAATATTTTACCGTTTATTATTCGTTTTCTTTATAATACTAGTAGGCTATGTTTCATTTATATACTACGTTCCTTTTAGCACTGGCGTGCGTACGGGAGAGTTAATTAGATTTAGTAAACGCGGGGTTTTGTTTAAAACATGGGAAGGAGAGATGAGTCAAGGAATTTCTGGTGCACAAATTTTTAGTTTTTCGGTTCAAACAAGTGAAAAAGACGTTGTAGAAAAATTAGAAAATCTTCAAGGAAAGTATGTAAAATTAAATTATCTAGAACGATACCGCACTTTCTTTTGGTTGGGAGATTCTAGATTTTTCATCACTGGTGTCGAAGAAGACACAACACCGTATATGCGAGTAAAAGAAACAGCACCATAATGGGTTGGATTACCTCCATAAGACACTTTTTTGAAAAACACGGTTTTCATGTTTCCGCACGATTAGCCGATCGGTTAGGAATGCGAGCAACGAATGTCCGATTGTTTTTTATTTACATTTCTTTTGTTACGGCTGGCCTCTGGTTTGGAGTATATCTAACCTTAGCTTTTTGGATTAAATTAAAAGATATGGTTTATACTAAACGCAGTTCAGTATTCGATTTATAAGAGATTTGAAAAAAAAGTTGCTCTTCCATTTTTTTTAACCATTTTTTTTCGCAACTTGCTGAACTAATTCTATAATACGATAAACTTTATGAAGAAATTCTTCACGATTCTTACATTTTTATTACCTATTTTAACATTTAGTCAAGAAAAAGGCTTAGACGACAAAATTAATGATATTATAAAGCCTGCAGTAGACGCCATGTCTAGTGTTTTCTTTTATACACCTTTTGCTGCAATCGGATTTGATATGCCTTTAGTGGTGCTTTGGTTAGTTATTGGAGCTACTTTTTTTACGCTTTATATGGGATTTATCAATGTTCGAGGTATAAAACATGCTTATCAATTAATACGAGGAGATTATGATAAACCAGAAGATGAAGGAGAAGTTTCTCACTTTCAAGCTCTTGTAACTGCTTTATCAGGTACAGTTGGTCTTGGAAATATTGCAGGGGTAGCCGTGGCTATTTCTCTCAGTGGACCTGGAGCTACTTTTTGGATGATTTTAGCTGGATTCCAAGGAATGTCTTCCAAATTTGTAGAATGTACTTTAGGTGTTAAGTATAGAAAATTAAACGATTTAGGTGA
>NZ_JAQVCH010000001.1 GCF_028689845.1 Flavobacterium sp. | reverse complement strand
AGCTGAGAGCTTTTTTAAATCATTAAAGACCGAATTAATTTATGGCAACAAACTCATAACGAAGCAACAAATGGAACTAGAAATCTTTGAATACATAGAAATCTGGTACAACAAAAAAAGACGCCACAGTGCATTGAATTACAAAACAATAGAAGAATTTAATAATCAAAACAACATTTACAAAAATGTCGCTTAACTTTAACTGTAATTTTTATTTGCATATCCATTTATTGATGTTACCAAATATATACTGCATACGATTGGCATAAGCCGTGTTTTGAGCTTGCATATTGAAAAATGTAGCCAAGAACACAAGAAATAATAGAATTTTTTTCATTTTTATAGATTTTAAGAGTTATGGTATATATTGTAAATCGAAACGACCATTAGTAATATTTATATTTTCGCATTCATTTGTTTGAGTAGAAAAATTAAATGTTCCAGAAATAATAAAATTAGTTTGGTCAAATTTGGTTATTGTTAAAGTACCAGAGGTAGTGTGATCATAGTCATAATAACAACCTTCTCCATTATTAACAAATATTGCTAAATTATTAGGGAATAAAGTCAAATCATATGGAGTATTTAAATTTATTGGGGCACTAATATTGATACTTATGCGCTTATCCATAATAGAATTATCAATGCCTCCACCAATTTGTAAAACACCTCCTTGATATATTGCAGTTTGGTTTGATGTGTTTGATACTACAAAAGGTTCACCATTAATTAAGCACCCAAAGGTATTTGCCCCAGTTTGTGTTGCTGGTGGTAGTTGGTCAATAGGGTTTTGTGGTTTGTCATCTTCATTGTTACAACAACTTAAAGTAAAAGTTGTGAGTAAGAGTAATAAAATTCTTTTCATTTTTTATAGATTTTAAAAGTTAGGGTATATATTGTAAATCAAATCTACCGTTAGTAATATCAATTATGCCTTCACAGTTATCAGATATTGATTTAAATTCAAATGTTCCAGAAACTATAAAATTGATATTGTCTAATTTAGTTATTGTTATACTACCTGAATAATTACTTGATGTAAAATAAAAACAGTTTTGATTTTCTATATAATATTCTCCTTTTGGTACAGAGTTAGAATTTAATACGTATGAATTATTTTCAGATATTATTTCTCCAATACTTGTTTCACTTATAAAAATACTTACTTGAGAAAAATTATTATCTATACTTTTTTGTCCTCCAATTAATAATCCACCTCCTTGATATATTGCAGTTTGGTTTGATTTGTTTGATACTACAAAAGGTTCACCATTAATTAAGCACCCAAATGTGTTTGCACCCGTTTGTGTTGCTGGTGGTAATTGGTCTATAGGGTTTTGTGGTTTGTCATCGTCGTTGTTGCAACAGCTTAAGGTAAAAGCCGTGAGCAAAAGTAGAATTAGTTTTTTCATAGTACAAAAATTTTAGTAAAAGTAAACCTATTCTATAAAAGCAAGAAAAATTGTTAGTTATCTATTGGTTAAGTTGTGTTAAAGTTTTGGTTGTGCGGTTTAACTATTACTTACCATGAAAAGTTGTAATGAATTTAGATTTTGTAATAGCCAAAAACTCAGGAAAAGGGTTGGGGGAATGAGAACCAAAAGTAAATTGTAAAGAAGCATGCAGTGAAGAAAATCACCCCAAAAATGGAAGAATTGAATTATAATTGTGAAGAAATAAGTATATCATTCAAACCAAACAAAAAAAGACTATCAGAAACGGTAGTCTCTTAGTGTGCTATTGACAATGACTTCGGAGAGCTACAGTGACCAGGAAACTACTTTAACTCCTTAATCGCCGAAGCGAGAATCCAGCCTTCTGTTTCGTCTGCTAATTGAATCTTTTTCCAATTATCAAGTGTTTCTATTACCATCACTTTAGTTCCTTCATGAAGCATAAAAGATTCTGTGGCATTGTTTCGCGGTTCATTCTTAACCGAAACAACCTCCTCAAATACAATAGCAGGTCTTTCACTTTGATGTACGTTTTGCTCCATGATTGCGGCTCCAATTGCAACAAGCATTAAAAACGGAATAAAAAACATGCCAATAAAGAAAATTCGTTTTAACAAAGTTGTTTGCGAAAAGTAATAACCCATAAAAAAAATCAAAAATAGAAACGCTAAAAACACGGCAATGTAGCCCCAAGAATTTACATGAAAAAGACCTGTAAAATCACGAACTATTTTTTCAAACCCTACTTTTTGCACTTCTTTGATGTCGTCAATGGTTCTGTTTTTGGCGAATTTTAAGTTGTTTTGAATGTCTTTATCGTTTGGACTAATCATCAATGCTTTTTCATAATAATAAATAGCTGGTGCAATTTGATTGAGTTTGTAATAGCTATTCGCTAAATTATAATACAAATCACACGATTCTTTTTTATCTTTTACAATTCGCTCATAGGCAGTTACCGCTTCTTGATAATTCCCTTTTCTATACTGCTCGTTTCCTTGTTCAAAAACACTTTGTGCCCAAAAGGTTTGGGTTAGGAAGAGCAATAAAAATAGTATTTTCTTCATGGTTTTGAATATTAAGAAATTTGTTTTTCGAGTTCAGAAATCACTACAACCGCTTTGTCAAAATCTTGTTGCATCGCCACGACTGAAGACGGAGCATAACGTGCCATTTCGCAGTTTTCTTTTAATTGTATAAAATGTGCAATGGTTTCGGGTTGTGCGTTTTTATCGGCTAAGAAAACTTTAATGCTTTCTTTGCTCATTTCTGAAGTTTCAATTTTGAGTTTCGCTTTTAAGAAATTATGTAAGGATTTTTCAAGAGCGACATAAAAAGGTTCTTTGTTACCGATTTGTTTTTTGGCTTCTGATAAATATTTCTTCGCTAATTTGTTATTCAATCTCAATCGATTGCCAATGACATCTCCATCAATGGCTTCTTTTTTCTTTTTAAACAAAATAATAAACGGAATTAACAAAAAAGGAGCGGCAAGTAATCCATAAAATAAAGTAGATCCAAAAAAATCTGATTTATGAGTAGGTTTCAACTTGGTTTTTAAGTGAATGAATTTAAATTGATCTCCTGCTGAAACCGTTTTTTTGTCTCCAGCAGCAACAGTAGTCGCTATGGTATTTCCGCTTGAAACTGGACCATCTGCTACATTTATACTAATTTCTTTTGAGGTAATCGTTTTATATTTCTCTGTTCCTAAATCAAAATAAGAAAATTGAATTGGTTTAATGATATAGCTTCCTTTAAATTGTGGAATAATGGTATATTTATCTAAAATAACACCGTTCATGCCTGAAAGCGGCGTGTTAACCGTTTCAGAATGTACGGGATCATACATTTCTAAAGCCGATGGAACTACTGGTTTTGGCAAACTAAATAATTTTAAATTGCCATTTCCAGAAACACGAACGTCCAATTCCATGCTTTCACCATTTTTTAAATTAGTGCGAGAAGGTGTTACGCTAAACTCGAATTTTCCGACCGCTCCACCAAAATCAATTGGTTTTCCATTTTCTGGTAAGGATTTTACGTTTATAACTCTACTTCCAGCAGAAACACGTTTGTGGTCTTTGGTTAACATCACTTGTCCGAAAATATTTCTTCGGTTAGTAGGTAATTCCACATCAATATCTAAAGCTAACGGTTCGATTTCTAGTTTCCCCGCTTTTTGCGGATACAATACTGTTTTTCGGAGAACCACATAGCGAAAACGTTCGCCATTATACATTCCTTCTTCGGCAACTAATTGTTTGATATCGATGTTTTGACTCCAAAAATTATTGTATTTGGGTTTGTCTAATTCTCGCCAATTCGTGATTCCGATGTTATGACTGAAATACAATTTATAAACCACCGTGATGGGTTCGTTTAAATACGGGTTCGTTTTGCTCACATCAGCCACTAAATACAAGGCATCGTTTATAGAAATAGAATTGTCATTCGGGTCGCGAGGCATTTCTACTGCGTCAGAAACTTTTACCGCAATGGGTGTTGTTTTATAAACTTGTCCGTTGTATTCAATAGAAGCTTGTTTAATAGAAATTGTTCCTTTTTGAGTAGGCAACAAATAGTAGGAATACGTTTTATTGAACGAGCTTTTACCGTTTACCCAGGATTGACTCACTTGTTGACTTGGACCTGCTACTACTCGAAAACCATCAAAAACGGGAGGCATAAAATTATCACCATCAAAATTCATCGTGAAATCTACACGCAACCGCTCGTTAAGTCCCAAAGTGGTTTTACTCACCTTTGACTCAAACTGAACTTGAGCATAAAGTCCTTGAAAACTTACTAATACTAATAAAATAAACTTTTTCATTTGTTTAAAACTCCTTTTCAAATTACCAATCTTTCTCGGTTGGGGTTGGTTTTGCTTTTATTTTTTGAGCATTCACTTTTTCCTGCACTTTTTTCTCTTCGTTATTGACTGCGTCTAATAAATTTTGAACACTTTCTTTTGAAATTCCAGAAGGCTGAGACTTTGGCTGACCGTTTTCGTCTTTTTGTTTATCGCCTTCTTTAGGTTGCTGTTTTTTCTCTTCGTCTTTTCCTTTTTCTTTATCCTCTTTTTGCTCTTCGTCGCCTTTGTTTTTATCTTTATTTTTTTCGTCTTGTTGATCGTCTTTCTTGTCTTTTTCAGGATCTTCTGGGTTGTTTTTTAGATATTCCTTCGCCAAAGCGTAATTATAACGTGTTTCTTCATCGGCAGGGTTGTTTCGCAAGGCGTTTTTATAGCTTTCAACGGCTTTGGAATATTGTTTTTCTTGCATAAAAACATTTCCTAAATTATGAAAAGCTTTGTGTTTTTCTTCTTTTGTTTTGGCTTTTTCTAGTGCTTTGGCATATGCGAATTTTGCTTCGCTAGGATGATTTTGCTTGTAAATAGCGTTGCCTAAATTATATGCTGGTGTTGCTCCTGAAATACCTTTAGAGTTTGAAATACGATATTGGGCTTCGGCAGCTGCGTAGTTTTTAGCATCAAATTCTTTATTGGCTTTAGGCAATACTTTATCCGTTTCTTTTTTTTCCGTTTGGGCTTGTAAAAAGAAAGTAAAAAATAATACGATAAGGGTTAAACGTTGCTTCATGACTCTTTTTCATTAAATAAGTTCAACTGGTTTATCCAACTAGTTTTTCGTTCTAACAAGAAAATATCTATCAAAAACATTAAAAAAGCAAATCCTAGAAACCATTGAAACTGCGACTGATAATCGGCAACTTGCGTGGTTTCAAATTCTGTTTTTTCAATATTATCTAAGGCATTTTTGATATATTCTAGCACCTCTTTTGTGTTTCCGCCATAAATATAGCCTCCTTTTGTTCCTTTTCCAATTTGTTTTAAGGCAACGGGATTTAATTTTGTAATGACTACTTCGTCATTTTGATCACGTTTAAAATTTTCTATAACTCCATTTCGTTTCAGAGGAATTGGTCCGCCTTTTTCTGTTCCAACGCCAATAGTGATAATTTTAGCTTTTACTTTTTTAGCTTCTTCAATTGCTCCTTCAAAGTCTTCCGAATGATCTTCACCATCAGAAATCAAAATAATTAATTTGTTGGTGGTGTTTCCTTTGTCAAAATAATTAGCCGATAATTTAATAGCTTCATCAAGCGAAGTTCCTTGCGAAGAAAGCATATCGGTATTCATGCTTTGCAGATACATTTTTGCTACGCCATAATCTGTTGTAATTGGTAAAACCGGGAACGCACTTCCTGCATAAGCTACAATTCCGATACGATCACTTCCCAACTGATTAATAATTTGCGAAACCAATTGTTTGGTTTTTTCTAGTCTGCTTGGTGCAACATCTTCGGCCAACATGCTTTTGGATACGTCGATGGCAAACACTACGTCTATTCCTTCCCGCTTGACGGTTTCTAATTTAGTTCCAATTTTTGGATTAACCAATCCCATAATTAAACTTGCCAATCCTAACAATAAAACAATCATTTTTAAAGTGGATTTAAATCTGGATTTTTCTGGACTTAATTTTTTTACTAATTCCAAATCGCCAAATTCGCGTTGTTTTTTTCGTTTCCAATAAAAATTGAAAAGAAACAGCAAGGCTAAGAGGGGAATAATCCCCAAAAAGTACATATATATTTTTTCGTCTAATTCGTACATCTTATATAAAACTTCTAAAAATAGTTTGTCTGGCTAAAATTTCAATTAATAACAATAAACCTGCAATCCATATTAAGGGTCTAAATTTTTCGTCGTAATTATAAAATTTTTGCTCTTCAATTTCAGTGGTCTCTAATTTATTGATTTCGCCATAAATAGCTTCTAACTTGCTATTGTTTGTTGCTCTAAAATATTTTCCGTCTGTTTTTTTTGCAATAGATTTCATCAAAACTTCATCAATTTCAACAGGCATCATCCGAAATAAAAATCCACCATTGGGAGCATACGCATACGGGGATTCGGCCATTCCGTTTGTTCCTAATCCAATCGTGTACACTTTAATGCCGTATTCTCTGGCAATGTCAGCTGCTGTTTCAGGCTCAATAAAACCTGCATTATTTACTCCATCGGTTAACAAAATGATGACTTTACTTTTTGCTTTACTGTCTTTTAATCGGTTAACGGCAGTGGCTAGTCCCATTCCAATTCCAGTACCGTCTTTAATGACGTTGTCATATTGAATGTCTTTTATCGCATTTATCACAACTGATTTGTCGCTGGTTACTGGCGTTTTGGTATAGCTTTCGGCTGCATATACCACAATTCCAAAGCGATCATTAGGTCTACCATCCACAAAATTGACTGCTACTTTTTTAAGTGATTCTAACCGGTTTGGTTTTAAATCTTTAGCCAACATACTTCCAGAAACGTCAACAGCAATCACAATGTCAATTCCGCGAGTCGTTTTAGTTTTGTTGCTCACATCTACGGTTCTTGGTCTCGCTAAAGCGATGATAATAAAACTTAAAGCCAGTAAACGCAATACAAAAAGAATCGGTTTCAATTTTGGTAAAACGGAACTCTTCATTTGAAATCCTTTAAGTGAACTTATTTTTAAAGTGGCTGTTTGTTGATTTCTTTTCCATATATGCCAAGCAATTGCAATGGGTAACAACGTAAATAACCAAAAAAACTGCGGATGTAAAAAAGTAATGTTTTCCATGGTTATTTCATTTTTGCAATTTCTACCGAATTCATAATACGTTCGGTTATTTCATTGGCCGGTTCATCTCCTTCTTCATGTAAAACCATTATTTGTTGCAATCCGCCTTCTTGAGCAAAATAAATTAATTCATAATACGTTTTGCGGCTTTTTTTTGTAATTGGGTCTATAATTGTCATCGTTCCAAATCCTCTTAACCCTTTAAAGCCTTCTTTAGAACTAAATTCTTCTTGTTTTAATAAAATATTTTGAGCTCCTCTAGCTTCCATCATTTTTAAAGAACCTTCCATCGCAACATTTAAATCGACTTCTATTTCTTGTTTGTATTTGCTAGTTAAAATCATCACATAATAATCGCTTAACAAACTTCCGTATCCAAACATTTGAATGTCTTTCATCAACGAAGCGGTTTCCTTATTTAAGTACGTTGAAACATCCATACGCGTCAATACTTTTGGTGTTTCAATTTTAATGGCGGGATTTCCATACTCGCTCAAAACCCATTCCCCTTCAAGCAATTCTTTGGTTGGATGACCGATTATTTTATCTTTTACAAAATCAAATCCTTTCGTTACTACTAAAATGGCAACCGATAGAAAAAGCACAAAAACAGCCGATAAAGCAATGGTTGTAATTTTACGTTTTCGTTTTTTTCTGGCTAATTTTTCAAGGTTTAGAGCGTTTAAATTCTCATAATCTACTTCGTCGTCTTCCACTTCTTCTGGAATAGATTGATGGATTTTAAAAATGGTTTTTTCAATTTTAATTTTATCGTCTTGAATTTCGTAATCTAGTGGTTTTGATTTGGCAAATTTTACTAAATCTGCTTGTTTTAAAACACGTTCTAAATGTTGAATGGTTTCATCCGTTAAGGATAATTTCTTTTTTAAAATTGCTATTTTAAAAGCGGCAATTAATTCATCAGTCGTACTTTCCATGGCTGGAATGTTAACGGCTTCTTCAATATAAGTACGGGCAATATCGGTCAATTCAGAATAATACGCCTTTACCTCTCCGCGTTCTACTAAACTTTTATTCTCTAAGGTTTTTAAATGAGCCGTTGCTTTTTCAATGGGCGAAGCAAAGAGTATTTCTTCTTCTTTTGGTTTTTTATTTTTCTTGATTAAATAATAAATCAAATACCCTAAACCGCCCAAAACAATTGCAATTAAAAGATAAACCCACCATGGCCAACCCACACTTTTTACTTGAGTAATCTCTTTAATATCATAAAGTGGTTGTTTGAGCGTATCGACAGCTACATTTAAAATTTCAACCGGAATACTGTCCGTAAAAAATGGCTTGGAATTAATGATTACTTGTAAGGAAGGAATCACAAATTTTCCGCTATCAAATTGTGTTAGACCATATTTTTTGATGAGTTGGAATTTAAAGTTTTCTTTGATGGTATCCACCGGATAACTTTCTAACACTTCCAATCTTCCAAAAAGTTTTGCGTCAGGAAACTTTACTTTAGAAAGGGTGTCAACCGTTGTTTTTAAAGTCAAATTGATTTGTGCTCCAATTTTAACTTTTGTGCTATCCACGGAAGAACTGACTCTTTTTGGTTGTGCAAAAAGAACCGACGTAAACATAAAAAAGAAGAGTACTACTTTATTTTTCATTTTGTTATTCAAAGCATTTTCAATATTGAATTAGCTTATTGTGCTGTTTTATCTTGATTTAAAATAACTTAATAGTTTGGTCACATAACTTTCATCCACTCGCGTGTTTACAACACCAGAGCCACAACGAGAAAACGTGTCTTTAAAATAATCAACTTGTTGATGATAGTGTTTTTCATATTCAAATCGAATGGATTTTGAGCCCGTGTTAATCAATTGCGTTTCGCCTGTTTCGGCATCTACCATATTGACCATTCCGATATTGGGCATTTTTTCTTCACGAATATCATAAACTCGAATTCCGGTAATATCATGTTTTTTTCCAGCTATTTTGAGCGTTTGTTCATATTGATCTTCTACCATAAAATCGGAAATCAAAAACACAATCGCTTTCTTTTTCATCACATTCGACAAAAACTTTAAGGCTTGTGAAAGGTTTGTTCTTCTGCTTTTAGGCTGAAATTCAATCAATTCACGAATAATTCGCAACACGTGCGATTTTCCTTTTTTAGGAGGAATGTACAATTCTATTTCATCAGAAAATAAAATCAAACCAATTTTATCATTGTTCTGTGTTGCCGAAAAAGCCATGGTTGCTGCAATTTCTGTTACAATTTCGCTTTTCAACTGGTTTTTTGTTCCAAAACTTTCTGAGCCAGAAATATCAACCATCAACATCATAGTTAATTCACGTTCTTCTTCAAAAACTTTGATATAAGGCTCGTTATAGCGAGCAGTTACATTCCAATCAATAGCTCGAACATCGTCGCCAAACTGATACTGTCGCACTTCAGAAAAAGTCATCCCTCGTCCTTTAAACGACGTATGGTATTCGCCCGAAAAGATATGATCGCTCAATCTTCGGGTTTTGATTTCTATTTTTCGTACTTTTTTAAGTAAATCTTTGGTTTCCATTGTGTCTAGTTTTCAGTCGCAGTTTTCAGTCAGAGTTGCTTCCCAGTTTAAACTGAAAACTGAGACTGAAAACTGAAAACTAAATTAAGGTACTTCAATCTCGTTTACAATCTTATTGATAATTTCTACCGTGGTTACGTTTTCGGCTTCGGCTTCATACGTTAGACCAATTCGGTGACGCAATACATCATGAACCACAGCACGCACATCTTCTGGAATTACATAACCGCGGCGTTTGATAAAAGCATAACATTTTGCGGCTGTAGCCAAATTGATGCTTCCTCGAGGAGAAGAACCAAAACTTATTAACGGTTTTAGACTTTCTAGTTTATATCTTTCAGGAAATCGGGTTGCAAAAATAATATCTAAAATGTATTTCTCAATTTTTTCGTCCATATACACCTCACGAACCGCTTCTTGGGCTCGGAGAATTTGATCAACAGAAATAACTGCATTTACTTTTTCATAACTTCCTTTTAAATTTTGACGAACAACCATTCGCTCGTCTTCCATTTTTGGATAATCAATCACTGTTTTCAACATAAAACGATCCACTTGTGCTTCTGGCAAAGGATATGTTCCTTCTTGCTCAATTGGATTTTGCGTAGCAAGCACTAAAAACGGTTTGTCTAACTTGAAAGTGGTATCGCCAATGGTTACCTGTTTTTCTTGCATCGCCTCTAAAAGAGCAGATTGCACTTTAGCAGGAGCTCGGTTTATCTCATCCGCTAAAACGAAATTGGCAAAAATGGGTCCTTTTTTGATAGAAAACTCATTTTGTTTCATGTTAAAAATCATGGTTCCCACCACATCGGCAGGAAGTAAATCGGGCGTAAATTGAATTCTGCTAAAAGAACCTTGCACCGCTTGAGCAAGGGTGTTGATTGCCAAGGTTTTGGCTAAGCCAGGAACACCTTCTAACAAAACGTGGCCTTGTCCCAAAAGACCGATTAGTAATCGTTCAATCATGTGTTTTTGTCCCACAATAACTTTGTTCATTTCATAGGTCAATAAATCAATAAACGCACTTTCTCGTTCAATTTTTTCATTGATTGCTCTAATGTCTAGCGTGGATGTATTTTCTTCCATAATTTATTTTTTAAAAGCTCAAATTTACTTTACAATTTAAAACAGTGCAAATTGAAAATTTTATTCCTTTCAAGATGTTAACATACCGTTAAAAGTTCCCTGAAAACATTGGTTTTAAGAGTGATTTGTGATTTAGTTTTTATAATTTTAAGACCTGAAGAAAGCTATTGTGTTTTACCGCTATAAAACAAGCTAACTTTCTTTAAAACACTGGTTTAATTTAAAGCATATAATAAAAATGAAAACAACCTTATCTTCGATTATCGCTGGAACCATGAATTGGGGTAGCTGGGACAAAAATTTGAGTGCTCCTGAAATGGCTCACTTGATTCACGTTTGCCATGAAAATCAAATTACTACTTTTGATCTTGCCGATGTTTATGGCGGTTATACCACCGAAGCCACTTTTGGGAAAGGCTTTAAGAACAGCAAAATTGACCGCTCTAAAATTCAACTGATTACCAAATGTGGTATTCAATATGTGAGTGAAAACAGAGAAAATCGTATCAAACATTATGATTATTCTAAAAAATACATTTTATGGTCGGTTGAAAATTCCTTAAAAAATTTAAACACGGATTATGTTGATGTTTTTTTACTTCATCGTCCAAGTCCGCTAATGGTTGCCGATGAAATTGCGGAAGCCGTGGAGCAATTAAAAAAAGACGGCAAAATTTTATCTTTTGGATTATCGAATTTTACGCCTTCGCAAACCGATTTAATTCAAAAGAAAATTAAAGTTTCCTATAATCAAATTCAGTTTTCGGCTACCCATTATGAACCGATGATTGACGGAAGTTTAGACCACATGGAATTACATCAAATCACACCCATGGCTTGGAATCCGTTAGGAACGGTTTTTAGAGAAGATACGGAGCAAACACGACGTTTAAAAAAACTATTTGTTCGCTTAGTAGAAAAATATGAAGTGGGCTCCGACTTACTTTTATTAACTTGGTTGATGCAACATCCAACTAAAGTCATTCCGTTAGCGGGAACGGTAAATATTGGTCGCATTCAACAATTAAAAAAAGCAAGCGAAATTCAAATGGATCGAGAAGATTGGTTTGAAATTTGGACAGAAAGTATGGGACATCGAGTGCCTTAATAAGTTTATAGTCGCAGTTTTTAGGTGTCGCAAAAGGATAATTTCCATTATTGGTCACTGAAAACTGCGACTGCGACTTAAAATTAAAAAAATGATTAACAAACGTTTACTTATCAAAAACTTATTAGCTCATCATGATGAGAATAGTTTTTATGATAAAAAACGACAATTAAACCTTCATACGATAGAGGGCAAGGCCAAGTTTTTAAAACATATTTGTGCGTTGTCCAATTCCAATCCTTCAAACAATTCCTATATTGTGGTAGGTGTAGAAGACCAAGATAATGAAATTCGTGGCAATGATTTTTTTGATGATAGCCGGATTCAAAATTTAGTCAATGCTTATTTAGAAAATCCGCCTAAAATTCAATATGAAAATGTGCCTTTTCCTAATTTACCAAAAGATAAGGTAGTAGGTTTGGTTACAATTCGTTCGAATTCTAAAATATCGGCCTTCAAAAAAGGAATTTACACCATTTCCCCTCGCAGTATTTTTATTCGTCGCGGTAGCAATTCCATTCCCACTCAGGATAAAATTCCGTTTTCAAAATTGAATACTGAAACCGTTATCGGGATTGAAAATAGTTCGAGAAACAGTATTTCGCATACGCTAGAAAGTGTATTGGACTTTATGAATCATCGTCACAAAGACATGACCACCAACTATTTAGTTTTTAAAGAGCTTTTTGTAGTTTGTTGGGCGGGAACAAAAAAACGAATTCGCGACAAAATTTTTTATTCCAGAGTTGATGTCGAATTAATTAATGAACAAGTTAAATTGTTTTATTCAGCTTTTGATGAAGTAACGATTGATTATGATGACCATACTTTTTCAATCACCGAATATGTTCCTTTGGGTTTGAATGACAAAACGAGTTATTATCCGTTAGAAAAACAAACCCTTACTTTTTTTGACAATGGCTATTATAAAATAGAAACCACTTTTTTATTTGATCCGCCACAGTATAATCGCAAGATGATGTTTCATATTTATAATGCCCATTTGGCGTTGCTTCAAAAGATACAAAAAGGCATGATTTTATCAGAAAATGAGCTTAAAGACAGTTTGAATTTGCCTTCCACCTTAATGATTTGTTACTTAAACGGATTTGAAGAAGCCAAACAAAAATTAATTGATGCCAAACCGTTTTTAAAAATGATTGGAAACTCGATGGTTTATACTAATTTTAAAGAAACCATGCGAATTTTAAGAAAGGTGAAATATGATAGAAACGAGTAAGAATAGGAAGTTTTTAGAATAATTTTTAAAATAAAAAGACGATGAGTTATTTTATAAAATTATTTTCACTTCAACTGTTCTGAATTACAGCAGTAAACTCTTTTAATCTAAAAATGATACCTTTGCAAGGTTTTTAAAAATAATTATGAGTAAAACATACGTCATTGGCGACATTCACGGAGGTTTAAAAGCGGTAGAACAAGTGTTAGCGAAAGCTTCGGTACAACCTGAAGATACTTTGGTTTTTTTAGGTGATTATGTAGATGGCTGGAGTGAATCGCCACAAGTAATTGATTTTTTGATTCAGTTAGGAGAACGTCAAAAGTGCATTTTTATTCGTGGAAATCACGATGAACTTGTTTTAGATTGGATGGACAATGGCAATAAAAACATTGACGAAGACATGTGGTTCAAACATGGTGGCGAAGCAACCGTTAAAGCCTATTCCACAGTTTCTATAGAAAAAAAACAAGCTCATATTGCTTTTTTAAAATCGCTTCAAGATTACTATATCGACGCTGAAAACCGTCTTTTTATTCATGCTGGCTTTACCAATAGTCACGGAGTGGCTTATGAATATTTTCCGGAACTCTTTTATTGGGACAGAACTTTGTGGGAAACTGCTCTAGCATTGGATCCTAGAATGGAAAAAGATAGTGTTTTTTATCCGAAAAGGCTTACCTTATATTCAGAAATTTATATTGGTCATACGCCTACAACTCGAATAAATCAAACAACTCCTGTTAATAAAGCTTGTGTTTGGAACGTAGATACAGGTGCCGCTTTTAAAGGACCATTAACTATCTTAAATGTAGAAACAAAAGCCTTTTTTCAAAGTGATCTTTTACCCGTTCTTTATCCAAATGAAATTGGGAGAAATTAATTCTTATATTTGTCAAAAATTTTATATCATGAAAAAAATAGTACTATTCGGTTTATTACTAACTGCTGGTTTTGCAAACGCACAAGCTTACAAAGGAAAAGGGGATCAAAAATTTCAAGTTGGAGCAAATTTTCAAGATCATGCTACTGGAATTATGCTCACCTATGACCATGGTTTGGGTGAAAACATTTCAATTGGACTTCAAACAACTTACCTTCTAGGTGTAGATGGTGACAACTCTAATTTTGATGATGATTTTGACGTCAAAGCTCGGTTTAGTGCCAATATTGGAAATGTGTTAAAACTGCCTACAAATATGGATATTTATCCAGGTTTAGATTTAGGTTTACGTAATTTTGGAGCTCATGCGGGTATTCGTTATTTCTTTTCAGATGGATTTGGTTTATTTACAGAAGTAGGTATTCCTATTGCCTCTTATAAAAATAATCCTGTCGGTTACGATAAATTAAATAACCAGTTTCAATTTAATATTGGAGCTTCTTTTAATCTATAAATCAGATTTCTGTGAGTCCTATTGAAAAAAAATTACACGATCGAAGCCATTCCACTTGTGAAATTAGTGGTTCACAAGACCATTTGGTGGTTTGTACACTTGCTCCACACAGTGAAGAAAGTTTGGACCACAGTGTGTTAATTACACAATCCTTGAAAGAACAAATTGAAAATCCAGAAACAACTAATCCGGATGATTGGCGAGGATTAAACGATAGTATGTGGAACGAACATGTTCCTGTGCAAGTTTTATCTTGGCGGATGCTTTCTCGGTTGAAAAAACAGGATTTGGTAGAAATGATGTATTTAGACGAAGAAACCTTAGCTTGGGCAAAATCCACTGGCGAAGATGACGACGACGAAGGCAAAATCATTCATAAAGACACCAATGGAAATATCTTGAAAGATGGTGACTCAGTCGTTTTAATAAAAGATTTGGATGTGAAAGGTGCTAATTTTACTGCTAAACGTGGAGCTGCCGTTCATAATATTAAATTAGTTTGGGATAATGCCGAACAAATTGAAGGAAGAGTAGAAAACCAAAGTATTGTGATTTTAACGCAATATGTAAAGAAGACCAAATAATTTAAAATATTTATATACTATTTGAGATTCCTCCTTTGTCGGAATGACACAGTTACAAGAAAAAAACCCTGCTAAGCATAAAGTTTAGCAGGGTTTTTCTATATTCTCAAAAATAACTAATCACTAACGGTTAGTCACTAATCACTCAAATATTACAAATCAAATTTAATTCCTTGTGCCAATGGCAATTGATCTGAATAGTTGACCGTATTGGTTTGTCTTCGCATATAAACTTTCCAAGCGTCTGAACCCGATTCACGGCCTCCGCCAGTTTCTTTTTCACCACCAAAAGCACCACCAATTTCAGCACCAGAAGTTCCGATGTTTACATTGGCAATTCCACAATCTGAACCTGAAAATGATAAGAATTTCTCCGCTTCTTTTAATTCATTGGTCATAATGGCAGATGATAATCCTTGAGCCACTCCGTTTTGCAATTCAATTGCATTTTCAACTTCACCTGAATATTTCATTAAATATAAAACAGGAGCAAACGTTTCATGTTGCACGATTTCGTAATGATTCTCAGCTTCTATAATTGCAGGTTTTACATAGCAACCCGATTCATAACCTTCGCCAGAAAGTACGCCGCCATCGACTAATACTTTACCGCCTTCCGCTTTTGCTTTTTCAATAGCTGCCAAATAGGTATTGACTGCTTCTTTATCAATTAATGGGCCGATATGATTTTTTTGGTCTAATGGATTTCCAATCGTTAATTGACCATAAGCTCCCACAATGGCATCTCTTACTTTATCATAAACTGATTCGTGAATGATTAATCTTCTTGTTGAAGTACAACGTTGTCCAGCCGTTCCTACGGCTCCAAAAACAGCACCAGGAACAACTACTTTTAAATCGGCTGTTGGCGTGATGATAATGGCGTTGTTTCCGCCTAATTCTAATAACGATTTACCGAAACGTTGTGCAACGGTTGTGCCTACAATTCTTCCCATTCGGGTTGAGCCTGTCGCAGAAATTAAAGGAATTCTAGCATCTGTCGTCATCATTTCGCCTACTTTATAATCGCCGTTGATGATGCATGAAATACCTTCTGGCAAGTTGTTTTCTTTTAAAACCCCAGCGATAATATTTTGACAAGCGATGGAGCACAAAGGAGCTTTCTCGGAAGCTTTCCAAACACAAACATCGCCACAAATCCAAGCCAAGGCTGTATTCCATGCCCAAACCGCAACTGGAAAATTGAATGCAGAAATAATTCCGACAACACCAATCGGATGCCACTGTTCACGCATCACGTGACCTGGTCGTTCGGAAGGAATGACTTGTCCGTTTAGTTGTCGTGATAAACCAACTGCAAAATCACAGATATCAATCATTTCTTGCACTTCGCCGTATCCTTCTTGAAGCGATTTTCCCATTTCATAGGAAACTAATTTTCCAAGAGGTTCTTTTAATTCTCTTAATTTATTTCCGAATTGACGAACGATTTCGCCTCTTTGCGGAGCTGGCATTGCTCTAAATGTTTTGAAAGCAGTGGTTGCTGCTTGCATTACTTTTTCATAATCTGCCGTCGTGGTTGTTTTTACTTTACCAATTAATTGACCATCTACGGGCGAGTAGCTTTCGATGATTTCGCCGTTTGCAAAATGATTATTTCCAGTCGACGTTCCTTCATTTATGGCTTTTACACCTAATATTGCTAAAGCTTCGGTCATGCCGAATTGTTGTGCGATTGTTGACATTATAACTTTTTTAAAGGTTTTTGTTATATTTTGATGCGAAGATACCGAATTTATTTTGTTCTGAAAACTGCTTTTGTGACAATGTCTTGATTTGCAGCCCCGATGGTAACAGAAAGCTTTTTTGAGAAAAATTTTTAGTTTTGTAGCCAAACAAAAGCGACCATCGGAAGCTCTTTGGGTGGCTTGCAAAACTTAATTTTTAGTAAAAAACTTGACGTGAACAGCGGGAAATGTCTGCACTAATTTTAATTTAAAGTTTCAGGTTTTTACTTGGAGACGAATCGAGGGTCGGTATCCATGATGGTGCCGCAATTTTTACAAGTCCGCAATTTTTTTGAACCGTAAAAGTGTTTAAAATGAGCCAGAAAATCGACTTCAATGTCTTTGAGTTCAAAGTAAACTTCGTAGAGTTTATGGTTGCAATTGTCGCAAAACCAAAGTAATCCATCGGGAATAGCTTGACCCAAACGTTTTTTTTCGACCACTAATCCGATGGAATTTGCTTCTCTAACGGGTGAATGCGGTGTTTTAGCCGGAAGAAGAAACATATCTCCCGGACCAAGTTGCATGGCTTTTTTCTCGCCCTCATCTTGTATGTAGACGGTGATGTTTCCTTCGAGTTGGTAGAATAATTCTTCTGTTTCGTTATAATGATAATCTTTTCTGGCATTTGGTCCCGCAACAATCATGACAATATAATCGCCAGAATCAACATACAGGTTTTTATTTCCGACTGGTGGTTTGAGCAGGTGTCGGTTTTTCTCAACCCATTGGATGAGATTAAATGGTTTTTGAACAGCCATAAGCACGAATTTAGAAATGTAAAGTTACGGAATAAAAAAAGCCGAACTGAATCGGCTTTCGTATTTATTTTATTTCTTTTACCAGATAGGCATAAATAGCAAAGTGGTCACTATAACCCGGTTCGCTTGGAGAATTTCGTAGCGGATATCCTTTATATTGGCCCGTAGTTTGCACTAAATAAGGTGGATTAAAAACTCCCGCTTTCCAATATTGGAAAGTAGAATAATCATTTCTAAAGAACGATTCGGTAAAAATCATTTGATCAAATAAATCCCAGGCATCTCGGTAAGCCAAAGAGCCAATTCCTTTTTTAGACATTTCTTCCATTGGATTATAAACATCGCCTGGTTTCAAACCTTCTTTAGAAGCTTTGGCACCCAATTCTTTTTTCACACTTTTATTATAAGGACCGTCATTTAAATCGCCCATAGTAATTACTTTGGCATCTGGATTAATTGTTCGAAGAGAGTCGATAATTTTACGGTTCAACGCTCCTGCCGCTTCTCGGTATGGGCTACTTCTTTTTTCGCCACCAGAACGCGATGGCCAGTGATTGACAATAAAATGTATTTCTTCGCCATCCATATAACCTGAAACTAGCAATTGGTCACGGGTATAGACGCGTCTGCCGCTGCCATCAATATTATAAATAATCAAAGGAATGTTGGCATGGCTGGTAGGCGTGAAATATTTTTTTTGATAAAGAAAACCGGTGTCAATTCCACGTCCGTCTGGCGAATCAAAATGTACAACTCCATAATCTTTTTCGGCTAATTTTGGCATTTTAACCAAATCTTCCAAAACACCTCTGTTTTCAATTTCGCACACGCCAATAATAGTTGGAGAATTTTTTTGTTTGTCGTTGACTCCGATTTCAGAAATAACTTTTTCTAAATTTTTTAATTTTTGTTTATACTTCTCATCGGTCCAGCCTTTAGCAGGAGTATATTCTGTATCATTCACATTATCATCGTCTTTGGTATCAAAGAGATTTTCGACATTGTAAAACGCAACGGTATGCACTTTAAATTTTTTTTCTTGAGCATTCGCGGTACTTATTGCGAAAATCACAAAAAAAGCAAGGAAAAACTGTTTAATTTTCATAAATGGTGTATTAAATTACTATCAAGTTTATTACAAACTTCGCACCAAAAGTAAATAATATTATTAAAAGATGTACATTTGCGGACTGTTAAGAAAAAATTAACTTAGCAAGCGTAAAATTAATTAAATATTTTTTATGAAAAAACTAGTATTTAGTATTTTACTTGTTTTACAATCGTTTTTTGTTTTTGCACAAGAAACATCAAGTATTACTGGTAAAATCATTGATTCTAAATCGCAGAAAGCACTACAAAGTATTGTGGTTTCAGTTCAAAATTCAACCATAATTAGGGTGACCAATGAACAAGGTCTTTTTACGATTGACAACGTGCCCTTGGGAGAACATCTTATCTTAATTAGAAGTTCGGGTTACACGCAACAACTAATTAAAGTAGAGGTTATTGCAGGACAAGTGCTTGACTTAGGTCTCATCTCTTTGGAAGAAGACATTACGTCTGAGCAACAATTGAGTTTAGTGACAATCACTGAAACCGATTTAGGTGATGACAACAGTGGTTCCGAAAACACAGCAGGATTATTACAGGCTTCTCGCGATGCTTTTCAACAAGTGAGTGCTTTTAATTGGGGACAAGCTCGTTTTAGAATTAGGGGTCTCGACAACGAATATGGTGTCACGATGATTAATGGTGTTATCATGAATAAAATTTATGATGGTAGACCACAGTGGAATAACTGGGGTGGATTAAATGACGCCACTCGTAATCAAGAATTTACAATGGGTTCTGGAGCTTCTGACCATACATTTGGTGGAATTTTAGGAACACAACAAATCTATACCAGAGCATCGATTTATAGACCTGGTACACGAGTTTCATTTTCTGGAACCAACACCAACTACAGTTGGAGAATGATGGGAACACATGCTTCTGGAATGAATGAGAACGGTTGGGCTTTTGTAATCTCAGCTTCTAGACGTTTTGCAGAAGAAGGTTATTTTGAAGGATCTGATTATTCTGCAAACTCGGTTTTTGCCAGTGTAGAGAAAAAAATCAACAACAAACATAGCTTGAATTTTATGTCAATTTATGCTCAAAATAGTCGTGGTAAAAATTCACCAAACTCGAATGAAGTAAACAGCATTGCTGGAGAAAAATACAATTCATATTGGGGTTATCAAGATGGGAAGAAAAGAAACTCTAGAGATAAAGATTTAGAAGAACCTATCTTAATGTTAAGTCATTATTGGACTATTAGTCCTAAAACTAAATTAAACACCAATTTGACTTATCAATTTGGTTCTGTTGCTAATTCTAGATTAGACTATCAAGATGTTACCAACCCAGACCCAACTTATTACCGTAATTTACCTAGTTACTTTACTTCATTATATAACAACAATGTTGATGAAGTATTACAACAAAATCCTGGTGCTTACCAACCTGGAGGTTTAGGAGGTCTTTATACGCCTGATTTAGTAGGAGCGGCAAATGCTAATTTCTTTACTCAACGTCAGATAGATTGGAATGCCATGTATCAAGCAAACTCAACTGCAATCATTGGAGCTGATGGTCAAGAAATTGGTCGTGAAAAAGCAAGAAGTAAATATGTACTTTACCAAGACAGAATGGATGATAAAACATTTACATTTAATACTGTTTTAAACACACAATTGTCAGACAACGTTAATATGAATGCGGGAGCTACGTACCGTCGTTTAAAATCAAATAGCTATCAATATCTTGAAGATTTATTAGGTGGTTTATATTATGATGATATCGACAACTTCCTTGACGGAGATGCTTCTCAAGCCGATTTAAATAATCCAGACAGAAAAGTTGTTGTAGGGGATAAATATGGCTATAATTATAATTTACACGCCAATGTAATTGATGCCTTTACACAATTTAAATTCACTTATAATAAAGTTGATTTTTATATGGCTCAAGAATTTGTTCGGTCAGAGTACCAAAGAGAAGGATTATATAAAAATGGAATTTATCCAACCACTTCTTACGGATACAGCCGAAAATTAGCTTTTGATAACTTTGGATTTAAAGGTGGCTTGACTTATAAATTAACAGGAAGACATTTGCTTACTTTCAATGCAGCGTATATGACAAAAGCTCCTTCGTTAAGAAATGCTTTTCCTAATGCTCGTTTAAATAACTTTATTTTTGACGGATTAGAAAGTGAAACTATTTCTAGTGCTGACTTAAGCTATGTGATTAGAGCTCCAAAATTAAAAGCAAGAATTACTGGTTATTACTCTAAAATTCAAGATGCAACAGAAACTTCTTTCTTTTATGCAGAAGGTGCTTTTGAAGAAGCTTTTGGTGATGGAGGAGATGCTTTCGTAGCAGAATTAGTAACGGGAATTGACAAACTTCAAATAGGTGGTGAGCTTGGTTTAGAATACCAAGTTACACAAACTATTAAAGCAACAGGAGCAATAGCTTATGGTCAATATACTTATACAAGCAATCCAAATGTTGCGTTAAACCGTGACGAAAATGCAGTAAATAATATTCCAACATTAGTAGATTACGGTTCTTCAAAATTAAAAGACTATAGAGTTCCTGGTTCTCCGCAACAAGCTTACTCTTTAGGTTTAGAATATAGAGATCCTAAATTCTGGTGGATTGGAGCGAACATCAACCATTTAGCCGACAACTATCTAGATGTAACTGCGTTAATGCGTACTGATAATTTTTATAAAAACCCAGCAGACATCAGTGGATATCCTTTTCCTGAAGCTACTGAAGAAAGAGGAAGAGAATTATTAAAACAAGAAAAATTTGATAGCTTTACCTTAGTGAATTTAGTTGGTGGAAAATCTTGGAGAATTAGTAAAAAGAATAGAAATACAATCGGTTTCTTTGCTTCTATCAACAATGTATTTGACGTGACTTATAAAACTGGTGGTTTTGAGCAAGCAAGAAATGCTAACTACAGAGAATTAAACCAAGACATTACAAGCGGAACACCTTCTTTTGCACCAAAATATTTTTATGGGTACGGAAGAACCTATTTTATTAACTTATACATAAACTTATAATAAAAATAATATGAAAAATACTAATTTAAAATCCATTTTATTCATGGCTTTGGCAGCTGGTTTCATGACAAGCTGCGTTAACGATGATGACTATGCTATTCCATCTTTGGAATGCGTAGATACTACTTTACAAAAAACAAAAGAAGTTTCTGAAATTCCAGCTGGAGCAAATATTACACAATATTTAGCTGATGATGTTATTGAAGCTTATGTGACTTCAAGTGATGAAGGAGGAAATTTTTACAAAACCATTTCTATGCAAACCTTAGATGGTACAAAAGCATTTAGTGTGCCTGTTGATGTCACTTCTTCTTTTATCAATTTTGAACCAGGTAGAAAAGTATTCATCAAAATGAAAGATTTATATACTGACGTCAGCAATGGCGGAATGCGTATTGGTGGAATTTTTATAAATGCTTCTAATGTTCCTTCAGTAGGACGTCTTTCAGAAACAGTTTATAGAAACGTTTTAAAACGTTCTTGTACTGTTGTTCCAGAAAGCAGTTTAGTGCAAACAGTAACTGTAGCTGAGGCTAAGAATGATGCTATGATTAACAAATTAATCGAAATAGAAGGCGTACAATTTTCGGATGCTGCTATTACATCAACATATTATGATGTTAACAACAGTTTAGGTGGAGCAACAAATCATTTATTAGTTGACTCTGAAGGAAATTCAGTTATCTTTAGAACGAGTAGTTTTGCAAATTATGCTGGAAAACCAGTAGCTGCAGGACGAGGAAAAGTAAGAGGAGTAATGACTAAATTTAATACGGATTACCAATTTATGGTTCGTACTGAAAATGATATTCAATTAACAGGAGAACGATTAGCTCCTTTATTTTCTGAAAACTTTGAAAGCATTGCTGCTACAGGTAACAATCAATTCATTGCTTTACCAGGATGGTCAAATGTATCAATCAATAGTGGTGCAGAAACATGGGAAGCTAGAATTTTTAGCGGTAATAAATATGCTCAAATGTCAGCTTTTGGGACAGGTGAAAACGCAGTAGATACTCGCTTAATTACACCTGCCATCAACCTAGATAATTCAACTGCTGAATTTATGCGTTTTGGATATAAAACAGGGTTTGCTAACGGTGTTGCTCTTTCTGTTTGGTATTCTACAGATTATGATGGTTCAGGAACACTTGCCGCTGTAAATGCTGCAACTTGGACACAATTCCCTATTACGCTTGGTGTTCAAGATACTTCTTATGCTTCTAACTTCTATAGTTCAGGAAACATTGACTTGTCTGGAATTAACGGAAATGTATTTATTTCTTTCCGTTATGAAGGTTCTACTAATGGCGTGAATACCACTTATCAAGTAGACAACATCGAAATCTTTGGAGAATAATAAAAAGACTATGAAAAAAATAACCCTTTTAGTAATGGCTGTTTTCGC
This sequence comes from Flavobacterium sp., assembly GCF_028689845.1. Lineage (GTDB taxonomy): Bacteria > Bacteroidota > Bacteroidia > Flavobacteriales > Flavobacteriaceae > Flavobacterium. The sequence continues at coordinate 293,705 of NZ_JAQVCH010000001.1, read as the reverse complement.
GTTATGCATCTCGTGTGACGACGATGACGACACTGCATTTGTACAAGAAGACTTTGTTTTAGGAAAATGGTACCTCAATCAAATTGGTAGCATTAATGCTCAAAATAAAGTGGTTTATGTAGACTATGTTAACACCACCGATTGTGAAGATGATAACTTAGTTTTCAACGAAGACAATACTTTTGAAGAAAATGACTTTGAATTAATCAATTCAACATGTCAAAACCTTCAAAATACAGGTACATTTGATGTTCAAAGTAACAAAATCATTCTATCTACTATGGTAGATGGTGTCGCGATGGAACAAACCTATACAATTGTTTCTTTAACGTATGTAGATATCACAATTACTTATACGGATACAGAAACCAATAAAATTGTGTTTTTGAAATTTCTTAAACAAGCTTAAAATTTGTTTTAAATAAATAAAAAAGTGAGGTCGAAAGCCTCACTTTTTTTATTTTAATTCACTATAAATGACGTCCCAGGCTTTGGTTCGAATTGCTTTTTTATCATCAACTGTAAAACCTTGAGTTGGAATAAACTCATGAATTTTTACTCGCATTAATCCTGGACTTCCACTAAAAAAAGTATACGAAAAACGTTTTTTGTTATCGTAAAATGTAATCGGGATTATCGGAATTTGATGCTCAATAGCTAAGCGGAATGCTCCATCTTTAAATTCGGATAAAACAATCGATTCATCTTCTGGAACCATTCCTTCTGGAAAAATACAAATACTTAATCCTTGATTCAATCTTTTTTGAGCCCGTTCATAAACAGCTAAACGACTTTTAGAATTTTCTCTGTCTACTAAAATACAAGTTCGTTTATAGAAAAAACCAAATAACGGAATTTTAGACAATTCTTTTTTACCCACAAAAACAAAAGGGTTTTTAGCCACAACCAGCATCAACATAATGTCTGCCATGGAGGTGTGATTGGCTATCAACATATAACTTTCACCTTTTTTAAAGGCTTGCTCTTTCTTGACTATGGTAAAAAAACCCATTCCAAGCAAAACTCCTCTTGCCCAAAGCTGAGCTAATCTAAAAAAAAAGGGATACCACTTTTCTCGGAGAACAGAAAGCAATAAAAGCGGAAAAAATAGCACAATAATCACTCCCATGAGTAGATAAAACCATATCCGCCACAAGAGCCAAAAAAGCATTTTGAATATTTTCATAACGCCAAATGTAAGGAAACCCATGTAAATATTAAATCATATCCTTAACTTTGTTGACGTAATCAAATCGTTAAACTTATAAATTCTGCAAAGGTTTTCAAAAACTTTACGAACTTTGCAGCATATACAAATTCATTTATGTCTAAAATTCTTACTGGAATACAAGCCACCGGAACGCCTCATTTAGGAAATTTATTAGGAGCTCTTTTACCTGCCATACAAATGGCAAATCAACCAGAAAATGACTCTTTTTTGTTCATTGCAGATTTACATTCAATCACGCAAATTAAAGATGGAGCAACTTTAAAAGAAAATACTTATAGCGTTGCGGCTACTTGGTTAGCTTGTGGATTAAATGTTGATAAAGTAATTTTTTACAGACAAAGTGATGTGCCACAAACGACCGAATTAACTTGGTATTTGAGTTGTTTTTTCCCATTTCAACGGTTGACCTTGGCCCATTCTTTTAAAGATAAGGCCGATCGTTTGGAAGATGTCAATGCCGGTTTATTTTCTTATCCGATGTTGATGGCTGCCGACATTTTATTGTATGATGCCGAAATTATTCCGGTAGGAAAAGATCAATTGCAACATATTGAAATTACACGCGATGTTGCGGCTCGTTTTAATCATCAAATGGGAGAAACGTTTGTATTACCCGAAGCGAAAATACAAGAAGAAACAATGTATATTCCCGGAACAGATGGTCAAAAAATGAGTAAGTCAAGAGGTAATTTTATCAATATTTTTTTAGATGATAAAGCTCTACGTAAACAAATTATGTCGATTGAAACCGATAGCAAACCGTTAGAAGAGCCAAAAGATACCGAAACATGTAAGGTTTTTGCGATTTACAAATTATTGGCTAATGAGGCACAACTCAAGCAAATGACCGCAAATTATAACGAAGGAAATTATGGTTATGGACAGGCTAAACAAGCCTTGTTTGATTTAATCATAAACCGTTTTAAAACAGAAAGAGAAAAATACCACTACTATATGAATAACCTTACTGAAGTGGATGAAGCCTTGGCAATCGGAGCTGCAAAAGCTAGCTTGATAGCCAACGGTGTTTTAGAAAGAGTAAGGGAAAAATTAGGGTTTATCAAATGAAAAAAGGTGTTATTTTAGTTTTTTTAATGTGTGTTTTTTCAGCATTTAGCCAAGAAAAACAAGCGGTATACTTGATATTTAATCAAGATGCCTCAGCCACTTGCGACTTTCCCGTTCGGAGAGATCCAGTAAAGAAAATAAAACTTACCTATACCCAAAAAAGACATCGCAAAGTAAATATTACACGATTTATTTTTTGTCGAAATATTTTTGTGTTTGAATTGATGAAAAATAAATTCGAAACAGTCGATGCATCGGCACTTTCATCCTATAAAATTGTAACAATGCAAGATCTTTTGGCAAAGGAAGAAGAAATGGAATTCAAAAAAGACATCAATGCGTTATTTCCAGAAATTTATCTTCTGGAATCTATCGAAAATAACCAATATGCCAAGTATGAAATTGTTTGGGAAAAAGTGCAATAGCTAAATTGCCTCAAATAATTTTCCTGGCAATGGACGAATTACGCCTTTCAATTCCATCGTCAACAAAATAGACGAAAGTTGATATATTGGTAGTTCACATTCCAACGCAATCAAATCCATGACCTCTTTCCCGTTTTTAAGCAAAAAATCATAAACTTTTTGCTCCATCGGTTCCAGAGCGATAAATAATTGTTTTTGAATGGATTTGGATTGTTTAAAACCCACTTCCCAATTTAAAATATAAACCAAATCGGCTGCCGAAGAAAGCAAATGAGCTCGCTGGGTTTTAATTAAATTATTACAACCTAAACTGTATTTGTCTGTAATTCTTCCGGGTACTGCAAACACATCACGATTGTAATCATTAGCCAAGGTTGCCGTAATCAAAGAACCCCCTTTATCGGCACTTTCAATCACTATGGTTGCCTCAGACATTCCCGCGACAATACGATTCCGCTTTACAAAATTCTCTTTTTCAGGATTGGAAGTGCTCCAAAACTCGGTTATAAAACCGCCATTTTGCTCCATTTTGGCAACATATTTTTTATGGGTTTTAGGGTAAACTTGATTGAGTCCGTGAGCTAAAACACCAATAGTTTGCAAATTGTTTTCTATGGCCAATTGATGAGCTGTAATATCAACTCCGTAAGCAAAACCGCTGACAATAATTGGATTTAAAGGAGCTAAATCTTCTATTAATTTGCGACAAAATTCCGTGCCATAACTTGTGATGTTTCGTGTTCCAACAATACTAATGATTCTTTTAGCTTTCAAATTGATATTTCCAGCCGAAAATAAAACCGCTGGGCCATCAACACAATGTTTTAGTCGTTCCGGATAATCATCATCTAAGAAGGAGTGAAAAGTAATATTTTCTTTTTCAATAAAATCTAACTCTTTTTGAGCGGTATCAAAAATATGTTTTCCGGAAAGTTTTTTGAGTAAGATTTCTCCAATGCCGTCAATAGCTAAAAGTTTATTTTTTTTAGTGTCAAAAACTTTTTCGGCTGATCCGCAATGATGGATAAGTTTTTTAGCAACGATGTCGCCTACTCCTTCCACCTGCAATAATGCGAGCGTATAATATAATTCTGATGTTGTCATGGCGTATAAATGAATTTCAAAGTAACATAAATTTTAGGTCATATTGAAATTTTTCAACCTCTTTTTCATCATTTAGAACGAAGTTTATGTTAAAATTGGAATGTCTGTAGAAACTAAACTTTTAACCGTGAAATAGTTATCAAGTTCTGCTAAATTGTTAATAAAATTTGTGGATAAAATTTTGATTCGGGGGTGATATCTTTTTCCTTTGTTGTGATGAGAATAGAGCAATACATATCCCAATTATTATATCGTTACCAATGTGTAACCGTACCTGGTTTTGGGGCATTTTTAACCGAAAACCGTCCTGCTCAACTCGTAGAAGAGACGCATACTTTTTATCCACCTAAAAAAGTTGTTTTATTTAATTTTCATTTAAAAAACAACGATGGCTTGTTGGCCAACCAATTGGCTCATGGCGAAAAAATATCCTATGAACAAGCGGTTACACTTCTTGAAAATGAGGTCGCTACTTGGAAAATAGCTCTTCAAAAAAATGAAGCAATTTCGCTTAAAAATATTGGCAAATTATCGTTAAATAGTGAAAAAAACATTGTTTTTGAACCTATTGATCAACTTAATTATGCGATGACTTCTTTTGGATTGACGTCCTTTGTATCGCCAAGAATTAAACGGGAAGTTTACAAAGAAGAAGTCGAAAAAATAGAAGAAAAAGCACCGATTGTTTTTACGCCCGAAAGAAGAGCGACACCTTGGTTAAAATATGCTGCTATTTTTGCTTTTAGTATTGGAATTGCTGGATATTTTGGAAACCAATGGCATCAAACTAAAATTGCTTCTGAAACTTTATTGGTTGAAAAAGCAGTTCAACAAAAAGTTGAAAACAAAATTCAAGAAGCCACTTTTTTTATAGAAAATCCACTTCCCTCTGTTTCTTTAACTATTAAAGAAGAAAAAACAGAACGTCATTATCACGTTGTAGCTGGAGCTTATAAAGAAAACAATAATGCGGAACGTGCTCTGCAATCCTTATTAAAATTAGGTTACGAAGCTAAAATTATCAGCCCTAATAAATACGGTTTACATCCTGTTCTTTATGGAAGTTATGCCTCTTTAGAAGAAGCTAAAACGGCTTTGCAAACAATCAAACAAGCTCACAATAAAGAAGCTTGGATGTTGGTATTAGACCTAGAAAATTAAACCCTTTGCCCAAAATATTGTTTATTTCAAGAAGCTTCGTTTTTAGAAGCTTTTTTTGTGTCTTCGCTTCTCATTAGATTCTAATTGAATTTTCTACCTTTGCAAAAAAAAGTATGCAAACCAATTATCCGTCCGATTCTATCACCACGTTAACAGACATCGTTTTACCGGGTGAAACCAATCCCTTAAACAATCTTTTTGGAGGCGAATTACTTGCTCGTATGGATAGAGCAGCCAGCATTACCGCAAGAAGACATTCTCGTAGGGTTTGTGTCACGGCTTCTGTAAACCATGTGGCGTTTAATAAGGCCATTCCGCTTGGGAGCGTTGTAACGGTGGAAGCCAAGGTTTCTAGGGCTTTTAACACCTCTATGGAGATTTACCTAGATGTTTGGATAGAAGACATTCAATCTGGCGTTAAAAGCAAAGCCAATGAAGGAATTTATACTTTTGTAGCAGTAGATGAAACAGGATCTCCGGTGGCTGTACATCAAGTGAATCCACAAACAGAGTTGGAAAAGCAACGTTTTGATGCCGCTTTGCGTAGAAAACAATTGAGCTTAGTGTTAGCAGGAAAAATGAAACCTAGTGACGCAACCGAATTAAAAGCATTATTTAAATAAAAAAAATCCGAAGCTATTAAAACTTCGGATTTTATTTTTTACATATTATATAGCCAACCTTGCGGATTTAGAAATGTATCATTTTGAAGGACAGAAAACTTTAGTGACGTTTTACCCGTAGAATCATTTGTTCTAATTTTTCCGATGGTTTGTTTAATACTCACTTTGTCGCCTTTGGAAACAGAAACGGAAGTTAAGTTTTGATAAACGGTAATAAAATCTCCGTGACGGATCATAACAAGGGTATTGATAGGCGATAAAATCTGAATAGAATACACTTCACCAGCAAAAACGGCACGAGCAGAAGACCCAGATTCTGTGGTGATTTCTACGCCATTACTATGCACCGTTAACTTTGGCTGTATCGGATGCGGCTGATCGCCAAATTTTTGAGAAACAAATCCTTTTTCTACCGGCCAGGGTAATTTTCCTTTATTTGTTTTAAAATTATTGGATTCAATTTTCCCTTCTTCTGTTAAAAGAATTTTAGTAGCCGATGTTCCCGTTGATTTCGTTTTGGTTCCACTTTTCTTCTCGGTTTTTTTATTCTCTGCAGCAATAGCTTCTCGGATAATTCGCTGTATTTTTTTATCAATTTCATTTGCTTCTTGTTGCTTCTTTTTAATTTCTGCTAAAATCTTCTTTTGGTCTTTTTTGATTGATTTAACTAGCTTTTCTTGTTCTTGTTTTTCTTGAACTAATGCTAATTTTTCTTGCTCTTGCTCTGCAATCAGTTTCACTTTTTCAGATTTTAACCCATTGAGCTTTTCATTATAAACGGCTAATTCACTTGATTTGATATTGATTTCATCTCCTTGACTTTTTCGATAACCCGCATATTGCTTCATATATTGCACGCGTTTGTATGCCTGCATAAAGTTTTGCGACGACAACAAAAACATCACTCTACTGCGTTCTGAACGGCTTTTATAGGACTTGACAATCATATTGGCGTAATCCTCTTTTAAAACCTCTAATTCTTTTTTAAGTTTATTAATTTTTAGTTGATTGGTATAAATATCATCACTGAGCAATTTGGCTTGCTTTTCTGTGGTGTTGATTAGTTTTTCGCGTAAGTCAATTTTGGCATTTTGCTGTTGAATAACCACTACAATTGACTTTTCCTTTTTTCTAGTTTCCTGTAAAACACGCTCATTGACCCGAATCTCTTCTAGTAATTTTTCTTTACGTTCTTCTAGTTTTTGTTGCGAATTAGGTTGGGCCCAAGCGATGGACATAAAGAGAAGAAGGAAAAAAGTATAAACTATTTTGTTCATGGATTGAGGTTTAGTTTTCAATGTAAATTCTGTCATAATTACCTGGAACACTATATGGAAAAGATAACGCTTCGTTAAATGTTATCGTATTATAATTTAATAAAATGGTGCTTTTTCCCTTTTCTTGAGCGGCTTCAATCAAAATAGTTAAAGGCAAAAGAGCTTCATTATATTCGTTATGATTTGGATAAGAAACCTGAAATGATCTGTTTTTTTTGGGCTGCTGAATCACTTGTTTTTTTAAAACAAATTTTGATGATTCAAAAAAAAAGGCTTTTTGATTTTCAGTATTGCCCATTTCTTCCACTTTATACATTTTATCTTCAATACTTGCTGTATATGATTTTTGCCTTAAATCGTCAATAGCCTGACCCAATAATAAGTTTTGGATTTTATAAAAATCTAAATCGGTTCCAAGCCAATTGCTTAGCGTCGAATAATCTCCTTCAAAATAATTGTTGCCGTTTTTTTCATAATATTTCACTTCTGTTGGCGTAATTAATGCTTTGGCCATCGTGATTCCGACAAAACGAATGCTGACTAAAATTTGTTCGTCTTTTTGCATTTTTATTTCTGCCGTAAAGCTCATCGATTGTTTGTCGTCTTTATATTTTGCATTTGCACGGATATAAAGCGTTGAAAAAGATTCTTTTAAATCATAATGATTTTGAATGATTTTATTAGCCTCCATGTTCTTGGTAGCTTTACCGTCAAAAACTCCTTTTGTGGATTTACATCCTATTAAAGAAAATAAAAGAACTACTACGATTAAAAATTGCTTCATGGATTTGTTCCTTTTATTAATTTTTGTGCTTTAATAAAATAGTTTTCTTTCTTCTTCTCATCACCTAAACCCTGATATGCTTCGCTTAGTTGAAGATAAAAATTTGCTTCTAATAATTGATTTTCTATAATATAATCGAGACCTGTTTCAAGTTGATCTTTTGCTTTTTTAAACTGTGTTAATTGATTATTTGCCCATCCGGCATAATAATAAAATTCAGGTTGTAACGGATATAATTCGATGTAATTTTCGGCTTTTTTAGATTGCATTTCCCATTGAGTGGTTTGAGAATAGCTGTAAAGCAACAAAAGCACGTTTTCTATATCTTCGGGATTGGTTTTAGTATAGCGTTCGTAATACTTGATTGCATTTATCCAATCTTGTTTATTTTGATAAAACTTACCCACTTCTTTAGCAACTTTCACTTCAGAATCATCATTAAAAAAAGTCATGGCTCTATCTAAATCGCTCGTCAATTCGGGCCTGTTTTTGGCAAAAATGAGAAACTCGTTGAAAACCCGATGTTTAATTTTTTTGTCAATTTTTGGACTGGCCAAAATTTTGTGTAAGCTTTCTGCTGCTTTAGCCCCTTCTTCTTTGTCTATTGCAAATTTAAATAAACTCACTTGTGCCCAATCCGAGGTTGGAATTTGTTTTTCTAAGCGTTTAGCTATTTCAATCGCTTTATCTTCTTCGTTGCTTTCTGAATATAAATAAATTAATGCAACATAATTTGATTCTTCTTTTGGGTTTTTATCGATTGCTTGCAATAAAATAGTTGCTTTTTGACCTTGGTAGCGAGTTGTTGACATGATTTGTTGTCGAAATTGCTCTCGAACTTCTGTTTTGCCAACAGTTTCCGTCAATTCATCAATCAAAGCTAAGGCTTTATCGTATTGTTGTGTAAACATGTAAAGCGACACTAAATCTTCTTTATATTCTTTTTTAAACGCAATGAGTTTTTGAATATTGACGATGGCATTTTCATAATTCCGAGTAGCATATGAAACATCATACAAACCCACCCAATACCATCGGTTAGAAGGATCTAGCTCGGTTGCTCGTTCAAAACTTTGATAGGCTTTTGTATATTCTTTTTGATAAAAATAATTTTTACCAAATTCAAAGTGAATAACCGGATTATTAGGTTCTAATTGTAAACATTTTTCTAAAGCGGCGATGGCTTTATCATAATTTTCTATTCCTTTTTCTTTCAGCGATTCGTAGAATGAAATTTGAAAGGCATCATTTTCTAACGCAATATCTTCAGGTTCTTGTTGAGCCCAAAGACCAATCGGTTGGCCTAGCAAGCCAAGAAAAAGTAAATAGAAAAAGATATTTTGTTTCATTTATATTTTATTCTAAAACGGAATAATCGCCAATGCTCACTTTTGTAAAATCGCCATCATAAGAAACATGATTTCCAATCATCGCATTAGTTAACTTGGCATTTTTAATCGTTGTATGTGTCTGAATCAAACTGTTAGAAATGGTGCTGTTAGAAACACGACAACCTTTTCCTAACGATACATTTGGACCAATGGTAGCGTTGCTTAAAACAACCCCTTCACCAATATAACAAGGTGGAATAATTGTTGCGTTTTCTAATTTTACGTGTTCATCAATTAAATGTTCACCATCATGGTGTAAGAAACCTAACATTCTGTTGTTGGTATCCACTGTAACGTCTTTATTTCCGCAATCCATCCATTCATCTACCTGACCTGGTACAAATTTCATGCCTTTTGCCATCATTTGTTTAATTCCGTCATTAATTTGATATTCCCCTCCGTGAATGATATTATTATCTAACACCAATTGCAATTCATTTTTTAAGACGGCAACATCTTTGAAATAGTAAATTCCAATCACCGCCAAGTCAGATACAAATTCTTTCGGTTTTTCGACTAATTCTACTATCTCATTAGCTTCGTTTAAATTAATAACGCCAAAAGCTTCGGGTTGGTCTACTTGTTTCACCCAAATAACGCTATCCGCGGATTTATCTAAATCAAAATCAGCTCGAATTAATGTATCGGCATACGCAATCACCGCAGGTCCACTTAACGAATCTTTAGCACACATAATGGCGTGACCTGTTCCTAATGCTTCATTTTGATAATAAATGGTTCCTTTTGCTCCTAATTTTTCGGCAATAGCAATTAATTCAGACTCCACTGTTTTTCCAAAACTTTCGTGAATAATAAAAGCCACTTCCTCAATCGCTTGATTTAAAACGCCTGCGATATCTTCCACCAAACGGTGAACGATAGGTTTTCCAGCAATAGGAATTAAAGGTTTGGGAATGGTTAAGGTATGTGGTCTTAGTCTTGAGCCTCTGCCGGCCATGGGTACGATTATTTTCATATTTAATTGAAAGATTAAAAAATTTAAAGAGTAAACTTATCTTTAAAACTTTGAATTATTAAATTTATTTATTTTACTCCTGTGCTTCCAAAACCACCGGCTCCTCTTGATGTCTCAGATAATTCTGTTACTTCTAGCCATTCTGCACGTTCATGTTTGGCAAGGATTAATTGGGCAATTCGTTCGCCGTTTTCAATGATAAAATCATCTTTGGATAAATTTACTAAAATTACACCAATTTCTCCTCGATAATCTGCATCAACGGTTCCTGGTGAATTTAATACTGTAATTCCTTTTTTGGCTGCCAATCCGCTTCTCGGACGAACTTGTGCTTCATATCCAATTGGTAATTCGATAAACAAGCCAGTTTTAACAATGGTTCTTTCTAACGATTTTAACGTGATTGGTTCAGCTAAATTAGCTCTTAAATCCATTCCGGCTGATGCTATGGTTTCATAGTTTGGTAACGGATGTGCGGATGTATTGATGATTTTAATTTGCATTTATGTCGTTTTTTTCAAAAGTTGTAAAATTGTTCCTTTTTCGTTCCGAAATACAAAATAAACGAAAAGAATTAAAAGACCAATTCCAATTGCATAATTTTCTCTAAATCCGTAAAAATAAACTACCGAAAATAAGGTGGAAATTCCCAAATAACTTCCGATTTTTTTTAAATCATACGGAATTGGATAATAGCGATTTCCTAAATAATAAGACAAAACCATCATGCTTCCGTAAGCAGCAATAGTTGCAATGGCAGAACCCACATAACTAAATTTTGAAATCAAGAGAAAGTTAAGTGCCAAGGTAATGATGGCACCCACAATCGAAATATAGGCTCCCATTTTGGTTTTATCGGTCAATTTATACCAAACCGATAAGTTGTGATAAATTCCTAAGAAAAAGTTGGCCAAAATAATTAACGGTACCACTTTCATGGCTTCCCAATAGGATTCATCTCGAATGATAAGTACTTTGAGCAAATCGGCAAATACAATAACCGCCAATAAAATAACCGAACCAAAAATGATAAAATAATGCGTAATCATGGCATAGGTTTTTGGAGCGTCTTCATTATTAGCATGGCTAAAGAAAAAAGGTTCTACTCCTAAACGGAATGCGGTTGCAAATAAGGTCATAAACAATGCTAATTTGTAACAAGCAGAGTAAGCTCCAATATCAATTTTAGCGATATTTTGAGGCAACAAATAATCTAACAAAATACGATCAAAGGTTTCATTGATGGCAAAAGCAATTCCGGCGACTAAAATTGGAAGAGCATAGTTCATCATTTTTTTCCAAAGCTTAAAATCAAAATACCATTGAATATGCAAATAATTAGGCAATAGAACCAATAACGTTATTAAACTGGCAATAATATTGGCTACAAAAATATAACCAATTTGAAAATTTTCAATGTATAAACTCGCCATAAACCCATCGGGATGGTCTATCGCTATTTGAGGTAAATACAATAAAAAGAAAATGTTTAAAGATAAATTAACTGCTACATTTCCAACTTTGACAAGTGCATAAGTCATTGGTTTTTGATAGACTCTCAGTTTGGAAAACGGGATAATCACCAAAGCATCTAACACTAAAATCCAAATGGTATACGTAATGTATTCTACCTCGATATTAGTCAGTTCTGCGAGTGTATTTCGAAATAATAGAGAAACAATTAAAAAAAGTAAGGTAGTCCAAAAGATGGAAACGGTTGCTGTCCCGATAACCGTTTTTTTGCTCGTATCGCTATGATAAAATCGAAAAAAAGCAGTTTCCATGCCATAAGCCAAAAGCACATTGAGCAAAACCATCCACGAAAAAATAACGGAAACTTCGCCATATTCTTGCACGTTTAGCACTTTTGGATTAGTATAAAGCGGCACTAAAATAAAACTAAACATTCTAGGCAACACCGTAGCGAGACCGTAAATGGCAGTTTGTTTAAATAGTGATTTATAGATGCTCAAGTGAGTTTTTTTTAACGGTTCAAATTTAGCTCAAAAAAAATGGAATGCCACTGATTCACTGAATTATTCTAAACTTAATCAAGAAACAAAATAGAATAAAACGCTACGTTATTAGAAGTTTGCTCTCTCTACTACTTTTTTAAATTTATAATGCTGAACTTGATTATTAATTTTATAAGTCAATACCGCTTCTGCTGGAGTTAAATTGAATGGTAAATTTTGTTCTAATGGAGGTTGATTTCCGTATTCATTAGACACATCGCCATCTAAAACTAAGGCTTTTGTATCAATTTTAAATTGAACTTGGTTGAATTTTAGTTCCGGATTTGTTGCTGTTTTTCCTCGAAAGTAGAGCTTCTCAAAAACAAATGTTGATGGAATTGCTTTTTCAAATTCGACTGTAAAAACGAGTTGATTTTCGCTTTTACTATAAAAATAATCTTTAATTGGAATAGGGAAAGTTTGTTGAAAGCTCTCTTTTGGAGCACAACTTACTAAAAACAAAACTATTAAAACGAAAATTTTTCTCATATTTTATTCTTCAAAAAACCTTACAAAATGAAATCCTTTCGGTTCAAATCCATGATTGTAATAGAATTTGTGAGCTGGGAAATTATGTGTATAAGCATCTAAAGCTACGGATTTGCAATCTAATTCTTTCGCTTTGTTTACCAAATACTCGGTTAATAATTTTCCAACACCTTTCGAGCGGTGGTCAGGATGAACAATAACGTTATCTAACTCTAAATATTTTCCGCACCACAATTTTGTTCCAACCCAAAAACCAGATAAACCAATAGCTTGGTCTTTTTCAAAAACCACAACTTGTTTGTAGTTGTTTGGAAGCATTTCTTGGAGTAAATTAGCATAAATTTCTACGGTATAATCAGGATATAATTGCTGAATTAAATGCAATTGGTTGAGCATTTCTTCTTTAGAATGGAGTTCTAGTAGGGTTAACATGAAAATGAAATCAATTTTTATTTGTTCAAAGATATAAAATAAAAAAGTTACTCATTAGTTTGACTCTCTTTTCATTTACTTCTTCACAAACCTACCATAATACTCACCCTCCAAACCATCTACTTTTAAAAAATAAGCTCCGGCCTCGAGTTTTGAAACATTTATTTGGCTGGTCGTTGAATAACTAAAATACACTTTTTGACCCAATGTATTAAAAATTGTAACCGATGAAATAATACTGTTTTCTAAATTGATGTTTAGAACATCGTTTACAGGGTTTGGGTAAATCGCAACTTTACTTTTTTTGAACTCTTGATTGCTTAAATTGCAATCGCTGTTAACAGTTATAGTTTGAGCTGAACCGCAGTTATCAAGGAAATTTTGTACGGCAACTAGTTCACTTTCATCAGCACAAATGGTGGTTAGGTTGGGGTTGCCTGTTTTCCAACAGTCGTTAAAATTTACATTACTAAAATCTTGATTGATGCCGTTTTTTATAGTTAAAGAAGTAAGATTGTTATTACTACAATATAATTTTGTAAATAATGGATTACTACTAAAATCTAGTTCAGATAATAAATTATTATTACATACAACTTGGTTAATATTTGGTAGCAAAGAAAAATTAATTTCTGTAATATTATTATTAGAAAAATTTAAACCCACCAAATTAATTAAACCCGTTAAATCTAAATCTGATAAATTATTGTTATCGCATCTAAATTGAATTAAATTAGTCAAAGTTGATAAGTTTACACTTGTAATTTGATTCACATTAATATATAAATATTGCAAATTTGTAAAATATTCAATACCCGTTAAATCACTAATATTTGAAACCGCTACAAACAAGTAGTTAACCATCAACGCTTCACTAATTTCAATTTCTCCATTAGCATTGGTGTCAATAATAGCACCCGCAGCTGTTAGATTGGTAGTGTTTGCTTGAAGCAACTTATTCTTGAAATTTTGGTCCGGAATGTTTATTACTTGGGCATTTGAAATAACACAAATAAAAAATATAAATATGCTTTTCATAACCTTAATTTTTAATTATTCTCTTATTGACCACATTATCAATTAAAATAATTTGAATTAAATAAGTGCCATTTGAAAAACGACTTAAATCAATTATTTCTTCATTAGTTTGTTGAATGGAATTACTAAAAAGGACTTGACCTAATGCAGAAAACACCTTAATATTGCCTTTATCAATTGTGTTTTGAAAAGAAACTGTAAAAATATCTTTTGAAGGATTAGGATATATAGACACTAAATTGTCATCTAGTTTTTCTTTTATATTTGTAGAGGCACTTTTTGCTGTGCTCATTACATTTATCCAACCATAAGTAGTGGAACAAGCATTCGGAAAAATATAATCACAAATTTCATACGTAAAGTTATAATATCCTGTGGGGATATTATTATTTAGTGGGATTACAGTTCCATTGTTTAAAATATTAAAATTCCCAGCTAATTCAGTTTGATTAATAGTGGAAATTGTGACATTATTATTCAAAACGGCACCCACAAAACTATTAGGAGCAGAAAACCCACAATCAGCGGCATAGCCATCGTTTGTTAAAATGTTGAAGCTTGTAGGGTCGTCATGGTTTGAGCCTAAAAATGTACCGCTGGTATCAAAATTAAAAACATCTGTTACTGCTCGAACTGTGTTATAAATTGTAAAACTCACTATAATATCATACACACAACCCGTTGTGCTTCCTGTTGGGCAAAGTGTGTAGGTAAAAATATAATCACCTGGCAAAGCATTTGCAGGTACATTAACAGTGCCATCGGGGTTAATCGAAAATCCTGCGGGAGCAATAATATTGCTAAAAGTCACATTTTCTGAGGTGGCACGAATTTCGCCATAGGCTACACCGCTTAAAAAGGATTGTTCCGTTATATAAGCATCAGGTTTATAGCATACATCTACCAAAAACTTTACTTTTGCATTTAATGCACCGTCAAAAATGTTAAGTGTTATTCTTTTATTTTCGCTATGTAAACATCTATTTTCTAATATATAATCAAAGGAGTATAACCCAGGGGGTAAATCTGGTGGTAAATTTAAAGTACCATCATTATTTACTGTAATATTGTGAGTAAACCCAATTAATGAAATCGTTAGTCCTAAAAAATTTGATGTAATTGGTTCTCCATTAAACAAATCATTATTTAAAATACTTGGAGATAAATGGGGTTCAGGCATGTAAGGTAAATAAAAATAATCTTCGTTAGCCATTAGTTCACCTGAAGTAATTACAGTAACTGTTATTGTTATTGGTTCAATACAATTGCCATCTGCAAAAAAAGTATAATCCCCTGTTTCAACATTATTAATAATAGCTGGTATCCATACACCATTTAAATTATTATCAGAAATACCAGGCAATCTTGGAGGAATAGAACCTTTGCAAATAGTAGTTAGAAAACTAAACTCTGGGATTACGTATCGGTCTATAATATTAACAATTATACTAGAAGATGATGAACAAGAGTCAGAAAGCGTGTATGATAAGGTTACTGTACCTGTATTAACCGTTGTAAGTTTACCAGTTTCAGGAGTAATTGTTGCTATTGAAATGTCAGAACTAGACCACAAGCCGCCAAGAATATTGGAGTAGTAACTTGGATTTTGTCCCGTGCAGACATTTAATCTTCCATTTATATTAATTTCAGGGTTAATTATTTCTACGTTCATTTGGGCAAGAGTTGCACATTGACCATTATCTGGTGTAAAAATATATTGTGTTGAAAGATCAATGTTTATCTCTGGCGACCAAGTGCCTGTAAAACTATTATTAGAGACAGTCGGTAAGGTAAATGTAGCACCGGCACAAACGGGGGCTAAACTCGTAAAAATGGGTGTAAGAGCATTTGTATTGGTAACTTCCACAGTGAGTGTTGTGGGAATTGCACACGAATTTGCATTTGGTGTAAACGTATAAGTTGTGGTTGACTGACTGTTAAAATCAGGACTCCAAGTTCCTGCGAAACCGTTATTTGATTCTGAAGGTAAAGTATAGGCTGCACCAATACAAATTGGGTCAATTGATGAGAATAGCGGAATAATTTCGGCACCAGTCACTAAAATATTTCTAATTAATTCAATCGGGCAACCCGAACTATTTTGATAATGATAGGTAATTGCTATTGTTCCTACTCCGGCTAAAGCGGGGTTAAAAGAATAAGTTCCTGGTGTTGATATAGAGTTTGAAACACCTAGTCCCGAAAAATAACCATCTAAAGGTGTTACATCTAAAAAAGCATGTAAATCCTCAATAATGGATGAAGTACACGTGATTGACTCTGGAAGAATAAATGTGGCACCATTTGTTGGAATTAAAGAGATATTATCTATAAAGTTATAAGAATGAATATAATTATCAATAATTTCATTCTGTTCAATAAAAGAACAACCATTTGAAGGAGAAGAAATAATAGTATTTGTCGAAAATTGGACATTATTAATTCCTCCCAAGTATAAATATTGTTCACCTCCACTAGTAGTTGTAAAATTGAACACGACAGTATCCCACTGATTATCAACAGAATTAATTGTAAAAGTTGCATTTTCTAGAAAAATACCATTACTAATGTCATGATTATTTGGGTATGCTCTTGGAATATAATCTGAACTTAGAAAAGCTTGCACTTTAATTGGATTGGCACTTGTCATTTCTGATAGTGAAATGTTGAAACTTAACTGATAGGCTGTATTAGGCTCTAAAGGAAAAGATAATTTTGAAGTAATTGTTTCATATACATTTAGTTCACTTGAATTAATATGTTTTAAAGCATAAAATCCGGCATGACCTTTACTTGCTAAATTTGTTGGGTTTTGATTTCCAGCACCATTACAAGGGATTGAGGGGCTTCCTATTTGAATTGGTGAATCAATGTGAAAATAATCAGGGCCTGCAATACCATCTTCCCACCAACCACAGGCCAAATTCAAATTTCCCCAGTTATTTGGAATAGATGAATTTTGTTCAAAATCACCATTCAAAATTAAATCACATGGGTTTGGTAAAGGAACACAAGTAGATAATCCTTCAGGATTATTTGGTATCACATAAACATAAATATATGTTATATTTCCTTTTTGTGCCCCGTAAGTTGGTACATAACGTAGTAAATGCAAGCCAACGCTTGTGCTATTAAATTCAATAACGGTTGAAGCATCTCCGGAAGTTACAGACAAAGTAGCATTACCAGTAATATCTTCTAAACCCTCAAATCCCGTTGCGTTTTGATCATTTTGCAAAATATTATAAATATTAATATTGGGAAACATACTAGTATTTCCTAAAAAAGTAAAATTAACAGAATTATTTGCTCCAAAAGTAATTCCATCATTAATTCCTGCAACCATTATACCATCACATATTGAGCCTCCATAATCGTAAAAAGTATCAACTACATTAATTATTGTACCACTTACACCATAGGTAGTATTCACAGCATAGCCTAAATCGCATAAAGCATTTCTTTCTTCTGGTTTTAAAAAACGTTTTGTTACACCATTTCCATTGGCATTACTCATTACAAAATAACTATCATTACCATAAGCAGTGCTGCAACTGGGATAGAGTTCATCTTCAAAATGACTTAAACTACTTCCGCTCTCGTAACAAGTTGGCGTATAAACAGGAACAGTAGAAACCGCTCCAAAATATTTAACCGCATTGTAACAAACCGTAGTGTTTATGGTACTTCCTGTATTGACATTTCCACTTATAGTACAATTGGGGTGTAAAATAGTACTTGACAATAAGGATGAATTGAAAGTATTATTATATAAATTTATAGTTGAATTTGTAGAAAGTAAAGGAACATTTGTATCGCTTTTTAAAAACAAATCATATCGGGAAAAATAATTAAAATCGTCAGAAAATTTTGAGCTTCCATCAACATCAATTAAACTATTAAAACCTAATGCGTGAGTTATTTCATGGAGTACTACGGTATAAAGATCTTTTTCTGTTGTACTTGCAAATACAGAAGTGTCTAAATTCCAATTAATTGATGCATCAAAGTTAAAAGCCATATAACCGTGAAAAAATATTCCAGAAGAGTTTGATCCACTACCAGCAGTAATTAAAGGATTCACAACATTTGTGTAAGAATCTATTCCATTGTGAATTGTTTTCCAAATTTCATTGTCCGTTATTCCTCCTGTAGTAGCACTTGCAGGAAAATTATAAAAACCACTTGCTAAACCTAATGCTTGTGGTGATATGTCTGGTATATTAGCAATATTTCTAACCCATATATTTACTTTTGTGGTTGAAGTTGGTTGTAATGCAGAAGACGATGTTGTTAAAAAAGCAGATAAATCCTCAAATACATTACAAATAACTTGTCGCCTTAAATTATGTTCAATAATTGAATTATCTTCACAACCACTTCCTTCTTCAAAATACAAATTAAAAATGGAATTGTTTGAACAGGATAATAAAGTTACTCTACTTTGTGCATTACTTTGTGTATTTATTAGAATATCATTAAATGTATATTGATTTCCGCTTTTATCAAAAATAGTATCCATCACACCACCTGGTGTAAAATGGTTTGGTTGGGGTACTTGTGCGTGAATTAAATAATTCATTAAACAGAAAGTAAAAATAAGTAACTTAACAAACTTTAATTGTTGCGTATTGCGTATTGCGTATTGCGTATTGCGTATTGCGTATTGCGTATTGCGTGATTGAAGGTAGAGTTAATTTCATGTGATTAGAAATAAGTGGATTAGCATTTCAAATCTAACGAAAAAATGTTTAACTTTTACATTTAATAAAAAAAGCCAAACTAATGTTTGACTCTTTTTAATGTAAAGGTATGTTTTACTTATCCTTTCAACGCTTCTGCTCCACCAACGATTTCTAAAATCTCATTGGTAATCGCTGCTTGACGAGCTTTGTTATAGGTTAATTTTAATTGATTTCTTAATTCGGTTGCATTATCGGTTGCTTTATGCATTGCGGTCATACGAGCACCATGTTCTGAAGCAAAAGAATCACGAATTGATTTATATAATTGTGTTTTCAATGATTTTGGAATCAAGGTCATCACAATTTCTTCTTTGGATGGCTCAAAAATATAATCAGAAGCATTTGCTGCAGCACCTACAACAGGGGCTAATGGCAAAAATTGTTCTGTTTGAACGATTTGAGTCGCCGCATTTTTAAACTGATTATAAACAATTTCGATTTTATCGTAATCACCTGCAATAAATTTAGCTGCTAAAAGGTCTGAAATTACAGCTACGTTGTCAAATGACAAGTGATCAAAAACGTCACTTTTATTATCAACAATCGTGCATGTTTTACGTAAAACGTCATTTCCTTTTTTTCCAATCGCAAAAACATCCACTTGTTTTCCACGATAAGAATCGACTAAAACTTTCGTTTGCTTAATTACGTTGGTATTAAAAGCACCACACAAACCTCTATTTGAAGTAATGGCAACAATTAAAACTTTCTTTACTTCTCGCTGCGTAGTATAATCTCCGCCTATTTCACCTTCCATAGAAGCACTTAAGCTCTGTAGAATTTCAGTTAGTTTTTCGGCATAAGGTCGCATTGCTGTAATTGCATCTTGTGCTTTTTTCAGTTTAGCAGCAGAAACCATTTTCATTGCCGATGTGATTTGCATCGTAGATGAAACGGAGGTTATTCTATTACGTATTTCCTTTAAGTTTGCCATTTTTCAATTTGGAAATTTGGAAATTTGGAAATTTGAAGATTAAAAAAAATGTTATTTTCCAATCTTCAAATTTTCTAATTTTCTAATTAATTATATTTTGCTGAAACTTCTTTCGCTACTTTATCTAAAACGTCTGTAATTTCATCTGAGAATTTACCCGCTTTTAAAGCATTCAAGGTGTCTTTATGCTTGTTGTTTAAGTATTCTAAGAAATCTCTTTCGAATTCTTTTACTTTTACAACTGGAACGTTTCTCAATAAGTTTTTAGAACCCGCATAGATAATTGCTACTTGGTCTTCCACTTTGTAAGGATCGTTTACAGCTTGCTTTAAGATTTCAACGTTTCTTCTTCCTTTTTCAATTACGTTTAAAGTAACGGCATCTAAGTCAGAACCAAACTTAGCAAACGCTTCCAATTCACGGAATTGTGCTTGGTCTAATTTTAAAGTTCCAGCTACTTTTTTCATCGATTTAATTTGAGCATTACCTCCAACACGTGATACCGAAATACCTACGTTAATTGCTGGACGAACACCTGAATTAAATAAATCTCCATCTAAGAAAATCTGACCATCTGTAATCGAAATTACGTTAGTTGGAATATAGGCAGAAACGTCGCCCGCTTGTGTTTCAATAATTGGCAATGCAGTTAACGAACCTCCACCTTTTACGATACCTTTTAAATTATCAGGTAAATCGTTCATGTTTTTAGCAATACCATCATCAGCAATTACTTTACACGCTCTTTCTAATAAACGAGAGTGCAAGTAAAAAACGTCTCCAGGATAAGCCTCACGTCCTGGTGGTCTTCTTAATAAAAGAGACACCTCACGGTAAGCAACTGCTTGCTTTGATAAATCATCATAGATAATTAAAGCAGGACGACCTGAATCACGGAAATACTCTCCGATTGCAGCTCCAGCCATTGGTGCATAAACTTGCATTGGTGCTGGATCAGAAGCATTGGCTGCTACAATTGTAGTATATGCCATGGCTCCTTTTTCTTCTAACGTTTTTGCAATTAATGCCACCGTTGACGCTTTTTGTCCAATGGCAACATAGATACAAAATACAGGTTGACCTGCATCATAGAATTCTTTTTGATTTAAAATAGTATCGATACAAACGGTTGTTTTTCCCGTTTGACGGTCACCAATTACCAACTCACGTTGTCCACGTCCAACTGGAATCATCGCATCAATAGATTTGATTCCTGTTTGTAATGGCTCCGTTACTGGTTGACGAAAGATAACTCCTGGAGCTTTTCTTTCTAATGGCATTTCATATAATTCGCCACCGATAGGGCCTTTACCATCGATTGGTTCACCTAATGTATTAACCACACGACCAACGATTTGTTCTCCTACTTTAAGGGAAGCAATACGTTGCGTTCTTTTTACGTTAGAACCTTCTCTAATTCCTGTTGAAGGGCCTAATAATACCACCCCAACATTGTCTTCTTCCAAGTTCAAAACGATTGCTTCCAACCCGTTGTCGAATTGTACTAACTCTCCGTATTGTGCATTGGACAACCCGTAAACACGAGCAATACCATCACCTACTTGAAGTACTGTTCCTACTTCTTCTAACGATGCACCTGATTCAAAACCAGATAATTGTTTCTTTAATATTGCTGAAATTTCAGCAGGTTTAATTTCCGCCATTGTCTTATATCTTTATTGGAATATTAATTACTTAACTCTCTTTTTAATTCCTGTAACCTGTTGGCCACAGAAGCATTGTATTGTTTATCGCCTATTCTCAAAATAAACCCACCAATTATGGCTTCGTCTACTTGATTAATTAAGGTGATTTTACTTGTTGAAAATTCTTTAATTTTCGCAAGTACTTTTGATTCTAACTCGGCAGTTATTGGAAAGGCTGTTGTAACATATGCCACTTCAATTCCGTTTAACACATCGTGTTGTGCATTATATTGTTGAGCAATTCCGTCTAAAATTTCAAATCGTTTATTAGCTTGAAGCAAAAGAAATAATCCTTTTGTATCTGGCTGAACGTTTGAGAAAATTTCTGAAATAGCAGCATATTTTTCAGCAGGTTTTACTACGGGACTTTTTAAAAACGCATGCAATTCAGCATTGCTGTTTACGGTATCCAAAATCATTTTCATGTCTTGATTCACTGATTCAGCTTTTCCGCTAGAAACAGCGGTCTCTAAAATTGCTTTAGCATATCTTATGGCAGCTCTTGACATAGGAATTAATTTAATTTAGCATCGCCTAACATTTTCTCAACCAATTTGGTTTGAGCTTCGTTGTTAGATAATTCACTTTTCAATACTTTTTCTGCAATCTCTAAAGATAATGAAGACACTTGATTTTTCAATTCTGCCATAGCTGCGTTTTTCTCGCTTTCAATAGCTGATTTTGCTTGTGCAATCATTTTCTCACCTTGAACCTGAGCTTCTAATTTAGCATCGTTAATCATTTTTTCTTTGATTTCACGAGCATCTTTCATCATTGCATCACGTTCAGCACGAGCTTCAGCTAACAAACGTTCGTTTGAAGCCGTTAGGTTTTGCATTTCTAGCTTAGCCGTTTCAGCAGATGCTAAGGCATTATTGATTGACTCTTCTCTGCTTTTAACAGCTCCTAGAATAGGTTTCCAGGCAAATTTTGCCATCAAAAAGAAGAAAACAACAAATATTAATGTCGTCCAAAATATTAAACTTTCCGGTGAAGTTAAGTTCATGTTTTATATAGATTAAATTGTTTTTTGTTTTTTAAAAACAGTTTCGCAACCAACCGTTGCGAAACTTGTTCTTTCTTAAAATTACTATGCAATTAATGCAACTACCACTGCGAAAAGAGCTACACCCTCAATAAGAGCAGCAGCAATAATCATAGCAGTTTGAATTTTTCCAGCAGCTTCTGGTTGTCTTGCCATAGCGTCCATAGCAGATCCACCAATTTTTCCAATACCAATTCCTGCTCCAATAACAGCTAATCCAGCACCGATTCCAGCTAATACCATAATGTTAAATTTATATAGTTAATAATTAAAAAAACTCTTTTTAGTGGTGGTCATGTTCGGCAACAGCCTGACCAATAAACAAAGCAGACAACAAAGTAAATACATACGCTTGAAGAGCTGCTACTAACATTTCTAAGACACTCATGAATAATACAAACCCAATAGAAACTGGTGATATCATAGCGGTTTTAAAAATATAGATTAATGAGATTAAACTCAATATAATAATATGTCCTGCTGTAATATTTGCAAAAAGACGAATCATCAATGCAAATGGCTTTGTAAACATTCCAATAATCTCTACTGGCCACATAATAGGATATAATGCCTTTGGTACTGGCGGTGCAAAAATGTGACCCCAATAGGCTTTATTTGCGTTTAAAGTTGTAATTGCAAACGTAATAAACGCCAATACAAAAGTGAAATAGATATTACCTGTTAAATTTGAACTAAATGGAAAGAAAGGAATTAGGCCCATCATATTATTAATCCAAACAAAGAAAAAGACGGTTAATAAATAAGGCATAAACTTAGCATATTGTTTTGTTCCGATATTCGGAATAGCAATTTCATCACGTACATAAATAACTAATGGTTCCAGAAATCCGGCTAACCCTTTAGGTGCCATTTTATTTTTTCTATAAGATCGTGCTACTGCCGTAAACAATAAGAATAAAATAATAACGGATAACATCATGGAAAAAACCAATTTCGTTATAGAAAAATTAAGTGGTCTTGCTGCAAAATTTAATCCGGATTTGTCTTTTTCATCAGTGATTTGAGCATATTTGTCAGCATAATAAATCACTTCTTTATAGCGAACAAATTGTTCACCATCTACTTCCACAATTTCTACACCAGCATTATCATGATGGAATCTTGAAGAAGAAAACACTTTTAATCCGTTTTCTGTCCATAAAATTACGGGTAAATAAAGTGAAATCGGATGGCCGTTCCAATCTGCAATATGAAATTCATGCGAATCACCAATATGCGAATTGATTAAGTCTGTGGCACTAAACTCTTTATCTTCTGAATGCGGTTGATTTGCGAAACTACTATAAGAAAATAGAGTTATTACTAAAACCGCTACGAACTGAATGGTACTTTTTGCTATTCTCATTTTTAAATTGACCAGAATTTAATGTCATTAAAATTTCGTGCAAAGGTACATATTTAATTATTATATGGAAATATATCTAAACTATTTTTAAAGAAATGATTGATTCAGATGTGTTTTATAAAGAATGTTTAATTAATTCGAGTTTAAAAGCTGAACCGAATGAATAGTTTCAAACAATAAAAACAGAAAAAAAGGAATAAAAAAAGCTCCAACATCTGGAATTTTATTTTCAAAATTCGATTTAATCAAGGGTATCAAAAACACCACAGAAGCCATCATTTTTAAAATCCCTGTCGCTAAAAAAGCATAGCCTGTTTTATCAAAGAAAGTTAAATTTACAAAAACTAGGAATAAAAAGAATAGAAAAGTCAGTATAAAATGAAAAGCATAAATACTGTACAACGAATAAAAAAAAGGAGTTTCTGCAAACAAATAATGGGTTAGTAGAAATTGAATTGTGAATAATAGGATTGAAAAAGGGATGAATTGTTTTAAAAATGGAAGTAATTTATTTTTCATTCCTTTATTCTTTATTAATATTTTTTACTTGTTGGATGACGTTATAAAGAGCTATAAAAACAGCTAATAACGAAAAAATTATTGTGAATAGAGCCTTATCATTTTGCTGTTTTTCATCGAGCCAACGACCAAAATAAACACCTGCAAAGATAATAATCCCCATTTGAAACGGGATATTCATAAAAACGAGCCACTTATTAGGCGGTTTTTTCTTCGGTTCCTGCTCCATTATTGTGGGGTAATAGTAATTTTATATTGGGCTTCATCACGCAAGTGGCACTAAAATCGGCTCCTGGTTCTACCGCTAATTTTCCACAAACCACTTCACCATGAATACTCGCTTTGGATTTGATGGTTAGCAATTCCGAAACTTGAATTTTTCCTTCAAATTTTCCTTCAATATCGGCACTTTTACAACTAATATCTCCTTTGATACTTCCGGCGGGACCAACAACTAATTTTCCTTTAGATTGAAAATTTCCAATTAATTGTCCGTCTAATCGAAAATCTGCAGAAGAAGAAATATCTCCTTTAATTATCGTGCTTTCTACAATTCGATTGGTTTTTCCTAATAATTCTGTATACGATTTTGAATCTTTTTTAAACATGCTCATGGTTATCCTTTTTTGGGGTTGGCAGGAGACGGTGGCAACATTTGCGATTGCGGATTTTGGCTACTATTCGGATTTCCTTTTGAAGAATTTTTCTCATCACTTCCATCTGGCGGACGCATACTATTGTTTCCTTGCGACTGTTTCGGGTTGTTCTTGTTTTTAGTAGGAATCACGATTTCTTGTCTGGTCTCTGCTCGTTTGGGTTGTTTTGGCTTAGCCACATAAGGTGGTGGAATTACTCGTAATGAAGGATCTAAATACTCTTCTAGATTTTTTCTGATTTGAATTATTTTATAATTTTCTGAAGAAATAATAATGGTTGGTTCTGCAATTTTATAATCCTTGAATTCTTTCAAAATAGAAACAACTCCATTTGCATATTCTTCATCTCGAAGACCATGAATGACAAAGAAATTTTTATCTATTAAATACAAATCAATAGAAGTAGTTAATTGGCTTTGATTTCTTTCTTTTATGAATTTAGTGACTTTTTCAATAACCGCTTTGGTTTTCTTGTCGTCTAGATTGTCTGCTTTGTATAAAATTTTAAAACTGGTAGGTTCTTCTTGGTCAAAATATAAACTTTCTAAATACGGAATATTGTCTGAAAGTAATAATTCTGCCTCTTTTCCTTCTTCAGAATTTGGGTAGGTTAAAGCCACGTAATTAAGTCCTTTTTTATATTCAAAAACACCTTTAATTTTTCCAGTAACACTTGCTTTAAGCAATTCAAATTTAGGCAAGGTTTCTTCGCCAGTAAATTTTTCTATTGCGGGTTCAACAGCTGCAAAAACTTTTCGATAATCTCCTGCTTCATATTCTTTAAAGATGTTATTGTAAACAATATCCGGGTCGTCAATTAAATTTTCTGCAGAAGTGCCCGTTTTGCCTAAGATTTGAGCATAACGAGAATCTGGAAACTGGGTAACAATACTATCTTTCATCGCCACTGCTTTTGCGGGGTCAATGATTTCATAAATTTTATATAAATTATACATCGCCGGCAAGATTAAACGTTCTTCTGGCCTGCTTTTGAGTAAGATTTCTAACCGATCGGCAGCTAATTGGTATTCTTTAAATTTCTCTTTATAAATTACACCCAATTGATAATATGCATAGTTGCGTTCTTTGGCAATGCTGTCAATTTCTTTTTGACTTGTTGGTAATTGGCCAAGGTAGAAATCAACCGTATAGCGTAAATCTACTTTTTTATCTTCTGTTTTTTCATCGTCGTTTTCTGCAATTGATTCTTCATCAACTAGATAAACTTTTTTTCCTTTCGCCAATCGCCAATTTCCTTCCGCACTTCTTTTTCCCCATCGTTTAGCAAACTCAATTTTACCAAATTCAACTGAACTTGGATTATAAAAATAAAACGTTGAGGCTTTTGGATTTGATTGACCAAAACTAGCTTGGTTTTTAAAAGCCATCTGATTTTGTCCCGTTGAACTTAGGTTGTTTGCTTCGTTTTCTCTTCCTTCTTTTAGGGATTTCTCTCTTTCTATTGCAATGGCATCTTGTTTTTTAATACTGGCAATATAATCCTCAAAATAAGCGGTTTTGTCTTCTGATGAAAGTGAAACAATGTTAATGATGCTATCATTACGTTGAGCAATTCCTTCATACTTAATTACGTCTTCAAGGTTATCTCTTTTCTTCTTTATACTTTTAAACTCTCTAGTACGTTGGTTGAGCAAAACAAGTGTGCTGTCTAAATACTTTCCAGAAGTTTGATAAGCAGCTTGATCAAAGTAAATTTCGGCCATGTTTCTATAATTAGAAGCCATTAAATACTTATCGTTACTTTGGTAATCTAATGAATTATTATAGTTAAAAACCGCTTGTTGATCGTTTCCTTGTACATCATAATACAGTGCTTTTTGGTGAAATAAAAAGTCTAAATACGGTCTGTTTTCACGGTCGTCAATGAGTTTGTTATATTCAGTTATAAATAAAAGGGTATCGCCTTTGGCATAATCAAATTGTTGTGCTTGTTTAATTTGAGCGTGAACCACATATTGCCTTGGTGATTTTCGTTTCATGTCAATCACGGATTGATAGGCTTGAAAAGCACTGTCTTTTTGCTCTACTGTTTCAAATAATTGTCCTAAAATAAATCGGTATCGAGCTTTTTCTTCGTTCTTTTTTGTAAAACTTATCGCTTGTTTTAACTTAGAAATAGCACTGTCTTTTTGTTCTAAATTTAAATAAGCCTGAGCCAACGTTGCATTTGCATCGGCAAAAGTTTGATCTTTAAACTTAATGTCATTTAATAATTTAGTAAGATTGTTAATGGCTAATCCATCATTTTCTAGACGAACATTTGTTTTCTCACGCCAAATTTTGGCTTCATAAATTTTATCGCTGTCTGGATTTTTATATAAGATATAATTAAAAGCCTCTAAAGCGGGAACATAACGGCGGTCATAATACCTTGCTTTTCCAAGTAACAAATAAGCTTCGTCCATTTGAGGGTTTTTCTCGCTTCCGCCAATTAACATGGAGCGTTTCTGAATGGCTTTGGTTGCTTTTTCTTCGGCTTTTTCAAAATTGGCATTTTTATTTTGTCCAGGCAAAATTTCTTCTTCTTCCGGCTGCATGCGTTCAATAGGAAGTGTTTCCCAATAATTGTCGCCGTAATTGACTACAATGTCTTTTAAACCCGCCTCTAAAGAGAGGTTTCCGTTATGCAAAACATTGAATTCTGTATTGAGAGCTTGAAATTTTCGATTAATCAACCTGTCCTTTTTGGTAGAACAAGCTATCAAAAAAGCAACGAAAACAAAAGCAAGTAAATAGCGAAAGATAGTGGGTTTCAAAATAAAAAACATTTAAAGGCATAACTAAAAACTCCCGTTTTTAGTATATCGCAAGGGTAAAAATACGTTTCTTTTTGAAATAGAGAAAAATAATGCCGTTTTTTTAAACAGAAATTCGTTATCTGCCCCTCTCGAGGTGAAATAAATCGCAAAATCGGCTCCTTTAAGCCGCAAAAAAAGCTTCTAATTCCTTCAAGGTTTCAGAGGAGGGAATTAAATCTAATACAACTTCGCCTTTTTGAAGTGCCACAATGCGATTAGAAACCTCAACAGTATGTTGCAAATCATGACTGGATACTAATATGGTTACACTTTTACTTTCGGCTAATTCTTTAATAATCTTTTTTAACCGAATTTGAGTTGTTGGATCCAAATTAGCAAACGGCTCATCTAAAATAATAACTTCTGGTTCGCCAATTAAAGCGGCCACAATCCCTACTTTTTTAGAGTTTCCTTTGGATAAATCACGTAAATATTTTTTATTTTTTAGAATTTCGCCATTAAAAAAATCTTCGTAATTCATTAAAAAACTATCCACATCAGCTTTATTCCATCCACGCAATTCGCCGATAAAATAAAAATATTCTTCTGGAGTTAAATAACCAATCAAAAAACTTTCGTCAATAAAGGCAGATGTAAACGGTTTCCATTTTTCACTTGTATTAATTTGAATGGAATTGCTTGTAATTAAACCCGTTGTAGGCTGAATTAAATCTAACAACAAACTGAAAAAAGTTGTTTTTCCGGCTCCATTGTTTCCCACTAACCCAAAACTTTGCCCTTTTGGAATTTCTAAGTGTTCAATATTTAAAACGGTTGTGCCGTTATATGTTTTTGTAAGCTGTTGAACTTGTATCATATCAATTGTGTTGATTAATTTTTTTGTTTATACGCTGCAATTGTTTCGTATTTCTTGGTTTTATATATTTTTTCGATGCTATCAAAAGCTTTGTTTCTTAAGGCAAATCCAGCAACACCGGCAAGAGCGACAAAGGCAAAGCCCGTCAAGTCATTGAACCAAGTGATACCAGCATAATACAACCCAAGAGGAATAACTAATTGTGGGATAATGAGCAACAACGTTTTAACATTAAAGGCTTTTTTATCGCCAAACGCATTGCGATTACTCATTAAATCAATAGGTGTTTTAGTATAAGCTCCTGCCAAAAGAACGATGTAAGCGTTTATTCCGATGTTGTAAACCGCTGCAGCCAAGACTGCCAAATAAACTTTCCATCCAAAAAACAAATAAAAAGAAGCAATTAAGGTAGAAATCAACGTTACGATAACCATTAACCACCATTTTGAACTAATATATTCGCGGTATTGAATGTTTTGACTCATCATTAAATTGTAGTAAGAACTATCCCAGCTTGGCACAAATTGTCCAAAACTGAATAAAAACCCTCCTGAAACAAAAATCCCGCCAAAAATGGTCCAAACGGGTCCTTTGTAGGCTTCAATTGCTCCAGTCATAAAAAGCAAACCGTAAAACAGAAACAAAACACTCATTAAAATGACGGTTTTGGCTCGTTTATTTCGGGTAATTAATTTGATGTCGTTTTTTAAAAAAGTACCTAAAGTTCCAAATTGACTGAGCCAGTCTAGATTTTGGGTTTTCGCTTCTTCTTGTTTAATAGCTAATCCGGCATCTAAATATAGATTTTGTTTAAAAAAGGAATGCGTAATTTTAAAAATAATTAAAAGGAATGCGATAGGCAAAATAACCATCCAAGGCATTTCATACAAACTGTAAAAAAAAGCTTGCGTATAAAAGGTTACATCAAATAAATTAAAATATTGCAAACTGCCAAATATCAAAAATAAAACAACCACTGCATAAAAAACGGCATCTCTTTTATCAATTAAAATGTTTAGAAAATTAAAGCTAAACACCAATAGAAGCATCGAAAACAACCACGAGAAAACACCCAAGACCTCAAAGTTTTCAATTAGTAAAACAACCGCGAGTGGTATGAAAAAAAACAGATGTACAAGGTTAAAAAAGGACAAAACTGTTTTTCCGAGTGTATAATTTACGATGGTGCTTTTCTTAATATTAATATACAAAAGCGGTTTAATATTAAGTACTGGTGTTTTTTGAAAAAAGAATCGGAAAACCAAATCAAAAACAAAATAATAAATAATGAATTTGTTAATAAACCCAAAAGGTTCTTCGGATGTTGCTTTTTCTATAATAAAATAAGAACCCGCCCCTAATGCCAAAAACATGACAATAAAATAGAGGGCAACAAAAAGCATCAGTATTTTTAAAGCCATGTTGGTTTGAAACGAGGCGGCTCTAAAAAAAGATTTCCATTCAAGAGAAATAAAGTGTTTGAACATAAACAAGTTGTGATTTATGATTGTAAAGTTAGTAACCAATATCGTTAATTTGTTACATGTAAAAATAAAAATTAGTGTTGAATTGAGAGGATACTAGTTCATATTTGTAACTTTGTCAAAAAAAACACCATGTCTACTTTTTTTAAATTAGCTGTAAAAGAAGTTAAAAGAGAAACGCCAGAAGCTGTTTCTGTTCAATTTCATATTCCTGTAGAAATCGAAGATAACTTCCGATTTATTGCGGGCCAATATATTAATTTAAAATTAACCCTTGATGGGATTGAAATTCGTCGAGCTTATTCTATTTGTTCTTCACCTGAAAGTAAGGAACTTCGAATTGCAATCAAAGCGGTAAAAAACGGCTATTTTTCAAAGTTTGCCAACGAACAATTAACCGTTGGGAAAGTACTAGAAGTAGGAACTCCCGAAGGAAAATTTACTTTTGAACCCGATGCTGCTCGGATTAAGAATTATGCTGCTTTTGTGGCCGGTAGCGGAATCACTCCCGTTTTATCAATTCTTAAAACCGTTTTAGAGAAAGAACCAAACAGCACTTTTGTATTGGTTTATGGCAATAAAAAACCCGAAGACACGATTTTTTACAATCAATTACACGATTTACAACAAAAATATATTGGCCGGTTTTTTGTACATTATGTTTTTAGCCAACAAAATATAGAAGATCACTTATTCGGACGCATTGAAAAATCTACCATTAATTTTATTTTGAAAAATAAGCATAAAGAAAAAGAATTTGATAAATTCTATTTGTGCGGACCAGAAGAAATGATTAATCTAGTGAGTCAAACACTTAAAGAAAACAATGTTAAAGAAAAAGACATCAAATTTGAATTGTTTTCGACCACAACTAGCGAAAATGAGATTAGTCAATCGTTAGAAGGACACACAAAAATCACGATTTTATTAGATAGTGATGAAACTTCGTTTGAAATGTCGCAAAAACAAAATGTGTTAGAAGCTGCTTTAAAACAAGGTTTAGACGCTCCTTATTCTTGTCAAGGCGGTATTTGTAGCAGTTGCTTAGGCCGAATTAAAAAAGGAACGGCAGAAATGAAAAAGAACACGATTTTAACGGATAAAGAAATTGCAGACGGATTAATTTTAACGTGTCAAGCTCATCCTACTTCTTCCGAATTAGTGATTGATTATGATGATGTATAGTGGTTAGTGACTAGTGATTGGTTGAAAGATAAATAAATTGCATTTAGGGAAGATAACTGAATCCTAGTTTGAAAAGCAACGACTATCCTACAATTAATCTCTAAGAATTGTGTTAATTTTTTCAATCACTTTTTGAGGTAAAATGCTTCGCATGGCATCTTCATATCCAGGAACCGTTTTGTTTCCGTAAACCGATGTTGGTAGTAATGGATAAGTTGTTCTATCTGAAACCAAACAATTTTCCAACGGTTGATTAAACGGTTTAAAGCCCAAAAACGGATGCGTTACTCCCCAAAGCGTAATAACTTTTACGCCAAGCATTGCAGCCAAATGAGCATTTCCAGAATCCATAGAAAGCATCACCTTTACATTTGAAATAAGTTGAAGTTCTTCTTTAAAATTAATTTTTCCGGCAACAACAACCACATTTTCATGATGGTTTTGCAATTGAATTAATTTTTTAATTTCCTCATTTCCGCCGCCAAAAAGCAAAATTTTATAGTTTGGATGCTGGGCCAATGCATCAACCACTTTTTGCATTAAATCTAAAGGATAAACCTTGCCTTCATACTGAGCAAAGGGAGCAATTGCAATTAGTTTCAGGTTTGAAACTTCTCCAGTTTTGCTCAAAATCTCGTTTGATAAAATCGCTTTTTCGGGAAATTGTGGCTTTGACAAATCAATTTGAAAACCTAATTTAGTAAAAGTTTCCACGTGACGTTCAAACATGGATTTGGTGGGTTTAAAAACTTTATTGGCAGTGCGAGTTAACGCTTTTTTATCAGCTCTTCCCTTATCGGTTGCTGCAACTTTTTTTCCGCTTAAGGCGAAGAAACTGCGAACTATTTTCGAACGTAAAACATTATGTAAATCGGCTACGTGAGAAATTCCGAGTTTGTTCAAATCTAAAAATAATCGGATTAAACCTAAAAAACCTTTGTGCCGTTTTTTTAAATCAACTTCAAAAAAAGTAAGATTTGGAATATCATCAAAGATTGGTTTAAAAAAAGGACGGGAAACAATGGTGATTTTTACTTCGGGATTTTGTAAAACCAAAGCTCGCAAAACAGGAGCGGTCATGGCCACATCGCCCATTGCTGATAAACGAATTACAAGGATGTGTTTGGATTTCTGAGGCAATTAGCGACTTTTAAAAATTAAAAACCAGTAAGAGATGAAGGTCTTTAAGCTTTGGTACTTAATTTTCTTTATCGCTTACTGGTTCAAAAATGTTTATTTTTTATTTTGATATAATACCGGATTTAACTCCTCATCATTGTACATTTTCATTTGCTTGTACACTTTCATATACTTATTGCCATTTTCAATGTCTTTTAACAATTGATCTATAGCAGAAAACATATCGCTTTTTTGCTCAAGAAGTACATTTAATTTTTCTTGACATTTTGCACGGTGTTCTGCCGATGCTTCTATACGCGTGGCCTCTTCATTCATGTGATAAATTTTCAGAGCTAAAATAGATAAGCGGTCAAAAGCCCAAGCTGGACTTTCGGTGTTGATGGTAGCATCCGATTTTACGTTGACATCACTGTATTTTTGGAGAAAATAACTGTCTATATATTCCACCATATCGGTACGAACCTGATTGGAAGCATCGATTTTTCGCTTTAACGTTAAGGCGGCAACAGGGTCAATTTGTGGATCACGAATAATATCTTCATAATGCCATTGAACAGTATCTACCCAGTTTTTAGCATACAATAAATGCTCAATTTTATCTTTTGGAAATGGGTTGTTAATCGTCTGATTTACATCGTTATGAATGTGATAATCGATAATACTTTGTTCGAAAACAGAAAATGCAGTTTGTGAAAACATAGCTCTAGAGTTTAAAATACAAATATACTTTTTATACCTTTATCAAACTAATTCCAATACAAAAGGTTTATGCAACTTCATTTTATCTCAGACCAAAACAGTGTTTTGAATCATTTTTTAGCCCAAATTCGCGATGTTCATATACAAAAAGACAGTATGCGATTTCGGAAAAATATCGAACGCATTGGCGAAATTATGGCTTATGAATTGAGTAAAACCCTAGCTTATGAGCCTATCGAGGTGCAAACACCACTTGGAATAAAAAAAACAACGGCCATTGCAGATCATGTGGTTTTGTGTTCCATTTTAAGAGCTGGTTTAGCATTGCATACTGGTTTTATGTCCATTTTTGATAATGCTGAAAACGGTTTTGTCTCGGCTTATCGTCATCATCCAAACAACGATGATTATTTTGAAATTTTGGTTGAATATCAAGCGGCTCCTTCGTTTGAAAATAAAACGCTTATTTTAATTGATCCAATGTTGGCCACTGGTCAATCGATGGTTGCCGTTTTACAAAAACTTCACTTAGAGCAAAATCCAAAAGAAATTCACATTGCAGTGGTTATTGCTACGCCTGAAGGAATCGCTTATTTAGAAGAAAACTTACCGCCTACTTGCCATCTTTGGGTTGCTGCTCTAGACGATGGTTTGAATGAAAAAAACTATATTATACCTGGCTTAGGCGATGCAGGTGATTTGGCTTATGGCATTAAATTATAATTGAAATACAAAAAGAAGTAATCCTAAAATTGCAATACTTGCTGTTATCACTTCTTTAGCAACCGCATCACGAAGTTGTTCTATGTAAGCCGTGGCTAAAATGGACAAGGGCATCAACCCGAAAATTAATAGGTCGTTGCTTTTATCTGAAGAAAAAACGTAAACCAATACTGCAATAATCATTGAAAAAAGTATCTTTTGAAAAGAAGCGTGTAAAATTATTGGCCGTTTTGACAACGTAAAAATCATTGCGAAAAGAAAAAACACAGAAAATAATACCCAAATAGACAAAGACAAGTTTTCAATAGAATTCGTAAAGTAATAAAATTCAAAATCCAGTTGCATTTGATTCCACACTATAGTAATCCACTGTTTATCAATGATAAGCGAGAAGAATAAAAAAAGTATAAAGACGGTAAATAAAGCAATGAAAGGAATAATCCAATTTCTATAATCGTTAGAAACATGGAGGATAATCGAAACAAATACTATGACAATAAATAAAATACTCCAAAAATGAAAAAGAGTAGCCATAAAAATCCAAAAAGATGCATCAAAAATTTTTTCTTTTGGTGTAATCATCGATTTCATTGAAATCAATCTTCGCAAAGCCAATAATATAAAAAAGGAAGAAAGTATTAGCTTGACGTTATCAAAAACGGAAGGAATAAACAAAATAAAAAGAAAAAAGAAGAGAAATGAAAAACTACTGTCTTTACTCAATCCATTTTTCTTGGCAATAAAGTTTGTAATAAAAATGGAAGCAACCAATAAAATTAAAACGAAACCTTTTTCAATTAATCCAAAAACCATAAATTCTTCGGTTGGACTACTAAAATTGTGCTTAATTTGATATAGTAAATAGCATAAAACCAATAAAAAAGTAAGTAAAACATAATTAAATGGTCTAGATTTACTAAAAAGACTTGCTATCATAAGGATATTTTATACTTTTGCGAATGTAAATATAATACTTTATACTATGAAAGCATTTTTCGAAGCAATTCAAACCTTGTTTGTAGATCTTTTACTTCTTCCATACGACTTTTTCAGAAACCTGGAATTGTCTAGCTGGTGGGGAGCCAATATATTTAATTTTGTATTCATGCTTATTTGTTTTTCTGCCCTTGTTTATTGGGTTTTACAACTTAGAACGCACCAAAAAAACAACGAAGAAAAACAAGATACTACCGCTCACTCTTTCTTAAAGTAAAACGTTCTCTAACTCGTTTTATTTTATAAGTCAAAGCCAATATCTTTTCTATAATACATCTTATCAAAATTTAGTTTTGCTATATTTTGATAGGATTTTTTTATGGCTTCATCAAAATCAATCCCAAAAGAAGTTACCGCTAAAACCCGGCCACCATTAGAAACAATCGTATTGTTTTCTATTTTTGTTCCTGCATGAAAAACAAGTGAATCCGTGACGGTTTCAATTCCTGAAATTACTTTTCCCTTTTCAAAATTTTCAGGATAACCGCCCGATACTAACATAATCGTGGCAGCACTTCGTTGGTCAATTTGTAATGAAATGGTGTTTAACTTTTCTTCCGCCACCGCTTGAAATAAGACTACCAAATCTGATTGAATTCGCGGTAAAACTACTTCTGTTTCAGGATCACCCATCCGAACGTTGTATTCGATGACCATTGGTTCGCCTTTGACATTAATTAAACCAATGAAAATAAAACCTTTATACACAATTCCGTCTTCTTGAAGCCCATTTATGGTTGGGATGACAATTCGCGTTTCAATTTTTTCCATCAAAGCAGCATCTGCAAAAGAAACAGGAGAAACCGCTCCCATTCCGCCGGTATTCAAGCCGGTATCACCTTCGCCAATTCGTTTATAATCTTTGGCTGTTGGAAGAATTTTGTAATTTTTTCCATCGGTCAACACAAAACAACTCAATTCAATTCCGTCTAAAAATTCTTCGATGACTACTTTTGCACTGGCATTTCCAAACTTTTGGTCAACCAACATGCTTTTCAATTCGTTTTTAGCTTCGGATAAATCAGCCAAAATCACAACACCTTTTCCGGCAGCTAATCCGTCTGCTTTTAATACATAAGGAGGCGATAAGGTTTCTAAAAATGCAAATCCTTCTTCCACTGTTTCTGCCGTAAAACTAGCATAAGCCGCGGTTGGAATTTGATGTTTAATTAAAAATTCTTTTGCATATTCTTTACTGCCTTCCAATTTTGCTCCTTCTTGTGACGGCCCGATAACTGGAATATCTTTTAAATCAGCATCATTACCAAAGAAATCATAAATACCATGAACTAAAGGGTCTTCTGGCCCTACGACCACCATTTCTACTTTTTTAGCTAACACAAATTGCTTAATCGCTTCAAAATCGGTTGGGTTGATAGCAATATTAGTTGCAATTGTTGCCGTGCCGGCATTACCAGGAGCGACAAAAAGTTGTGAGCATTTTGAGCTTTGAAGCATTTTCCATGCAAAAGCATGCTCTCTTCCGCCAGAACCAAGAAGTAAAATTGTCATGATAAACCAAATTTTAGGTGGGTTGACAAAAATACTTCGTTTTATTTTTAAAAAAAAGTTTACGCT
The DNA here is from genome assembly GCF_028689845.1 of Flavobacterium sp. Classification (GTDB taxonomy): domain Bacteria; phylum Bacteroidota; class Bacteroidia; order Flavobacteriales; family Flavobacteriaceae; genus Flavobacterium. Next base: position 257,279 of record NZ_JAQVCH010000001.1, on the reverse strand, counting down.
AAATAGTTTATCGAATACGGAATGTATATTTTTGAATTAAAATGTTTTTATGTTCAACTTGTTTCATTTTTCGTTAAAACTAAGCGGTTTTCCTATTGCGAAAGCACAAGTTGATTTTGAAGAAATTTTAAAAGTTTCCGAGGAAGATTATCCTCACTATATTGAAAAAAGAAAGTTGGAAATTGTTAATTATCATTTGAAAAACAATCCTTTTTATAGAAACTTAGTTGGCCAAGAGCAAGTTGATTTTGCTATCTCAGAATGGAACAACTTACCCGTTTTGACAAAAAAAAATTTACAAAAACCTTTGAAAGAACGGCTTTCTCATGGGTATTCTGAAAAATCAGTTTTTGTAAACAAAACATCTGGTTCTAGCGGCGATCCTTTTATATTTGCCAAAGATAAAGCAGCACATGCAATGACGTGGGCTTCTATCATCCACCGCTTTGGTTGGTATGCTGTGGACTTTAACAATTCGTATCAAGCTCGTTTTTATGGAATTCCGCTAGATTTTGTGGGTTATCAAAAAGAACGTTTAAAAGATTTCTTGAGTAAAAGATATCGCTTTCCTATTTTCGATTTATCGGATGGAGTTTTAGATGGGGTTTTGAAGCATTTTAAAACAAAAAAGGTTGATTATATCAATGGTTACACCAGTTCTATCGTGCTTTTCGGAAAGTATTTACAAACACGAAATATCATCTTAACTGATTTTTGTCCAACGTTGAAGGTATGCATGGTAACCTCAGAAATGCTTTTTGATGAAGATAAAGTGCTGCTCGAAAAACACTTGGGCATTCCTGTTGTGAATGAATACGGAGCCTCAGAGTTAGACTTAATTGCTTTTCAAAATAAAAAAGACGAATGGCAAGTGAATTCCGAAACCTTATTTGTAGAAATTTTAGACGAAAATAACCAAGCCGTACCTTATGGCACCGAAGGGAAAGTGGTTATTACTTCCCTATACAATAAAGCCCATCCTTTTATTCGTTACGAAATTGGTGATATTGGAATTTTAGATGTAAAAAGCACGGTAAAGTTGCCCATTTTAAAAAAATTAATCGGAAGAACCAGCGATGTTGCCCTTTTGCCGAGTGGAAAAAAAGCTCCAGGATTAACCTTTTACTACGTCACAAAAAGTATAATCGAAGATGATGGCAATGTAAAGGAATTCGTCGTGCGTCAGACCAAATTGGATACCTTTGAAATTGATTATGTGAGTTCGGAAGCCTTAACACCTGAACAAATTTTGGAAATTGAAAAGGCAATTGCCACCTATTTGGAACCTGGATTGCATTTTACTTATAACAGAATGACCGTTTTAAAACGAACTGCTCGTGGAAAACTAAAACAATTTCAGTCTGATTTACCGCCATTACGGTAAAAAAGCGGAAATCAATTTCTATATTTTAAAAATCCTCTCACCATCCAATGAACCATATAGTAAGTTGATTGAAATACAGATAACGCTTCTACTTCTCTGTAAAATTGCCATTGGTATTTTAGTAAATCTGATTTTTTTCTGGAAAGCGAATTTTCTCTAATACGATAAATTGCTTGGGTTTCTTGAATTCCGTAAGCAAACGGAATTTCTTTCAAATAAGCAAGCCATAATCCCATATCTTGTCTTTTCCGAATGAGTGGCATTTGCTTTTTACCAAGAATTTTAATGTCCAAAAAAGCGGTTAGACAGCTTATGGAATTGGATTTTAGAATATCGGTATAGGTAACTTTTAGCGGCACTTTAAAGTCGGAATAAATAAAATCAAGTTTTTCATTACTTCGTTTATAGGAAGAGAACACAAACGGAATAGTGGTTTCTTGAATGGTTTTAATGTTGTTTTCAATAAATGTTGGAAACCAAATGTCGTCGGCATCAATAAACGTCATAAAATCTCCAGAGGCTTTTTCAATTCCAATATTTCTTGCCACAGCTGGACCAGCATTGGTTGGTAATTTAAAAAATTGGATTCGGCTATCCTTTACTAAAATAGCTAAAACGATGGATTCCGTTTCATCGGAAGAACCGTCATCCACAATAATCATTTCCCAATTTTGATAGGTTTGATTTTGAACCGATTGGATGGTTTCGGCAATAAATTTTGCAGAATTGTAAGCAGGTGTTATAATGGAAACTAAAGCTTTCATTAATACGCTTTTTCTTCTCCTTTAAAAATATTAATCACCGTTTGAAAGATGATTTTAACATCTAATATAAAGGACCAATTTTCAATATAAAACACGTCTAATTTAATGCGATTAATCATGTCGTCATCGGTTTCAATTTCTCCTCTAAAACCTTTTACTTGAGCTAAACCAGTTATGCCCGGTTTTACATAATGTCGAACCATGTATTTTTTAACACGATTTCCGTAGACTCTATTTTGTGACCACAAATGCGGTCTTGGCCCTACTACCGACATATCGCCCACTAAAACATTAAAAAATTGTGGCAATTCATCTAAACTTGTTTTTCGTAAAAACCGCCCAATTTTAGTTACACGAGGGTCGTTTTTTGACGCTTCTCTTTCCGTTGTTTGATTCATCTTCATCGAACGAAATTTATAACAAGAAAATTCTTCTTCGTCTAATCCCGGTCTCCCTTGTTTAAAAAACACCGGTCCTTTTGATTCTAGTTTGATCAGTATCGCCAAGATTGGTACCAACCATGACAAGATAAACAAAATGACAAATGCAGAAAAGAGAATGTCAAAAGTTCGTTTAAACGTTTTAGTGACTGGTTCATGAAGCAAGGTGCGTTGCAATGACAAAACCGGAAACATTTCGTAATAATCAATTTTTAAATTTTTAGAAAAAATTTGTTTAGTGTCAGGAATAAATTTAATGGTTTTATTATTTTCATCAGAAAATTCTACCAAATCTTTTAACTGTTCATTGCTGATTTCATTTAAAGAACAATAGATTTCGTCAATTTTGTTTTTCAGCACAAATTCTTTTATTTCCGCTACTTTCCCTTTTATATTTTCATTCGTTTTTTTATCAGAGAAAAATCCAAAAAAGCGATAGCCATAATCATTTCTTTTTTCAAATAAATTTTTAAGGTTGATGGCTTCCTGAGTATAACCGATGATAATCGCATTTCTGTAATTACTTCCGGTAACGATTCTGTATTTTTTTAAATAATAAAACAAGAGGTATTTAATAAATAAAATCAAGACAAAACTAGAAGTCATAAATAATGCAACTGCAGTACCACTAAAAATAGAATCTTTTGCAAAAGGAAAATAAGCAATGATTACTAGTAAAAAAACGACTGTTTGTTTTAGAATTTTAGATAATATTTCTACAGGTGTTGTAAAGCGATAAACCTCATAAAAACCAACAAAAAAAGCAATTAGTACCCAGCTGATGATTTGATAGGAATGAAATAAAAGGAAGTCGATTTTTAGCTCTTCAAAAAAGAATGAGGCCAATAAAATTATCACCAATAAGTCAAGTAAAATGCTTATTGGTCTAATAAATTTAGAATACCTTCCTTTTTGAGTTGCTACCATGCTAATGAATAAAACCCGAGAAATCTTTGTGTTCTTCTTTCAACAATTCTGCTGTAGAAAGTGTTTTAAAATAGTCAAACGTAATTTTCATTCCCTCTGCTCTAGATACTTTTGGTTCCCAATCTAAAATTGCTTTCGCTTTTGTAATATCGGGTTGTCTTTGTAAAGGATCATTCATTGGCAGCGGATTATAAACTATTTTTTGAGTAGTGCCGGTCAATTTAATAATTTCTTCGGCAAAATCTTTGATGGTAATTTCGTCTGGATTTCCAATATTTACGGGCAAATTATAATCTGAAAGTAATAAGCGATAAATTCCTTCTACTTGATCATCCACATAGCAAAAAGAACGTGTTTGCATACCGTCTCCAAAAATAGTTAAATCCTCTCCTCGCAGAGCTTGACCAATAAAGGCAGGAATTACACGGCCGTCATTTAAACGCATCCGTGGTCCGTACGTATTAAAAATACGAACAATTCTAGTTTCTAAACCATGAAACGTATGATAAGCCATCGTGATAGACTCTTGAAACCGCTTGGCTTCATCATAAACGCCTCTTGGGCCAATCGTATTAACGTTGCCGTAATATTCTTCCGTTTGTGGATGAATCAGCGGATCTCCGTAAACTTCAGAGGTGGAAGCAATTAAAATTCTAGCTTTTTTAACGCGAGCCAAGCCTAATAAGTTATGTGTTCCCAATGAACCGACTTTTAAGGTTTGAATAGGAATTTTTAAATAATCTATTGGGCTTGCTGGAGAAGCAAAGTGCAAAATATAATCTAATTTATCAGGAACATAGACGAATTTAGTTACATCATGATGATAAAACTCAAAGTTTTCTAACTTAAACAAATGTTGAATGTTTTTTAAATCGCCTGTTATTAAGTTATCCATTCCGATAACATAATAGCCTTCTGCAATAAAACGGTCACAAAGATGCGAGCCTAAGAAACCTGCAGCACCTGTTATTAAAATTCTTTTCATACATTAGTTTTTTTTGGGGCAACTACTTCTTCTTTACAAAACAAACAAAAAAGCAAGGTGAAAAACACCACCCCGCGTTGTCTCCATAAAAAAGATTCTGTCAAAAATAAACTTATCATTAGAATTGAGAAAGCAATTTGAACAAAATCTTTGTTTTCTATGCTTTTTTTAAGGGAAATGATCACAATTAGGAGTAAAAGTAGAAAACCAAACACGCCTAGTTCGGCAAAATTTTGAATATATTGATTGTGAAAGTTTTTAGTTTGATATCCTTCTTGGGTTTCATTTCCTCTGAATACGTTGTATTGAAGTGATTTTTCGTCCAGTTTTTTATATGAAGCATTTAATCCGTAACCAGTCCAAAATACATTTTCTACTTGAAAAAGCTCAATAAACATTCTGGTTTGATAGGCTCTAAAAGCAGTTCCTGGAAAGAAATCGTTGGGTGAAAATTTTTCGTTTGTCCAAGCTTCTTTCACGCTCAGTACATTTACACCTACCATATTTTTATCGATTACGGTAGAGCTTAAACTTTTTTCTGTATTCGATTTAAATTCGTTCAAGAATCGATCTTTAATCGCACCAACAAAAAATAAAGAAACTAAAAGAACGGAGAAAAGTAATAAGTTGCGTAATCGCATTTTATGTGCAACTTTAGAAAAGAAGAAAAATTCTACTAAAATTAGCAGGACAAAAACTAAAATAATATTTTTAGAGGACAAAAGAATGACAAATCCGAAGAGTAAAAAGCTACTAAACATTTCCGTTTTTGTTTTTACTTCTTTGGTAAAGAAATAGAAAAAAGCAATGGCCACATAAACCGAAACGTGAATTGCATTCAGTTTTTTAGTCACTAATTCATGATAAAAAAACACGCCCGTATCACCAGTCAAATAAAATCGAATAGCTGCTTGAAGGAGGTAAAAACAAACATAAAGTACGATGACATAACTATAATATTTAATGATTTTTTGAATTTGCTCTTTAGAGAACGGTTTCATCATCATAAATAAAAGAGGAATAAGTAGTAACGCTATTTCTTTAGGAATGGCTTTAAATGTAGCTGCTTGATCAATGCTCCAAAAATAAGAAACAGCCATTAATCCAAATAAAATGAGTGGTAATACTAAACTTTTTTGAAAATTAAAATCGGCAATTTTAAAACGAAAAAAAACAGAAAAGGCAAACAATCCCAAGAAAATATTGTTGATTCCATACGACAATGGAATGGTTGACAACACCAACAAAAAAGGAATAAATGAAAAATGTGATTTATTTTCCTGCTTGATGTCTAGCCATACATTGCTCAAAAAGTTGAAGATATTCCCCATTAATTTTATCCCAGTTAAATTCGTTTACAATGGCTTCAAAATTGTTTTGAATGAATTGCAAGTTATCATTTTTTTTGATTGTGAGCAGTAAATTTTTTACTTCTTCTGCATCTGAAAAATAATAGCTGTTTTCTTTTAAAACCCCTCTGTTAAAATCATTATTATGAGCCAATACCAAAGCCTGCGATGCCATAGCTTCTAATAAAGACGGATTTGTTCCGCCAACGGAATGTCCGTGAAAATATAATTTTGAAAAATACCGCAGGTTATTAAGGTGTTCTAAGTTATAAATAGCCCCTAAAAACCGAATAGAAGTTTGGTTTTTATACTTATTTTTAAGCACTTCTCCATATTTTGTATTGTGATTTCCAATAACTAAAATCGGTGTTTTATCCGCACTTTTTACCACGCCGTCTAAAACCATTTCAAAATTATTTTCTGGCTCAAATCGAGCCATAATCATATTGAAATTTTCTTTTCTCACCTCATATTCTTTTAGAATGTCTTCGTTCGGTTCGTTAAACGGATGTGCTCCATAGGCAATATAGGTCGATTCTTTAGCGTATCGTTTTTTTAAGAAATTTTGAATACCAATAGAATCTGAAACCAAATAATCACTACTTTTTGCTGCTAAACGCTCGGCAAAACGCAAGAATTGTTGCACCGGTCGACTGTATTTGGAACGTTTCCACTCGATTCCATCCATGTTCGTAATGATAATTGGTTTTTTGGGTAATAGAAAAAACCAAACGGAATTGCTAGTATAACCTAATTGTAAAATGATGTCAAAATCACGTTTACGAGCATCTAAGATACAATTGTAATCATAAATAAATTGCCCAAACGTGCCGTATTTATATTCTGGATCGTGCTGATGAAGAATGTGCACACCATTAAACATTGTTTCTTGAAACTTGTGATTATGTGAATTATAACAATATACTTCGTGCCCTTTTTCTACTAAAAAAACAGAGAAAAATTCGGCAAATTGTTCAAAACCTCCATAATAGTTGGGGATGCCTCTTGTTCCTAAAATGGCTATTTTCATTCGATTCACTTAGTTGTTCGGTTGGCAAAAATAGGATTTTAGAACAAACAAACAGAAAGAAATCTAATAAAATTAGTGTTTGTTTTTAATATTTTACTTATTCTCAAGAGCGAGGTTATACGCTTTAATTGTTTCTTCTGCGGTTTGTTCCCAGGTATACTTTTGTAAAATTTTTTCTTTTAATTTTGGATTAACGGGCGTTTCAAAAGCTTTTTTAATGGCTGCTGTAATTGAGTTGACATCATCTGGCTCACAATAAAAAGCATAATCTTCAAAATAATCATACGTATCGCCTTTTGGGGTAACAACAATATTAATTCCCATTGCGGCCGCTTCTAACGAAGACAAACCCGGTGTTTCCATCCAACTCACTAAGGCATGAACTTTGGCTACTTGATACAATTGTTTTAATTCTTGGTGTGTAATAGCTCCTAAAAAGGTCACATTTTCACCCGCTTCTTCATGAACTTGATTCACATAGTGTTGTTGATTTTGCGATTCTTTTCCCACTAAAACTAAATGATACGGCGTGTTTTTAACAGCACGAACCAAATTTAACGTGGATTTTCTACCTTCAATTCGGGCTGCACATAAGATACAATCTTTGTATTGTAAAAATGGGTTTCCATCAAGCGAAGTGTTCTCTGAAAATACCGATTTGTCAATGGCATTTGGAATACTGATATATTTTGGGTCTTTTAATTTGAATTCTTTTGCCACTCTTTTCATTTCTGAATCTGAATTAGGCAAAAACACACTTGTTTGCGAAACAATTTCTTTCATCAGCCCATAATATCGCTTATACATCATTTGGTAAACCCCTTTGTGCATTCGTTTTTCTTTGGAATGTTTGACCATTGTTTTGATATAACCTATTTGATATGGCGTTAAAAAATTAGCTACTTTTTGAAATAATCCGCCGCGGGCTTTTCGTTCAAACTCGGTATATAAACCATAAATAGTTGATAATACAATTTGTTTATTTTGCTTTTTTGCGTTTATCATTTGTCGATAAATGTCTTGTGGCTCCATCAAGTTAAAAAGATGAACCAAATCATACTCTTTTAAATCGGGTTCAAAAGCCAATGAAATATCAACTTGAATTCCTTTTTTTTCAAGAAACTCTTTCGTTTTCAACATTTGAATCATGTCGCCCCCGGGAGCTTCAAATAAATTTGTTCTGGTTTGAAATAATACTTTCATAAGTGATTTTCTACCTTGCAAATATAGTTTTTATTAGTAGTTTTACATTTCTTTATAATTACTCTTTACCTTCCTTATGAAAAAAGTTCTCTTTATTTTCGGAACACGTCCAGAAGCAATCAAAATGGCTCCTTTGATTAAGCATTTTGCTTCTGATTCTTTTTTTGAAGTAAAAATTGCGGTTACGGCTCAACATCGTGAAATGTTAGATCAAGTGTTAAGCTTTTTTGAAATTCAGGTTGATTATGATTTGAATATCATGAAACCAAATCAATCTTTGCACGAATTAACTGCTAATTTGGTTGCTCGAATTACGGATGAGATTCTGCTTAAAGATAAATTTGATGCGGTTTTTGTGCAAGGTGATACTGCTACCGTATTGGCGGCTTCGTTAGCTGCTTTTTATCAAAAAATAAAAATCATTCATATTGAAGCTGGTCTTCGAAGCGACGATATGTACTCGCCTTTTCCAGAAGAAATGAATCGTGTGCTCACGTCACGATTGGCAACTTATCATTTTTGTCCGACTATTAAATCGGCAGAAAATCTTTATAAGGAAAACATCAAAAATAATGTTTTCGTAGTTGGAAATACGGTTATTGATGCCCTTTTGATGGGCTTATCCAAAATAAAAAACACAGATGAAAGTCATTTCTTAAAACAATTTGAGTCTATTGATTTTTCTAAAAAAATAGTCTTAGTAACGTGTCACCGTAGAGAAAATTTTGGAAAACCATTTGAAGCGATTTGTGATTCGTTAATGGAAATTGCTCAAAAACATCAAGATACGATTGAGATTGTTTATCCTGTTCATCTAAATCCAAATGTAAAAGAAATTGCACATCAACGACTTGTTGCAGCGAATATAAAGCTTATTGCACCGCTTGATTATCCAGAATTAATTTGGATGATGGATAAAAGCTATTTGATTTTGACGGATTCGGGTGGAATTCAGGAAGAAGCACCTAGTTTAGGCAAACCCGTTTTGGTTTTACGAGAAGTTACCGAACGCACAGAAGGTGTTGATGCTGGAACAGCTATTTTAGTTGGTTCTAATCAAACAAAAATTGTGACAGAAGCTAATCGGTTACTAGAAGAAGAGGCTTATTATCAAACTATTGCTTCGTCATCAAACCCATATGGAGATGGCACGACTAGCGAGAAAATTAAAACTATTTTAAAGCAATAGTGTTTTCACGTTTTATTTTTTCGGCATAAGCCAAAAGTAAGCCGACCAAAATAGATTTGGTATCTGCTTTAAAATAAAACCCCATGAAAACCCAATACGAAATAAATAAGAACAAGGCGGTTCCTGTTAATAAATAATTGATTTTATTAATTAAAAGTGGTTCTGATTTTTGCTTTCTAAACAACAGAAAAATAGAAGCAAAGAGAATGAAAACGCCTATTAATCCAGCTTTTAAAAAAACAGTCATAAATCCATTATGCAAAATGGAGATAAAACGCAATTTGGTATCGTCTAGCCAAACTTCTTTTTTAAGGTCAACTCTTGAGCCTAAACCATTTCCGAAAAGTACCGAAAACCAACCATCGTTCGTCATTTGGTTAACGGTATTTATGTTTTCAACGGAACGATAATTATCGTTAAAATCTTTATAATCTTCGGTGTTGATTCTGGTTTTAAACGGTTCTGTAGGTGCAATTTTAACTTTGTATAAAAAGGCTTCAATTCCTTTACCGTTTCTTTTGGGATTATAATAAACAATTGCAGAATAGGTTAGCAAACCCATAAAAATAACCGAAATCAACGCAACTAGTTTTCTTTTGTCAAGGATAAAAAATCCTTTGAGAGCCAAATATAAAATTCCGAATTGGATAAAATTGGTTCGTGAAAGATAAAACAAAGAAGAAAACACAAGGATTGTAAGAAACCATCTTTTTTGCGTTGGTGAAATTTCCAAATTAAAATCACGGTGAAAAATCACAAGAATTATCACATAAACCTCATAATCACTAAAATAGCCAGAATACGTACGAATTTGATGTATGTTTCTAAAACCCACAAAGGTAATTCCGTAAAACACTATCCATAAATGAATGATGGCTAAAAGAATTCCGGTGTAAATAACTGTTTTAAGTGGATTTTCTAATTTAGACTTACACAATTGATAACCAATTAATAAGCCTAATACGGGTTTTACTAAATAAGTTGCATCCCGAATAAAATTATAGGTTGTCCATTCATTAAAAAAACTACTAAAAAAAGCTAGGATAAAAATTCCGCTGAAAAGCAAAATTTGCAAAAAAAATGCAATGGAGTAGCTCCGTTGTATCGTCACTAAAACAGTAAATCCCCAAACTAAAAAAGTGAGTTCATAATTATTTAAATAGGGAACCGCGACGCAAAGTGCAAAGAGAATTTGATATAAACTATTTTTTGAAATCCGTATCGGCATTACTATTTATGAAATCGGTTTATTAAAAAATTTAGTTCTAAGGGTGTAAAGATACATTATTATGACCATCACTTCGGTGAGTATTAAAATGGAGAACACACCCATTAATTGCCAAAATGAAAACATGGCAATAATGGTAACAATTAAAAAAACTGCTGCTCCCGTGGTGATGTTGACATATTGTTTTTGATAACTGTAACCTAAAATCAATTGTTGCAACGGTATACTCACGGCATAAAGCAAGGGTAAAAAAGCAGCAAAACGCAAATAAAAAGTGAGTTCTACGATAGACGAAGCATTAAAAAAGCCCAGCACTTCTGGTGTAAAGACAAATAAAACGATACACGCTAAAAGAATTAATAAAAAATTAGCTCCATTAAAAATCTTCCAATTCTTAATTCCAATTTTATGGTCTTTAGCTAACAAAAAGCAAACCCTTGGAAAAATAAAGTTAAATAAAACTTGTAAATAAGTTCTAAAAATCATGATGATTTGTTCGATGATTTTATACTGTCCGGCTAAGCTACTGTTGCCAAAAAAACCTACAATCAAAATAGGTGAATATTGTTGTAACGACAATAACAATTGAGATAACGTGAGTTTATAATCACGACTAAAAATTGACAAAACGTCTGCTTTAGCTGGTTTTTTTAAAACTAAAAATTTGTTTCTTATTAACCAACCCATTCCGATTAAATGAACGAATAAAGCACTTATTCCAAAATAAAAATTGACAAAAATATAATCTTCTTTTTTAGTTACTAGTAGAAGTACTAATACGATATACATTATTTTTCCAGTAATAGAGAGGAAAGATATGATTTTGAACTTTTCAATTCCTTGTAAAAACCAAGTAGGATTAAACGCTTGTGAAACCAAAAAAACGAGACTCAAAAAGTACAATTCTTTTTCTTGATTTAAAAACGGAACAAAAACGATAAAGCCGCTTGCGAGCAAAAGAATAAAAAGTAACGCAAAGAGTTTGATGGAAAATAACGTATTGGCGATTTTCTGTACCTTCTTAAGCTCTTCTCGATAGACCGAAACATCTTTTACACCATTAATTCCAGAGGCAAAATCAACAAGTACGGTTAGAATAAAAACAAAGGAAAGTCCAATACCCGCTTTTCCAAATCCTTCTTCACCACATATTATAATGACATAAGGAGCAACCAGTAATGGAGTGAGCAAATTAAACAATTGACCAATTCCATAAATGGAGAAGTTTTGAACCTGCTTATTGTTTTTTAAATTATGAAAAGTTTTCACCTCTTTTGATTGAATGGTAAAAATACTTTTAATTGAGTTGATTTAAAAAGAAAAAACCATTAAATTTCAAGTTGAAAATTAATGGTTTAGGGTTTTAAACACTATTAATAAAGTAGTTCTTAATTATAAAACCACAAAATATATTATTGAAATAACTTTGGAAGTTCTGCTGCTTGAACAGATTCATGCGGATAAAGAGAAGGTGTTTGTCTAACACCTTCTTTAGAAGTAGCTTTAACAACTCCTGTTATAGGGTCAAAAGTACACTTTGAATCATCTGCTCTAAAAAAAACACCCATTTCAAATCCTTTAATTTCTCTTTCGTTTCCATTATACTCGAACTTTATCGATTTAATGACAATATCTTCTTGGTCTAGATTTTGTCCTAAATCTAACCTTAGTTGGGTTGGTTGCACTTTTGCAGGAAAAAGAAACTCAATTGATTGTTCATCTAAAGATCCTTTTACTTCTTTCCAAACACCTTCTTTAAAATCAATAGAACTGTCTTCTGTATATAAAAAACAGAAATCATCATCTTTCTTTGAAATTGCATTTAGTGTTACTTTGAAAACTTTTGCAGAAATAATGTTTTGTTCTGAATCTGAAGAAATAGTGTCATTTGATTTGGTATCATTTTTACAGCTTATTGCGGTAATTACAGTCAATGATAAAAAAAATATTTTTTTAATTTTCATTTATTTTTAAATAACTTAGTTAAGACTTAATTTATATCTTGCACAAAGAAAATAATTATTCAACTCAATAGCAAATTTATCTAAATTTAATAATCATGATTACAACATCAATTGCAAAAGACACTTATTTTTATAAATTATTTTCTTTTTCTTTTTTGTTAGCCATAATTACCTATGGTTTTGCTTTAACAAATTTTACCTTAACTATTGACAATGAAATTCCTATTTTTCCTGATTATGGATTAGATCTGGGAAGATGGGGACAAAATTTAATTAGATACCATTTGTTTAAAGGACATTTACAGTATTTTTCGCTTTTACTAAGTCTTTTTATTTTTAGTTTAGCTGCGATTCGGCTATCTAATTTGTTTAAATTTAAGGGTATTCAAGCTTACTTTTTTTGTGCTTTATTTATCACTTTCCCACAAATCTCTTATCAAGTCGTTTTTGGTATGATGGCCGATATTGCCGCTTTGGGAGTTTTATTATCTGTTTTGAGCGTAGAGTTATTTTTGAAAAGTATAAATGAAAAATCAATTGTAAAAAAAGGGTTTGTTTTTTTATCTGTAGCATTACTATTAATGTTTACCTTGTCAATGTATCAAGCATTTATATTTGTACCGGTAGTAATTGCCATACTTCTTTTTTTTCAAAGCACTTTTCAAGATTCCTTTAATTTTAAATATGAATTTAAAAATCTTATCCTTTTTGGGGGAATTATATTACTTTCCTTATTATTATATTATTTATCTGTCAAAATTATTTGTCCTCCAATTGAAGGAAGTGGCTATCTTTCTTCTTTTATTTCTGGAGAATCAAACAATCAATTTCTAGATTTTTGTTCCATTTGGCTAAAAAATCTTGTGGGAAATTTTTATTATGGTTCACAAACCTTTGTTTTAATTTTAATTTCAAGTCTAGTTTTAATTGCATCATTTGTATTTAATAAAAAACTACTATTTGTTCGTTTAATTTCACTTATAATTCTACTAATTTTGCCGTTTTTAATGTCTTCCATTATCACAAATGGCTATCATCCTCCTCGTTTATATCTAACATCAAATTTAGTTTTTGCTTTTATTCTTGTTTTTTCAATTAATAATTTCAAACTAAACTCTTTATTAGCTTCTAAAATTGTGGTTATATTAATTGTAATTACTAATATTTACTTTGTTACAAATCTTTTTTATTCTGCTAATAAAATATTTAAACACGATAAAAAAATAGCAGAGAAAATAGATGCTATTATTCAAACTAAATATCCTGAATTTTTTACAACAGAAAAAGTAATTTACTTCTATGGCTATTTTCCATATGAATATCACGAAAAATTTAGGCTGAGAAAATCTGAAATTTTTGGTGGTTCTATTTTTATGTGGGATAATGGTAATAATTACCGAATTGTTAACTTTTTTAAAGGTGCAGATGTTGCAGAATATAAAATGATTGACTCAAAAGAAAAGTTTGATACGTTTAAAGATTCAATCAATAAAATGCCAATATGGCCCAACCAAGAATCTATTAAAATGTTTAATGATGTGGTTGTGGTAAAACTAGGAAATGAAAAAGGTTCGCGGCTTTATTTTGAATAAACGAATTAGAAAATATCCATTGAAATTAAAGTGCTGATTTAATAAGTACTTCGATTACTTTATCAAAATTTAATTCATAAAAAAGAGGTAATCTAACCAAAGTGTCTGTATACCTATCTGTTTCCTTCAATGGTTCACCCTCATATTTTGAAGCATAAAAAGGACTTTCGTGCAAGCTGATGTAATGAAAAACCGCTAAAATATCGTTCTTTTTTAGGTGTTCAATTAAGCTTGTTCGTTGTTCTAAATTTTTACAAACTAAGTAAAACATGTGGGCATTATTGGTTGCATATTTTGGAATAATTGGAAGGCTTATCTCGTTTTTTGCGGCCCATTCCTTTAGATTTTTGTGATAATTTTCCCAAATTTCTTTTCTTCGGTTTTGAATTTTATCCAAATTTTCTAATTGTGCCCATAAGAAAGCCGCAATAATTTCTGAAGGAAGAAAAGAACTTCCCACATCAACCCAGCCGTATTTATCTACTTCTCCTCTAAAAAACGAAGAACGATTGGTTCCTTTTTCCCAAATACTTTCTGCTCTATTGATAAATTGTTCATCGTTTATTGCTAATAATCCACCTTCACCTGAAATAATATTTTTAGTTTCATGAAATGAAAAAGCAGCCAAGTGTCCGATAGAACCCAATGCTTTTTTTACGCCATCTTCACCAATATAAAAACTATCGATGGCTTGAGCGGCATCTTCTATCACAAACAAATTATACGTTGCAGCCAAATCCATAATCGTATCCATCTCACAGGCAACGCCTGCATAATGAACGGGGACAATGGCTTTTGTTTTGGATGTAATTAATGATTCTATTTTGGTTTCATCTATATTAGGATGGTCTTTTTTGCTGTCTGCAAAAACTATTTTGGCTCCACGTAGCACAAAAGCATTGGCTGTAGAAACAAAAGTGTAAGAAGGCATAATTACTTCATCTCCTTCTTTAATGTTTATCAAAATGGCTGCCATTTCGAGTGCATCGGTACAAGAAGTGGTTAACAACGTTTTTTTGAAACCGTATTTATCTTCAAAAAATTGTTGACATTTTTGGGTATATTTTCCATTGCCAGAAATTTTGCCTGATTTTACAGCATCTTCAATATAATGCGTTTCGTTTCCGGTTAAGTAAGGTTTGTTAAATGGAATCATCTTTTCCAAAAATGGTTTATAATTGTTATTTGAAATTTTTCATAACCCAATTTTTCATAAAAAAAACAGGCTTGTACATTTGATTCTTGAGTTGGTATTCGTAATTCGAAAATGTTTTTTTGAATTAATTTATTTTCTACTTGGTGAATTAATCCTTTGCCAATTCCTTTACCTTGATGGTTCAGATTAACTGCAATTAAACCAATGGTGGCAAAAGTATCGGTTATTTTATAAGAAACAAAACCAATGATTTTTGAATCTTCTTTATAAATCAAAACTTCATCGGCAAACTTTTTATTCAACGAATTGACTACCCATAATTCATATAATTCAAAAAACTTATGCTTCTCTATTTTATAATCTAATTTGAATCGGCTGTGTTTTCCGCTTTCAAAAGCTAGTTCATAAAGTTCTTCGATGGAATACTCTATTTCTGAAATTTCTTTGATTGCTGAATTTGAATCGTTTACTAGTACTAAATCCTTTTGGTAAACTACTTTGTTTTCGGTAAACGATTTTTCAAAACTTGTAATTTCAACATCCGTTTTAATGTCTGATTTTACATAAATTAAATCAAAATCAGAATTAACCACAAAATTTGTTGAATTTGTGAATAACTCACCTACTTCAATTCCAAAAAAATCCGAATCCCAATCTAATCTTTTAATCTCAGTCATTTTCTTGCGAATTCACTTTTTTTTCAACAATATAAAGTGGTCTGTTTTTAACGCCTTCAAATATCTTACCCACATATAAACCAATAACACCTAACGTTATTAAAATACAACCGCTTAAAAACCATATACTCGTGATTAAACTTGCATAACCAGAAACGGAAACTTCGCCTGTCATTTTACTGTAAATCGCATAAATCGCCATTAAAATAGAAATAAAGGCAATGGACATTCCTAATTTGATAATTAACCGCAGTGGTTTATCGCTAAATGCCAATATGATATCCAACGCCAGGTTAAGCATCTTTTTTAAGTTATAGTTAGATTCTCCTTGCTGCCTAGATGCGTGTTCTACATCAACATAAGCCGTTTTAAACCCAACCCATTTAACCATCGTAGGAAAATAACGAATACTTTCTCTAAGGCTACTAACTTCTTTGATTACATTCTTTTTATAAATTCCAAAATTAGCAACAGTTGCGTCTTGTTTAGAGCCCGTTAAGTAGCCCAAGGTTTTATAAAAGGTTTTTGAAAACAATTTCTTCATGAAAGAATCTTGTCTGTTAAAACGTCTAGCCAAAACAATATCATAACCTTCTTGAGCTTTTTGTAATAGTTTAGAAATTTCTTCTGGTTTGTCTTGCAAATCACAATCCATCACTACAATATAATCGCCTGTTGCTTGATCTAATCCCGCTGTAATGGCATAATGCTGACCAAAATTTCTACTTAATTTAACCCCAATAATTTCTGGATAAATTCTGGAAAGCCTTTCTATTTCTCTCCAAGATTCATCTGGACTATAATCGTCTACAAGAATAATCTCAAGAGCTAAAACCGAAGTTGGTGTTGCATTTTTTATTCTTGTAACAAGTTCTTCAAGCTCTTTTTCAGCTCTGTAAACAGGAGAAACTATTGATAATTTCAAGATTGATACTGGTTTATAAAAATTAATTTGATGACCCAAATATATACTTATTTTTATTTTTTTCCTACTTAAAAATCGTATGAATAATTTTTGAATTAGCTATAAAAAAACCAATGTAGGGCAAAGATATTCTTAGTTAAATGTATTCATTTTAAAGCTATTTGGCATAGTTCTAGGATATATTTAATTGTAATTAAACTGATTATAAAAAAATTACTTATTTTTGCAAAATTCTTAGACTGAACAATCTACGTATGAAAACACATAAAAAATATTTTTTAATTGGCTTTTTATTCCTTTTTTTAAGTACAAAGGCCCAAAACGTCGTGATAAACGAGTTTGTCACTTCCAATTCAACTGTAAATACTGACGAGGATGGTAGTTATGAAGATTGGATTGAACTTTATAATACGAGTGCTGCAAATATAAACCTTTCGGGTTACGGATTATCAGACAACACAAACCTCTTTAAGTGGGTTTTTCCTGATTTTATAATGCAACCTGGTGAACATCTTTTGGTTTGGTGTTCTAGTAAAAACCGATCAAATCCAGAATTCCCTTTGCATACCAACTTTGGTATTAGCTCTGGAGGAGAAACCATCACATTAACCCATCCCGACGGAACGGTGATGGACCAAATTCCAGCTATCGTTATTCCGCCAAATTTTTCCTATGGAAGAGCTCCGAGTGGTTCGCTTACCTTTTCAATTTTTCAAGAACCAACTCCCGGATTTCTTAATTCAATTGATGGAGCTCCAGATACTCTAAGTCCACCTGAATTATCCGTTGATTCCGGATTTTATTCAGAAGGTTTTACCCTTACACTTACTCATCCTGACCCTGAAGTTACCCTTATTTATACCTTAGATGGCTCAGAACCAACACTAGAAAATTTGAATGGAAAATCCTATTTCTATAAAAATCAATATGAAGAATTTCCGGGTCAATCTTCTGGAGAATTACTAGAACAATCTTATGCTACGCAGCTTTATGAAGAACCAATTGAAATTATAGATCGCAGTAACTTGCCTAATAAAATTGCATCCATCTCTTCTACTTTTCATCAAGTTCCTTTTTACATTCCTACTAATCCGATTTTTAAAGGAACCGTTGTGCGAACAAAAGCTCTTAAAGAAGGAACACTTTCTAGCGAAACCATTACTCGCAGTTATTTTATTTCGCCCGAAGAAGCAAATCGGTTTTCAATTCCAGTAGTTTCAATCAGTTTAGACGAATCACAATTTTTTAATTATGATAACGGAATCTATGTAGCAGGCAAAGACTTTGACGATTGGCGATTAGAAAATCCTGACGGTGACGCCGTTTGGGCGGATGCAAATTATAAACAAAAAGGGGAAATAACTGAAAAAAAAGCTAATTTGAGTTTTTTTGAAAATGGAAATGAAATTCTAAACCAAGATATTGGTATACGACTCAACGGTAATTTTACCCGTATTTCTCCCAATAAATCCTTGCGTTTATATGCTCGTTCAGAATATGGAAGCGGGAGTTTTAATCATGCTTTTTTTGATGAATCTTCCTATTCAAGTTTTAAACGATTAATCCTCAGAAACTCAGGAAATGATGTTTCTTCCACTTATTTTAGAGATGCTTTTATACAGCGAATGGTAAAGCACATGAATTTTGAAACCCAAGCCTACCAACCTGTAATTACGCTTTTAAATGGAGAATATTGGGGAATTTTAAATATGCGAGAACGTTTTGATCGTCATTATTTTGAACGTGTTTTTGGAATTATTGATGGCGATTTAGACTTTTTAGAATATAATGGTACTATTGTTGAAGAAGGCGATTCTGAACATTATATGGCAATGTTTGATTATATTTCAACTCATAATCTTGTAGAAACTGACCATTATAATTATGTAAAAACACAAATGGACCCTGATAATTTCATCGACCATTTTATTGCTAATATATATGCGGCAAATACCGATTGGCCGCACAATAATATTGAATTTTGGCGGAAAAGAACCGATCAATATCAACCTGATGCACCCTATGGGCAAGATGGTAGATGGCGTTGGGTTTTAAAGGATACTGATTTTGGTTTTGGTGGTACTGGTGTGCCACAATCTTATGAGGACAACACACTAGCTTTTGCAACCTCAACAGGTGGCGATGAAATCCTTAACCCCGAATGGTCAACCTTAGTTTTAAGAAAATTATTAGAAAACACTACTTTTAAAAACAGTTTTATAAATCGGTTTGCGGATATGTTAAATACTACTTTTCTACCTGAACGCGTAGTGGGTGTTATCTATGAAATGAAAAGTGGTATAGAGGCAGAAATTCAAGAGCACCGCTTTCGTTGGAGCACGATTGGCTCCATGGAAGAATGGCAGTCTAACATCGATGTAATGATAGAATTTTCAAATGAGAGACCAACTTACCAAAGAAATCATATTCTAGAAAAATTTAATATTGATTCTACCCTACAAGCTCACTTAAATGTACTAGATGAAACGCAAGGTTTTATCCAAATCAATACGATCGAAATTCTTGCTACTACTCCAGGCGTTCAAGAAAACCCCTATCCTTGGAATGGTGTCTATTTTAAAAATATTCCGATTACTTTAAAAGCCATTGCCAAACCCGGTTATGTTTTTAGTCATTGGACAGGAGCTTCTATTAGTCCTGAATCGGAAATTACACTGACTCCAGCTACTGATTTTGAAATAACGGCTCATTTTGTCTCTTCTCAAGATGTAGTAGAAGATATACCTATTTATTTTTGGACAATTGACAGTAATGTTCCTAACAACGAAGCTCTAACCGAAATTTATTCTACTTTTGATCTCGCTTCTCAAGGTCTACTTCGTTACGAGTCTTGTTTAGCTGGCTATCCTTTTGATAACACTCACCCAAATTGGCGAAAAGCATCAATGGAACGAAGAAATAGTCCTACCGATTTAAATTATATTCCAGAAGCAAATAATGAAATTCCATTTGAATTGTCTAATATGCGAGGTTTACAAATCAAACAACCATTCCAAAATGACGGTTTTGAAAACCAACTTATTTTTGAATTATCAACAACTGCCTATCAGGATATTTTGATGGGATTTGCAGCCAAAAATGAAAATGCAGCTCATACCATTTTGGTTGATTATTCTATAACTGAAAACACAACAGAATGGACAACTGCCGGACTTGAAAATTCTTCATTTAGTTTGTCAGATGACTACCAAACCTATGAAATAGACTTCTCAGCTATTGATGGGGTTAATAACAATCAGAATTTTAAAATGCGTCTTCGTTTTGATGGTGAGAATATGACACTAGATAATGGTGATAGGGTAACTTTCAATAATTTTAGCGTAAAAGGAAGTACCTACACGTTTAAAATACCGGATAATCTTCCATTAAAATTTAATGTATATCCAAACCCGGTCTCAGAAATCTTATATATTGTTCACAGTTATCCAACAGTCGATTTCAAACTCTTTTCTATTGATGGAAAATTAGTAGAAAGTGGGACTTTAACTGGTTTAAAAATAAATATAAGCACCCTTCAAAAAGGACTATATATTCTTCAATTGGAAGTTGATGGTAAAAAAGAAATTAAAAAAATCATAAAACTATAACTAAAAACGGTTTGATAAATAAAAATCAAATTTTATTCAAACTCGTTTCCCAATAGTTGATTTGGATTCCAAAAGTAGTTTTTATTTTATGTTTATCCAAAACACTGTACGCTGGTCTTTTGGCTGGTGTTGGAAAACTCGTAGTTGGAATAGGTTCTAAATTAATTTTTATTCCATTGTATTCAACTATTTTTTTGGCAAAGAAATACCAACTGCATTGTCCTTCGTTACTGAAGTTGTAAATTCCAAAATGGTTGTAGGTTGTAGGTTGCAGGTTGTAGGTTATGATGATTTTTAAAAGAACTTCTGCTAAATCTATAGCGTTTGTTGGGGTTCCAATTTGGTCGTTTACAACCGATACTTTATCGCGTTCAGAAGCAAGACGCAAGATGGTTTTCATAAAATTATTGCCAAATTGCGAATAAACCCAAGATGTTCGAATGATAAAATGTTTTTTCCAGGTTTGCTGAATAGCAATTTCACCGTCTAATTTTGTTTGTCCATAAACGCCGGTTGGATTTGGTACATCGGTCTCTTTGTAACCTGTTGTCGTTCCGAGTTTCGAGTAATCGCCATCAAAAACAAAATCGGTAGAAATATGAAGTAATATCGTATCGTGTTTTTTGCAAACCGCTGCTACATTTTGAGCTCCTACCACATTAATTAAATAGGCTTTTTCGGGTTCGCTTTCCGCTTTATCTACCGCAGTATATGCGGCTGTATTAATACAAAAATTGGGTTTGTACTGTTCAAAAACCTTTTCACAGTTTTCGCTATTGGTAATGTCTAATTCAGTCGCATCAGTAAAAACAAATTGAATTTCAGGATGATTGGATGCAATAAATTGTAAACTTTGTCCTAATTGTCCTTTGGCTCCTGTTACTAAAACTACCATGCTCTTTTTGCTTGTTGTAAGTTAGGCAAGTGCTTATCTTTTTCGGAAATGAGTAGTTCATCCGTTTTAAATAACCAATCGATGCCAATGGATTCATCATTATAAATGATTCCTCCTTCGGATTCTTTATTATAAAAATTATCACATTTATAGAAAAAAGTAGCGGTGTCACTCAAAACCAAAAAGCCATGAGCAAATCCTCTTGGCACAAAGAATTGCTTCTGATTTTCTGCAGACAAAACAACAGCTTCATATTGACCAAAGGTTGCAGATTCTGGTCGAATATCAACGGCTAGGTCTAAAACTTCTCCTTGTAAAACCCGAACTAATTTAGCTTGAGCATACTCTCCCGTTTGATAATGAAGTCCGCGTAAAACACCTTTGGTAGAAAAAGATTGATTGTCTTGCACAAAATGAATGGGTGCTCCAATTGCATTTTGAAAAGCTTTTTCGTTAAAACTTTCCATAAAATAACCTCTTTCATCCTGTATTATTTTAGGTTCAAGAATAAAACAACCTTTCAATTTGGTTTCTGTAAATCTCATTTGCAAAAAAAGGAATTTTTCTTATTTCTAGTTTATTTCTTTTATCAGGCTCATTAAGTGGTTTCCATAACCGCTTTTCAATAACGGTTCGGCTATTTTTTGCAATTGTTTTGCATCAATAAAACCCATCTTGTAAGCGGCTTCTTCAATCGCTCCTATTTTCAATCCTTGACGTTCTTCAATTACTTGTACAAATTGCCCAGCTTGCATTAGCGATTGAAAAGTACCAGTGTCTAACCAAGCGGTTCCTCTATCTAAAATACTTACTTTTAAATTTCCATTCTTTAGGTAGGCTCTATTGACGTCGGTAATTTCCAATTCACCACGAGGACTTGGTTGGATATTAGCTGCAATTTCAAGTACCGAATTATCATAAAAATAAATTCCAGGTACCGCAAAATTCGATTTCGGTTTTAGTGGTTTTTCTTCTATTGAAAGTACCTTTCCGTCTTTATCAAAATCGACCACGCCGTAGCGTTCAGGATCATGCACATGATAAGCATAAATAATTCCGCCCTCTGGATTGCTATTGTTTTGAAGTAGTTCGGCCAAACCTGTTCCGTAAAAAATGTTATCGCCCAAAATCAAAGCAACTTTATCGTTGCCAACAAATTCTTTGCCAATAATAAAGGCTTCTGCTAAACCGTTAGGATGTTCTTGAACGGCATACTCAAAACGACAGCCCAATTGACTGCCATCGCCTAATAACTGGCGAAACAAAGGCAAATCATGCGGCGTAGAAATGATTAAAATCTCATGAATTCCAGACCACATTAACGTGGACAATGGATAATAAATCATGGGTTTGTCATAAATCGGCATCAGTTGTTTACTTACTGCTAAGGTTAACGGGTGTAACCGTGTGCCCGATCCGCCGGCTAAGATAATTCCTTTCATGCTTTGCTGTTTTATTCGAATAACTTCTAAGTTTAGACTGTTTTTGTCAATTGATTTAGATAAAAACGTTTAAATCGAGTGAAAATCATTAGCAATAAAATAAAGAAAATAGGTAAGATTAGTTTCATTTTACCATTTGCTCCTTCTGTATTTTTATTGTTTAAAATAGAACTGTTTGCTTTCACTATTTTATCAATACTTACTAAATCAATTCGCAATAAACCCTGTTCACGAACTAGTTTATCTTTGGTTTGAATCACATCGTTAAGTTGCGTATTTTCATTATAATAGACTAATTTATCGCTTTGACTGCCACTAATTCTATTTTTAAACTGATTCATTAACGCATCAATTTGAGAAATAATAGAATCATTTGCTTTCATTTTTTCATTAACATTATTGACATATTCTTTTTGAACGGCTTGATAAAAATCGCTGTCATTCAAAAAATTTAAAATAGGATTAACTGTTTTTTCGTTAGATGAAAGTTTAGACGTGGAAAAAGAAATCGTATGGTAAGGATAGTTTTTACTCGTTACTTTATTTTCAACAATTTTGTCAATGTTGCCATTTTCTGCTAATAATTTAATCATATCAAAATTCTCGGTACTATTCCCAATAAACCGATAAACATCTACAATTGGTTCAATCTTAATTGTCTTGATTTTTTTTGTATCTTGAATTCCTATTCCTTTTAAGAAAACAGTATCATTTTCTTTAATTTTAGATTGCAATAAATCAATTTTGGCATAGACATAATCGGTACTTCCAAAATTTGGATTGACAATAATTTGATGGTCATACGAATTGCTTTTCTTATCTAAATAAAAGCCTAAAGCTGCTCCAATTACAAACAAAATGACAATCAAAATAAGGTTTCGTTTAACAAATAATATCCCTCTAAAAATCCAATTTAAAAAAGAATTATACGTTTTTCCAATTTTTCTGGATACTTGACCTAAATCAATTTCCTGGTCAGCAGATGAGTTTGAGCTCATAATTTTCTATTTTGAATTAAAAATTTGTTCTAATATTTTAATTGTAATCAAATAAGTAGGCTTAACTCCGGTAGTTCCTAAACCGCCTGAAGCTAGCGTGCTGCCTGTTTCTAACGGATTATCTGAAGCATAATAAGCATAGCGAACCTTAACATGTTCTGGTATACTTTTTCTAATTTTAGAAGCCGACTGTATTGCTTTTTGATAATATGCACCTTCCATTTCTAATCCGATTACGCCCCAAGTAGATTCGTGAAAGAATTTTAGCAAATCTTTATTTTGTAACGAAGTTCCCAAAACTGTAACCATAGGTCCTGCAAAAACAGGAATTCCATTTCCTTCAAACATGGCTGCATTTAATTCATTTTGAAATGGATAATTATCGCCTGTTCCTTCATTAATATGTGCAGATGGAATCATTATATCGCCTTTTCCACCTTGCAAAATACCTGCTTTTCCCATAATAGAAACGGAAGCGACGTTTAAAAATGTTACTTTACTTTTACCTTCTTTATACGGTTTTAATAATTCATCAATCGTTTCATAAGCTTGTTCGCCAAAAGCATAATCCATTACGATAAGCACTGGTTTTTGGTCGACAAGTTGTGCGGATGGAAATGCTGTTTTAGAAAAATCTATTTTTGCGGTGTCAAAAATTTGCACATCAATATTAGTTCCTGATTGATCTAAAACCGAAATCATTCCTGATTTTAAGGCCACTTCTTCCACTTTATTTCGCACATCATTTGCACCTGATTTGCTTAATTCCTCAAAAATAAAGAAATCTGATTTTTCTTTAAATTTAGTTTTTAAAACATGAGTTGCAAAAATAGAATTCATCACACTGTGCATATTTGCGCTGATAATGTGAATGGGACGTTCTAATAAATCGTTTTTCTTTAAAATATCTTTAATTTGAGTAGCCCAAATTTCTCCGTGAATGTGATGCCCAAGTCGTTCTCGTAAAATCGGACTGAACGTAATGGTTCGTTTATTGTTTTCTACAATCTCTTCTAAGGCTAATTTTCCTAACCAATAAATCACGTGTAAAAAACGGTCTGGTTTATCGGTTGTTCCAAACGAATCATAGATGGCCAAAACTTCTGAAAAACTTCGACCTAATACATTTGAAGCGTGAGAAATAGCTTTTTCCTTATCAATTTGACTTAGTTTTTTTGATTGTAAAGCATAATATTCAACTTTTTGCCAATCTCTCGTTACTTCGTATTGATTTTCATCTAATAAGATTCTGTCTTTAATTTTATGCGATTCGATAAAAATAAAGGTCAAATGCGTTAAAATATCATAGATATCTGAGCGACCTCTAGTGATTTCAATATTCATTTGTTCTTCGTCAATACGGTAACAATTTCTTCTTCTTTTTGGAGGAACAATAGCTTGAAAATGCGATTTTGAATAACCTTCGTCAGACGTTAAATTAATGTATCGACATTCTTCAATTCCAACAGGTAAACGTTCAATTACATATAATAAACCATTGAGTTCTACTTTCTCTCCAGCAATAGAGCCATAAATTTCCGGTCGTAATTGTAGTAAAGCCTCTCGCAAGGTTTCGCCAGAAATTCCCATTGGTTTATAAAAACCTCGGTTAAACAAATGCCGTATCGTAATGTATAATCGTTCGATTGCTGCAGAAGATTCTTGAGCTCGTGAACGCGATATATTTTTAATTTCTTTCATTAAATTCTAATTTATAACCCGCAAAGGTACAATTTTTATCATTGCATTAATTTCTCAACCATTTTTCTATCATTACTCAATCGGGGCAGTTTGTTTTGACCGCCTAATTTACCGATGGATTTCATATATTTTTGAAAACCATTCGTTTCCACTTTGGTGATGACAACCGTTCGAAGCACTTTTCCGACGATTAAATCTTCATAGTATGCGTTTTGAATTCGCATGGCTTGGTCAATTTTTAAAGCAAATTCTTCCAAATCAGCAGGTTCATTTTGAAATTCAATAAACCATTCATGATAAGGTAAACCCGTTTCTGGAGCAATTTGAGGTGCCACCGTAAATTCATTGATACGAATTGCTGTGTTTTGCATCGCCTCTTTTAAAGCTTGTTCCACTTCTTTTCCAATAACATGTTCGCCAAAAGCAGAAATAAAATGCTTAATTCGACCAGAAACGATAATGCGATACGGTTTTAGACTTGTAAATTGTATCGTATCACCAATATTATAAGCCCAAAGCCCAGCGTTAGACGAAATTATAAGTACATAATTCACCCCTAATTCTACTTCACCAATGGTATACCGTTTGGATTCTGACGTTTCCGAACTTGATATGAATTCATCTGCTTTAATGAATTCATAAAACATACCTGAATTTAATAAAAGTAACATTCCTTTTTCAGTTTGTTTGTCTTGGTAAGCAAAAAAACCTTCAGAAGCTGGAAAAAGCTCAATGGAATCAACTTTTCTTCCTATTAAATTTTCAAATTTAGCACGATAAGGTTCATAATTTACGCCGCCGTAAATAAATAACTGAAAGTTTTTAAACAAGTCGCCTACTTTTTTATTTCCTTTTTGCTGTAATTTTTCAAAATACATTTGAACCCAAGCTGGAATGCCTGAAATTACCGTCATATTTTCATGAAAAGTTTCTTCTACAATGGCATTGACTTTGGTTTCCCAATCGTCAATACAATTCGTTTCCCACGAAGGCATTCTATTTTTAAGTAAATAGTTTGGCACATAATGAGCCACAATTCCTGAAAGTCTTCCCAGTTTGATGCCGTTTTTCTCTTCTAAAATCGGACTTCCTTGCAAGAAAATCATTTTGCCATTGACAAAATCGGCTTTACCTGTTTCGTGAATATAACTCAAAATAGCATTTCGAGCGGCTTGAATATGAAAGGGAATTGATTCCTTTGTTAACGGAATGTATTTTGCTCCCGAAGTAGTGCCCGAAGTTTTGGCAAAATAAACTGGTTTTCCTGGCCATAAAATGTTTTCATTTCCTTCTACAACCAAATCAACATAGGGTTTTAACGCCTCATAATCTCGCACTGGAACTTTGGAAACAAAATCGTAATGTGATTTAATAGTTGCAAAATCATGGTCTTTTCCAAAATTCGTTTCTGCCGCTTTTTTAATCAAACTAGCCAAAACTTTTTGTTGTGTTTCGACAGGGTTAGAAGCCCATTTTTGGGTATCTGAATTTATTTTCTTGGCTAATAACTTAGCGGCGATTGCTTTGATACTCATATTATTCAAAATCTATAAATTGGGAAGGATCGATGGCAAAACCGTCTTTCCATAATTCAAAATGGAGGTGAATTCCGGTGGATTCTTTACCCGTTGAGCCCGCTAAAGCAATAACTTCGCCTGTTCGCACTACGTCGCCTTGGGTTTTAGTTAAAGAAGCAGCGTGTTTATAAACTGATAAAATGGCGTCTCTATGTTTGATAATGATAACATTTCCCGTTGAAGGTGTCCATTCTGCAAAGACGACGCTTCCGTTAGCCACCGATTTAATTGGCGTATCTTTTGCCACCGCAATATCAACTGCCAAATGGTTATTTTTTGAATTGTATTTCTCGGTAATATGTCCGCGAACAGGCGGAAATAATACCAAGTTTACTTTAGATTGGGCTTTTTCAAAAAGGTTGTATTTATCTTCTAAAGCAACTTGTTCCCGCAGTTTTTTCTCTTCAGGAGTGGGGTTCAAATTTAATTTTGAATTCGCAGGATTTTCAGAAGCTAAAATAGAATCTTTATTAAATTTTGCATATTCTAAGTCGCCGGTCAGTATTTTTTTGATGGAAGCAATGTACAATTCGTTTTTTTGAATTTCAACCGTTAAAGAATCAGATTTTACAGCTAAAATAGTCGCATCTTTTTTTAACTTATTGGATGCATAACCTGGAATAAATTCCCGTAAAGGAGTAAAAGCAATGATATAAGTGGTTATAGAAATTAATAGAATGGCAGAAATAGTCAACACCACAAAAACATTCATAAGGTTCAATTTTAGTGAAAAAATTTCCTCAAAGGTTTCTTCATTCAAAATAACCAACCTGTTTTTTGTGAACAATTGCTTTTTAAGTCGCTGTCTTTTGAGTCGTTTTCCAGCCATAATTGAATTTTAGTATACAAATATAGGAATTAAACCTACGTTGAAAAGCGTGAATTAGACTGTTTTAATTAAAAATAGTTCATTTTAACGCAGATTTTAGTTAAGAATTGTTAGGAATAGAAACAAGTACGCTTTTTATTTTTACCTTTGTGGTCTCAATTTAAAATATATGAATGCATTAGCTATATTCTTAGGTATGGTAGGTCCTTGGCAAATTGGATTAATCATCGTAGTGATTTTATTACTTTTTGGAGGTAAAAAAATTCCAGAATTAATGAAAGGACTTGGAAGCGGAATTAAAGAATTTAAAAATGCCGCTAAAGAAGATCAACCTGCAGACTCTAAAAAAGAGGAAGAGAAATAATTTAGAAAATTCCAAATTATAAAATCCCAAATTCCAATACTTTTGTGTTGCAATTTGGGATTTTTTGTTTTTTATAACTTCTTGGATAATTTTTTGAATGAAAATTGTTCTAATAAATAAATTTTGGTAGTGCTTTTTTTAAATGGATTATTTTTTCAAAATTATCATCTTGACTTACAATTGTATAACCTTCTTCTTTTGCATAATTCCAAATTGAAACATCCGACGCTGGTTGACTTATTGATAAAGAAGAAACGTGATTTTCTTTTAAAAAAGCGTTAGATAATTTTTAACCAAACGCCAAGACAAGTTTTCATCTATCGTCATTCCTAATGCCAAATACGATAAAATATCTGAAATAGTTATTCTTGTGTTTATAATACAAGGTTTTCCGTTTCTAATTTCAGGATGTTTGGTAATATTTTAGCCGATTTTACTCGATGATAGTATTTTACTCAAATACAAATTATTTACAACACCATCGTCAACTGAATTCGTTTTCGTTCTTCGTCGATTTCTACTACTTTGACTTGCACATGCTGGTGTAATTTGACCACTTCGTTGACATCGGAAACAAAACCATCTTTTAGTTGAGAAATATGAACCAAGCCACTTTCTTTGATGCCAACATCTACAAAACAGCCAAAAGCGGTGATATTATTGATAATCCCGGGTAAAATCATACCTGTTCTTAAATCTTTTATGGTTTTTACGTTGGGATCGAATTCGAAAACTTTAGCCGATTTTCTAGGATCTAAACCTGGTTTTTCTAGTTCTTTTACGATGTCTTTCAATCCTAGAATTCCTATTTCAGTTGTGATGTAGTTTTCTAGTTTTATTTGGCTGATTTTTTCTTTATTTCCGATTAAATCTTCTACCGAAATTTTCAAATCTTTTGCCATTTTTTCGACAATTTTATACGCTTCTGGATGCACGGCTGAATTATCTAACGGGTTTTTTCCATCTTTAATTCGGATAAATGCCGCAGCTTGTTGGTACGCCTTTTCGCCTAATCGTGGTACTTTTTTGAGCTGTTTTCTATCTTCAAATGGACCATTTTCTGAACGATAAGCGACAATGTTTTCGGCCATTTTTTCGCCGATTCCAGAAACATAACTCAACAACGATTTACTTGCCGTGTTGATGTTTATTCCAACAGAATTCACACATCGAACGACGGTATTATCTAATTCTTCTTTTAGTTTGGTTTGGTCAACATCGTGTTGGTATTGCCCAACGCCAATGGATTTGGCGTCGATTTTTACTAATTCCGCTAATGGATCAGAAAGTCGTCGACCAATCGAAACGGAACCACGAACAGTGACATCATAGCTTGGAAATTCTTCGCGTGCGATTTTTGAGGCTGAATAAACCGATGCACCCGCTTCTGAAACAACAAATACTTGAACGGGTTTATCAAAAGCAATTTTTTTGATGAAAAATTCCGTTTCCCGACTTGCCGTTCCATTTCCAATAGAAATTGCTTCAATAGTATAGGCATTGACCATGGAACGGATTTTTTTCATCGCCATGCCGGACTCGTTTTGAGGTGTGTGTGGATAAATCGTTTCGTTGTAAAGCAAATCTCCTTTTTCATCCAAACAAACGACTTTACAACCACTTCTATACCCTGGGTCGATGGCTAAAATTCGTTTTTCTCCCAAAGGTGGAGCTAATAATAGTTGGCCTAAATTTCCAGCGAAAACTTCAATCGCTTTAGCATCAGCCTTTGCTTTGGCTTCTTGTAAGGTTTCGTTTGAAATTGCTGGTTCTAATAAGCGTTTGTAACTGTCTTTGATGGCAATTTTGACTTGTTCCGTAGATGCATTTCTACCTTTTAGCGTATTTTCTTCTATGAAATCAATCGCTTCTTCGTTATCAATTTCGACTTTTAATTTAATGAAACCTTCATTTTCGGCACGAAGCATGGCTAATAATCGATGCGATGGTGCTTTTGAAATGGGTTCTGACCAATCAAAATAGTGCTTGAATTTTTGAGCATCTTCTTCTTCCGCTTTCTTTTTAACCACTTTTGTAGTTACAGTAGCTTTTCTTTGAAAAAGGCGACGAAGATTTTTTCTTATAAAAATATTTTCATTAATCCATTCGGCAATAATGTCTCTTGCTCCTTGCAAGGCTTCCTCTTCGTTTACGACGTTTTTGGAAATAAATTTTGAGGCTTCAAAGTCAATTTCATTATAATTTTGAGCCATTATAATTTTTGCTAATGGTTCTAATCCGTTATCACGAGCAACATCGGCTTTGGTTTTTTTCTTCTTTTTATAAGGCAAATACAAATCTTCAATTTCTTGTAAATCGAAACTGTTTTGAATTTTTGATTTTAATTCTGAAGTTAATTGGCCTTGTTCCTCAATTGTTTTTAGAATGGAATCTTTTCGTTTGACGATTTCGTCATATTGCTTGGAAAGTTTGGCAATATTCTCAATTTGTACTTCATCTAAATTTCCGGTTACGTCTTTTCGATACCGTGAAATAAACGGAATCGTACAATCTTCTGAAAGTAATTGTAAAGTAGCTTCAATATTTTTATCAACAGTGTTTACAACTGTTTTGATGAATTGGATTTGGTTCATTTTGTTTGTAATAATTTTGCTTTAATATTTAGTCATGAAGTGTTGATGATAATACCTACAAGGTTTTGCAAACCTTGCAGGAAACTAAAACAATTTATTAAGCTCTTCTAACATTGCTGGACGACGAGGATATTTCTGTTTTAATTTTCTTGCGACTTCAAGAATTCTTTCCTTATCTTTTGGATAATCGTTTATAATTGACTTCATTTTTCTTGCTAATTCATTATACCCACTCCTTGATGAACTTCTATCTGCTTCGTTTTCGAGAAGCGGAATAAGTTTATCAAGTAATTCGCGAGGATATTCGATTTTAAGATGTGAATAATATGACAAAACGTTAGAAATTTTATCTTGTTTTTGAACCAAAAGTAAAAGTCTATCCAGATAATTTTCTTGAACATAAATAGGTCCTAAATGATAAAGCAAATCGGCATATAGATGCTCTTTTCCAAAATAATTGTTTTTTTTGTTTTTTTTGTTAATCAAATTTGTAATCCCTAAAATTAATTCTTCAATAGTTTTAGTCCAATTTTCTTTTGAAAAAGTATTTTTCCATTGTTGGTAATAAGTAGTATTTAAGCCACGGTCAAATGCAAATTTTTGAGAAAAAAATCGTTCCTTTTCAATATCTTTTTCTAAAATAGCTATTTCCAAAAGTCTTTTTTCCCAATCAGAAACTGTTCCTGGATGTTTTTTTTCTTCGGCAATTTTTATTCCATCGGCAATCAACTTTTTTGCAGTTTTATACTCTTGTTTTTTAATCATTTTTTCCACTTCTAATTTTCGAATTTCTGGAATTTGAAGGTTTTCTTGAATTAAACTTAGAACCTGATCTTGTTTTCCAATCCTGGTTAAAAAAGAAATTTTATTTTGAATTAAAAACCTTTTCTCATAATCATCATTTTTGTTTGATTGAATTTTTGTTTCTAAAAATGCTAAAAACGCATCCGTTTTTTGAGTAGCGATACAAAAATCTTCGTAAGCTTCTACAAGATGATAACCAAAATCTCCATAATCAAAATAAATTTCTTTTTTCAATTCATTAGTAAAGAACTCATACATTTTCTCTTTAAATTCAAATGAGACTGGCGCATTTACCACTTTATTTAATTCGTTAATTGCTGACTCAACACAGCCTCCAATATAACCATTGCTATCATCACAATATTCAAAAACCTTGCTTACTTCTTTGATAATTACTTGATAGGTAACTACTGCATCTCGATAATTTTTCTTAATAACATTTTGATTTGCAGTTTCTAAAAGCGAATCAAGTTCTTTTCCTAATCTATTTGAAGAAGAATAATCTATAAAACCTCTTGAAGTGTGTTTTTTAATAATGCTTTTTATCCTATCGGCATACACTTTTTCCATATCAACCGATGTGCTTTTTTGAGTAAAAAAGAATTCAAATTCCTGCTTAAAATCTCTGTTTTTTTTAGAATAATACAACACAAATTCTTGAAAATCTTTTAGTTCAATATTTTTTAATATTGTATTAAAAGTTAGTTTTTTTGATGTAGTTTCTGATTTTAATTCTATTGTGTGTGTTTTTGAAATAGCATATAAAACTGCAACAATATGTTTACACACGCCGCCTTGATCAAATGCACAGTCACATGCATATTTTTTAATCGTATTTTTGGTTTCAATCCAGATTTCTACATTATAATCGTCACTTCCAACTACGTTTGCTACCCAATATCCTTTTTCAATTTGTTCTAAATAATCGATACTTTCACTGTTGAAATAATCTTTCCCACGGTTTAAAATGGTTGTGTCTATTTGTTTTTCAAAATCTAATAGTGTCATTTTATTGTTTAAATTGTGAAACTTACATGCATTGTTAACTGAAAAGTTTAATATAATGATCAAACATATAGGTTTTTCCTCTTTTGCTTCCTGTTATTTCTTTTAGAACTTCCATGGCTTCTAATTCATCTAAAATTTTATAGGCAGTTGCTTGAGAAACTTTGGTTATTTCGACAATTTTATTGGCATTAACAATTGGTTTTTGATACAAAAATTCCATAATAAGTAATAAATGATTTGTTCTACTTCTATTTTTTTGTATTTTTTCTTCAACTTCTTTTTTTAATTTTAACACTGCATCAAAAGTTGCTATTCCATTTTTAGCTGTTTCAATTATGCCAACTAAAAAGAATTTAAACCATTGCTTTAAGTCATTTTTTGTCCTTACGTTCATTAAATTATCATAATAATATTGTCTGTTTCTTTCGAAAAAATCAGATAAATACAGAATTGGTTTTTTTAATATGGTTTTATCTACCAGATATAACGTTATCAGTAGGCGACCAACTCGACCATTTCCGTCTAAAAAAGGATGAATTGTTTCAAATTGATAATGAATTAATGCAATTTTTAATAAGTCGGGCATGTAAAACTCTTCATTATGGGCAAATTTTTCTAAATCACTCATTAATTCGTTTATAGTAGAATAAATGGGTGGAATAAATGTTGCATCGGCAACAGAAGCACCTCCTATCCAATTTTGACTTGTTCTAAAATCTCCTGGTAATTTATTTTTCCCTCTCACACCTTGTAAAAGAGTTTTGTGCGTTTCTTTTATTAATCTTGAAGAAAAAGGTAGCTTTTCTAATTTTTTGATAGCATTATTCATTGCCTCAATATAGTTTTGAACTTCTTCCCAATCATCCCTTTTGTCGAAACCAATATCTTCAATATCTAGTAATGCTTCTTCAATATTAGTTTGTGTTCCTTCAATTTTACTGCTTTGTGTTGCCTCTTTCAAAACGTGCATACTAATAAACATATCTATATTTGGAATATATTCTGAATACATATCCAAACGGCCAATTTGCCTGTCCGCTTTTGAAAGTAGTTGTTGTATTTCCATATCATCTAACAGCCATTTTCTATTGATGAAATTAGGTTGAAAACTGCTATAATATCCTTGGTTTTGAGAATAACCTGCTGTAAAGTGTTTCATTTTTACGCTGTTTATGATAACAAATATAGTCTTATTTTATAATTTAACAAAAATATATAATAACAAGGTAGCTTATTTTAGAAAATCTATTTTATTTATAATAACAAGTGATTTAATTTTACATTTTACTGTTTCTATGAATTGGATTTGGTTCATTGTATGCTGAATTAAGTTCAGTAAATTTTATTTCTAATCTTCCACTTTATAATTTCTAATCATAAAGTTGAGGGCGGCTTGAACAATTTCGCCCATCGAATTGGCTTTTTTGAATTCAATGTCTAACGTAACTTCATAAATTTCATCTTGCAGTTGTTGAATATGTTCAAGTGGTGCTAATTTAGTTGCTTTCATGGCGTCAATTAATCGTTTAAATCTTGTTTTGGTGTCGATTAAACGTTTTACAATGATGGAACGTTCTTCTATTTGATATTGAACAATTGATTTTGGATTTAATTTATTTTGCACCAATTCCGAAAATTTAAAATTCTCTTTAAAAAGATGCGGTTTATACAATTTAAAACTGCCTTCATAACTTTGTTGGTCAAAATCGATGGCTCTAATTCTAAAAATACGTTGGTCAAAATCATAAATCGGAATAACCACAAAATTATACGAACGCATGTCGCCCAAAAGCCCAATCATACAACGTTCATTAAATTTTACAAACTCTTTGGCAATTTGTGTTTTTTCATGTTCGGTGCATTCTTTTAAGTTAGTTTCTAAAAAGATGTCGCCCGGAATGCCAACAATATGTTCCTCGATCAAGGTATCTTCAAAAACTAAAAAATTGATGCTATTAGGTGAAATAATATGTTCTAATTCTAAACCGAAAATTCGAGAAGCATCTGCTTTTTTGATGTAAAAATGCGTGTAATTATCGTTTAAAATATTTCTAATTTTAACCCGAAATGGCTTTGAATTTCCAAACGTGCAAAAATCAATATAATCGACGTTTAAGTATTCCATGCTACCTTCATCTCCATCCGAATGCAACAAGGTGTATATTTTTTTTAAGCTTGTATCAAGTTCAACTTTTTCAAATTCGTTATAAAAAAGACGAACCCACAGCGTATCTTTATTGTCTTTGTCAAAAACAGCAATACTTCCTTGAAAACGAAGCAAATCATCATAAAAAATTGTGGTTTTGGTCAATCGCTTGTACTTTTCGAGATAGCTTTTCAAATTGGCATTAATTGGAAAATATTGTTTCTTAAATTGTGGTTTTTCTTCGTTCATCATGGTTTTTATTGTACTGAAATATAGCTTTTTTTAGTAGGATATAAAAACTAATCCTGCACAATAAAATCTTTTGGATCCACTTTTTGAAATTCTGAGCAAATAAAATTAATTTCAATCGAGTAATGTTGAAATATTTACCCCTAAAACGGTGGCTATTTTTTGAAGCGTCGTTAAACTAATCTTTACTTTGCCGTTTTCGAGTTTGGCATAAAGACTTTGGGAGCAACCAATTTGTTCTGCCACAACTTCTTGTGACAAATTTTTTTCATTTCTAAATTTACGGATTTTTTGTAAGGTATTGGATGACATAGCACTGAATTAAAACATGAATTAAATGTTTTTGGCTAATATGTTTTTGGCCTTCCAAAAGTAGAAAAAAAAAAAATGATTCCTACAAATTTTGGGTGTTGATTTTAGTCAGATTCTGACTAGGTTTTTCATTTTTAACTACTTACATTTGGAATAATTAAATTTATAAGGGTTTAAAAGGACTAACCATCCACTTGTAACACTAAACAAAAAATGCTTTTCTAGTTTTTTGTGGGTACTTTTTAGAAACGAGTTGTTGTATATTGAAGTTTGTTAAACAACAATTTGAACGAGTAAACAAACAAAAAAAAGCAGCCTTACTTTTAAAATGTTTTCGACGACATAGTAAGACTGCCATTAACTTAATAAATACAAAATTATGAAAAAGAATTGTTATATTTTACTATTTATTTTAATTGGACATTTTGTTTCTGCTAAAGAAGATTTAAAGAAAATTGAAGTCAAGAAAGAAAATTTTAAAGTAAGATGTTTTGATGTTGGTATAAGTTTTGGTATTATTTCGGTTAGTACCACTGTCTGTTGTTGGAGTACTTCAGCTCATTCTCCAAAATATGACTGCTCTTGGGGAAATAGAACAAAGCAAAATATTCAAGATTTTGGTTATATTGATGTAGAAAAACTAGATATAAGTGTTTTGGATGAAATTAATCAAAAAAAACTTACCAAAATAAAGATAAGTAAAAGTTCTATAGGTTCAGATGAAGGGCAAACTTTTAAAGTGGTTGACGGTGAATATAATATTGAAAATGGAAGTAATGGTAGATTTATAAAAGTTAACATTATTATCAATCCTTCATAAATTTAAAATCCTTATAATACCATCATCAAAAAATTTGATGATGGTATAACTAAACATTAACAAATATCATAAAAATGAAAAAAACTATAATTATTATATTTTTAATACTATTCTTTACAAGTTTGTTTTTTGTATTAAATAATGATAAATTTAATGTAGAATATAATTTTAATAATGACGTTGAAAACAGTTATACCTATTCGAATTTTATTAAAAAAGAAGAATTAGTTGTAATCAATCTTTGGGCGTCATGGTGCAAACCTTGCCTTGAGGAAATTCCTTTATTAAATAATCTAAAAAAGAAGTATCCTACAGAAATAAATTTTATATCTTTTTCTTATGATAAAGATACACTAAAAGCTATTGAGGCTCATACTAAAAATAATTTCTCTTGGGAGGAAACTTCTGTTGTCGACTATAAATATAAAAAATCACTAAAAGATTTTTTTAATGATAATAAGACTATAATAATTGATGAACTGCCAAGAACAATTGTTCTTAAAAATGGAAAAATATTAAAACGATTCGATGGCAAAGTAAATTTAATTGAAATCATAAAATTTATTGATGAAAATAAATAGGCATTATGTTTTTTTCCTTTTACTTTCACATTGTAAAAATTTTTTTTTGGTAAAAAAGGTATGAAAATAAAATATTCTTCAAATATGAAACATTTATTTATAATGCTTTTTTGTCTCAATTATGGTTTTACAAATTCACAAAATACTAAGGTTGAGGATAAAGTAACTGAAAATGAGATAATAGAAATTATTAAAAATTCTAATAAAGAGTTTAGTATAATCTATACATATACCGATTGGTGTGCTCCTTGTGTAAAAGAATTTCCAAAATATAATTGAGTTTACTCATGTTAATAATATTAACTTATTAATCATTATTCTTTCAAAAGATCGAAATGCTGATTTACAAAAATTTAAAAATAAATTTAAAGAAAAATATAATTTTGAAGGATATTTATTTAATTATTCGTTTGGTGAAATTATTGTTAAAACGGTAAAAAAATCAAATTATAAAAATTTCCAAGGTTTTATCAAAGAATTAATCAATGAAAAATATGAGTCTGAAATAATTTATGGCTCTGATAATTTAATTTTATTTAATAAAAATGCTGATATTATTTATGTATCTAAGTTTTTGACTTATGAAAAAATTTATGCTGATATAAATAAGTTTATTAGATAATTATATAGGAAAATTGAAACTTCTTATAAAAAACTAATCCTGCACAATAAAATCTTTTGGATCCACTTTTTGAAATTCGGGTTGAATATTCACATGATTGATGTTGAATTTTTCATAAAGTACTTCTTCAATTTCGTCTAATAAACTATTAAATTCACTCATTTTGATATTTTCAGCACAATCCAAATGAGCTTCCAAATGCAATTCTTCTTCATTTAAATGCCACACATGAATGTGGTGCAACTTCCTTACTCCTTCAATCTTATGCACTTCGCGAACAATTTCTTTAATATCTAAATAATCTGGCGTAAAAAGCATTAGCATTTTGGTAGATTTTAAAAATAAATCAAAACCAACAACAATTAGATAAGCGGCAATAAGCAAGGTCATCACGCTGTCAACCCAATAAATTTGGTAATATTTCATTAATAATCCACCAGTTAATACAGCAACAGAAGCCATCATATCGGTTAATAAATGTAAATAAGCCGATTTCATGTTTAAGTTATGAGCCGCATCTTTTCGTAATAATAAAACAGAAAACCCATTGACCGCAATTCCTAAAAAGGCTAACCAAATAACCAAATCGGAGTCAATTGGCTCAGGTTTCATTAATTTAAATACCGCATGATAAATTAAAATAAAAGCTACAATAATTAACGTAGAAGCATTGATAAACGCAGCAATTAGTTCCGCTCTCTTGAATCCAAAAGTTTGACTTGTAGAAGCTTTTCTTCTGGATAATTTATGAGCTACTAAGCTAAAAATTAAAGAAAGTACATCCGAAAAATTGTGCAACGCATCCGAAATCAACGCTAAGCTGCCCGAAATGATTCCGCCAATAACTTGGGCAATAGTAATCACAGAATTAAGCAGAATAGAATAGAATAAATTCTTTCCTTCTACATGATGCTTATGGATTTTGGGATTGGTGGACATTTAGTTTTTAGATTTATTGACAAGCAATTTTATTGACACGATTTTGATGTCTTCCGCCTTCAAATGCAGTGTTTAAAAACGTTTCAACCATGGCAACCGCTTGCGGAATTGAGGTAAATCGAGCTGGAATACTAATCACATTGGCGTCATTATGTAGTCGTGCTAACTCGGCAATTTCTTTGGTCCAACACAAAGCAGCACGAACGCCTTGGTGTTTATTAACGGTCATTGCAATGCCGTTTCCGCTGCCACAAATCACGATTCCGAAATCTACTTTTTTAGTTTCAACATCAATAGCAACGGGATGACCAAAATCAGGATAATCCACACTTGCCTCCGAGTCGGTTCCGTAATTGATGACCTCGTGATCTTGTTTTTCTAAAAATTCAATAATTGCTTTTTTGTAGTCTGGACCAGCGTGATCATTTCCAATGGCTATTTTCATGAGTAGTTGTGTTGTTATTTTTTATCTTTACAAAAATAATCAAAATCAATAAGGTAAGGATGAAATTTAACGGTCAGGTTTGTTACTTTAATGATAATCCATTGTTTTTTGGACCGCACTTCCCTATTCTGGAATCGATTTTTAAAAAATTTAATAATACATTTTAATTTTTACCGCTGATTCATTGATTAAATAAAATAGCAAATTAGCAGTCTATTATCTATATGAAAAAATACGATTATATCCTTCTTGGTTCTGGTTTAGCTGGATTACTCACCGCTTATCGAATGGCAAATGACCCTTGGTTTGATAATAAATCCATTGCGATTATTGATAAAGAGCTTAAAAATAAAAACGACCGCACCTGGTGTTTTTGGGAAGAGGAAAATGGCGAGTTTACTACTATTTTATCCAAAAAATGGGATACTGCTTTTATTGGAAATCATGATTTTGAAGCCGTTTTCAACATGAATCCATTTTTTTATAAAATGATTCGGAGTAAAGATTTTTATGATTTGGTTTATGATTTGATCGCTCAAAAAAGTAATTTTAGTTTGTTTACAGATGAGATTATCGATTGGCAAACCAATTTCGAGTCTGTTTTGGTGCAAGGTAAACAATCGAATTACACCGCTTCCTTTTTACTCACTAGTTTGTTTGATGCAAAGCGACTTTTACATCAAACAAAATATCCGTATTTAAAACAACATTTTGTAGGCTGGTTTATCAAAAGCAAAGAGCCATTATTTGATGATACGGTAGTGAAATTTATGGATTTTACGATAGAACAAAAAAGAA
Source organism: Flavobacterium sp. (assembly GCF_028689845.1). Lineage (GTDB taxonomy): Bacteria > Bacteroidota > Bacteroidia > Flavobacteriales > Flavobacteriaceae > Flavobacterium. The sequence continues at coordinate 217,734 of NZ_JAQVCH010000001.1, read as the reverse complement.
ATACACGATTTATGTATGTTTTGCCCACTTCTCCAAATGAAGCCTTGTTTGAATATACCTTATTTTCTGAAAAATTATTAGAAAAATCAGTTTATGAACAAGAAATAGCTCGCTATTTAAAAAATAGAGGAATTACAGATTATGAAATTAGTGAGAAAGAATCGGGCAATATTCCGATGTCTTGCTTTCGGTTTGATTCACAAAATACGTCTCGTGTTTTATTTATTGGCACTGCTGGCGGATGGACCAAAGCGAGTACTGGTTTTACTTTTTATAATAGTGTAAAAAAATCAAAAGATCTCGTTTCATTTTTAAAAACCAATAAAAAGTTAAATCAGTTTTCAAAACGAAATCGGTATTGGTTCTACGATTTAATCTTGTTGGAAGTATTATATAAAAACAATGAAAGAGGAGCAGAAATTTTTGGGATGCTCTTTCAAAAAAATAAAATTCAAGACATCTTTATTTTCTTGAATGAAGAAGGTACTTTTTATTCTGATTTAAAAGTGATGTTACAATTACCAAAGTGGTTATTTATAAAAGCAACTTTTCGTGCTTTATGGAAATTGGTTTGAGTAATAAACAAGTATTAAAATAGAATAGTATCATAAAATATTGATAATCAATTTTTTAACTAAATTAAATTGTTAAATAATAGCATTGTTAATAGAATTCCTTAATCGCTTGATAGTGAGGTTAACTTAAATTAACATTGATTGTTAATAAATCAAGATAGAATTTAAGAAGTATTTTGAAGAAGTTAAGAAATTTTTTCTAATCAAAAATTGAAATGAAATAAACTACTTTAGTTAGATTTATTTACATAAAATTTATCAACTAGTAAGTGTTAGTTTTCAACAATTAAAATAGAAAAACTTATGCCGCTAATTCACTATTTTTTGGATGTTAACAACTGTTGATAAGAAGTAAAAAAAGCATCAGTATCAATTCTTTAATTCAACAATAAGCTGTTGATAAATTTGTAAAACTAAGTCTAAATTCATTTCAAGTTTTAAAAGTAGAAAGTTTTAGTACAAATTAACAGGCTATAATAACCACCATGAAATAAATTTATTTAAAGATTTTTTGTTTTTGTTTTTAATGAATGTTGACAACTTTATTTCATTTTTAAATTTGTTTGGATTCATTTCATTCAACAATTCGTAAATGACTATCCAAGTTATCTAAAATTTGTTGAACAAGTGTTACGTCGCTTGGATGCACTTTTAGTTTAATACCGCCATAAGCAATACTCGCAAAAGGATCAATCGAAACAATGGTTTCATTTTCAAAAAAATAAGGAATTCCTTCGTTTTCTAAAATTGATTTTAATACTGCAATTTCTGAAGGTAAATTAAAAATTGCAACGGTGATGAACTCTTTCATTTATCAAATTTTTATAAAGATAGTGAATGTTGGTTTTTTAAATACTTTTTATGTTAGACGATAATTTTTAAAAATAGATAAATCTATTATCAAAATACGCATGATTTCTTCATTTTAATAAAGAGTGGTGATTATTAAAACAGGTGTTTATTTTCTTAGTCTTCGAGATGGAACACAAAAGATTACGGAACAATTTATAAAAAACTAACGATATTTTTAAGATAAATCTTTTCGTAATTTTCTATTTTTTGAAATCTTCTTCGTAATTTTCAACTTTATTAGAAATGAATTATGAGTAAGCAACCTAGAAAAATAGGAAAAAAAAATAAAGATTTTACCGCACAAATTTTTAAAATTCTGTCTAAAGAGCCAAGCAAATCCTTTGATTACAAACAAATTGCTGCTTTTTTAGAATTAAGTGATACCAAAAGTAGAAACGAAATCATTCGTGATTTAAAAATTTTAAAAGCACAAGATAAAATTCACGAATCAGAAAATGGTAAATACAAAATGGTTTCCAAAGCGGAATACTATGAAGGAACCATCGATATGACTTCGCGTAAAACAGGCTATTTTGTTTGTGATGAATTGGAAGAAGATGTATTTGTACCTTTTATCAATTTAAACCACGCCTTAGATAACGATAAAGTCAAAGCCTATATCTACAACCGTAGAAGCTCCAGAAGGCCAGAAGCAGAAGTGTTAGAAGTGTTAGAACGAGCCAAAACAGAATTTGTGGGTGTGATAGACATTCAAAAGAATTTTGCTTTTGTTACGACGGCAAATACCAAAATGTACACTGACATTTTTATTCCAAAAAATAAAATTGGCGAGGCAGAACACGGCGATGTCGTTTTAGTAAAAATGGAAGATTGGCCAACAAAAGCTGATTCACCATTTGGTTCTGTAGTCAAAGTTTTAGGAAAACCAGGAGAACACAATACCGAAATTCATGCCATTTTAGCCGAATATGGTTTACCCTATGATTTTCCAATTGAAGTAGAAGTATTTGCAAGTAAAATTGATACAAAGGTAACTCAGGCCGATATTGATAGTCGCCGCGACATGCGAAAAACATTTACCTATACCATCGATCCAAAAGATGCGAAAGATTTTGATGATGCCTTATCTTTTGAAAAATTAGCGAACGGAAATTATGAAATAGGAATTCATATTGCCGATGTATCGCATTATGTGCAAGAAGGAACCATTTTAGATGAAGAAGCATATAGTAGAGCCACTTCGGTTTATTTAGTCGATAGAGTCGTTCCTATGCTTCCAGAAGTGTTGAGTAACGATGCGTGCTCGTTAAATCCGAATGAAGATAAATTAACTTTTTCGGCTGTTTTTGAAATTTCGCCTAAAGCAGAAGTTTTAAATTCGTGGTTTGGACGAACCGTGATTTATTCAGACCAACGTTTTGCGTATGAAGAAGCTCAGCATATTATTGAAACAAAGCAAGCAATTATTCCTGCTGCTATTTCGTTAACCGGAGAAGATTTTAAAGCTTCAGAAGAAGTTGTAGAAGCCACCTTGAAATTAGATGAATTAGCCAAAATTCTTAGACAAAAAAGAATGGCTCATGGAGCAATTTCATTTGATAAAGTGGAAGTAAAATTCAATTTAAATGAAGCCGCAGAACCAATTGGTGTTTTCTTTAAAGTTTCTAAAGATGCCAATCATTTAATTGAAGAATTCATGCTTTTAGCGAATAGAAAAGTTGCTGAATTCATTGGTAAACAAAAGAAAACGTTTATTTACAGAATTCACGATGAACCGAATGAAGATAAATTAATTAATTTACAAACCGTGATTGCAAAATTTGGTTATAAAATTGATTTAAAATCAAAACAAAATATTTCAAAATCCCTGAATAATTTATTGAGTGAAGTCAATGGTAAAAAAGAACAAAATTTGGTAGATACCCTGGCTATTCGAACCATGAGTAAAGCTAAATATTCTACAGAAAATATTGGTCATTATGGTTTAGCTTTCGATTATTATTCGCATTTCACCTCGCCGATTCGCCGATATCCAGATATCATGGCCCATCGTTTACTGCAATATTATCTAGATCGAGGTAAAAGTGTGAGTGAAGAAGTCTATGAAGAAAAATGTGTGCATTCCTCTGAAATGGAATATTTGGCCGCTCAAGCAGAGCGTGATTCCATCAAATACATGCAAGTAAAATACATGCAAGACCACAAAGACCAAGAGTTTTTGGGCGTAATTTCTGGTGTAACCGAATGGGGAATTTATGTAGAAATCATCGAAAATAAATGTGAAGGAATGGTACGAGTTCGCGAAATTAAAGAAGATTACTATGTTTTTGATGAAAAGCAATATGCCTTAGTAGGCGAAGTTTCTAAAAGTATTTTGCAATTAGGTGATGAAGTCTATGTGAAAGTAAAAAATGCTGATTTGGTCAAAAAACAATTAGATTTTCATTTTATTAGAAGAAAAGAGTAAATCCAAAATTTATTTTCAAAACTGTAACATTTAAAATTAATTCAAGTCTTTGGATTGGTATTGTTTTTGTACCAAATCAACATTCAACCTATAAAATTATCTTATGAAAAAATTAATCTTCATTTTTATTCTAGTTTCTTCTTCCTTATTAGCTCAAAATGCGACTAAAAATCCTGGAGATTTTACTGGTGTAAAGGTATTTGATCAAATTTCTGTTCAATTAATTCCATCCGATGAAAGTAAAGTCGAAATTAAAGGAACAAGAGCAAGTGAAGTCGAAGTAATCAATAAAAATGGTGAGCTAAAAATCAGAATGCCATTTAAAAAATTATTACAAGGTGAAACAATTGAAGCAACCGTTTATTATCAAAAATTAGATAATGTAGAAGCCAGCGAAGGTTCTTATGTAAACAGTGAAACACCAATTAAAGCAGTTGCTTTTTCAATAAGTGCCAAAGAAGGAGCAGAAATTAAAATTGTTTTAGAAGTACAAAGAGCGACTTTAAAATTAAATTCTGGTGGAAAAGTTACCGTAAAAGGAACCACAGAAAATCAAGATATTACCATTACTTCTGGTGGCGAATTAGAAGCGAAAGAATTTAGTAGTAAACAAACCAAAGTTCGTGTGAGTGCTGGTGGTGATGCAGAGGTGTTTGCAACCGATTTTGTTGACGCTAGAGTGAGTGCAGGCGGCGATGTCTATATTTATGGAAGTCCAAAACAAATCAACCAAAAAACAGTAATTGGTGGAAATATCAAAGAAATGAAGTAAGAAGTTGCTAATTTTGAATTTTAAATTTTAAATTAGCATTTATAAAGTTTTGGTTAAGCCCAAAACTTAAAATTTGAAACTACTTTTAATGCTAAATGATATTCTTGCTGCCATTCCATGGGGAATTTTACTAGCTTTTACCATTGGTCCTGTATTCTTTGTTTTATTAGAAACGAGTATCAGCAAGGGTTTTAAAGCGGCTATGGTTTTTGACGTTGGCGTTGTTTTAGGTGATATTGTTTTTATTTTGATTGCTTATTATAGTACGAATCAATTATTAGAACAACTCAAAGACGATCCGAGTTTATTTATATTTGGTGGTGTAATTATGTTTTTTTTCGGATTGATATCTTTTATTAAAGAGAAAACCAACAAAAATAAAAAACTCAATCCTGAGCTAACCGCCGATACACTTCCAAAAAACAATTATTTAGGTTTATTTTTTAAAGGTTTTTTACTTAATTTTATCAACATTGGCGTGCTGGGCTTTTGGGTCGGAATCATTATCGTTTTTGGGCCAAAAATGAATATGGAACCCAATCGGATTATTCTATTTATTTCCTCGATAATTATCACTTATTTAATTACGGATATTATTAAAATAATTTTAGCCAAGCAATTAAAAAACCGATTAACACCTTATATTATTTATAAAATAAAACGCGTGATTAGCGTCATTTTAATGGTTTTTGGTTTCTTTTTAATCATTCAAGGTTTCTTTCCGAAGGAAAAGGAAATGATTAAAGAAAAATTGGAAATGATGAAGGAGTAGCTGCTAATTATGAAATTAATTCAATTTTCATTTTGTTTACTCTTTTGCCAATTTTTAATCGGATAAAATGAAATTCAGAGGTATGTTTTCTAGGTGTTATAGAAATAAAAAATAAATTCAAATTGTTACTTACCTTTCTTAGATTCTTCCTTCGTCAGAATGACAAACATACTGCAAACTTTCACAAGTTGAACACATTTCAATTTCTAAATTAAACTCATATTAGATTCCGAAACAAGTTCGAAAGAAAAAAAACGGCTAAGTTTTCTTGAAGGTTATAGAGGCATCGCTCGGATTCAAAATAGGTTAGACGGTTTTGCAGTGTCATTTAATTAATTTTTTCTAAAAATTTCACATAAAAAAATGGCCAAGTTTCCTTGAAGATTTTAGAGGTATCGCCGGATTCAAAATAGGTTAGACGGTTTTGCAGTATCATTTAATTAATTTTTTATAAAAATTTCACATAAAAAAACGGCCAAGTTTCCTTGAAGGTTTTTAGAGGCATCGCCCGGATTCGAACCGGAGTAGACGGTTTTGTAGTATCATTTAATTAATTTTTTATAAAAATTTCACATAAAAAAAACCTCCAAGTTTCCTTGAAGGTTTTTAGAGGCATCGCCCGGATTCGAACCGGGGTAGACGGTTTTGCAGACCGGTGCCTAGCCGCTCGGCCACAACGCCCTGTATTGAAAGGCAAATTTACATTTATTTTACACTATTGCAAGAATTTTAAGTAAGATTTAATTTTTAAAAGAATAATTTTAATTTCTTTACACCTACTTTTACACGCTAATTAATTGACTCCTAAGTAAAATGAAAAAACTAAATTACCTCAAACCATTACTAAATTTTTTTATAATAGGATTGATAATTACCACGTTAAGTAGATTAGTTTTATTTTTTATTTTCAATGAACGCGTAACTTTAATCGAAGATTATTGGCGAATTTTTACCATCGGTTTTCGATTTGACGTTATTATGCTTTGTTATTTAGCTGTTTTGCCCGCCGCTTTACTCACTTTTTTACCATCAAAAGTACTTTCAAAGTTGAATTGGTTTTTCAATGGCTATTTTATTCTTTTTCTTTTTCTGTTTTTGTTTATGGAATTGGCTACCCTAGATTTCATTAACCAATATGATACACGACCGAATCGTTTGTTTTTGGATTACCTTATTTATCCAAAAGAAGTTATCGGAATGCTTGTAAAAAGCTTTTTACCCTCTTTAATCATCACGGGTTTATTTTTAGGATTTGCTTTATTTTTTGCCTTCAAGTACGGAAAAAGAGTTTTTTATACACAACCAGCTCATTATAAAACCAAACTACTCTTTTTTCCAATTTTAGCTTTTGTTATTTTTTGGGGAGCTCGTTCGAGTTTAACCACGATTCGACCTGTAAATGCTAGTAATGCTATTTTTTCTTCAGACCAAATGACCAATTCGCTTGGGCTAAACTCGCTTTATACAGTTGCTTTTGCGGCTTATTCTTTAAAGAATGAAGGAAATGTAAAGAAGTATGGTAGAATGGATGAATTTGAAGCTTATAATCGCGTTAAAAAGTATATGGATGTGACCGATTTTATTGATGATGAAGTTCCTTTTTTACATATCGAAAAACCAGATTCTATTGGAAAAAAATACAATGTGGTCATCTTTCTACAAGAAAGTTTAGGAGCTGAATATGTGGGAATTTTAAATGGACTACCGCTCACACCAGAATTTGATAAATTAGCTCAAGAAGGCTTATTATTTACCAATTTGTATTGTTCAGGAACAAGAAGTGTTCGTGGAATTGAGTCGGTTGTAACCGGTTTTTTACCCAATCCATCCGAGAGTGTCGTCAAGTTAAGTAATTCGCAACAAGGGTTTTATACATTAGCCGATGCCTTTGGCAAACAGAATTATGACACGAGTTTCATTTATGGTGGATTGTCTAATTTTGATAACATGGCTTCTTTTTTTAATGGAAATGGGTTTAATAACATTATTGATGAAACCGATTTTGATAATGATGGAAAAAAATACGCTTTTAAAGGTGTTTGGGGATATTCTGATGAAGATTTAGCGTCAAAAGCCAATGATTATTTTTCTTCGTTAGGAGACAAACCTTTCTTTTCTTTGATGTTCTCAACTTCTAACCATGATCCTTTTGAATTTCCTGATGGACGAATTGAATTATACGATAAAAATAAAAATACGGTCAATAATGCCATGAAATATGCCGATTATTCCATTGGCAAATTCTTTGAATTAGCTAAAAAAGAAAAGTACTTTAAAAACACCATTTTTATTGTCATCGCCGACCATAACACGAGAACCTTTGGGAAAAGTTTAGTTCCAATTCATAAATTTCATATTCCCGCTTTAATCATTGCTCCTAATGTAAAAAAAGGTTCTACTTATGATAAAATGGCGAGTCAAATTGATATTCCAACCACCTTATTAGCTCTTTCGGGCATTACTACTAATTCGCCTATGCCTGGCAGAAATTTACTAAAATTACCGGACTCAACTAAAGGCAGAACCATTATGTTATTTCATGAAACCTATGCTTTTAAAGTTGATAATGAGGTGATTATTATTAACCCAAATGCAGCTCCGTTACAATTTAGAGTAGAAAAAGATTCTATTTTTACACCAGTTAAATTAAATGAAGAACTCGCTAAAGATGCTTTAGCACATATTATTGCCTCAAGTAATTTATATCAAAAAAGGAAATATAAAATAAAGTAATTTAATTTCTAAACTCTTCCATTTCAATGGTCACGGCTTCTACATCGCCACCAATAGGCGGATTTAATTTAGAAACTTGAATTATTATTCTTGAAATTGAAGGAATTTCTTTAAAAATTCGAACAATGATTCGATGAGCTACATGTTCTAATAACTTAGAACGAATAGCCATCTCTTCTACTACAATTTGATTTAAAAGTACATAATCCACCGTATCGTGTAAATCATCGGATACCAATGATTTACGCATATCGGTTTTTACTTCTAAATTTACGGTATAATCAGAACCAATTTTACTTTCCTCAATTAAACAGCCGTGAAACGAAAATGTTCGAATGTTTTGTAATCGAATGGTGCCCATACTTTTCTTCTTTTAAAAGGTACAAGGACAGTTGCTAATACCCTGGAAAACATCTAATCCAACAGTAATCATGTGCGTTCCCGAATTATAATTAATCAATTTGTTTAGCGTAATTTGATAGGAATAGGCAAAATAGAAATTCTTCTTTTTTAACCCTGCCATAGGACCAATATTTAAAGGCTCTAACATTTGATCATTCAAAAATCGATAGGTAACACCTGCCCAATAATAATCTTCAAAGTTATAAAAACGCATCTTCAAATTCAAGTCGGTTGTTGATCTTTTATCACTTTCAAAATATTGAAAAAAGAGGGAAGGTTCAACTTCAAAATCACTGTTGGACATGCTTCGCCATTTATAACCTGTAAACAATTGATAATTACGAAGTTCAAGCGGTTCTATATCGTTAAAAACATCAATATTTTTATCTAATAAATTGGCCACAGTTGCACTTACATAAAAACCATTGACACGGTATAAAGTTCCGACATCAATATTGTGGTTATTCAACCGACGATCGTCCACAACCGCCATATCTTGGCCTGTAAAATTTTCAATCTCAATTCGGAATTGATTTAAATTATAAGAGATTCCAAATGATAAATATTGATCTTCATACTTATCGATTACTAAATGGTGAGCAAAACTCAATTTTGCACCGGTTTGACGCGTGTTTCCGTTTCGGTCATTATAAAAATAGACACCTACTCCAGAACGATCTGCAATTCGCATATCAGCTGCTAATGACATATTTTTGGGAGCATCTTTGATACCAACCCATTGGGCTAATCCGTTGGCTCTAATTTTTACATGATCGCCAATTCCGGCATAAACAGGCGAAATCACAAACGGATTATCTGCCAAATACTGCGTAAAAGCGGGTAAGTTTAATTCTTGTGCTTTTGTATTTAAAAAAGCAAGCAAAATGAAAAATGGGGCTAATTTTTTCATGGTTGTAGGTTTTTTTGGTGAAACCAACTTCACTATTTTGGGGTTAGTGAAGTTGGTTATTTTTAATTATTTTTTATCTGTAAAGCGTTACGTTTCCAACAAATTGTCGTCCACCGTCAAGGGTGATGGTATACCAATAATCGCCGGTAGGTAAAAGCGATCCATTGTATGTACCATTCCATTCTCCTTTGTTTCCAAATTGAACAATTACTCGTCCGTATCGGTCAAATACTTCAATTTGAGCATTCGGAAATCCTTCTAAATTTTCTGGAACCCATGTATCATTTTCACCATCATCATTTGGTGTAAAGAAATTTGGAATGGTAATATCGATAAAGTCCATATTGATTTGAGCTTCTGCTGTACAACCATTTCCATCTTCTACGATGACCGTATAAATTCCGCTAGCAAAAATTTGAAATTCATCTATACTTCCGTAATTCGTTCCGTTCAGCGTGAAAGTATAATTACCATCTCCGCCCGAAGCAGTTGCCGTAATTTGATTTAAATTACTTTCTACTAAAGTTAAGGATAGTGGGATATAATTCTCAATAGTAAACGATTCGGTATAGGAACATCCATCAACATGAAGAATAGTGATGGTATGATTACCATTTGCTAAGTTGGTAAATACATTACTGGTTTGAAAAGGACCACCATCTAACGAATAAGTAACTTGACCAACAATTTCTTGACCCACTTTAATTTTTATCGAGTTAAATTGAGCACTTCCAAAACATTCATAATTAATGGTAATACCCATATTAATATTAACTCCACCTCCAACTGCAACAACTAAAGAGGTAACACAATTTTTTGCATCTTTTACATAGATGGTGTAGGATTGTCCACCTGTTAAGCCTTCAAATAAGACTTGATTTAACACAAAATTGTTTGGGTTATTCAAACTTGTCGAATAAGGTGCTGTTCCTCCAGTGATTGCAATTTCAACTGCTCCCACGTTGTCTCCATAACATAAATCTGGGAACATGGTTACTAAAGAAGCATTCAAAACAGCAGGTTGGGTGACGTTAATTGTTAACGTAACTGAACATCCAATTGCATCTTGAACGATTACCGTATATGAACCAGCGGCTAGGTTTGAAAATATGCCGCTAGGGCCAAAATTGGTTAAGTTTGGTGAAATAGCATAGGCCAAAGCACCACTTCCCCCCGTTGCACTTACGTTTATAGAACCATTTGTTGCCCCATTACAAGTAACATTCACTGAAGTAAATGACGCTAGAATTGGCGTAGAAGGTGAAATGATAAAATCAACTGTTTTTTCACATCCATTGGTATGTCTAACCAAAATAGTATGGTTGCCAACGGCTACATTCGAAAATGTATTTGAGTTTTGAAGAACACCACCATCTAAGGAATACGTTACCGCATTCGCTACAGCATCATTGACCGTAACGACAACAGTGTTTCCAACTGCGTTTCCTGTACAACTATACGTTACATTAACGGATGGATTAATTGTAACAGGAGCGTCTAAAGTCACCGGAATAGAAGAAATGCAACCATTGGCATCTTTCACATAAATCTGATAGGTTTGACCTCCTGTTAAGTTTGTAAATGTAAATTGATTAGGTACAAAACTTCCTGCACTGTTGTTGTTTAAACTAGTTGAATACGGAGCTAAACCACCCGTTACAGAAATTGTAATACTTCCATTTCCGTCAGCTGTACAAAGTTCTTGAACTAATGCAGAAACGGTAGTGATTACTATAGTGGGTTGCGTGATAATTAGCTCTTGTGAAACGCTACAACCAATTGCATCACGAACAAGAATCGTATACGTTCCAGCCATTAAATTTGAAAACACATTATTTGTTGAAAACGAAGTCAAATCTGGTGAAATTGCATATTCAATAGTTCCTGTTCCACCTGTAGTAGAAACAGTAACACTTCCAGTATTTGCTCCATTACACAATACATTTTGAATGTTTTCTAGGGTAACTACTAATGGCTGATTGTCATCTATAATGATATCAATTGTTTTTGTACAGCCATTCGTGTGTTGAACAGAAATAGTATGATTTCCAGCTGGTACATTGATAAATATATTAGAAGTTTGATAAGTTCCACCATCTAAAGCATATTCAACATTTCCTTGAGCAGCCGTATTCACGGAAACAGTAACAATATTCCCTGGAACATTATTGCTGCAATTGTAAACTATTGATTCAATAGCTGGAATTACCTCAACTGGAGCATCTAGGAAGATATATGCCATAGTTTCACAACCATTTGCATCTCTAATGAAGATAAAGTAATCCGTTCCTCCTACTAATCCTGTAAACGATAATTGTCCTTCTACAAAAGCACCTGGGTCTTGGTTGTTTAAACTGGTTGAATAAGGAGCAGTTCCTCCAGTAATTATTACGTTAAAAGAACCATCTTTATCACCTAAACAAAGGTTTTGAACAACACTCGTTAGGTCAACCTCAGCCAATAATTCAGCTGGCTCGATAATTTCGATGTCTAATAAAATGAAACAACCGTTTTGATCTTGTACGATGATATTATAACTCCCAGGAGCTAAATTATTGAACGTTCCCGTATTGAAAAACTGATTTAAATTAGGTGAAATAGCATATTGAACGGTTCCTGTTCCGCCAGCAGTTTGAATGGAAACACTTCCATTGGTTCCGCCATAACAAAGTACATGGTTGACCTCTAAATTGGATACAATCAATTGTGATGGATTGGTAATAGTAATAACCGATGAAACTTCATTACAATCATTACTATCTACACGAACAATATAATCGCCAGCCGGAAGATTAGTAAACATTCCGCTTGCTTGTGGACCCGCTAAAATTGTGTTTGTGGTGTCTAAAAGTGTATAAGAATAGTTGCCTAAACCACCTGTTGCGTTGGCAATAATGGTAGCAGTACTTTCTCCAAAACAGTTTACTGTGGCACTATCTAAATTTAAATTTAATTCTAAATCTGGAATTAGATTAATAGTTACCGCATTGGTTTGAACCACCGTACAATTATTAGCATCACGAACAAAATATTGATAAACTCCAGGACCAACGTTATAGGTGGTTGTGCTGTTAAAGTTAACACCATCGGTGCTGTATTGGTAAGGAGGAGTTCCGCCGCTTGCAGAAAGCGTAATCACTGCATTGTTGAAACACGTTAACGAAGTGGTAAGTGATAAATTAGCCATTACAGGCGTTGGTTGCGTTATCGTAACCGTATTCGTTGTAAAATCACAGTTCCATCCATCGGTAATGGTAATGCTATAAATTCCAGCTCCTAATCCTGCAAAAGTTGGACTAGTTTGGCCTCCAGAGGATGACACAATAGTAGTTCCTGCTGCATTATACGTGTTTAATATGTATTGATAAACACCTTGACCTCCAGTCACAGCAATTGCGGTTACCGTGGCATTGGTATCTCCATGACAAAGTAAAGCCGTATTTGTAGCCGTTAAGTTCGCACTTATTAAACTTGGCTGAATTAAAATGACCGTTGTGCTTAACAGACAACCACCAGCGTCAATAACAGAAACAGTATAATTTCCAGCTGCTAAACCTGTAAATAATGAATTTGGCCCATACGGTTGAACTGTTGTTGAAGTGGTATTGTTAACCAATTGGTATTGATACGTTCCCCACCCACCTGTAACATTTGCTGCAATTTCACCAAGATTATTTGTACACGTCACGTTTGCAGTTTGATTTGCAACAAGTGTTAACGGTGAACTTGGCGATGAAACTACTGCAAAATTAGAAACGGCTGAACAATAAGGACTGTCCAAAGCGGTCACTACAACTTGATAATTTCCACCAGACAAACCAGTAATTACAAATGGATTTAATAGTGTTGTTCCACTGCCAGAAGCTACGGTGTTACCTTGTAAATCTTTTACTTCATAACTCACATTTCCTGTGTAACCAAGTATTGAAACGGTAAGCGTTCCGTTTGAATCACCAAAACAAGTTACTGGACTAGTAGCAATTATTTCGGCTTGAATAGTATTAAAAGGCGAAACAATATAAGGTGTTGTTATAAAATAACAGCCAGTTTCGTTATCAGTTACTTGGAAAGTATACGTTCCTGGCGTTGTTATTGGAAAATTAGCCGTGAATATACCAGCACCAGGCGTAATCGCCGTAGCACTACCTAACGGCAATAATTCAAAAGTAAAATCACCTGAACCCCCCGTTACATTTATGGCTACAATTCCGTTATTGGCACAATCTAAGGCCGTAATAGTAGCTGTAGCGACAGCTGTAATTGTTGGTAATGGATTAATGATTACCGTACTAGTTGCAATACAATTTTGAGCATCACGAACTGTAACCGTTATGGTTTGTATTGTTCCATTATCAATGATAGTAAAAGTATTGGATGAAAAGAAATTCGTTCCATTAATACTATACACATAAGGAGCGGTTCCAAATGAAGCTGTCACGGTTATAGTAGAAGTTTCTACCCCATTTGATGAGTTACAAGCAAAATCGGTTGCGGTAGCAGCAGCAACTAAAGCCGCTGGTTCATTAATAACAACCGTTTGCGGTAATTGACAATTTCTTCCTGAAATAACAGTGATGGTATAGGTGCCAGCTGCTAAACCAGCAAAGTTTCCATTATTTTGAGATAGCGGAATATTCACGCCATCATTTAAAATAAAAGTATAAGTAGGATTATTATTAGAAGCTGGTAAAGAAACGCTTATTGTTCCATTAGTTCCACCAAAACAACTCACGTCTTCTTTAGCAATTGTAAAGTTTACAGGAGTTGGTGCTTCTAAAGTTACCGGAACTTGAGCTGAACATCCTGTTGTGGTATCATTCACAATAGCAATATAACTTCCCGCTGCTAAACCAGTTAGAACTGGGTTTGATTGAGCTGCGATAATTACTGTTCCACTTGTGTTTTGTAATTCATAGGTATAAGAACCGCTTCCACCAAATGGAGTGATGGTAATAACACCATCGTTATTTACACAGGATACTTGAGCTGTAATGGCTGGAGTTAAGTTTAAAGGCAACGGAATACTTACACTTACGGTATGCGTACAGCCATTTACATCTCTAATTTTTATTGTATAATTTCCAGCATTCAAATTGGTATACGTAAAAGTAGGTACTGTTTGTGTTTGATAAGTTCCTCCGTTTAAACTAAAGGTGTATGGAGCAATTCCGGCAGTAGTTAAATTTACTTCGATAATAAAGTTACCTTGTGTAGCGGTACATAAATTAGTTACTGTTGCAGCAATTATCGGACTTGGATCCGTAGGAACAAAAACAGGAGCAGCTTGAATACATCCATTCGCATCTTTAATGTAAACGACATAATTTCCTCCTTCAACATTGAAAACATTGGTAGCACTACCAGCCCAAGTTCCCGCTGTAGGTGCTGGATCGCCAGCTATAACCAATTGATATTGGTAAGGAGCTGTTCCAAATTGACCCGTCGCTGTAATTCTTCCCCTGTTTAGAATACAGTTGTCATTTCGGTTCACATTGGCAGTCACTTGAAGTAAATTTGCCGATTCTGAAATAGTAAAGGGAGCCGATGCACTACTACATCCTGTTAATGTTCCACCAATTTCGGTGAAAAGTATATAATAAGTTCCCGGAGCCAATGGTCCAAGATTCGTGACAGTAATTGGACTTCCTGAAAGTGGTGTAGAAGTTCCTGTTATTCCTGTTGAGTTATTGGATTGTGTGGTAAAAATTTCATACGAAACACCAGTTGCAGAAGCATCATAATTGGCAAATGTAAAATTTATAAAACCATTATTGCTTCCCGTACAACTTACATTTCCAACGAAATCTAAGTTAGAAGTTAAATTAGATGGTGTATTAATTGGAGCAGAAGCCGTTTTGAAATAATAACAATCCGTAATTAAATCGTGAACTACGAAGGTATAGATTACTCCAGGAATTAAGTTTATAAACGTTGTCGTTTCAGGAGTTCCTACATCCGCAAGTTGATAATTCAAAGAGTAAGGAATTGTATTGAATTCCAAAATCGCAAATTCAAAGGAGCCACTACTCACGGCAGAAGTTACTGTTATAATTGCTGTTCCGCCATTCACACAGTCTGAGGTGGAAGTAGAAACGTCAATAATTAAATCATTTGGCGGCGAAGCAATGATGATATTCGAATAAATCATGCTACATCCATTTGCATCAATTACTTCAACACTATAAATACCAAAATTCAAGATTTGAAAAGAATGGTTTTCATTCGTGGTTGTTGAATAACTTCCTACAAAACCAAAATTATTATTCACGATATACGTATAAGGAGCAGTCCCTCCAGTCACACCTTGCACAATAATTTCTCCATACGAAGTACCACCTGGATTATTACAGGTAATATCAACCGTTGAAACCGTAAACGAAATTGGATTTGGCTCTGTTAATGTGATAGAAGAAGTATCGGTACATGAATTTTCATCTGTTACAGTTATTTGATAAACTCCAGCCGTTAATCCAGATGTTTGGGTGCCATAATTCACTCCCGTTGTGGTGTTGATGATTTCTAAAACAAAAGGAGCAGAACCCATTGCAGTGTTGATATTAACTTCTATTTCACCATTATTTCCACCGGCACATAAAATACTTTGTAGCTCTACAACAGATGTAATTTCAGGTTGCGTTAACAGATTAACAGTTATAATAGAAGTAGTAAATACACAACCCTGTGCATCGGTAATCAAAAATTGATAAGTACCAGCAGTTGCCGTTTGATAGTTAAAGTTAGTTGCAACAACTGTATTTGAAGTACCAAATACACCTCCATTAAATGAAACTTGATAGGTATATGGAGCTAATCCGCCCGTAATTGTCGTTTCAATTTCTGCATTGGGAGAAGTCGTACAATCCAAACCTTTCGTTAATGAAGCTGCTGCATTTAATTGCGGTTGAATGGTTTGAGAAATAGTGGTAGAACAACCGTTGCCATCAACCACAACAATAGTATAGCTTCCGGGTGTTAAATTGGAAAAGGTATTCGCATTTTGCGAAGGGTTACCGTTAATGCTATACGTATAAGGAACTACACCACCTGTTACCGAAATTACTAATGTAGCCCCATTAGCGTCAAAACATAAATCGGATGACGATGCAATAGCAGCAACAGGATTAGAAGGCGTAGTTAAGTTAAATGTACTGCTCACAATACATCCATTAATATCGTTTACCGAAACCGTGTAGGTTCCAGCTTGTGTTAAATTGGTAAATGTTGCACTTGATTGTGGTCCAACAATCACTCCATTCGGTTGTGTGATTTGGTATTGATAACTTCCCCAACCTCCAGTTGCAGTTAGAAGTACACTTCCGTTGGCAAGACAAGTGATTGGCGAAACAGTAAGGGATAAGCTTAAGGCCGTAGCGGGTGCATTTATAACAACGGTTGCGGTATCTGTACAGTTGGTTACGGTATCCGTAATGGAAATAGTATAGGTTGAAGCTGGTAATCCCGTTAACGAAATAGAGCCTAACGTTGAACTTGTTCCAGAAGACACAATTGTGCCCGCCGTAGTTGTAACTTGGTAGTTGTACGGATTTAAACTAGAAACGGTATAAGTAACCGCTCCATCACTCGCTCCAAAACAAATTACATTACTTATAGTTTGTCCTACGACATCAATAATAGGAAGTGGTTGAATCGTGTAGGTTTCTTGGTAAGAACAGCCATTGCTATCGGTTACTTCAAAAGTATACGTTCCAGCTGATAAATTAGTAAAAACAGGATTTGTTCCATTGTTTACTGTTTGTCCAGTGGGAGCAATAATCTGATAACTAAACGGAGCTGTTCCGCCCACCACAGTGACTGTTATGGTACTAACTTGTGCTGGACAAGTTAATGCGGTTGCTGTAAAAGTTAAATCGGTAATTTGATTTGGAGCAACTAATGCAATAGTATTTGTAGTAACTACACAGCCGTTTGCATCTTGAATATAAATAGTATAATTGCCTGATGTTAGTCCTGTAAATGTAGTATTCGAACCGAATGTTACACCATCAATACTATATAAATATGGAGCTGTTCCTCCAGAAATTGTTCCTGTTTGAATTCCAATTGAACCCGCATTGGTTATACACGTGAAATTTTGAGTAATCTCCGCAACTCCAGTAATTGGACTTGGTTCGGTGATTGTAAAATCTTCTGTAAAAGTACAAGACGTACTTCCTTGTGATTGAAGAATATTCACAGAATAATTTCCAATTGGTAAATTGGTGAAAATTCCTGAATTATTACTCGCAATTACTATTCCGTTGGCATCTAGTAATTCAAAGGTTACCGCAAAACCGTTTGTAGTTGTTATGGTATAAATAATCGAACCATTTGTACCACCATAGCAAAGCACATTTTGCACTGCAACCGTATAAACGACATCAGGTGAAATAGTTATCGTTACCGGATTAGATGTTGCTGGACAGTTATTTGCATCTACCACAATAAACGTATAGGTTCCAGGTGTAGTGATAATAAACTCATCAGCTGTTTGGAAATCACTGGCCGTTGGATTTTGAGCTACACCATCAATTGTTGCAATCGCATAGGAATAAGGCGGATTTCCACCAATTCCAGTAACGGTTATTATTCCTTCGTTACAACCTATGTTTTGTGTTACAACAGCGGTGACTCCAAGATTATTTTGGTCAAGAATGGTCGCTGTTCCTGTAAATGTACAACCATCTTCGGACGTTACCGTAATGGTATATGTTCCAGGGTTTAAATTATTAAACGTATAATCATTATCAGTAACTAATCCGCTTGAAATAGAAATCGGACTAGTAATCGTAAAGGTATATTGAGGAGGAGCACCTGTTACTTGGGCTCGAATACTACCAAATCCGTTACAATTTGTATTTTGAGTAAGGAGTGTTACCTCAAACGTGTTTTGTTGAATGCCTATATTAGGCAATTCAAATACACAACCATTTGTTACCCCATTTTGAATAATTAAAATAGTATAAACTCCAGCTTGATTAATTGTAAAAACAGGACTATTTTGATAAGGAACGATAATGTCTCCGGTTACTTGATTAACCAATTGAAATAGATAATCAGACGGAAGATTCGTAATCGTAATATTTCCAGGTGTATTACAAAGAATATTGGTGGAGGTAAATTGAATGTCCAACAAATTAGTAAACACATTGAAATAGAAACGCGTAAAACAACCATCTTGATAATTAATGGTTAATCGATATTGTCCAGCGGTTGTTACGTTAAAGTTAGCACCCGTTCCTACTTGATTCCATTGACAAGCTGGGTTGTTGTTTGCACAATTGGCAATGCCTACAGCAGGACAGCTACTTTCGTTTAAAACTTCCCAAACGATACTTGTGGCATCGCTAATCCCTGTTTGAATTAATTGACTATCATTTGTTCCACAAAGGAAAATTAAAGGCAATTGTTCGCCATTATTTGGACAAATAACCACTTCATCTGCAAATGGAATTACTGGATTGGTTTGCGTTGCTCCAAAAAGTAAAACAGTAAACGTTTGTGTAATACCAATACATGGTGGAGTTGCTGTATTAACAACCGTATAAACTCCCACTGCATTGACCGTTATGGTTTGTGTATTGCCAATTACTGTTCCTGATTCATTATACCAAGTATACGTATCATAGCCATTTGCTGCTGTTAAAAGTAAACTTGTTCCGCATAAATAGGCTTCATTTGCAAAAATACAATCATCAATATCAACCAAGAAATTCGCCGGACCCGGATGACCAAATCCACAACTATCCAGACCGGCAAAACTTGGGTCGTTAGAAATAACATTACTATTTAAAACACCTTGGTAGGTGGTATAGGCTTGATTTTGAATTAAATTGGAACAAGCATCTTCCAACTCGCTACAAGTTGTTGCTACTTGTACACGAATTCGGATGGTATAGGTTGGGTCACCAATTTGTAATAAATTATCGGGTAACGTAAAAAACAATTCATCTGTTGCAAGATCATGAGTGTAAGTCACGCCCGGAGCTCCACTCAAATCGCAAGAAATAAAGGAAGTATTGATAGGCAAAATATCTCGAATAGAGGCATTAGTTGCATCATCATTTCCTATATTTTGAAAGGTAATTACATAGTCTAAAATTTGCCCTAGGTTAACATTGGCCCCACCAATGTCATTCCCACTAATATCTTGAACATTTTTTACCAATTTAATATCTGGTTCTATGACTTCAATGTTAAATGCATTGAAAAACATAAAGTAAGTATCTTGTGTTGAGGTAATTCGCAAGGTAGCCGCAGTTTCATTATTAGGAATCACATTATTCAACGGATTGCTAATCGAAATAATATCGCCGTCATAACCCAAGGTATTTAAACTATTTGGGACTCGCGTGATAAAATCAGTATTGTCAACGGTTATTCTACTATTAAAGAAATTATTGGCAACATTAAGTGTATTGCTTAATGGCGTAAAAGTTGCATTGGAAGCCGCTTTAAATAATAATTGATCACCCGTAATTCGGTTGTCACCTTCTAAAGCAGCAGAAGCTAATTTTGCTCTTACCGGAAATGGTGGAGGCAACGTGGTGAAACCAGAATAGGAAATATCGGTTTGACCAATCGTGGCTCTAACACCCGCAAAACCGTCATAGGAAGTGATAAATTTTCCAGTTACTGTTGGATTTTCATAGACAAAAAAGATAGTCCATCCACCAGATACTCCTCCGCCGTTTACAAAACCTTGTGTGGCACGAATATTAGCAGCCGTATATTCTCCTTCAGGATTGGCTAATCCAGTAACTAAACTTGTAATATCAGCATAACAAGCATACGGACTGTTGGCTACAAAATCAGTATTGTTGAATCCGTCAAATAAAATTTGACCCGTAATATTTTGATAGCTTCCGCCTGGCAATTTCAATTTTATTTGGTTAAAATCGTTGGATCGAATGTTATCACCATCTCCAGGTGAAGTAGAATAACCGTTATTGAATCGATAGGTTGCAGACCAATATAATCCGGCATAGACAATTTTGTTACAACCACTTGCAGGAAGCACTAAATTAGCACTACTTGAACTGAAAGTGGACGCATCGCCATCTACATCAATATACCGCATGTTGAGGTTGTCATTGTAGGCAGAAGAGTTTCCGGTTAGGTTGTACGGAACGTTTGGTCCGTCGGAATTGTCTTGTCTATTAACAATGTTATTCGAAATTAGGGTCATGTCTCCTTTTAGATTTTGTTCATATCGAACTGTAAAAGGAACAGCAACTTGTGCACTTGCAATCAAGTTGATTAGTAAAAAACAACTGAGTAGGGCAATTGTTTTTAAGTGGGGCGTTTGGGGCGTTTTCATTTTTTGTTTTATTTAATATTGATATTCATAATCCAAATTTCTTCAAAATAAGTGTTGTCTACATTCGTGTAATAGGAGATTAGGGCTTCACTCCAATCCGAATGTTTTTTTAAATAGACATACCTAAAATTATTCTTTTGGTTGATAAAATAACTGGCTTCTATTCCTTGCTTTTTTAACTTTTTTAGAAAATCGTCTGCAAAAGAAGGTTCAGAAAATACATTAGCAATAATGTAAAATCCGGGTTCTTGATTGTCTACCTGCAAATAGTTTCCTTTCTTGGCAGTAGCTCTTTTTTTGTCGGTTAGTTGCGAATAATACGCCTTAATTTCTTCATCGGATAAAGTGAATTTAGAGTTAGTAGATTTGTTTTCATTTTTGGAATTAGTTAAAGTTGCTAATTTGTTTTCTATCGTTATTTCTTGGGTTGTTTTCTTTGTTTTTGGCATTTTAACCGCTTCTTTTTGAGTAGTCGATTTCATTGCATTTAACTTTTTATTTAAATCGGTTGATATGTTTTCTTCTTTTTTTGGTTCACTACTTTTAGAAGTAGTTTTTGTCGAAATTTTTTCTTTTTCTTCCTCAATAATCGTGGTCGTTTTTGGTTCACAATTGCAATCTTTTTCTGCAATAGTTGATTCTAATCGTTTGATATAGGTTAACATGTTTTCAATTCTCTGATTAAAATCTTCCTTTTTCAAGTTTTCAATAGAATCTTGTTTGATGATGATTTCTAATAATTTCAGGTTATTTTCATCCAAAGTCATTTTTAATTTTTCAATTTCTACGGCTTTTTCTATACTGATTTCTGCATTTACCGCTTCTGTTTTCTTAGTTTCTTTCTCTACTTTGGCAAACGTTTCCTTTTTTGCATTTCCTTTTTTGGTTTTCAAAGCGGGTTCAATTACTTCTGGTTCTTCGGCTAGGTCTTCATAAATTTCTTCTTCCAATTCGTCCTCCTCTATTTCTTCTTCAATTATAATCGTTCTCGTTCGTTTTGTTTTTGCAGAAACAGCGGCCGTTTTCTTTTTTGGAGAGCTTGTTGTCGTATGTTCTTTTCCGCCAAAGCGATACGAAATCGTAATTTCATGCGTTGGTCCAAAATTGACTAAGCCCTCTTTTATTACTTGTTCATAGGTATATCCTAATGAAAGTTTTCGAGTTAAATGAGCTCCAGCACCAATGCCAACACCAAAAAAATCATCTACACCCGCTTGAACCCATCCTAATTTTGGAAAATTGACCATAATTGAACCGCCATATTGAAAATCATCTGTTTGATTCATTTTTCCGCGAAGCATTAATCGGAAGTAACCTTCTTCAAAAAGCCCTTCTTGGTTTAGCATTTGATGATTATAAACCACATGACTGGTATAGGTTTTTTCACTGTATTCTTTAATCATCTCACTTGATTTGAAATCATAATCCACCATGTTTTCAGCATAAACACCTAAATCGAAACTTCCCCACGAAAAATTAATTCCTGGTTTCAAGGTCAAAACCGAGTTATTTCGTAATTCCATCAAGGCAGGATCTGGTTCATTAGATACGGCTCGATTTCGGTTAACTCCACTTGAATAATAGGCTAAATTGAATCCCAAAGTCAAAGTCATTTTTTCATGTAATGGAATTTGATAGGCATAATTTCCAATGCCACCAAAACTGGTAATAATCCCTATATTTTGTTGATAAATTCCTATTCCTACACCAGCTCTTTCGCCATGTTTTCCAGAATAAGAAAGCATGTATAGTTCCGGTGAATCATTGAATTGAATCCATTGATTTCGGTGATAGAGCGTAAGATAAGAATCAGATTCTCGCACGGCTGAAAAGGTCGGATTGATTAAAAAACGATTCAATAGTAAATTATTTTGGGTTGGAATCGTAAAAGTCAACACAGGACCATCTTGTGCTTGCATATCAGCAAACAGCAAAAGAGAAAATAGGATGACAAGTACGTTTAATTTCATGTTATTTATTCAATGACGGTAATCGAACCGCGTTGGACAATTTCATCTTGTTTAACTATGGTATAATAAAAAACAGGCTCTTTTTTTGAATATTCTAAACCCGTATTAGGCCAATTGTTTTGGTATTTACGAGCTCTAAAAACCACTTTTCCTTT
Organism: Flavobacterium sp.; assembly: GCF_028689845.1. Taxonomy (GTDB): domain Bacteria; phylum Bacteroidota; class Bacteroidia; order Flavobacteriales; family Flavobacteriaceae; genus Flavobacterium. The sequence goes on along the minus strand of NZ_JAQVCH010000001.1, from coordinate 194,848 downwards.
TGGAGAATAAATGATTACTTCTACCTCTTCTTTGTTGACATATTCATTCGGAATAGACCAAAAATCATTAATTCCATCATTGTTTATCGAAATAATATTCGGAATAACAAGACTGGTGTTTTCCATACTCGTTACCCTGAAGTTTTTTGTGAATTCACATTCGCCGATTGTTCCGATTACGGTATATTCACCAGCAGTAGAAACCAACAGACTTGTTCCTGTACCAATTTCTTGATTGTTTAAAAACCAAGTATAATTTTCGGCACCACTAGCAATGACTTCTGTCGAACTTCCTACTAGAATTGTGAAATCATCTGCAACATTCAAACTTATTCCGTTAGAAGTAGTCACACTAACCGCGATAGGATTTGTAGTATATTCACATCCTTCAAAAGCAATGGTTAAATAATAGTTACCTGGAGTCGTTACGGTTAAATTAGATTCAGTTCCTAAAACGGTATCATTTCCAACTGCATACCATGCTACTATATAGTTGGGATTTGTTAAGTTAGATTGTAGTTCGACACTTCCGCCCGATTCACATAACAAACCTTCTACCGATACTTCAAACGCTTCACCAATTCCTAATTGAATAGCCACTTCATTTGAAATAACTTGATTAAATTGTGGAATCACTACGCGTAGCTCATACGTTCCATTTTCTATATAAGATAAAACCAAATAGGTCATTGCAGTTGAAGATAAAACCAAACTGCCATTTTTATACCACTCATACGTATAGTTGTATGAATTTCCTAAAAGAGAAATTGTTTCTGTTCCAGCAATAGCATTGAAACTAGTGATGGAAAGGGTGGCTTGTTCACTACTGCAAGATGTATAATTAGCATCTGCAGCAATAGTAACGGCAAAAGAACTTGGATATAGTAGGTTGCAACTTGCTTCTTTTGTCGCATTACAACCCGTTGTTTGTGTTACAATTACTTTATATGTTCCATCGGTTGTTGCATTTAATGTTGCCGATGTTGCCCCAGTAATAATCGCATTATTTCGATACCATTGAAAACTAGGGTTCACCGCGTTGGTCGTCACGGTTAAGACTTTTGTTTCTCCGGGAATAATAATGGCTGTTGTCGGAACATTTAATGTTGCAGAAATGCTGTTTTGTTCTAAATTAATGATATTTGAAGTCACTGAACAACTTCCGTAAGAAACCACTAAATGATAATTTCCTGCTTGATTGGTACTATAACTCGGAGAAGAAGCTCCTGTAATTAACGTGTTGTTTTTATACCATTTATAGGTAAAAACTACATTTGTTACGGAACTATTTAGTTGTACAGAGCTCGTGCCACATAAAGTTCCTACTGCGGTTAAAACGGGCGTTTGAATTTGTAATGCGATAGAAATGGCATTCGATTCAATCGGTGAAAAAGTTGGGATTGTGATGCGTAATTTATACGAACCATTCTGCGTTGCGTTAGCAATAGTATATGAGGTGGTTGTCGCTCCAGCAATCGGTATGTTATTAAGTAACCATTGGTAGGTAAAATTAGGATTCGATAAATTCACCGCAACATTTCCAGTGGTCGTTTGAGCCATCAAAGAATTCAATGTCAAGGTAGAAGTGGTGCTATTACAAGATTGATAATCGCCAGAGTTTTGAATCGTAGCCGAAAAACCAATTGGGTATTGAACCACAACAGTTAATTGCTCGCTAAACGTACAATCTTGGGTTTCTGTAACCGTGAGTTGATACGTTCCAGCTTCTGTAACCGTATAGTTTGCAGTAATTGCTCCCGGAATAACGACATTGTTTTTTTTCCATACAAAAGTTGGTGCTGTAGCATTATGAATGGAATTGATTTGAAGTTGTTCGCCTGGAATAAGTACTTCGGAAGCATTGACATTCCAATCAATTTGTAAATCGATTAATTCTAAGAAAATACTATTCGACTCAAATACACAACCACCAAAGGTGATTCTTAATTTATAAGTTCCTTCTTGTGTGGCATTATAAGTTGCATTTGTTGCTCCTGTAATAGCCACACTATTTTTAAACCATTGGTAAACATAACTAGCATTTTGATGCGAAGAAGTCAATGTTCTAGGTGAACCAGCACAAATAGATTCCACATTTCCAGCAGCAGTAATCGATAAGTTTATTCCAGCTGTTACATTGACAGTAACCATATTTGAATACGAATTCATCACACAACTTCCATAATCCACAATGGCATAATAATTTCCGGCTTGTGTTACATTTAACGAAGCACTAGTCGCACCTGGCACAACAGCAAAATTGCGAAACCATTTATAAGTCAATCCAGTATAAAATAAAGGAGAAGCGGCTGTTCCAGTATTATCAACTTGCAAGGTGGTGTTTCCGCCGTCACAAAAAGAAACGGTTCCTACATTATTATTAATAGAAAATGGTTGGTTATGTACAGCATAATAGGCAGAAAAAGAAACACTCACCGGACTAGTAGTAGCTGGAGCGGTGCTTTTTACTCTAATTTTAAAAGCTTCACCAGCCGTATTTGTTGGTAAAGCAAACGAAACAGAAACGGGTGAAGTGGTGCTGGCCGTGGTTGTTAGTGTTGTTGGAGAGCCAAAATTTCCACTAGAATCAGATAATTCTATGATGAATTGATTTCCAGCTTGTAGGTTGGAAAGTGGAAAAACAGTAAATGTTAATGCGTAGTTATTAAATCCAGGAGAGGCACAGGCTTGTGTAAATCCTAACGTAGGTGTCCCAATCATTATGGTTTGAGCATACCCGTTGCTATTGCTTATGAAAAGCAAAGAGAGCAAAGCAGAAAAAAATAGTTTTTCTAGGGTAATTTTCCAAACCATAAAACACTCTTTATGATGGACTACTTTTACCCCAAAAGCAATCGGATTGTTATTTTGTAATTGAAATAGGCACTACACTACATTTAATTACGAAAAAAACGAAAAGGAACAATTCTATTTTTTAATGATAAACTAGTTGTTTTTAACATTTTTCTGTTTCGAATTTAACGAATAAAAAGATTCATATCTAAAACTTTAACTATAAAATCGATAAACGGTAATACGAAATGTGGTTTACCGTAATCTGGTTTGTTGAAAACCGTAAGCGTTAACACCGTTCGTCGAGGATAAAAAAAACAGATTGCATTTCAACGGATTTTTTTTTAAAAATCATTTTCAGTAGGACGATTTTTTTTTCTGTATTTTTGTAGCTCATTAATCCCGATTATGTCAGAAGAAAAGTCACTCAATTTTATTGAACAAATTATCGAAGAAGATTTAAAAAATGGTTTTCCAAAAGAAAAACTCCGTTTTCGTTTTCCGCCAGAACCAAATGGTTATCTGCATGTTGGTCATGCGAGTGCGATTTGTTTAAATTTCGGATTAGGAATTGATTATCAAGCACCTGTAAATTTGCGTTTTGATGATACCAATCCTTCCAAAGAAGAACAAGAATTTGTTGACGCAATTAAACTAGATGTACAATGGCTCGGTTTTTCATGGGAAAAGGAGTGTTATGCTTCCGATTATTTCCAACAACTATACGATTGGGCAGTTGAGCTAATTAAAAAAGATAAAGCCTATGTCGATAGTATTTCTTCAGAGGAAATGGCTATTCTAAAAGGAACTCCAACTCAAAAAGGAACGGATTCTCCGTATAGAAATCGCTCTATTGAAGAGAATTTAGACTTATTTGAACGCATGAAAAATGGTGAATTCGAGAAAGGAACTCACGTTTTACGTGCTAAAATTAGTATGGGTGCAACCAATATGTTAATGCGTGATCCTATTATGTATAGAATTATGCATGCACATCATCATCGAACTGGGAATGATTGGTGTATTTATCCAATGTACGATTGGGCTCATGGTGAAAGTGACTATTTAGAACAAGTTTCACATTCATTTTGTACGCTTGAGTTTTTACCACATCGTGAATTATACGATTGGTTTTTAAATCAAATTTATGACGAATCAAAAGTTAGACCTAAACAACGTGAGTTTGCACGAAGAAATCTTTCTCATACTGTTGTTTCTAAACGAAAATTAGCACAATTAGTGGAAGAAAAGCATGTTACCGGTTGGGATGATCCTCGTATGAGCACGATTTCAGGTATGCGACGTCGTGGAATTACAGCGGCAGCAATTCGTAATTTTGCAAAAACCATAGGTATTGCAAAAAGAGAAAATTTAATCGATGTTTCTTTATTAGAATTTTGTGTTCGCGAAGATTTAAATAAAGTAGCACCTCGCGTGATGGCGGTTTTAAACCCAGTTAAATTGATAATTACTAATTATCCAAAAGATCAAGAAGAATGGCTAGAAGCAGAAAATAATCCAGAAGATGAAGTCATGACCTATCGTCAATTGCCTTTTTCTAGAGAATTATATATTGAAAGAGAAGACTTTCAAGAAGAAGCTCATAAGAAGTTTTTTAGATTGACTTTAGGAACGGAAGTACGTTTAAAAAACGCCTATTTTATTAAAGGTGAATCCGTTGTAAAAGATGCGGAAGGCAATATTACTGAAATTCATTGTACCTATGATGTTGATACAAAGTCTGGAAGTGGTTCAGAAGCTAGTCAAAGAAAAGTAAAAGGCACGATTCATTGGGTTTCTGTAAAACATGCGGTAAAAGCAGAAGTGCGAGTGTATGATCGATTATTTACCCATGAAAATCCTGATGGAAATAAAGAAGTAGATTTTAAAGAATACATTAACCCGAACTCGTTGGAAGTAATTACGGGTTATGTTGAACCAAGTTTAGTAAGCTCTAAAGAATTAGACCACTTTCAATTTCAACGATTAGGTTATTATTGTGTGGATAAAGATTCGTCTGCAGAAAAATTGGTTTTCAATAAAACGGTTGGATTAAGAGATACGTGGGCAAAAGTTGATTCAAAAGATTAATTTCCAACCCATCAATTATATTTATCAAAATCCCGATTTGTTCGGGATTTTATTATTATTGACAAAAACTATCAATACAAACAAAGCAATAGTTTTTGTAGATTAAAAACAGGCTCTGTGTTTTGCTTTTAATGCGTTTTCTCATTCTGTAAATGCCGCAAGACAACTTTGACTTAATTAAGCAACCAGAAAGCATTTATGGCGTTTTTTCTTAAATAAAAACCAATTTTTAAAGGTTAATTTGAATAATTGGTATTTTTTATGTAACTTTAGATTAATATAAATTTAAAAATTAAATATCATGTCAAAGAATACTGGAGATACGGTTTTGGCCCTTTTAGTAGGAGCAGCCGTTGGAGTTGGAGTTGGAGTTTTAATTGCACCTGATAAAGGTTCTGAAACCCGGAAAAAAATAAAAAACAAATTGCAAGAGTCGGGTGAAGATATCGTGCACAAATATGAAGACGTGCTTTCTTATCTTCAAACCAAAGCAACAAATGCCAAATCTTCTATAGAGGATTCGTTTGAGCAGGCTTTGTCAGATGGAAGTTATAAAACCGAAGAAGCAATTACGTTCTTAGAACGAAAGTTGGCCGAATTAAAAACACAGAATGCTAAATTACAAAAATAAGTATGGCGTTTGAAGAATTAAAAGAGGAAGTGGAGCAAATCCAACAGGAAACCAAAGCCTATTTAGAAAGTAGCGTCTCTTATTATAAATTGTGGGGTTTTAAAGTCGCTATGAAATCGACTTTTGTTATTCTCAAGTTTTTGATAATGCTACTTTGTTTAGCAATGGTATTATTGTTTTTATCCATTGCAGGAGCGATTGCCATTGGCCATGCCTTTGATAATTTAGCTTATGGTTTTTTAATTATCGGAGGTGTATATTTGCTTTTAACGATTGCTTTTTTACTTATAAAAGACAAATTAATTGAAGGGAAAGTGATGGCCAAATTTTCAGAAATCTTTTTTAACGACTAAATCATGCAGCCTAAAATTTATACCAGTTTTGAACAATTAGATCGAGCTATTGAGATTTCAAAGATTGAACGTGAAATTCATTATCAAAAAATAGTTTTACATGTACAACGAACAAAGGAAAGTTTATCTGCCCGAAACCTGCTTTCTGGATTATTACATCTTAACATTCCAAAAAGTTCAAGTAGAATTATAAAGTTTATTTCACCATTTTTAATACAATGGTTTTTTAATAAAAAAAGGGGCTCTTAAGCCCCTTTTTCTTTATTCCTTTTCTTGTTCACTTCCAAACTCATCTTTCGAATTCGGTTTTACAATACGTTTATTGCTATTTGCTCGTTTCATCGATTCACCAACTTGGTTACTCGCCGTGAAACTTGCCACCATATTGTTTAGCATTTCGCTACCAGCTTGTGGCGAATTGGGCAATAAGATTAAATTACTATTTGCATCGGCACCAATCGCTTGAAGCGTATCATAATGTTGCGTCACTACAATCAAAGCGGAGGCTTCTTGCGAATTAATTCCTACGCGATTCAAAACATCAACTGATTCTACTAAACCGCGAGCAATCTCTCTACGTTGATCGGCAATACCTTGTCCTTGTAGTCTTTTACTTTCTGCTTCTGCTTTCGCTTTGGCTACAATTCTAATTCTTCCTGCTTCTGCTTCATATTCGGCAGCCGTTTTTTCACGATCGGCAGCGTTAATTCGGTTCATCGCATTTTTAACTTGAATATCTGGATCAATATCCGTTATCAACGTATTAATAATGTCATAACCATATAATGTCATTGCTTCATTCAATTCGCGTTTTACGGCAATTGCAATGTCATCTTTACGTTCAAAAACATCATCTAATTTTAATTTTGGAACTTCGGCACGAACCACATCAAATACATACGACGTAATTTGATCATGCGGGTATTCTAATTTATAAAAAGCTTCATATACTTTTTCTTGAATCACCTTAAATTGAACCGAAACTTTCATTTTCACAAAAACATTATCTTTCGTTTTTGTTTCAATAATCACATCCAATTGTTGAATTTTAAGGTTAATTCGACCAGTTACTCGGTCAATAACTGGAATTTTTAGTTGTAATCCAGACTGTCTAGAACTGTTGAATTTTCCGAATCGTTCAATAATCGCTGCGGTTTGTTGTTTAACGGTGAAGAACGATGCCAAAAGTAAAAAAACCAGTACTACAATAATAATGTACGTAGGAATCATAAAAAATAATTTTAAGTTATACGTAATGATACGAATATTCTCGTAAGTTTGTTACATTATTAAGGACGAATTATGAAAAGATGTTTAGTTGCGGTTGTTTTTCTTTGTCAATTTTCAGTGGCTTTTGCACAATATGGAAGAGGTGATTTTAATCATATTGGGATTAGTCTCGGAATTAATCAAACGGATTTATTTACGGATAGTTTTAATGTCACACCCAAAACAAGTTGGACGGGCGGTTTAGCCATTCGTGGAAATTACTACAATAGTTTTGCGATGGTTTATGGGATGAATTTTACCGATAATAAATTTGCTATCGAAACCAACACGTTAACTTCAACCAAAGAAGTGGACGTAAGCCTGATGGCGGTACAAATACATTTATTATTAAGCTACCGAATTGCCGAAAGTGCTTTTTCAATTGATGCGGGCCCTGTTTTACAAGTCAATAGTGAGTTGAAATATGATAAATCAGATGAAAATTATCTTATTACCAATAACGAGTTACTTCAAATTAAAGATTTAAAAGAAATTACGCCAATTAATTTTAATGTTCAAATTGGTTTAACGGGCGGATTTGAAAACGTTCGATTAAACGTTTCTTATCAATACGGGGTGACCAACATGTTGAATAATTTGAATAAACAAGAAGGAATTTCTGTTAAAGCGGATGGCGATTTAAAAGGACATATTGGCGTCTTGGCTGGAAATATTATCTTTTATTTATAAAAAAAACGCCCAAGAATATCATTTCTCGGACGTTTTGAGTATTATAATTCCAGTTGTTACAAACGGTCGATTGCATTTTGCATTCTGTTAACCGTTTCTTCTTTGCCAATCATTTCAATAATATCAAACAAATGCGGTCCTTTTAAAGCCCCTACAAGGCTTAAACGCAACGGCTGCATAACTTTCCCCATTCCAATCTCGTTTGCTGTCATCCACTCTTTTAAAAGTGTTTCAATATTCATCGAACTGAAATCTTCTATCGATTCTAAAACAGCAATAACTTTTTTCATCAAAGTCGGTGTTTCTTCTTTCCAGTTTTTAGCTGCTTTTTCATCATACGATTTTGGTGCAACAAAGAAATAATCGGCTAAATCCCAAAATTCGTTTACAAAATGAGCTCTTTCTTTTATGGATGAAACAATTTTGATTAGTTTATTATTTTCAACAGAAATTCCTCTTTCTTTTAAAATTGAAGAAAAACTTCCCGCCAACTCTTCATCACTTTGCTTTTGTAAATACTGGTGATTAAACCATTTATTTTTATCCGGATCAAATTTCGCTCCCGCTTTGTGAACTCTATTTAAATCAAATTTATCTGCTAATTCTTCTAAAGAAAATAGTTCTTGGTCAGTACCATCATTCCATCCTAATAAAGCTAAAAAGTTAACTACAGCTTCTGGAAAAAATCCATTTTCTCTATAGCCAGAGGATATTCCTTCTTCTGTTTTCCATTCCAATGGAAAAACGGGAAAACCTAATTTATCACCATCTCTTTTGGATAATTTTCCATTTCCAACGGGTTTTAAAATCAACGGTAAATGAGCAAATTCAGGTGCTTCCCAACCAAAAGCCCGGTAAAGTAAAGCATGAAGTGGAAGCGAAGGCAACCATTCTTCACCTCGAATCACATGCGACGTTTCCATCAAATGATCATCTACAATGTTGGCTAAATGATAGGTTGGCATGCCATCGCTTTTAAACAAAACTTTATCATCTAATAAATTCGTTTCAAATTTAATGTCGCCACGGATAATATCTGTTAAATGCAAGGTTTCATCTACTGGTGTTTTAAAACGAATAACGAAATCTTCGCCATTGGCAATTCGTTTAGCGGTTTCTTCTTCAGCAATTACTAACGAAGTATCTAATTTCTCGCGATTATGCCAGTTATAAATAAAGGTTTTTCCTTGTTCTTCATGTTGTTTGCGATGAGCGTCTAACGTCTCGGCAGTATCAAAAGCATAATAAGCCCAACCTGATTGAATTAATTGGTCTGCATATTTTTTATAGATTTCTTTACGTTCACTTTGGCGATAAGGACCAAATTTTTCGTTTTTTCCAACCGTTTCAGATGGCGAAATTCCAAGCCATTCCAAGGCTTCAAAAATATAATTTTCGGCTCCTGGAACAAAGCGGTTTTGGTCCGTATCTTCAATTCGTAAATAAAAGACACCGTTATTTTTTTTGGCGAATAAATAATTAAATAAGGCGGTTCTAACACCACCAATATGTAAAGGTCCAGTTGGACTTGGAGCAAATCGTACACGAACAGGTTTTGACATGTTTTTTTAAATTTGTGCAAAGATACAGTTTCCAAATTTTATTTGTGAAAATTTGTCAAATTCATATCCCAATAGTGCTTACAGCTGTTAATTTCATTAGAAAACTTTTAACTTTTGACTAAAAAATAAAATTGTACTTTTATCGGTTATAAGCAAAGAACCAATTATTTGGAAACAAAATCACTGATATACGATAAATTAGAAGCTTTTATTAAAAAGTATTACGCGAATGAACTACTCAAAGGATTAATTTTCTTTGTTGGTTTAGGATTGTTGTATTTTTTAGTAACCCTTTTTATTGAATACTTTTTATGGTTAAAACCCACGGGAAGAACAATTCTATTTTGGTTGTTTATTGCTGTTGAATTGGTTTTGTTAGCACGATTTATTCTATTTCCGTTGTTTAAGTTGAATAAACTTCAAAAAGGAATTGATTATAAACAAGCTTCCTCCATCATTGGCAATCACTTCTCGGAAGTAAGTGATAAACTGACGAATTTTTTGCAATTAGCTCAAGAAGGAAATCAATCGGAATTGCTTTTAGCTTCGATTGAACAAAAAGCAAAAACGTTGCAACCCATTCCTTTTGGAAATGCAATAAATTATAAGAAAAACGCAAAATTTTTACCTTGGGCGATTGTCCCTATCTTATTTTTGGCTTTCTTTTTTGTTTCTGGCAATCAAAATATTATTGCGGAAAGTATGCATCGGATGGTTCGCTATAACGAAAAATTTACCCCGCCAGCTCCTTTTTCATTTGTGTTGCTCAACGATAAATTACAAACCGAACAAGGAAACGACTTTATCCTTCAAATAAAAGCAACAGGAAGTGTTTTACCTGAAAAAGCAATTTTGGTTGTAAACGAGGAAACCTATTTTATGGAGAATACCAAAGTTGGAATTTTTGAGTACCGCTTTGTTAAACCTAATAAAAACATACAATTTCATATTCAAGCCAATGAGGTTGTTTCAGACGATTTTGAATTAGCGGTTGTAGCCGTTCCAACTATTTCTAATTTCGAAATGACTTTGCAGTTTCCAGCATATTTAAAACGAAAATCAGAAGTTTTAAAAGGTTCTGGAAATGCAATTGTACCAGAAGGAACAAAAATTATATGGAACATAGAAGCAGTTGCTACTAACCAAATTCAATATGTAGAAAATAATCAATTTTCAACTTTTTCAAAAGAAAATTCAACGTTTAAATTAAGTAAGAATATTTTTCAAAATACAGAATATCAGCTTCTTACCTCTAATTCTAAAGTTAAAAACTATGAAAAGTTAAATTATCAATTGGCAGTAATCAAAGACCAATATCCATCGATTGCTGTTACGGCGGCTCCTGACAGTCTTAAAACAGAAAAGAATATCGTAATTGGTCAAGTTTCTGATGATATTGGGCTTTATAAACTTCAAGTGGTTTACTATCCCAAAAATAATGAAAAGGCAGCTTTAAAGTCCTCTTTGCCGGTTAGTCAGTCGCTTTTTGACCAATTCATTTTTTCTTTTCCAGGCAATTTACCCGTAGAAGAAGGAGTATCGTATGAATACTATTTTGAAGTGTTTGATAATGACGCTTTGCATCAATTTAAAAGCACTAAATCGGTTACTTTTTCTGACAGAATTAATACAGAAGACGAACGAGAGGAAGAGCAATTAAAACAACAAAATGACAACATTAATAGCTTGCAAAAGTCGCTTCAAAATCAAAACAAGCAATTGTCTGATTTAGATAAACTTCAAAAATTAGGCAAAGAAAAGAATAACCTGGAGTATAAAGATAAACAAAAGATTGACGATTTCATTAAACGTCAAAAGCAGCAAGAGGAAATGATGAAAGATTTTACTAAGAAATTACAAAAAAACTTAGAAGAATTTAAATCTGATCAAAAAGACGATTTCAAAAAGGAATTACAAAAACGAGCTGAAAATGCTGAAAAAGAAACCGAAAAAAACCAAAAATTATTAGACGAATTAGAAAAGTTGAATAATAAATTAAATGATTTGGAATTGTTTGAAAAAATGGACAAAATTAAACAAAGCTCCAAAGACCAAACAAAAAACTTAGAACAGTTAGTTGAATTGACAAAGAAGTATTATGTTGAAAAGAAAGCGGAACAACTTGCTTCTAAAATTGATAAATTAGCTGATAAGCAAGAGAAACTCACTACACAAGAGAAAGAAAATACAGTTGCAAAGCAGCAAGAGATTAATAAGGAGTTTGAAGAGATTAAAAAGGAACTGCGTGATTTAGAAAAGGAAAATAAAGAACTTAAAAATCCAGTCGATATTCCTTCTGACGAAAAGCAAGAAAAAAGCATCGAAGAAGATATGCAAAAGGCAGCTGATGAACTTCAAAAAGAGCAAAAAGAAAAGGCTAAACCTAAGCAAAAAAGTGCTGCTCAGAAAATGAAACAGATGAGCCAACAAATGCAAGAAAAGATGGCTAGTGGCGAAATGGAACAAATGCAAGAAGACGTAAAAATGATGCGTCAAATTCTAGATAACTTATTAGCTTTCTCTTTTTCTCAGGAAGAATTAATGAAACAGTTTAAAGGTTTAAAAAAGGGAGCACCTTCTTATAACAAGTTTTTGAAGCAACAACAAGATTTAAAACAACAGTTCAAGCACGTAGACGATAGCTTATTCGCGATGTCTCTTCGCAATGCCATGATTACTGAAAAAGTCACAGAGGAGATTGGAAATGTACATTACAATGTGGACAAATCACTAGAATCTTTAGCAGAAGCTTTCATTCCGAAAGGTGTTTCACATCAGCAATATACCATTGCGGCATCGAACCGTTTAGCCGATTTTCTTTCTGACATCATGAATAGTATGCAAATGTCAATGTCTGGCTCAGGAGCAGGAAAACCTAAACCTGGAAAAGGGGAAGGCGGAATGCAATTGCCGGATATTATTCAAAAGCAAAAAGGTTTGTCTGATAAGATGAAAGAAGGAATGGAAAAAGGAGAGAAGCCTGGAGACGGAGAAAAAGGTGACAAACCCGGAGATAAACCTGGGGATAAACCTGGCGGAAAAGAAGGTGGAAAAGAAGGTGAAAAGAGCAAAGGAAAACAAAAAGGAAATAAACCTGGTGAAGGTGGTGGAGGCGGACAAGGTAGTAATGACGGTGAGGAAAATGCTAGAGAGTTGATGGAAATTTATCAAGAACAAAGAAGACTACGCGAGCAATTACAAGACGCACTAGAAAAGCAAGGGTTAACACCAGGAGGTCAAAAAGTTTTAGATCAAATGAAAGATGCCGAAAAGCAACTATTAAATAAAGGATTTAAAAATGAAGTTTTACAGCGGATGTTAAACATCAATTATGAAATGCTCAAATTAGAAAAAGCAGTCCAGCAACAAGGCGAAGATTCTAAGCGACAATCAGAAACTAATAAAAAAGAGTTTATTAATCAGGCCAAACCATTATCGCCTGAACTTCAACAATATTTAAATAGTGTCGAGATTTTAAATAGACAAAGCTTACCTTTGCGTCCAAATTTTAATCAAAAAGCACAAGAATACTTTAAAAGAGAATGATATATTTCAATTACGAAACTACTTTTGAATTAGTAAACGAATCTTCCTATGAAAAATGGATTTCAACTATAATTCAATCTGAAGGCAAAGAAGAAGGCGAAATCAATTATATTTTTTGTGCCGATGATTACTTGCACAAAATCAATGTCGATTACCTTGACCACGACACTTTGACCGACATTATTAGCTTTGATTACAGTGAAGGAAATTTTTTACAAGGAGATATTTTTATTTCCGTTGAAAGAGTTCGTGATAACGCAACTGATTTCAACACTAATTTTGAAGAGGAATTAAAAAGAGTGATGGCCCATGGTGTTTTACATTATTGTGGGTACAAAGATAAATCGGATGAGGAATCACTTCTTATGCGAAAAAAAGAAGATGAAAAAATCGGCTTGTTCCACGTGGAACAGTTGTGATTAGTTTCTGTATAAATGTTTCACGTGGAACAACGATAATTTAAATATGTTTTTAGAAAAATATGATGTTATAGTGGTAGGAGCGGGTCATGCCGGTTCAGAAGCCGCCGCCGCTGCCGCCAATATGGGGTGTTCAACCTTGTTGGTTACGATGAACTTGCAAAACATTGCACAAATGTCTTGTAATCCTGCTATGGGTGGTATTGCAAAAGGGCAAATTGTGCGTGAGATTGATGCCTTAGGCGGGTATTCTGGAATTGTTTCAGATAAGACAGCTATCCAGTTTAAGATGCTAAATAAGTCGAAAGGACCCGCTATGTGGTCGCCCAGGGTACAAAGTGACCGAATGCGTTTTGCAGAAGAATGGCGATGGAAATTAGAGCAAACTCCAAATGTTGATTTTTATCAAGAAATGGTAGCGGGATTAGTTATTGAAAATAATCGTGTTGTTGGTGTAAGAACATCATTAGGGATTACTATTAGAGCCAAAACAGTGGTGTTGACTAACGGCACTTTTTTAAATGGTTTAATCCATATTGGAGATAAGCAGTTTGGCGGAGGCCGAGCAGGAGAGAGTGCCGCGTTTGGTATTACTGAAGATTTAATAAAAGTTGGATTTCAAGCGGGAAGAATGAAAACAGGTACGCCACCACGGGTTGATGGTCGTTCCTTAGATTATTCTAAAATGAGAGAGGAAAAAGGAGATGAAAAACCGCATAAGTTTTCCTATTTAGATTCATCCAAGCCATTAACTATTCAAAAATCGTGTTGGATGACATATACTTCACTAGATGTTCATTCAATTCTAAGAGAAGGCTTCGATCGTTCACCAATGTTTAACGGTAGAATTCAAAGTACGGGCCCGCGTTACTGTCCTTCTATTGAAGATAAAATTAATCGTTTTGCGGATAAAGATAGGCACCAATTATTTGTTGAGCCAGAAGGATGGAATACCGTTGAAGTTTATGTGAATGGGTTTTCTACTTCATTGCCAGAAGAAATTCAGTTTAAAGCCTTACGTTCAGTTGCAGGTTTTGAAAAAGTAAAGTTTTTTCGCCCTGGCTACGCTATCGAATACGATTACTTTCCCCCAACACAATTAAAACATACGTTAGAAACTAAATTAGTGGAGGGTTTGTTTTTTGCTGGTCAGATTAATGGAACTACAGGATATGAAGAAGCAGCTTCTCAAGGTTTAATGGCCGGTATTAATGCGGCTCTTAAAGTACAAGAACGTGAACCTTTTATTTTAAAGCGTGATGAAGCCTATATCGGCGTTTTAATTGATGATTTAATTACAAAAGGAACCGAAGAGCCTTATCGAATGTTTACTTCGAGAGCAGAATACCGCACTTTATTGCGTCAAGATAATGCTGATGAGCGTTTAACGCGAAAAGGATTTGATTTAGGTTTAGCTTCAGAGGAACGATTAATTCGTATGGAATATAAATTTAACGAGGCCGAAAAAATGGTCAATTTCTTCCGGGAGACTAGTCTTTCTCCTGTTGAGGCAAATCCGGTTTTAGAAGAAAAAGGGAGTGCTGCGATGACGCAATCAGATAAAATGTATAAAGTTTTTTCACGACCACAGATTGACCTTGAAGACCTAGTTAAATTTGATAAAGTAAAAGAATATATTAGTATACATCAGTTGGATGATGAAACGGTTGAACAGGCAGAAATTCAAGTAAAATATAATGGTTATATCGAAAAAGAACGCAATAATGCCGATAAGTTAAAAAGATTAGAAGACATTCGAATACCCGAAAATTACGATTATGACAAAATTAAATCGTTGTCCTTCGAGGCTCGAGAAAAATTTAAAAAAATTCGTCCGGTAACGGTTTCACAAGCTTCACGAATAAGTGGTGTTTCGCCGAGTGACGTTTCTATTTTATTAATTTATATGGGACGATAGCTCACTGCTTATTAACTAGATTGTTCCACGTGAAACTATTTGCATATAACCCCAGTAGATAGGGCTTTCAAACTATTAAAGTATTTATTTGACATGAAATTTTTAAAAAAACCGTATCTAGTTGTTAAGGATTTTTCTGTTTCTGCAGAAGAATTTGAATTACTTTTAGAGACGGAATATGATTTGTTGAAAACGAATCCACAACCGGATGCCAAAGCTCTTGCTCGTTATTATGAAAGTGACGATTATATTTCGCATACTGATAGTCAAAGAAGTGTTTTTGAAAAAGCTTACCAATTAGTAAAAAAAAGAGCCATTAAACAAAAAGTCCAATTGATTAATTATTGGCATTCTGGCTCAGGTTCTGTTTTAGATATTGGTTGTGGAACAGGTGATTTTTTATCTGAAGCAAAAAAGAAGCAATGGAAGGCAGTCGGAATGGAACCCAATCTAAAAGCTAAAATTAGTTCCAAACAAAAAGGAATCTGTTTGGTAGAAACTTACCAAGAATTAGAAGATAATTATTTCGATGTGATTACCATGTGGCATGTTTTAGAACATGTTTCTGATTTAGAATTGCAAATCAAAGAATTGAAGCGATTACTCAAGCCAAACGGAACCATTATCATTGCAGTTCCAAACTTCAAATCTTATGATGCATCATATTATGGTAAGTTTTGGGCCGCTTATGATGTGCCTCGTCATCTATGGCATTTTTCTAAAACGGCCATGGAAAAACTTTTTGCTTTACAAAACTTAAAACTGAAAGAGGTAAAACCAATGTGGTTCGATAGTTTTTATGTTAGTCTTTTATCCGAAAAATATAAAACAGGCAAAATGAATCCAATTGCTGCTTTTTGGATAGGACTACAATCTAATCTGAAGGCTAGAAAGAGTTTAGAGTATTCATCTCATATTTATATCTTCAAAAATAGTTAGAAACTTGATTTAACGCATTTGCTAATCGTTTTTGACTCAACAACCATTGCCATTATGGTTTATAAAACATAATGCTTTAAAACGCTTTTAAAAGAGCCTTTTCTGATTGCTGTAACTTATAAAAATCAGGTTCGTAATCAATTTTTATTATACTAGCTTTTTTTGTTGTAAAAAACGTGTTTGTTAGTTCAGTCGGAATTACTACTTTTACCAAAATTTAAACAATAGATTAATAGAATGAAAAAATCAATTTTAGTGTTCGCTTTATTTTTAGCTTTAGCTTCTTGTGAGAAATCGGCAGATCAAAAAGTATTTAAAACGGCTTATGTAGACACCTCACTTTTGATGGAGGAATATACAGAAGCAAAAGATATTGAAGCAAAGTATAAAACAAAAGGAGAGGAAATGGGCAAACAATTAGAGGCAGAAGTAGCTCGTTTTAGAACAGAAGCTTCTAGTTTTCAAAAAAATGCTCAAACTTATGGTCCACAATGGGCTCAACAAAAAGGAGCTGAGTTACAGAAAAAAGAACAAGAATTAACCTATGCGCAACAAGCTATCTTACGTCAATTACAAGAAGAAAGCGGAAAAGAAATGGATACACTTGTGAAGGATGTAAAGAAGTTCATCAAAGATTATGGCAAAGAAAAGGGCTATGATTATATTTATGGAACGGGTGATGCTGCTTCTGTTTTATATGCCAAAGATGAATTTGATGTAACGAAAGAAATGATTAAATTATTAAACGATAAATACAAATCAACTTCAACTTCCGAAGCTAAAAAAGAAGACAATACCACAGCTAAGAAAGAAGAAAAATAATAAAAAAACCAATTCATTGTTTAAAACCTCTCCAAGCGAGAGGTTTTTTTTATTTCTTTTTTTGCTATTACATAAATTTTTGTATTTTCACTTCTTAAATTAAACGCCAAATGGAAATTACAAAAGATGCACGCCATGTTCTTCAGTTCATCAATCAAACGCAACAATCTATTTTCCTTACGGGAAAAGCTGGAACTGGGAAAACGACTTTATTACGTATAATTATTGAGACTACGCACAAAAACACCGTAGTAGTAGCTCCTACAGGAATTGCCGCTTTAAATGCGGGCGGAGTCACTATTCACTCAATGTTTCAACTGCCGCTTTGCGGATTTATTCCCGAATATCAAGCCTCCGTTTCGATTTCCAATTATCAAAAATTCGAAACTAAAAATACGATCGTTAAACACTTTAAGATGAGTGGTCAAAAGAAAAATGTACTCCAAAACATGGAACTTTTGATTATCGATGAAGTGAGTATGTTACGAGCTGATTTATTAGACGCCATTGATTTTACTTTACGAAAAATTCGAAAAAATGATGTTCCTTTTGGCGGAGTTCAATTGCTTTTTATTGGTGATTTACAGCAATTGCCTCCGGTTGTCAAAAACGAAGAATGGCAAACGTTACGCAATTATTACCGGGGTATTTTCTTTTTTAATGCTCGCGTTATTCAGGAACAACCGCCCTTATATGTAGAGTTATCTAAAATATTCAGACAATCTGACGAGCGTTTTATTGGGGTTTTGAATAACTTGAGAAATAATCAAGTATCGCAACTTGATGTTACACTTTTAAACCAGTTTGTACAGCCTGATTTTGACCTTAAAAAGAATAAAGGTTACATCACCCTAACCACGCATAATGCCAAAGCAGATCAGTTAAATTATGCTTCTTTAAATGAAATTTCAGAAAAAGCACGTTATTATAAAGCAGAAATCTTAGCTGATTTTCCAGAAAAAATTTATCCAGTAGAAGCGGTTTTAGAATTGAAAGTAGGGGCTCAAATTATGTTTATTAAAAACGATTTGTCGCCAGAAAAAAAATATTTCAACGGAAAAATGGGCTTTATCAAATCACTTTCTGAAGCCGAAATATTAGTTTTTTTCCCAGAAGAAAATAAAACCATTGAAGTAGAAAAATACGAATGGAAAAACATTCGCTATTCGGTAAATGCCACTACCAAAGAAATTGATGAAGAAGTAATTGGAACTTTTGTGCATTATCCTATCAAATTAGCATGGGCTATTACGGTACATAAAAGTCAAGGACTCACTTTTGAGAAAGCGGTTTTAGATGTTTCTCAAGTGTTTTTACCTGGTCAAGCCTATGTGGCGTTGTCGCGACTTCGTTCATTAGACGGTTTGATTTTGTTAAAACCCATTCAAATGAATGGCATTTCTAATGATGAGAATGTTATGCAATATGCTGAAAATAAAGCAGATGAACAAAAAATAATCGAATCGTTACAACACGGAACTAAACAGTTTATTCATCAGTACATTAAAAATAGTTTTGATTGGGTAAACTTAGCTCAAGAATGGCGAAATCACCGCTTTAGTTATCTTGAAAATACAGAAAAGTCTGAGAAAACAAAACATCAGAAATGGGCAGAAGCACAAGAACAACTCATCAGTGAATTAGTAGAACCTTCCAAAAAATTTAGGATACAATTAGACCGTTTGTTTTTGGCCGAAACCGTTTCTTATTCTTTTATAGAAGAACGTTTGGCAGCTGCTTATGCTTATTTTTATCCGAAGTTAGACCAGATTTTGTTTGATTTATTATTCAAAATGGAAGAAATCAAACGGATTAAACGGGTGAAAGAATATTATCAAGAACTATATGATTTAGAAGAAAAATTAACCACCACTATTTTGCGATTATTAAAAGCGGTTAAGCTTTTAAAAACAATGATGAATGGTGATGAAATCAATAAAGTAAACCTTTCTTCAGACACGATTCGCTTCTATAAAACAGAAAAATTAAACGAAGTGCTAGCTCATTTTAAAAAGGTTAATCAAGATTTAATAGAAGATGAGTTAGAAAATCAGTACGATTATTTACCGAAAAAGAAAAAAGCTAAAACAGATAAAAAATCAACGTTGCAAGAAACGTTAGAATTGTGGCAACAACAAAAAACCATTTCCGAAATTGCAAAAATACGATTGCTAACCACTCAAACCATCTATGGTCATTTGGGCAAATTAATTCAAGCAGGAACAATTGAAATTCAAGAAGTAATGCCAGGCGATAAGATAGAACAACTTACGGAAGCTTTCTATGGCTACAAAGAAGAAAGCTTAAATAGCTTAAAAGAACAAGTTGGCGACCGATTCACATGGGATGAATTGCGTTTGTTTAAAGCGAGTTTAAACTAATTAATTCAACCAAAACACTGCTAAAACAGAAGGAATATAGTAGATAACAATTGTTCGAGCTCCATCGTAATCTTTCGCTAATCGTTGGCCAAAAAGCAAGAGAGCCAAAATAATACAACTCAATACGGCAGCATAAAATCCGTAAACGCGTTCACCATTATAAAGCAGTTGAACCATCCCTGCAATAGCCAAAATACCCGTAATTAATTCTAAAATTAAAATTACAGCCAAGACAAACGGCACGCTATTTTTTAAAAATGTTTTCGAAAAATGACTGTTTAACCAATTGACGTTGTCTTTCCAATAGAATAATTTATCATAGCTAGATTGCAAATAAGTAATAGTTAACAATAATAAGATAAAAAAAGAAGCAGGATTATTCATGGGGTTATTTTTTATGAATTAAACGAGTCAGTTTGATAGACAAATCCGTTAAAATTATTTTTGCATTGCCATTGCGTTCAATGTGATAAATGGCATCATTCAATTCTTGATAAATCGCTATAATATTGTTTCCATTGACAAACGGAGCAAAGTTTTCTAGTTTGAATTTTTCCACTTTTGGTTCTAAATAAACCAATTCCGTAGCTTGATAATTTAATAATAACGCTTGGCGAAACATTTCTAAACAATACGTCAAAAATTTCTTTTGGGCTTCTCGACCAATTTTGGCAATCTCCTCACTCCATTCAATTAATTCATGAATAGCAGCAGCATTTCCTTTCGCTTTAAAGGCAGCACGAACCCAAATGACAAACCATTGTTCAAAAGGCAATTCTTCGTCATTATCGCTTAGTAATTTTAAGGCTTTGTTATAATTTCCTTGAGCTTGATGAGCAATCTTCAAAGCTTCTTTTGAATCTAGTTTTTGACGTGATACTAAGGCATCCGCAATTAATTGTTCGGGTAGGCGGTTGAACTCTAGTAGTTGGCAACGCGAACGAATGGTTTGTATCAAATCTTCTTCGTTTTCAGTGATCAAAATAAAAACCGTTTTGTCATTAGGCTCTTCTAAAATTTTGAGTAGTTTATTAGACGCCTCAATATTTAATTTTTCGGCCATCCAAATAATCATGACTTTATAGCCACCTTCATACGATTTTAAAGAAAATAGCCGTAAAATTTCTTGAGCGTCGTCTACTCTAATTTCACCTTGTTTGTTTTTAACGTCTAATATTTTATACCAATCAAATAAACTGCCGTAATAATTTTGATTCAAAAATTCTCGCCATTCCTTTCCGAAATCCATGCTTTTAGGTTTCTTTTTTACATCTTCTGTTGTAACTGTTGGAAAAATAAAATGTAAATCAGGATGACCAAAATGATTGAATTTTAAATTACACGCCTCATTTCCTCCCGAATTTTCTGATCCGGTATTGGCACACAACAAATATTGGGCATAAGCAATGGCCATCGGTAAAGTGCCTGAACCTTCGGGACCTACAAATAGTTGTGCATGTGGAATTCTTCCCAATTGAATACTTTGCATCAAATGGCTTTTAAGATGCTCTTGTCCGATAATCTCTGAAAACTGCATAACGCAAATATAAACTATTTTTTACCTGAAAAAAGAGGAAGATTTAATAGTTTTTGTCTCAAATTCTAATCAAATAATCAAATTCTTTTCCATGTATTCAAAAACACCTTATTTTCTTACTTTAATGGCTAAAAATTAATTTATTCTCGTTCGCCTTTCTTACCTTTGTGGCCAAAATTGTATAAACGCCACGGTTTATATTATTCATAATGAGGAAGTATATGAATCTGAAAAGTTGTAAAAGCATACTTTTAGTTGTTTTTTTTATTTTCTCCGGTTGGAGTCACGCACAGTTAGTAACACCCTTTAAAGAGCGATATAAAGCAAATGTAAAAGGAGACATGACTATTATTGCGAATTCTATTCTTAATAGAATTGATCGGAAAAATTCGACAAACATGCCATTTAACGAAAAATCATTTGAAACGCCATCTAATGATGAAATGGACATGGAATACATTGACATTGACAATGTTGAAGAAACCTTTTCTTCGAGTAGTGCGGCACTTTTTCTAAAAAAAGAAGAAACAAAAAAAATTATTTATGCCGGTTTATATTGGTCGGCGACTTATAAATTTGAAAGTGGCTACAAAAAAGGAGAAGATAAATTTGTTGCTTTTGATAAAGAGAGACATGCTTTTGATGAAATCCTTATAAAATTTCCCACAAAAAATGATTATCAACCCATTAAAGGTGAAGTTATTTTTGACGGAATCAAAGATAAAAATTTTAAAGAAGTGGCTCCTTATGCTGTTTATGCCGACATCACCGATTATGTAAAAGAATTAGAAAATCCGTTTGGATTTTATACCGTTGCCAATGTTAAAGCAACGCAAGGAACACTGATTGGTGGATCTGCCGCAGGTTGGACAATTCTTTTTGTGTATGAAGATTTATCCATGTCTGAAAAGTATATTACCTCTCATGATGGATTTGGTGGAGCTTCAAGCAACAGTATTGATATCTTTTTTAAAAATTTTGAAACCAAAGCAGAAGGCGATGTGGTTGTTAAATTAGCTTGCTCTGCTTTAGAAGGCGATTTAAATGTGGATGGCGATTTGTTGATGTTTAGCTCGTCAACAAACCCAAGTCTTTCCAACATTAAAACATTGACCAGAAAATACAGTAATTTCTTTGATAGTACCATTACGATAGAAGATGAAGATTTTCGCTATCGCATTCCCGACAGTAAAAACACACTCGGTTATGATGCTTTATTGACCACATTATATAATCCAAAAAATTCAAAAATTGGAAACAAAGCAACAGATGCTCGAATTCGATTTAAATCTTCGGGCGATGTTTTTTACCTATTTCATTGTGCGTTAACACTTGAAGTAAAACCATCTCCTATTCAGTTTGACGAACCGGCAGATACAACCAAATTAGTGTATGAAGACAAGAAATTTAAACTGATAGACAAAAAAACAAACAAAGAAATTGTTGCAAAAGCAGAAGAAGTGACGATGCCAGCACCTACAGCAGTAAAAGAAGTCATTCAGCCAGCTGAAAAACCGCTGGCCACACAAACTAAAACCGTTGAAAAACCAACGCCTTTGCCAAGTAAAGAAACGATAGTTCCAATTAAAGCGAGTCAACCCACAAAAAAGGAAGCCGAAACAAAAGTGGTTCAAGTTCCGCAACCTAAAAAAACAACGGATAAACCCAAACCAATGGTAGAACCTTTTTCTAAATCGGTTCAAATCCTAAATAATATTGATGTTCCAAAAGGTTATTATTTAGTCGCCAATGTATTTAACGAACGGGTAAACGCAGCTAAATTTATGATGCGTTTACGCGATGAAGGACTCAATCCGAATTATTTTACGAATCCCGAAAATAATTTTATGTATGTTTATTTGGACTTTGTCAATAGCCGAGAGGCTGCAGAAGCATTGCAACAGAATAAACTAAACAATACTTTTACAGAAGAATTATGGATATTGATTGTCAATATCGAAAAATAATCAAAACCTGATTTATATCAAATTTTAGCAAATTTTAATCTGTTATATTTGTAAAAAATACAGACAAACGACTTAAAAATATAAAACATGAAAACCCTTTCTGATTTTAACTTTAAAGATAAAAAAGCCTTAATCCGAGTTGATTTTAACGTGCCTTTAGACGAAAATTTTAAAGTGACCGATGCCAATCGCATTGAAGCAGCAAAACCTACGATTGATAAAATTTTAGCCGATGGCGGTAGCGTTATTTTAATGTCGCATTTAGGAAGACCAAAAGGAAAAGAAGAAAAATATTCTTTAAAACATATTGTGGATTCCGTGCGTGAAGTCCTAGGCGTTCCAGTTCAATTTGTAGCCGATTGCATAGGCGAAGTAGCAGAAAATGCTGCTAAAAACTTAAAACCAGGCGAAGTATTACTGCTTGAAAACCTGCGTTTTTATAAAGAAGAAGAAGCTGGTGACGTGGAATTTGCTAAAAAACTAGCCTCTTTAGGTGATATTTATGTCAATGATGCTTTTGGAACAGCTCACCGAGCTCATGCCTCTACTACGATTATCGCTCAGTTTTTTCCAAATCATAAATGTTTCGGGTTGCTTTTGGCTAAAGAAATTGACAGTTTAAATCGAGTATTAAACAATAGTGTAAAACCCGTTACTGCAATTTTAGGAGGATCAAAAGTATCGTCGAAAATTACAGTAATAGAAAATATTTTAGACAAAGTAGACCACATGATTATTGGTGGAGGAATGACGTTTACGTTCATTAAAGCCTTGGGCGGATCCATCGGAAATTCTATTTGTGAAGATGATAAATTACAATTGGCCTTAGATATTTTGCATTTAGCGAAAGAAAAAAACGTACAAGTTCATATACCAATGGATGTGGTTGCCGCCAATTCATTTTCTAATGATGCGGACACCCAAGTGATTGATGTGCGAGAAATTCCTGACGGATGGCAAGGTTTAGATGCGGGTCCAAAGTCGCTAGAAAATTTCAAAGACGTCATTATGAACTCAAAAACCATTTTATGGAATGGTCCGTTAGGTGTTTTTGAAATGGAAAAATTTGCACACGGAACCATTGCTTTAGGTCAATATATTGCAGAAGCAACAGCTAATGGAGCATTTTCTTTAGTGGGCGGCGGCGATTCTGTCGCGGCAGTAAAACAATTTGGCTTAGAAGACAAAATGAGCTATGTTTCTACTGGTGGCGGAGCGATGTTAGAAATGTTAGAAGGAAGAACGCTACCAGGAATTGCGGCAATTTTAGAATAAAATCACTTTTAACAATAAATAAACAACAGTTATCGTTGTATATAATTATGTTTGCATATGCGTATAAAGACTTGATAAATAAAAGATTACTTAAACCAATGAATTTACGAAATACCACATTCGCCACCTTGTTCCTTTTTTCTTCCTTGACTTATGCTCAAGAAAGCACGGTGGTTAGCATAAAAGAATCAGCAGACGTTAAGCTTTCTTACCTTGATTCAATTAAGCAAACGTTTGTAAAGCATGAAATTGCAAGTTGTGTAGACGAACGATGGATGACCGAATTGAGCAATCAGGATTTATATAATGAAATGATTGCAGATATTGAAAATTTGAATCCTGATACAAAAGTTGATTATGAACTTTCTACCGAATTATTAAAACAACGTTTAAAGATTCTTGATGATAAATCGGCTTTTCATATTGAATATAACCAAGGCTTAGAAAACATTATCAAGCACTATTTAAAAAACAGAAGTAGAGCTTATGAACGTTTAATGGCTCTATCGCAATATTATTTTCCAATATTCGAAGAGTCATTGGCCAAATATAATGTGCCATTAGAAATAAAATATTTAGCGGTTGTGGAATCGGCTTTAAATCCGTTAGCGGTTTCTAAAGCAGGAGCAACAGGTTTATGGCAGTTTATGTATGCCACCGGAAAACAATATAATTTAGACATTACTACTTATACAGACGAACGTAGCGACATGCTTAAAGCAACCGAAGCGGCGTGTCAATATATGGTGAATATGTATGCTATTTTTGGCGATTGGGATTTGGTTTTAGCTTCCTATAACGCAGGTCCAGGAAATGTATCAAAAGCAATTCGTCGCTCAGGCGGTAAACAGAATTATTGGAATATTCGTCCCTATTTACCAAAAGAAACACAAGGATATGTGCCTGCTTTTATTGCAACGATGTATGTCTTTGAATTCCATAAAGAACATGGAATTAAACCGAATAAGCCGATTGTCAATCATTTTGAAACCGATACCATCATGGTAAAAAACAAAATGACATTTAAGCAGCTGTCTGATTTGTTGAGTATTTCTGAAGATCAAATTCGGTTTTTAAATCCGCAATACAAAAGAGATTTAGTTCCTTATCAAGCTAATAAAAATCATTATTTACGACTCCCATTAGACAAAATAGCTGTTTTTACTTCCAATGAAAGTCAAATTTATGCTTATGCTGCACATGAGTTTGATAAAAGAGAAAGACCTTATTCTTCTTCGGATGTTGCTCAAAACACAGGAATTGTTTCTAAAACAAAATACCATAAAGTAAAAAGAGGGGAATCGTTAGGGCTTATTTCTAATAAATATGGCGTTTCTGTAGCAGAACTAAAAAAATGGAATCATTTGCGTTCTAATACCATCACCACCGGAAAAAGCTTAAAAATTGTTACTGAAGAACGCGTAGTCGTGGCTCCTAAAAAAGAAGAGGAAGTTAAACCGAAAACAGTTGTGGCTTCTGCCGATTCGATAAAGACTAAAGCTGCAAAAATTAAAGATACTGCAAAAACCCATTTAGTAGTAAAAGGAGATAACCTTTCTATTATTGCTCAAAAATATGAGGTTACAAAAGCAGACTTAAAAGAATGGAATAATTTAGAGGATGACAACATCAAATTAGGAACGAGTTTAATTGTTTCAAATCTGCCCACTGAGAATTTTGAAGAATACATTGTACAAAGTGGTGATAACTTGAGTACCATCGCCAAAAAATATGAGGTTTCTTTAGAAGATTTAAAACAATGGAATGAACTAGATGATTCTTCTATTTTAACCGGCAGTACGCTTCGAATTTTGCAACCTGAAAAAGAAGAAATTGTTGTCGAAGTAAAAAATTCAAAAGTAGAAAAACACATCACATATAAGAAAGAAAACACCTACACGGTTAAAAAAGGTGATTCATTATATAGCATTTCTCAAAAAATTAAGGGCGTTACGGTATCCGACTTAAAAAAGTGGAACGGTATTAGCGGTGGTAACATCCAACCGGGAATGAAATTGAAAATTAGCGGATAATTTTTAGTATTTCCACTTAATCGACTATCATGAAAAAAATGTTTTCTCTCTTTTTAGTGGCTCTTTTTTTTATTTCTTGTAAAGAAGAAAACGCAGGAACAGCTTATAAAGATTCGTCTGGAAAAATCAACCATCTTTCAGTTATTATTGACAACCAATTGTGGAATGGGGAAGTAGGCGATAGCATTCGAAATAAATTTGCCGCTCCCGTAGATGGTTTACCACAAGAAGAACCATTGTTTACTATCAAACAATATGCACCAAATCTATTTGAAGGTTTCATGACGAATAGTCGTAATATTTTGGTGGTTTTAAAAAACGAAGATAACGGCTTTGCATTAAAAAAAGACGAATTTGCCAAACCACAAAATGTGGCTCATATTTCGGGCTCTACTATTTCTGAAATCCTAAAACTTTTAGAAGAACATTCAGATGAAATTATTGCCAAATTCAAACAAACGGATATTGCCGAAAACCAACGACGAATCAACAAATCTTTATTAAACGATACTAAAATTGAAAAGACATTTAAAGCCAGTTTAAAACTACCAACGGCTTATCGGTATATTATTGAAGAGAAAAATTTCTTTTGGATTCGAAAAGAACTTACCTCAGGAAATTCAAGTATTTTAATTTATGAAGTGCCGATTACGACCATAGAAAAAGACGAAAACACCTTGTTGAATATCATTCACATGCGGGATTCGATAGGCGAAAAACACATAGAAGGAACCTTGCCAAATACGTTTATGATTACAGAAGCAGCCTATTCACCTTATTTTTCGACTGTGAACTTAAACGGTAAAAAAACATACGAAACCAAAGGAACTTGGGAATTGAAAAATGATTTTATGGCGGGACCATTTATCAATTATGCGATCAAAGACAAAAAAAATAACCGCTTTTTAGTAATTGAAGGATTTTGTTATAATCCATCACAAGCTAAAAGAGATTTAATGCACGAATTAGAATCGATTATCAAGTCGATTAAATTATTATAAAAAATCGAGAGGAAGTGCAGACTTCCTTTTTTTATGGAAATAAAATTCAAAATAAAGCGATTTAACGAACTTTCGTTAAGCGAACTATATGAAGTGCTGAAACTACGAAGCGAAGTCTTTGTGGTGGAACAAAATTGCGTTTATTTAGATATAGATGGTAAAGATGAAAAGGCCCTTCACGTATTAGGCATGTTTGGTGAAGAACTCGTGGCTTATGCACGCATTTTTAAACCGGGTGATTATTTTGAAGAAGCTTCCATCGGACGTGTTCTAGTGAAACAAATCTACCGTAACAAAAAATGGGGCTATGATTTAATGAATGAAGCTATTCGGGCAACCGCAACCGTTTTAAATGAAGCCCAAATAACCATTTCGGCTCAATTGTATTTGCAGCAATTTTATGAAAATGTTGGTTTTGTTCGCACGAGCGATGAATATCTTGAAGATGCTATTCCGCATATTGAGATGAAGAAAAAGTAAATCTAGTTTTAATAACTATAAAAACACGCGTTATGTCTTTTTAAGAACAGTGTTTATGAATATATTCAATTATTGCAGCAGTTTCTTCCTCGGTTATTTTGCTTGCAGGATGACCTTTACTTCCGATTAAAATTTCTGCTAATTCATCCGTAGTAATTGTCTTTGAAAAGTCACTAAGTGCGGGACCAACGGGTTGATTTTTAAGTCTATGGCATGTCCCACATTGATTTCTAAATAGCAACTCTCCCTTTTCAAATAAAGCTTCTTGGGCAATAATACCCATAAGGTTCTGATACACCGTTTGGTCATAGACCGTTTGGTTTTTTGATTTTATTCCGTTATTAACTTCATAAGAATAAACTTTGCTGCCGTTTTCATAAACGACCACATTTTGATTACATTCACATGAACCAATTTCACAAGGAGCAAGGAAAGTGATTTTCTTTTCCACCTCTCCATTTTTAAGGAAATAAGTCGAGGTATCTATCATTTTATTATCTCGATAATGCTCTATTCTTGAAATCTGACCCGACAGATAGAAAGCTTTGAACTCACCGTTTAACATGTTATTTAGGTAGTGCTCTTGAAAAAGTAACTCCCCATTTTTTGTGTAAATGTATGACCAACCTGTTCGTTGATCATTGAGCAGCTGTCTTTTTTGGTTCAATTGGCCTGTTAAAAAATAGGTGAATTCAACCAAGGTATCGTTCTCTTTATATTTAACTAGTTCTTGCATTAATTGGCCGTTATCATAAGACTTTAGCACTTTTCTGTGTTCAACTTTATCAATCGTACAAGAAAGTTGTCCCAAAAAGGCGACTAGTATCAGAAATGTAAATTTTGTTGATTTTTTGAAATTACACACAAATCGACAATCCAAAGTTTTTGTGATTTTTCCGGCGGCTTCATTGCAATAAGATAACAAAAAAACAGTAAAGCATCCTACATTAAGTAACGTATAGATTCGTCTCATTTCAAATGATTTTTAAACCTAGTACAAAGATACTCATTTGTTTAAACGTGGGCATACAAAAGTCTCAAAGGTTCAGAAGAGCGTAAACAGATAAATAGTTCGACTTATAAATGTCTAATTTAACACTGTTTTTTTTAACTTTTACATTTTGGCTGCACCCAAAAGTCTAGATAAATTTAAAATTACATTTTTATAAACGAAATCTACAGGTTTCAAAAAACAACCTGCTCTTTTTGTAGTATGGTAAGTTTGAATCTTACTTTTTCGTAATCACCAACTCCACTCTTCTGTCTAATTCCGGCCCTTTTCCTAATGAAACCGTATTGCCATAGCCTTTATACGTTAAACGATCTTTAGATACTTTTTTGGTAATCAAATATTTATAAACGTTTTCTGCTCGGTTTTGAGACAATTTACGTTTTTTGGTCGCTTTGTCAATTGCCTCTTTGTGATTGGGCGGTGTGCAGCAAACATGACCTTGAATTTCAATATGCAAGTTTTTATACCGATTTAATAATTTGGCCATTTTGTCTAGTTCGTTTTTACATTTTACGGTTAATGTACTGCTACCTCGTTCAAAAAGCATATCCGATAACACAATGCGGTCGCCCACAATATTATCTTTGTTAAACGTTGCATAAACACCCGGAATCTTCAAGTCTTCTTCCGGAATGGGCAATAAATTAATCACTACATCAACACGTCGGTTTTTAGAACGTACTTCGGGTAAATTGTCTACAATATCATCTTCAATTAAAATGCGGCCTTTGCCTTCAATAGTCACAATAATTTTATTGCGAATGCCATTCGCGATAATTTCAGATTTAACATTTTCTGCTCGTTCCGTCGATAATTTCCGATTGTATTCGTCTTTTCCTACATCATCACAATAACCAAAAATTTGAATGCTCTCAATGCGAATACTATCCGTTTTCTTGATAAAATCAACGAGTAAATTGGTTTGTCTCGCTTCAACATCCGATTTGTTGGTGTCAAAATAAATAGATTGTACCAGTTCTTCTTGAGCAAAAAGCGGAAAACTAATCAAAAATACAACAAGTGCGATACTAGATTTTATCATTTTTTAAGTAGTTTGTTATACTCACTTGGATTGGCCAAAAGCGAAGTCGCTTTTTTTACCTCCGAATTGTGTTGGATATAATAATGATACAATCCTTCTTTGTATTGGTAGCGTTTAATCAATTCGTCTAGCAATAATTCTTTGATTTCTGCTTGATTTTTATTCAGTTGAATTTCTTCACTTTTACGTAAAGCAGTCATTAAATTATCATATTCTGTTTTGATATTTTGGTCTATTTTTTCTTTTTCGGCTAATTCAAAGGTTTTTTTGAGTTGTTTTTCGGTTTCGGTATCAAACGAAAAATTTTCTTTCTTTAAATAAGCTTTAAAATCAGCAAAATCGCCATCGGTAAGCGTTGGAATTTTTGTGCCAAGCGAGGGATTCTTAAAATAATAAATCGTTGCAAAGTTGAAAATCGCATCGTTTTTTTGCAATGCTTCTGCAATAGCACTCAACTTGGTTTCTTCTAATTCTACATCGGGTTGAATACCACCACCGTCATAAACCGTTCGTCCTTTACTTGTTTTAAAAGCGTTGTAGTTTTTGGCGTCGGTTTTTATGGCTTTTCCTTCGGAATCTTTTTTAGAATAATCTAAGGCTTGAATGCATCGACCAGAAGGAGTATAGTACCTAGAAATGGTTACTTTAACTTGTGTTCCATACGTTAAATCTAACGGGCGTTGCACAAGGCCTTTTCCAAAACTTCGGCTTCCAACCACTACGGCTCGATCTAAATCTTGTAAAGCTCCCGAAACAATTTCACTCGCCGAAGCACTTTTTCCATCTACCAAAACCACTAACGGAATATCTAAATCGATAGGTTCACGCATCGTTTTATAGGTTTGGTTGTGTTTTTCTATTTTCGATTTGGTAGTCACAATTACTTCGCCTTTTGGGACAAAAAGATTGCAGATATTTACCGCTTCGTTAAGTAATCCACCTGGATTTCCCCGTAAATCTAAAATGATTTTTTCTGCTCCTTGTGATTTTAATTCTAATAAAGCCGCTTGTGTTTCAAAAGTTGCTTTTCGATTAAATTGCGAAAGCACAATGTAGCCCGTTTTTTCGTCTACTTTTCCAAAATACGGAACCGCTTTTACTTCTACTTCGTCTAAAATTAGGGTAGTCGTGTTTGGTTTTCCTTGACGAAGAAATTTCACTTCTATTTTAGCATTTTTTGCTCCTCGCATCAAAGCAGAAGCATCTTCTTTGTAATCTTTAAGTTGGATATCGCCAATTTGAATAATCTCATCACCCGCTTTTAAACCGGCTTTATCGGCTGGATAATCTTTATACGGTTCTTTGATGATAATTTTTCCTTCTTTTCGAGTAATCATGGCACCAATGCCTGTATATTCACCTGTATTGTTGATTTTAAAACGAACCACATCGGCTTCGTTAAAATAGTTGGTATACGGATCTAAATCGGCCAACATGCTTTTTATGGCCTTATCCATCATGTCTGCTGGATTGGTTTCGTCTACATAATTCATGTTGACGGTTTTAAACAAGTTGGTAAAAATTTCGATTTGTTTGGCAATTTCAAAAAAATCCTGTTTAAAACTGACTCCGACAAATAAAAATAGCGATAAGAAAACCGGGATTATATAGCGTTTTTTTAATTTTTTGAACATGTTTTTTATTGTTTTTTCTTTTTTAATTGACGTTTAATCACAAAGATTAAGGCCACTAAAATAAGGATAAATGGCCAAATATGAAGTAATCCGATAAAGAAACTCGAAATTCCGTTCCAGCCCGATTTTACAGCATTCCACATTTTTGAGCCATAAGAAACCGTGGCGTCTTCTGATTGGGCTACTTTTTTATAAAATTCGATATTCACCGTGCTCAATGAAACCCGATTTTGTAAGTAGTTTAATTGTCCTTCTTTGGCTTCAATTTCTTCACGGATGATAGATAATTCTTTTTCAATTTCAAGAATTTCCGATACTTTGTTCGCTTTTTGCAATAAAGCCAAATAGCGTTCTTCTAAGATTTTTTTAGCTTTTAGACGAGCTTCAATATCGATAAATTCGGCCGTTACGTCTTTGGCAGAAATTTCTTTTCGGTCAAAATAAGCGACTCCTTTTCCGATATCGGCTAAAAAAGCATCAAATGCCGCAGTTGGAATCCGAACCGTTAAATTTCGATAAATCGAGTTGTAATCCTTGCCTTCTGTATCGCTTTGCAAAAAGGCTTTATGTTTAACAATCGCCGAAGTTACTTGTTGATAGGTTGCTTGCAAATCTTGTGTTTCAAAGTGAAGCGTACTTTCTTTTATGATTTTTTGTTCGGTTTCTACTTCAAAATTTTCCACACTTTTCGGTTCTTCCAAAGCGACAGCAATGTCTTCAACGGCATTTTCGGAGTCATAAACATTACTATTGGGATTTCCGCCACACATCAGCGGAAGCACCAAAAACGATAGATAAGCAAGAACTATTTTCATAACAACAGGAATTTACAATTAAAAACGAAAAATCATCAAAAATCGTACAACAAGAATTGAACCACTTTTATTTTTGAATTTCAAGCAGAAATTTTTCAAAAAGCAATTTCGTTTTTTCATTCATTTCTGTAAATGACATCTTGTCTTTTGATTGATAAAAAAACATCATGACATATGGCTTTTCTAAGTTATCTAACAAAAGAGCTTTGTTTAACCGATAACATTCTCTCAATACTCGTTTGAAATAATTACGGTCAACGGCTTTCTTAAAATGTTTTTTAGAAACTGAAACGCCAAACTTAATTTTCTCGTCGTTTTCAAGCTCGACAGGGACATAAACTAACCGTAACGGATATTTAGAAACCGATTTTCCTTCTGCAAAAAGTAAATCAATCAGCTTTTTGCTTTTTAGTTTTTCGTGTTTGGGATAGGAAAATGACATGTCAATTCAATTGCTAAAGCAACAAAGGTAAACAGATGCTTTTAACTAGCTGTTTTTTCGTTTTTTATTTTTCGTTCTTTGGTAAATTTCCTTGAATAAAGCTTTCTAAAACACTTCGTTCCTTAAAATTTGGGTATTTTTTCAAAATTTGAATAGCTGCTTGCTTTGCTTTTTCGATATTTTGATTGGTGATGTAAAATTGAAATAACTCTACATCATATTCTTCAATTAGTGGAAAGTTTTGAACTAACTCTTTAAAATAACGTTCCGCCTTTGGTTTTTGGTCTAAATAGGCATAAATCTTTGCTAAGTTTAACGTTATTCTATCATTAGGATTAATAGTCGCTTTTGCCTTTTCTAAATAGATAACAGCTTTATCATAATCGCCATATTCTGCAATTAATAAACCTATATCAAACAGGGCTTGTTTGTCTTTTGGATTTTTTTGAAGATACGATTCTAAAACAACTACAGCTTCTTTCTTTTGATTTGTTTCGCCGTAGAGATAGGCCAAATTATAATAGGCTTGCATAAATTCCTTATCCTGAGCAATGGTTTGCTGGTAATAATTTGTTGCTTTTGGATAATTATTTTGACTGTAATAGTAATTTCCTAAATTGAGTTTAGCATCCGGAAAATCACTATTATAGGTTAGAACAGCTACGTATTCTTTGATTTCTTTTTCAAATAATGTGCGATAGTCTGAGGGTAATAATGTTTTGTTTTCTGCTATTTTAATTGCAGCAGTATTTCGAACTCCCTTAATCGGATCTTTTAATAAAGCGAGAATTTCTTTGCTATTAGAGTCCTCAAAGCGAGAATTAAAAACACTTTGAAATCGCAAAGCTGCATTTTGATGTGATAAAAACGGGTTTAAAATAGCTTGGGCTTGTCCCGGATAATTGATGCGTAACACATCCATCGCTGTTTGTCTAACAATGAGGGGTTTCTTTTCATCGTTAATGATTATTTTGAGTTCACCAACTGCTGCTGGATCTTGCGAATTTGCCTTATGAAACGTAAATCCGTGATGGTCTTGTGCTTTTGGACCGTACCATTTGGTGGTGTTTTCAATTGCCCAATCAACAGTTTTATCGGTGTGACAAGCAGTACAGGCATTGGGAGCATTGGTTACTTTAGAAATATCAGGTCTTGGAATACGAAGACTGTGGTCTCTTCTAAAATGACGACCCATAAAATATTGACCCGGCATGTGACAATCTACACAAGAAGCACCGCCTTTATTTTTGTCATGAAAGTGATGTTTTTTTGAATCATAATCAGCAGGTTCATGACATTGCGTGCACAAGCGATTGTCTTGAAATTTAACTTTTCCGGAATGAACATTATGACAATCAGAGCATTTTACACCATTTTCATGCATTTTACTTTGCATGAAAGAACCGATTTCAAAATCTTCTTCTTTAATTTGACCATCACTGTGATAGTTGGGTGAACCCACTGTGCCGATGGTCATGTGTTCATGTGTTTCGGTCCAAGCGTAGTCATAATCACCAAAAATACTTCTTCTGGAATGGCATCGCACACAGGTTTCTAACTGTGAATGGTTATCACTGTCTTTAAATTTTTTGACAAAACCATAGTTGGCAATGTCTTTATCTTTAGTAGATGCCCATTTTAAGTGGTATTCGGCTGGACCGTGGCAAGCTTCGCAACTTACACTCAACTGACTCCAAGTGGTTTTATAAGAATCGGTTTCAGGATGATAATTTTTTTTTAAATTCGTGGTATGGCATTCTGCACACATGCCGTTCCAATTATAGGCTTGGTTTGTCCAATGTAACCAGTTTTCATGGTCTATACTAAAGTTTTTATACACTTCATCAGACATATAATACCATTCTTTTTTAGCCACATCCCAAGTAAGTGAAAGCACTTGTAATCGGCCGCCTTCAAATTCTACTAAATATTGTTGAATAGGATGATAACCAAAAGTGTATTTTACTTCAAACTCTTCCAAAACACCATTTGGGCCATCGGTTAATACAAAAAAGGCATTTCCTTTTTTGTACATTTTATGAACGAGTCCGTTTCGTTTTAATTCGGCATTGTCAAAATTGGCTAATACCGTTTTTTCATTCGCCTCTAACATCGCCTTAGCGTGATTAGAATCGGACCAATCATTTACTTCATTTTGATGACAACCCACGCAGGATGCATTACCCACAAATTGGCCTTTTGCATTTTGCAAAGCAATGACATCAGTATATTCTTCTGTTTTTTGACAGGAAATAAAACCAAAAAGTAACGAAAAAAGAAGAATGGATTTAACGTTCATAAAATGAATCACTTGATAAAAGAGGGTCAAATCTACTGCTAATTTAAAAAAAAGTAGCTAAATCCGGCATTATTTGTTTTCAAAAACGTTATTTTCTTTGTTAACATCGGCCATTAAACCACTTGGGTCTATGACAATCGATTTAATATTTGCTTTTTCTTGTGAAAGGTTGAATTCATAGGTTGGATAAGCCCAATCCCAATCTTTTAAAACGGTTCGTTTAATTTGCGGATACGGATTTTCTTTTTCCCATCGCATCAGCGGATTAGGAATATAAAAACTTTCTACCGTTCCGTCTTCATAAGCAACTAAAATATCGAGCGGCATAGGCATTCTACCGATGCGTTCTAAAGTCATTTTTCCGTTGTCGCTGATGTTTTTAATTCCGTAATCAATCGTATTGGTGGTTTGTGTCCAATCGACCAAATACCAATCTAAGACTGCTCCAGAAACACGTTCGGCAGTACGTTTAAAATCGTTTGGCGTAGGATGAGTAAATTGATAATCATAGTAAAAACGCTTTAAGGTTTTCATCATATTTTCAATACCAATTACATAACCCAATTGGGTCAGAAAAACAGTTCCTTTGCTATAGGAAGAAATTCCGTACACCATATTTTCATCATAGCGGTCTGCGTGTGTTGATTGCGGCTGCTCTCTTCCTGTACCAACCATATAAAAATAGTTATTGTAGCTACTTAAAAACGGATTTTCATCCTCTTTTTTGTTTTTAGAAGGCATCACTTCAGTCATTGCTAAATCAGAAATAAAGGAAGTAAAACCTTCGTCCATCCACTCATGTTTACTTTCATTTGTGGCCAAAACCTGTTGAAACCACGAATGAGCCATTTCATGGGCGGTAACACCCACTAAACTGCCTAACGAGCGTTTTCCGGTGATGAGCGTACACATGGCATATTCCATTCCGCCATCGCCACCATGAATAACTGAGTATTGTTTATATGGATAGGGACCAATGTTTTTGTTAAAAAAAGAAAGTAATTCGGCTGTTTTCGGCTGCATTGCTTTCCAATTTTCGATAATTTCTTTATCGTTTTTGTAAAAGAAATGTAACTCGACACCGTTTTCTCCGATGATTTTATCGTGAATGTAATTGTTATCGGCACCCCAAGCAAAATCATGTACCATCGGAGCTACAAAATGCCAAGTAAGATTCTTGGTTTTTCTAGCATGTTTTACTTCGACACCTTCGTCTTGATAGCCGTGACCGATTTCATTTTTGTTTAGTAAATAACCAGAACTGCCAATAGTATAGTTTTTATCAAGTGTGATTTTTACATCATAATTTCCCCAAACACCGTGAAATTCTCTGCCAATATACGGGTCGGCATGCCATCCTTCAAAGTCAAATTCGGCCATTTTAGGATACCATTGCGTCATCGATAAGGCAACTCCTTCTGAACTATTTCTGCCAGAACGGCGAATTTGTTCTGGAACTTGTCCGTCAAAATCTAACGTAAAAGTAGTCTTTGATTTTGGTAAAATAGGTTTGACCAAGGTGACCTCTAATATGGTTCCCTCCACTTTTGTAGCAGCAACTACACCTTCTTGTTTAAAATTAGAAATTTTTAAATAGCCAATTTGGTCTGGAGTTAGCGTTGAAATCCGACTTTCTTTGGTTTCTTTTTCGGCAACTTTAAAGCTTTTGACCATTCGTTTGTCTGGATCTTTGATCGTTTGCAAACGAATATCCATTGCACTTCCGGGTTGAAAAGCATTAGGGTATAAATGAAAATAAACCGCTCGAAGCGTATCATTAGAATTGTTGGTATAGGTTACCGTTTGATTTCCTTTATATTGAAAGGTTTTTACGTCCATTTCCAATTCCATTTTATAATCAGCTTGTTGTTGCCAATAGCCAGGATTTGGATTGTTTTGAGCGAAAGAAAGTGTTGAATAGACTAGACTTAAAAGAAATATTGTTTTTTTCATGCTAAATTATTTTGACATTTTATCAGCCATTAAAAGGGCGTTATAGGCATTGATTATTTTTCCAGAAGCCGATAATTCACTAAAGGGCATTTTTAAGGAAGCGTCGCCACTAACCACTACGGTTTTTGACACCGAAACGCCGCTATCTTTCAAAATTTGTTTCACTTGTGCCGCAGTTAAACTTGGATAATATGAACGAATTAGAGCAGCAACTCCTGCCGCATTTGGTGCCGCCATTGAGGTGCCTTGTTCGTATTTGTATTTATTGTTCGGAACAGTCGCATAAATTTTTACTCCTGGTGAAAAAACATCGACTTGTGTTTGTCCATAATTTGAAAAATCTGCGGCTAACTTTGAACCATAAACATAGTTTAACGCTCCAATTTTAATGAAATTAGAAGCAATTTCTTTTCCGTCTTTAAAATCGTTTGGATAGCTTTCTTCCGTATCCATATTTTCACCATCATTTCCTGCAGCGTGAACAAATAACACATCTTTGGCTGCCGCATATTGAATGGCTTCATAAACCCATTCTTTGTGAGGAGAAAAACCTTTTCCAAAACTTCCATTAATAACTTTTGCTCCATTGTCTGCTGCGTAGCGAATAGCCAACGCAATGTCTTTATCATACTCGTCTCCGTTTGGAACGGCTCGAATAGCCATGATTTCTACATTTGTTGCAACACCATCGCCACCCAAGTTATTTCCTCGTACTTGAGCAATAATTCCAGCTACGTGTGTACCGTGTAAAGCCTCTTTTTTATCTGGCCCCCACACTTGATTGTTTCCGTAATATTTTGTAGAAAAATCTTCGGCATCATCGCCTAAAAGTTTGCGACCATCAAATTCTAAATTTAAATTATAATTCAATTGGTCATAAATATAATCTTTAAACTCTGCAATTCCTTCTACAAACTCTTCTCGGGTCGTATTGGACAATACCTGAGTCATTACCATTTTATAGTTACCCAACATCGCATCGGTTGTTAAAATTGACTTTAACTCCTCCACGGTATAATTATCTTTTTTTAAATAATCCGTGATGGCTTTATCGGCAGCTAAAATAAAATCTAATTGCTGTTTGTTCCCTAAGATTTCTTGTTCTTTTTCTTCGTGTTTGGCTTTTGCTTTTTTATAGGTTTCTGAACCGTCATCTCCTTTTTTCAAGATTCGAGTAAGCTCTAGATTTTCATGAATAATATCGCCTAAAAAATTCCAACCATTG
Source organism: Flavobacterium sp. (assembly GCF_028689845.1). GTDB lineage: Bacteria > Bacteroidota > Bacteroidia > Flavobacteriales > Flavobacteriaceae > Flavobacterium. The sequence continues at coordinate 156,719 of NZ_JAQVCH010000001.1, read as the reverse complement.
ATGTCATCTATATAGCCATTTTTATCGTCATCAATACCATTTCCTGGAACTTCTTTCGGATTTGTCCAAATTCGACCTTTTAAATCTTCGTGTTCAATATCGGTGCCTGAATCGATTACAGCCACAATTACTTTTTGACCCGTTCTGTTTTTAAGTAATTCTTGATATGCCCGGTCAACACTCATTCCGGGAATGGTGTCTTTTACGATGTCTAAATGACTCCATCGCAGCAGTTCCGCTTCAGAAATCTTGCCGTTTTTTAACGGAACAGCTGTTGCTTGAATTGGACTGAGTTGCGTATACGAAACCGTCTTGGAAGCTCCACAACCGATAACTAGTAAACTAGCAGCAACAAACGAAAAGGATTTTAAGTAATGCATAAAAAAAGTTTTGAGGTAAAAATAGAAATTTATAAAAACATAAATAGGAGATTAACACTATCTTAAGACATCTTGAACTGAAAAAACTTCGTTTAATCGAACACCTTTTTCAGTGTTTTGAACGGTGATGATTTGATTGTGGGCATCATGTTCAAGCCATAAATAAAAATTGTTTTCGGCAGCCGTTTTCAGAAACTTTTCTTTTTCTGGCAAGGTCAATAAAGGTCGCGTATCATATCCCATTACAAAAGGCAGGGGAATATGCCCAGCCGTTGGCAATAAATCGGCACAAAAAACAATGGTTTTATCATGGTATTTGATATGTGGAATCATCATTTTTTCGGTATGCCCGTCAACGTAGAAAATTCCAAAATCAAGTTCCTTTGAAATTCCAAAATCAGCGGATGGTTTTTCAATAAAATGCAATTGGCCACTTTCTTGCATTGGCAGTAAATTTTCCGACAGAAAAGAGGCTTTTTCTCTAGCGTTTGGTTTAGTTGCCCATTCCCAATGGGGTGCATTGGTCCAATATTTTGCGTTTTTAAAAGCGGGTTCATAACCGGTTTTGTCCTTATTCCAGTTCACACTTCCGCCGCAATGATCAAAATGTAAATGCGTCATAAAAACATCGGTAATATCATCACGATGAAAACCATAATTTGCCAATGATTTATCAAGTGAATGTGATCCCCAAAGTGAATAATAGCCAAAAAACTTGTCGGATTGTTTGTTTCCCATTCCGGTATCGATCAAAATTAATCGGTTTCCATCTTCAAGAAGCATGCATCTCGCAGCAATATCGATGAGGTTGTTTTCATCGGCTGGATTGGTTCTGTTCCATAATGTTTTCGGCACAACGCCAAACATCGCACCGCCATCAAGTTTAAAATTTCCAGCTTCTATAGGATATATTTTCATGGGATTTTTAATTTATACAAAAGTAAATAATGATTTTTAATTTCATTAAGTGATTAAAAGCAAAAAAAGTAATTATTTTTTTGTTTACTTTTAATTGATAATTGCACTAATATAATCATTTAACGGATTCCTAATATATGAAACTAACTTTTCTTACTTTTTTACTTTATTCTTGCCTTGCCATTGGTCAAAATAAAGAGCTGCTTAAAAAGAGTATTGAAGCAGACAGTTTAGAATCCAAAGATATTACTAAAACCTTACTTATTAGGGAAAAATTAGTAGAGCATAAAAGCGATGAAAATTATTATTATTTCAAAGCAAAATATGAAATGACGAAAGCGAAAGCTGCATATGAAAAAGGTGATTTTGAAACTAATTTGTTGCATATCAAAGCTGCATTTCAAAATAGTTCAAAATTCAATTCCAACCCAGATCAAATTAAATTTGCTGCTCAAATATACAATAACTATTATTACGCCTATAGTCTTGTTGGACAATGGGATAAAGCATTAAAAATTGCAAATGAAAGCTATAAATTTGCTTCAAAAAATCTACCTAATGATGAATCAATAATTGACTTGCTTCAAGATTTAGGTTTTATAAGCAATGAATTGCGGAATTATTCTGAATCAATTATCTTTTATGAAAAAGCTTTAAAACTAACTCAAAAACTTCAACCTAAAAACTTTTCTGAAATTGCGTTAATTCACAATGGCTTGGGAATTGGGTATTCTGACTCTCATTTTCATACACAATCCTTGTACCATTATGAAAAAGAATTGGAGTTTCTTAAAAAAGCAAAACAAGCAGACAATTCTTTTTTGGTACAATCTCTAAATAATGTAATTTGGGAAAATTTAAGCTATGGAGATCAAAGTAAGGCCGAAAGTGCATTGCTTTTTTTGAATACTAATTTCCAAAAATGGTATAATGAAAAAGATTTTACTAGAATTAATACACCTTATCCAGCCAAAGAGCGTAAAGAATATTTTAAGATGATGGCTTATTTGTGTAACCTTAGAGTACAAGTTTATAAGGAAAACATAACGGAATCCAAAAAATTCTATGATTCAATTGAATCTGTTTTTCAAAAGTTGCCAATAGAAATTAAAAAAAGAGATTTTGAAACCTATCTTTTTGCTCGATATGAATATGTAAAACTTTTCAATTTAAATAAAAATAAAAAAGAGCAACTTCATCAAGAACATATAGCATTTAATAAAAAAACCATTGAATTAGCCCATAAATACAATTCTCAACATGAAGAATTGGTGGCCTCTTTTTTGTTGGCTAAGACCTATTATAATTATAACATGTATTCAGAAGCGTTAAAAACCGTTGAGGAATCAAAAAAAATAGCTGTAAATTTCTTTCATGCTTCTCGCTATACTATTCAAGTTTTAGAAGCAATGGTTTTGCAAAAAATGAATAAGAATGAACAATCAAAAGAAGTGTTAAGACTCGCTTTCGAAAAATTATTAGAAAAAAAATTAACCAATTCCAATCTAAAGAATCTTTCGTATACTGATTTTAAGAAATTCAACAGTTCCACTTTTGTTAGAAACACTATAAATTCTGCCCGATTATATGAATTAATTTATGAAAAAACCAAAAATAAAGAAGATTTACTCATTGCTAATAATCTTTATTTTATTGCTTCGGATATCTTTGCCGAATTTTATCAAAAAGGAAAATACAATTACAGTTTAAATATTTTTAATCAAGAAATTGCTTCTGGACTTTTGCAAACGCAACTATTGATAAATCCGAATGATCAGAAAAAACTAAAAGAAATCTTAAATCGAATCGAAAATAATTCTTCGCAACATTTATGGAATATTTTCGAGATAAAAAGTAGTCAAAATTTAAAAGTACCCGCCTCATTAATCCGTAAACTAAATGAATTAGTCTTTGAAAAAAATAGCGTCAAAGAACAAATTGAAAAAACATCAGCAACCGCAGAGCTTAAAAACCGATTAGGAATTCTTGAAAAAGAGATTGCTAAAACGCAGCTTTCCATTAATAAAAAAGATGCCTCATTTGAGAAATTCAAATCAGCAGGTTTCACTATTGAAACGGCACAAAAAAAGCTGCTTAGTAATCAATTATTGGTAAAGTATATAGTAACCGATAAACAAGTTTTTGCGTTTACTATTCAAAAAGAAACAATTCAATTGGTCAATTTAGGAGAACTGGATGCATTAAAAGAAGTTGTTAATCACTATAACAAACAAATAAAAACAATTGACAATCTCTATCTAAAAACGTCCAAAGAATTGCACGCTCAATTGATTCAACCATTACTCAAAACAAAGTCGATATCGTCAATAATTTTCATTCCAGAAGATTTCTTAACAACTGTTTCATTTGAAAGTTTACAAGACAGAAACGGAAAATTATTAGTTCAGGAATGTAAAACAAGCTATGCTTACTCGATTAAACTTTGGGATATCTTACAAACAAACAATAAAAATCTTTCGGCAGAAAACAACATTGTGACTTTTGCACCAAATTATTCTAAAATTCCAACACAAATTCCAACACATGGTTTGGTTAGAGCAGGGTTGTATGATTTAGTCGATGCAAAAAAAGAAGCGAGAGCAATAAGTGAATTATTAGACGGAAAACTTTTTGAAAATCAAGAAGCTAATCGGGATAATTTTCTAAAATCGACAACCAATTTTTCGTTGCATCATTTGGCTATGCATTCGCAGTTAGAGGAAGACTACTCAAAATCAGCTTTGGTTTTTGCGAGTAATGAAAAAGTATATTTTAATGAATTATATCAATTAAATTTTCCATCGAAATTAGTTGTTTTAAGTGCGTGTAATACCGGAATTGGTAAAAACGAAAATGGCGAAGGACTTATGAGTTTGTCTAGAGCTTTAACCTATTCGGGTGTAAAATCTTCTGTATACAGTTTGTGGCAAGTTCCAGATAAGGAAACATCAGAAATCATGATTTCGTTTTATGAAAACCTCAAAAAAGGTCAACCAAAAGATGAAGCTTTAGCAAACGCAAAAACAACTTTTATTACTAAAAACCCAATGAAGCAACATCCATTTTATTGGGCTGGATTTGTTGTTAATGGCGATGTTTCACCTATTTTATCTAATAATAATTGGATGATTTATCTCGGAATTGGACTTGGAATTATAGTATTGCTTTTTCTTTTTAGAAAAAAATTATTCTAATTCAGTTAATAATTTTTGAGCCATTTCTTGTTGTGGATTTGCATTTTCTACTAGTGATTCTAGCAAAAGTTTTGCATTTTCCTTTTCATTTGTTTTTAGGTAAGCCAATGCTAAATACCATTTTACAAAGGGCGTAAAAGCATTGTTTTTGTTTAAATCAAATTGTTTAAAAGTTGAAATTGCTTCATTTGTTTTTTTCAACTCCATTAATGATAAAGCTTTATAAAACAAAGCGTAATCATCTTTTTCGGCATCATAAATTTTAGAAAACAACACGACTGATTTTTGATAATTTCCACTATCATATTCATAAAAAGCTTCCGATTTGATGTCTTCTTTTTGTTCGCCACGAACGGTTGGAGCAACCACATTAGGATACGACTGATAAAATTCGTTATAAATAGCGGTGTTGGAATTTTGCGAAAAATAAAATCCTAATCCACTAATTAAAATAAGCGAAGCGGCGGCATACCAAATTTTATAAGATTTTGATTTCGCTTTTGGTATTTCAAACGAATGTAATTTCTTTTTCAAATTACCTCTTTCGTTTAATACAATCGCTTTTTTCAGGTTCTTTTGAAAGGCAACTTCTTGTGCAAAATCAACATCCGATTTCATCAAAGAATCAAAACGGCTTTGTTCATCTGCAGAAAGCGATTTTTCAAAATAGTGATTGATTAATGTTTCTTTATCCATTTTTTATCGTTTCATGATTCTGAATTTAATTATAGAATTAAAAACAGCTTATATTTTAATTAAGTCTTTTAACTGTTTTAAACACCTTGATTTCTGGCTTTTTAAAACGTCTTTATTGGTATAATTTAATTCAACTAAAATAGTATCTAGTTTTTTTTCTTCATAATAAAAAAGCCGCAATACTTTTTGACATTGTTCGCCTAACTTTTTAAAATTTTCTTGCAATAATAACACTTCATTTTCATTGTTCATTTCGTCCGTTTCATCTTCTAGTACTTGTGGTAAATAAGAATCATAATCAATAGAAATAGTTGTGTTTCTTGTTTTCAACTTTCTGTAAATCATATATTTACCGATAGAAAACAAATAAGTAGAAATACTACTCTCTAAATTGTCAATAGTACCTTTTTTGGCATTTTCACACATCGCAATGATGCTGTCTTGATAAATATCTAACAAATCATCTGAAGACAAATCATATTTATTTGCAAATAATGAAAAGCCATTTTTATGGTCAACATAAAGTTGATGAATCGTTTTTTCATCTCCTTTTTTTAGCATTTCAATTACTGTCAAATGATTTGGTTTATTCATTAGTGCAGGTTTTTATCAAAAGTAAACATAAACTATTTATAAAAAAACATCAAAACAATGTTTACTTTTTTTACAGTGCTGCACTAAACTGAAAACACAGTTTTTAATTAATAACCTAAAAATAATAATCGTATGAAAGTCAGTAAAATTTTAACCTTCTTCCTTTTATGTTCCTTAGCTGCTTTTGCTCAGGAAACAACAGTTGGTGACCGGGTCATTCAAAATGCAAAAGACAAAACCTATCAGCGTGGCGAACAAAAAAGTGATGAAACAGTAGACAAAGCTCTAAACAAAGTGGAAGAAGGCATTAACGGCATCTTTAAAAAGAAAGATAAAAAGAAAAAAAATGAAACAGAAGAGGTTTCTCAAGAAAGTGAAAACACTTCTTCTGAGACTCAGTCAACACCTCAATCAAACGATAAATCGCCACAAAAACCAGTTAAAAAGAATTCTAAATTCGATTTTGAACCTGGACAAAAACAATTGGGTTTTGATGATTTTTCTACAACCAATGTGGGTGATTTTCCTTTGGGATGGAATACCAATTCATCAGCAGAAATTGTAACCATCGACGACAGTGGTCAAAAGTGGTTGTTTATGAGTAAAGACGGTTACTTTCAACCGGAATTTATTAATGATATGCCTGATAATTTTACTTTAGAATTTGAGATTTTTACAAAGTACAGAAGTAATAATATTTTAGAATATCAATTTTATTTGATGCCGTCTGCCAATCCTAAAAAAGATTTATCGAATGAATATCCGAGTGATTATTTTCAATTTCAATGGATGGGTTGCGAAAAGGCTGCGAGTTATTTTGTGGTTGAAAACGGAGAAACCATTTCTAAAAACGAAGGGATTGTTGTTAAAGATTTAACCTGTCAAAACCAAGACTACAGCGAACCTATCATTGCAAAGTTCTCAATTTGGCGACAAAATTCAAGACTTCGGATTTATGTAAATGAAAATAAAGTGTTAGATATTCCACAAGCTTTTGATGCAAAAAAGAAATACAACGTGTTTAAAATTGGTTCCAAGTACATGAATTATTCCAATGGCAGAGAAAATGATGATGAGTTTATGATTTCAAACATACGATATGCCGTGGCTGGTGAAGATACGAGAAGTAAATTAATCACAGAAGGACGATTTGTAACCAACGGAATTTTGTTTGACGTGAACAGCGATAATATCAAACCTGAAAGTGGTGTTGTTTTAAAAGAAATTGCCACAACATTACAGGAAAATCCTACCGTAAAAGTAAAAATCATTGGTCATACCGATAGCGATGGCGATGCAAATGCCAATTTAGCATTATCTCAAAAAAGAGCAGTTGCTGTAAAAAATGCATTGGCAAGTTTCTACGGAATTGATTTATCAAGATTAGAAACCGACGGAAAAGGCGAAAGCCAACCTTTAAACAATAATGCTTCTTCATCAGAAAAAGCACAAAACAGAAGAGTAGAATTTATAAAACTATAACATATGAAAAATTTAAAAACAATTTTAGCAACACTAATCCTTTTTGTAGGATTACAAACCACTGCACAATCACTTGTTGATGGAAAGTACAGCAGCACATTTGGAAACATTTCAATGACCACCGAGTATGATAAGGAATTTCCAAACGGCTCACTTATTTATGGTGACTATAAAGAAAGTGGAACGATTTCGGGTTATTATGCCAATTTTGAGAAGGAAATTAAAGGTGCTTTTTATAACGGTTCTTCTGAAGGAAAATATATTTTCATTTTGCCTTTCGCTTTAACGGCCAACAAACCTATCTCTACTATGAATGGTTTTTGGGGATATAATTCGGATAATAAAAATGATACCAATGCTGCAAATCAATGGAATATTACGGGAAAAACAGGAAGTTCAGTTGCTATAAAAAACGAAACTAACGTGTGGTCTGGAACATGGAATACCACAGATGGCAACATGCACTTGGTTCAGGTTGGAAAAAATGTTACTGGAAGATACAAAGGTATTGGAACCGTAACCGCTATTTATAATCCGTCAACTCGATTATTGAAAGGAACTTTTCTAAATCAGAATATCAATAAAACCGGTTATATCGAATTCTATTTTGAAGGAAATACATTTAAAGGCAAATGGGGTTGGAACTCAAATATGACTGAAGGAAATTGGGACGGAACAAAATATATTAAAAACAATAAAGAATTGTCTAAAAAACCATCTTCTTCAACTTCTGCTTCTTCAACGCAAAGTCCAACAGCTGAAAATCAAAGCAATACAAATAAAGATGAAGATAACAATGTGAGATCTATAAAACAAGGCTTGAGAACAAATTATAATGCCAATTCCAATAGAACGGTTAAAGTCTCATTACTTAAAATTATTAGAGGAAATAATTTTACAACAAGATTAGAAGAATTATATGGTTTTGTTGGAATTGAAGTGTATAAAGTAACCAATTCCGGTTCTACATTGCTAAAAAGCTTTGGAAATAAAAATCAATATTTCTTCAATACAACTGAAAACAATCCGTTTCCAGGGAATATTTTTGGCACCTATTCTTTTCCTAATCAACCTAATTATCAAAGAGAATTTCAAATAAGTACGGCAGATTGGAATAACCCGAACGTACGTTTTGAAGTGCGACTTTGGCATCACATTAAAGGAAAAATTTATGGGCCCAACAGAGATTATGTAAAATATACTGAAACATTCAATCTAAACACGATTGGTTTGGACAGAAACAACAAAATTTGGGTTGGAAAAGATTATAAAAATGGAGAAAACACCGACTCTATTCTTGATTTAGATTTCAAAAACTCGAGAGCATTGTTTAAAGTTGAAGTAAATTAAATCATGAAAACCACAATAATAGCACTTGTAAGTATGTTTCTCTTTGCCTTTACGTGCACAGGCGATAAAAAAGAAAATCTACCCTTGAACAGTTTAGAAAAAGAAGCTCTTGATTTATCTAGAGAAGCGGGATTGAAAGCCGAAGATTTTAAAGATAATATAGATGAATTGTTGACGCTCGAAATGGCTGCACAAGTTTCTGGTTTGCCTGCCAATGAAGCTGAAAAAGAACATTCTACCATTGTCATGGAAAGTGTAAAATACGAATGGAAATCCGATCGAACAAAAAAGTTTGAGATTTCTAAAGGTAATTTTATGGATATTCCGCTAAAGAATCTTATCGAATTGAGTTGGGTCAAAAACACGACGCTAGAACAATTTAAACACGATTATCACAACCCAACTGCGGAAGAATTAAAAAATGCTCAAGCTGCAATGGACGATAAAATGAACCAACTTATTGCAGAAGGAAAAGCTTCTAAAGAACAAACCGATCAAGCCAATAGCATTGCAAAAGGTTCTATTTCTAAATTTAAAGTAGAAGAAGTTCCCAATCTTGGCGATTATTCGGTTTTTGTAAATAGCGGAATTATGGGTGTCTCCACTAGAGATTTAAAAGTTTTCTATAAAGGTCTTTCGTTTACCATTCAAGCAGATTTATCTGATAATATCGTAGATAACGATAAAAAGGCGATTGAAACCGCTAAATTAATTATTACTCAAAAGTTACAATAACATGCGAATTTTAATTCTTTTTTTAGTACTAATGTTTGGTATTCAATCCAATGCCCAACTTAAGTTTTGGAATAAAAACCCTACCTCCAACATGCCAAAATTTGAAGTAGAATATCAAGCCAAAACCACCATTTTCATGAAAGTGGGTTATGATATTAAACCGTTGTATGTTTTTAATAAAACGGCACCTCAAGTTTATAATGGTGACGGAAGAACCAAATACCAAATGACGGTGGAAACTTCAGATAATTTCGCAGTGAAAAAATTTGAAATTAGCTATACATTTTACCGTCAAACCAATCGTTATTTAGGATATATCAAAGCCACTTATGTTTTTAAAGATAAACGTCCAACCAAAGTATTTGAAGAGAATTTTGAAACCGCAGTAAATCCATAAAATCATGTCAAAAAAAATTATAATTATCGCAATGGTATTATTTGCCATTAAAACGCAAGCTCAATTAGTGCAAGGTGATTTAAAATGTAAAGAGAAATCAAAAGTAGAATTAGAGATAAAAGGCAATAAAGCAGTAAATTTATATGCAGCTTTTCGCGAAAATAATTATCCCATTCATTTTGTTTTCACAGGAATCGATATTCCATTAAATACAGAAAAAAAAGAAGTCGTTCAGTTTGTGTTTTCGACCACTATTAAAAGAGATGGTAAAATTATTGGAAACATAAAAAGAGCACCAATCCCTTTTTTTCCTGGCGATATGTTAATGCCAGTTGAAACATTTGATTTTATTTCGATGCTGTCAAATTTGCAAATAAATGGAGATGATAACGTTTCCGAAATTCCTTCAGGAAGCTATGAAATCACTTTAGATGCAAAACCAATAGGGATAAAAGGAACAATTAGTTCACTAAGGTTATACTTAAAAATAAATTAATCGGCTTCATGCCAATAATAGGAGAGAACCAAAAAAACGGAAACATTAAATAACATTTCCAATCAGTATTAGTGAACTTCTATGGCATATAGGGTTAAAAAAAAGTATCATATTATTTAAAAAAACAAAAAACCATCTAAGTCAATTATAAAACCAGTTAAAAACAATAGCTTTAGGAATATATTTAGTAATAATCAGAATTATTGTTTCTAAATTCAATTCTATAAATTCACAGGAAATATAATTTAGTTTCGTTTTTAAAGTCCTCTTTCATCGTTTTGAAGAGGATTTTTTTTGATATTGAAAACAGCAATGCTTATATAAGTTATAAAAATGTTAGTAACCATTGGAAAACACGATTTATGTGCTAACTTTGCAGTTAATTTAGACAAAATCAAAATAAGCTTTTTTCAAAACGCGATGATAATCAAGTGTTTAAAAATTTATTGTCTGATTTAAATAAATAGTAATTAGTAAGTTTATGATAAAAGTATCTGATAACGCAAGCAAAAAAATCGTTGCAATGATGCAAGAAGATGGTTTTGATGCCGCTCAAGATTACGTGCGTGTGGGCGTGAAAAGCGGAGGTTGTTCCGGTTTGTCCTATGAACTACGGTTTGATAAAGAACTTGGTGAAAACGATAAAGTTTTTGAAGATAATCATGTGAAAATAGCAGTAGAAAAAAAATCGTTTTTGTATTTAGCAGGAACAATTTTAGAGTTTTCAGGCGGATTGAACGGAAAAGGATTTGTGTTTAATAATCCAAATGCGAATAGAACGTGTGGTTGTGGTGAATCGTTTTCACTGTAAAAATTAAATAGTATGGCAAAATATACAGAAGACGACTTAAAAGTCGAACTCGAAAACAAAGAATACGAATACGGTTTTTATACGGAATTAGATGCTGAAACTTTTCCGAATGGGCTAAATGAAGACATCGTTCGAGCGATTTCTTTGAAAAAAGAAGAACCAGAATGGATGACCAATTGGCGTTTAGAGGCATTTCGTGCTTGGCAAGAAATGATAGAGCCAGAATGGGCAAACGTTCAGTATGAAAAACCAGATTTTCAAGCAATTTCCTATTTCTCAGCTCCTAAAAAAACAGACCCAAATAAAACCTTAGACGATGTTGATCCAGAATTATTGGCGATGTACAAAAAACTCGGAATTTCTGTTGATGAGCAAAAGAAAATGAACAATGTCGCCATGGATATTGTGGTCGATTCGGTTTCTGTAGCCACAACCTTCAAAAAAACATTAGCGGAAAGAGGCATTATTTTTTGTCCGATTTCCGAAGCCATTAAAGAACATCCAGAGCTCGTTAGAAAATATTTAGGAACGGTTGTGCCGCAAAAAGATAATTTTTATGCCGCTCTAAATTCGGCTGTTTTTTCTGATGGAAGTTTTTGCTATATCCCAAAAGGCGTTCGATGTCCGATGGAATTATCAACTTATTTCCGAATTAATCAAGCTGGAACAGGGCAATTTGAGCGTACGCTTTTAATTGCAGACGAAGGCAGTTATGTTTCTTATTTAGAAGGCTGTACCGCTCCAAGTCGTGATGAAAATCAATTGCATGCCGCTGTGGTAGAATTAATTGCTTTGGATGGTGCTGAAATTAAATATTCAACCGTTCAAAACTGGTTTCCAGGAAACAAAGAAGGGAAAGGTGGTGTTTATAATTTCGTAACTAAAAGAGGAATTTGTGAGAAAAACGCAAAAATTTCTTGGACGCAAGTCGAAACCGGTTCTGCCATTACGTGGAAATATCCTTCTTGTATTTTGAAAGGCGATAATTCTGTTGGCGAATTTTATTCGATTGCTGTAACCAATAATTTCCAACAAGCCGATACGGGAACAAAAATGATTCATTTAGGAAAAAACACCAAATCAACCATTATTTCTAAAGGAATTTCAGCTGGAAAATCACAAAACAGTTACCGTGGCTTAGTTCGAATCAGTGCCAACGCCGATAATGCTCGTAACTTTTCGCAATGCGATTCGCTGTTAATGGGAAACAATTGTGGTGCACACACTTTTCCTTATATCGAAAGTAAAAACACATCCGCCAAAATAGAGCATGAAGCTACGACCTCAAAAATTGGAGAAGATCAAGTTTTTTATTGCAACCAAAGAGGAATTCCAACCGAAAAAGCCATCGCGTTAATCGTGAACGGTTTTGGAAAAGAAGTATTGAATAAATTGCCTATGGAATTTGCGGTAGAAGCACAAAAATTATTGGAAATTTCGCTAGAGGGTTCTGTTGGTTAAATATTTGTTTAAAGATTAAGGTTTAAAGTTTGATGGCAAGAAACAGTAAGAAACTTTAAACAAAGAAAACTTTAAACTTTTAAACTAAATAGCAATGGCAACAATAACTAAATTTGAAGACTTAGAAATTTGGCAAGAAGCACGAAGGTTGGCAAAAGAAATTCATCTAATTTGTGTAGAAACAGAGTTAAAAACAGACTTTAGATTTAAAGATCAAATAAAAGCGTCATCAGGTTCTATAATGGATAATATTGCAGAAGGATTTGAAAGGAATGGAAATTTAGAATTCAGACAGTTTCTATCAATTGCAAAAGGATCAGCAGGTGAAACTAGATCTCAATTGTATAGAGTTTTTGATTGTAATTATATAAAAGAAGATAAATTCAATCAATTAAAAATTGATTTTGAAAATTTAAGTGGAAAAATAAACAATTTTATATCATATTTAAACAAAAAAGATTTTAAAGGAACTAAGTTTCAGTAAACATGAGAACTTTAAACTTTAAACTTTAAACCAAAAAAACAATGTTAAGTATAAAAAATTTACACGCGTCCATTGAAGACAAAGAAATATTAAAAGGAATTAACCTTGAAATTAAAGCAGGTGAAGTGCATGCGATAATGGGACCAAATGGTTCTGGAAAAAGTACGCTTTCTGCTGTCATTGCTGGAAATGAAACTTTTGAAGTAACAAAAGGTTCTGTAGAGTTGAAAGGCGAAGATTTAGCCGATTTTGCTCCAGAAGAACGAGCACATAAAGGGGTTTTCTTGTCGTTTCAATATCCAGTAGAAATTCCTGGTGTATCAGTTACGAATTTCTTAAAAACAGCCATTAATGAAACACGTAAAGCGAATGGAAAAGCTGAAATGCCTGCGAACGAAATGTTGAAATTAATTCGAGAGAAATCAGAATTATTAGAAATTGATAGAAAATTTTTATCACGTTCGTTAAACGAAGGTTTTTCAGGTGGTGAAAAGAAACGAAATGAAATCTTTCAAATGGCTATGTTAGAGCCAAAAATTGCTATTCTTGACGAAACCGATTCTGGTTTGGATATTGACGCCTTAAAAGTAGTTGCAAATGGTGTAAATAAGCTTAGAAACGAAAACAATGCTGTTTTAGTAATTACCCATTACCAACGTTTGTTAGATTATATTGTTCCAGATTTTGTACATGTTTTGATGAACGGTAGAATCGTAAAATCAGGTGGAAAAGAACTAGCTTACGAATTGGAAGAAAAAGGATATGATTGGATTAAAGCTGAAATTCAGTAAACAGTCACAGTATTCAGTGTTCAGACTGTAAACTGCGACTACAAACTGTAAACAAAAAAAAATGGAATTAAAAGAAAAATTAATCTCGTCTTTTATGGCGTTTGAAGAAAGTATCGATGTTGATAATTCGTTACATGAGGTGCGTACTTCGGCTATAAAAAACTTTGAAAATAAAGGCTTCCCAACTAAAAAAGAAGAAGCTTGGAAATATACATCACTGAATTCAATTTTGAAAAATGATTATTCGGTTTTTCCAAAACACGATGATTCTATTGAATTTAAAGACGTAAAAAAATATTTCATGCATGAAATCGACACCTATAAAGTCATTTTTGTGGATGGAAAATTTTCTTCTTATCTATCTTCAACCACGCATGATGGTGTAGATGTTTGTTTGATGTCATCGGCATTGACCAAACCAAAATACAAAATGATTATTGATCAATATTTCAATAAAATCGCTAGTAAAGAGGAGAGTTTGACCTCGTTAAATACCGCTTTTGCTAACGAAGGGGCTTACATCAATATTCCAAAAGGAAAAGTAACAGACAAACCGGTTGAAATTATTTATTTTTCTACAGGTGTTGAAAATGCACTGATGATTCAGCCTCGAAATTTAGTGATTGTTGGCGAAAATGCACACGTTCAAATTATTGAAAGACATCAAAGTTTGAATGAAAATCCGGTTTTAACTAATTCGGTTACAGAGATATTTGCACAAAAAAGAGCGATTGTAGATTATTATAAAATCCAAAATGATGTGCAAACCGCTAATTTGATTGATAATACTTATATCTCTCAAAAACAAGAAAGCAGAGTGGCCGTTCATACGTTTTCATTTGGTGGAAACATTACTCGAAACAATTTGAATTTTTACCATTTCGGAGAACGAATTGATTCTACTTTAAAAGGAATTACAATTATTGGGGATAAACAACACGTAGATCATTACACTTTAGTGCAACATGCTACGCCAAATTGCGAAAGTCATCAGAATTATAAAACAATCCTGAATGATAGTGCAACAGGCGTTTTCAACGGTAAGATTTATGTTGAAAAAGAAGCTCAAAAAACCGATGCTTTTCAACAAAACAACAATATTTTATTGAGTGAAAAAGCCACATTAAATGCAAAACCACAATTAGAAATTTTTGCCGATGATGTCAAATGTTCACATGGTTGCACCATTGGTCAACTAGACGAATCAGCGATGTTTTATATGCAGCAACGCGGTATTCCAAAAAAAGAAGCCAAAGCGTTATTGATGTATGCGTTTTCTAATGAAGTTATTGAAAGCATCAAAATTCCAGAATTAAAACAGCGGATTACTAAGATTATCGCAACCAAATTAGGCGTTAATTTAGGGTTTGATTTGTAAAGCTTAACCGCTAAGCTCGTTAAGATTTTTGCAAAGGACGCAAAGTTTATATAATTAACTTTTGCGTCCTTTGCAGTTAAAATTATTTTTTGATACTATCTAAAATCCCCTTCATCATTCCATTAAAATCAAAATTTTCATCTTCTGTCAAGCCAAACCGTACAATAACTAGGTCATGTGACGGAATTATAATTACTTTTTGTCCTTGAAAACCACTGGCAAAATACATGTCTTTAGGAACATCAGGATACTTTCCGCCGGCATTTAGCCAAAATTGTCCACCATATTCACCATTAGAACTATTGGTTGGCGTGGCAACATAGTTGACCCAACTTTCCTCAAAAAGTTGTTCGCCATTCCAATTCCCTTTGTTGAGGTATAATTGTCCAAATTTTGCCCAATCTCGTGTCGTGGCCCAACCATAAGATGAACCAACAAAATTACCTGCCATATCAGTTTCTATAAGCATCGAATACATGCCGATTTTGTCAATTAATTCCGCATACCAAAAATCTAAATAGTCTTGATGTGATTTGAATTGTTGTCGCAAAATTCCAGATAATAAATTCGTTGTTCCAGACGAATAATTCCAACTTTGATTAGGTTTTCCAGTCAACGGTTTATTTATTTGTGATTGGGTCATGTCTTCCTCAATAAATAGCATTTGGGTGGCGTCACAAATTTTATCGTATCGCTCTTCCCATTCTAAACCGGAATTCATTTCTAACAAATTAGCGGTTGTAATGTGTTTGCGATTATCATTTTGCCATGCCGCAATCGGTGCTGGTTTTGTGATGTCGAATTGACCTTGTTTTTGCAAAATCCCAAAATAGGTAGCCGTGATGCTTTTGGTCATAGACCAACCTAACATTTTGGAATCTTTTGTAAATCCATCTGCATATTTTTCGCCAATTAAATGACCTTTATACAAAACTAAAACAGAGCGGGTTCGCTTTTTCTTTTCTTCTTTTTCATCAAAAGCATTCGCAAGCGATTTTTGTAATTTCGTATAATCAACTTCAGCAAAAACGGTGTCTTTTGGCTCTAAATTCCCGTAAGGATAAGGCAAATTAATGCTCTGTTTTGTTCGATTGGGAACTTCATACGGTTTGGAAACATCAAAATCAGCATTGATTAAAGTAGCTCCTAAACCTTCTCGATAAATAGCTTTTCGTTTTTTGAATCCGTAAACGGTAGAAGAAACCGAGCTTTCGGACGCATCAATAACATTTTTGGCCCAATCAATTTTGTCAATATCATTGTCGCCTCCTTCAATTAATTCCAATGATCGATTCGCTAAAAAATGACCGGAAGCCACACTTTTTGCCGAAAAACCAGAAATTAAATCCAATTGCGGATAAATTGCAATTCGTCCATAAACCAAAGCAACCAAAAGAACTAGTGCCAGAACCTTAACCGTTTTTTTCATTTGTTATAGAATTTGATGCAAGTTAAAGTTTTTTCTAGATAAATAAAACATACATTAGCGTTGTTTATCTTTGGGAAATATCACTTTACTATGAACAACGTTTTTGACTTATTAGTTTCTAAAAATTTCATCAGCAAAGAGCAGCACCAAGCAATTCTAGCATACCAAAATCTGAAATTATTTTCTATTCGCAATGAATTGTTGTTCTTGCTTTATATTTCTATTTTGCTTTTTACAAGTGGCGTTGGCGTTATTGTATATAAAAATATCGACACCATCGGACACTCTATTTTGTTAGTTTTATTAGCTATTTTTACGGCCTTGTGTTTCTATTTATGCTTTAAAAAAGCAAAAGGTTTTTCTAAACAAGTAGTTGTTTTTGATAATCCGTTGTATGATTATTTGGTGCTTTTTACAACTATTTTACTGTGTACGTTTATTGGTTATTTTCAATATAATTTTAGTTTTGAAAACAGCAATTATAGTTTAGCAACCTTTTTTTCGGCAGTAGCTGCTTTAGGAATGGCTTATTATTTTGATAATAAAAGTGCTTTAACGATTGGTATTACTGCTTTAGCAAGTTTTATCGGACTTTCATTGAAAATTCAGACACTTTTTGAAAATGCGATTTTTAACGACATCCAATTGTTAGTTGCTGGAATAGGATTTGGAATATTATTGTTGGTTTGGCAATGGTTTTCAGTTAAAAATACGATTAAACCACACTTTAGTTTTGTGCTACTTACGTTTGCTTTACACGTTATAGCAATCAGTTCTATAACGGGTAGTTCACAAGAATTATATTGGTTTTTTTATCTGATGATTTTAGGTGCTGTAGTTTATTATTTTTATAAAAAAAGTATTGAGTTTAAAGCCATTTCATGGTACGTTTTTGTATTGCTTTATGGCTATCTAGGATTTAACATTTTGATTTTTAAGCTAATTAGTGTTTTAGACTTGTATCAAATTTTTGAATTTTTAATATTCTTAATGCCATTCTATGTAATTGGTTCTATTATATTATTTATCAAAATGATTAAAGATTTTAAAAAGAGAACCAATGTTAGCAAGTAATTTTATTCAGATACAAAATCATTTTCTACTAGAAGAAGTAGAGAAATTAGAAGCTTTAGATTTTGTTTCTAAAGACCAATGGAACGAAATTAAGCAGACCACAAAAGACACCAAAACTAACTCAACTATTTTGGTGAGAATTGGATTTTTCTTGTTAGGAAATTTTTTAATTTCTTCTGTTTTGGGCTTTTTCGCACTTTTTATAAATGCATTTGATCATCAAAATACATTTGCTTTTTGGTTTTTATTGGCCGCTATAGGCAGTGTCATGGTTTCTGAATTTATTTATAAGAAAAACTATTTTGCCTATGGTTTTGACGATTCTTTTATCTTGTCAATTAGCCTTTTTTTGTGCATTTCTTTAGGCATTTTTACAGAAAGCGTTCTCGTAGTACTCTTTGTTTTTGTACTAATTTCTGGTTTTTGTACCCTTCGCTATGTACATGTTCCCTCTGCTTTTTTCACACTGGTTGGCATGATAGGATTAACGGGATATTTGGTGATTCAAGAAAAGATTTTGCCTTCTTATTATTTGCCCGTTTTGATTTTTTTAGTAGCAATAGGATTATATTTTTTTCAACTTAAACTTTCTAAAAAAATCAGTAATTTCATTTATACTAATGTATTTTTAACGATTAAAATTTTCAGTTTAATAATCGGTTATGCGGCCTTAAACTATTATGTCGTTCGTGAATTATCTGCTGTTTTATTAGGCTTACAACTTTTGCCCAACGAAGAAATTCCCTTAGCAGCATTATTTTATTTTGCCACCTTTGGCTTACCGCTTTTTTATATTTTTTACGGATTAAATAACAGAGACCGAAGCTTTTTTTGGATAGGCTTGTTAACTTTGGCTTTGGGCTTTGCGACCATTCGTTATTATCATTCTTTTTTATTAATTGAATATGCACTGCTTCTGGCGGGAAGCCTTCTTTTTGTGGTGGTTTATTTTTCGATAAAAAAAATTAGAGATAACACTATCGGAATTAACTTTAATGAAGATAAAAACTTGAATCCAATGGCTTTTGAAGCTGTAAATCACTTGTTGGTAAACGCCAATGTGAACAATGCTATTCCCTCTACAAATGAATCTCCAATGACGTTTGGTGGAGGCGAATATAGTGGCGGCGGTGCAGGTGGAAGTTTTTAAAAGATGAATTGATTTTTATTTCCAATTGAATACACTTTTCATTACTTTTGTATTTAGAACTTTTCTAAATAAAGAAATGATTGATATTCAAAAAATAAGAGCCGATTTTCCAATTCTTTCACAACTTGTAAACGGAAAACCGCTTGTGTATTTCGATAATGCAGCGACTTCTCAAAAACCACAAGTGGTGATTGATGCCGAAGCAAATTATTACAAAGAAATTAATGCTAATATTCACCGCGGGGTGCACACCTTGAGTCAGTTGGCTACCGATGCGTATGAGGCATCTCGAATGAAAATCCAAAACCATATTAATGCCAAGTTTTCACACGAAGTCATTTTTACTTCGGGCACAACACATGCTATTAATGCCATTGCGAATGGATTTGCCTCGATTTTAAAAACGGGCGATGAAGTTTTAATTTCGGCTTTAGAACATCATAGCAATATTGTGCCTTGGCAAATGCTTTGTGAACGAACAGGAGCAAAATTAGTAGTGATTCCAATGAATGAAAGTGGTGAATTAATCCTTTCGGAATACGAAAAATTACTTTCCGATAAAACTAAAATTGTTACCGTAAATCATATTTCCAATGCGTTGGGAACCATCAATCCAATCCGAAGGATGATTGAAAAAGCACATGCTGTTGGTGCTGCAATTTTGATTGATGGAGCACAAGCAACACCACATTTAAAACCGAATGTTCAAGAATTAGATTGTGATTTTTATGTGTTTTCTGGACATAAAATTTGCGGCCCAACCGGAACAGGAATTTTATACGGAAAAGAGGCTTGGTTAAACAAGCTCCCACCCTATCAAGGTGGCGGCGAAATGATAGCAACAGTGACTTTTGAAAAAACAACCTATGCTGAATTACCACATAAATTTGAAGCGGGAACGCCTAATATTGCCGGTGGAATTGTGCTTGGAACTGCTTTGGATTATATGAATTCGATAGGTTTTGAAAATATTGCGGCCTACGAGAACGAATTATTGGAATACGGCACGAAACGATTGCTGGAAATTGAAGGCTTGAAAATTTATGGTCCCGATATTTCAGAGTTCAAAAAAACCTCTGTAATTTCATTTAATATAGAAGGTATTCATCCGTATGATATCGGTACAATTATTGATAAGTTAGGAATAGCGGTTCGAACAGGTCACCATTGTGCTCAACCTATCATGGATTTCTATCAAATTCCTGGAACCATTCGTGCTAGTTTCGCTTTTTATAATACAAAAGAAGAAATTGATAGCTTGGTAGAAGCTGTTAAAAAAGCAAAAATGATGTTAAGTTAATACCTAATCCAATAAACATGAAAACAATTTTTACTATTTTTTTGACATTGATTTTATCCAAAAGCTGTTCAAATGATGAGTTTGATACGGCCATTATAAACTATGAAGCAAGTTCAAGAGGGTTTTATAAAAACATTAAAATTGAAGATAAAAAACTCTTCGTGATAAATGAAAGAGATGGAGAGCAAACGGAAGTTTCGCTTTCTAAAAAAGAGTGGAATGAATTGGTTGAAGCCTTTAAAGAAATCAATCTTGAAGGAATGGCTACTTTAAAAGCACCAACCGAAAAACGATTATATGACGGTGCTCCACATGCAAATATAAGCATCACTGTAAAAGGGAAAACGTATACTACAGAAGGTTTTGATCACGGCTATCCGCCAATTGAAATTGAGAATTTGATAAACAAATTAATATTTTTAACCATAAAAGAATAAACATGACCATCAAAGCCATACAAGATGAAGTTGTAGATGAATTTTCGATGTTTGACGATTGGATGCAACGCTACGAATACATTATTGAATTAGGAAAAACATTGCCGATGATTGAAGAGCAATATAAAACCGATGACAATATTATCAAAGGTTGTCAATCTAAAGTATGGCTACAAGGGCAAGAAGCTGACGGACAAATTGTTTTTACTGCCGATAGCGATGCGATTTTAACTAAGGGAATTATTGCAATTTTAATCCGCGTTTTTTCACATCAAAAACCAGCGGCTATTCTTGAAGCAAACACTGATTTTATCGATAAAATTGGTTTAAAGGAGCATTTGTCGCCCACTCGAGCAAACGGTTTGGTTTCAATGATTAAACAAATTAAAATGTATGCGTTGGCTTTTGATGCTAAAAATTAAACAAAATAAAGTTATTGCTTTCGAAATAATTAATCATGCAAGCCAATCGCAATAAAAGATTAAAATCAAGAAATTAATGAGTTATTGAATTAACTTATATGGTTAAAAAAAGCGTTTAAAAATAATGAACCATATAAGTCATATAAGCTAATCGCAAAAAAAATAGTTTACAAAATCAAGAAATTAATAAGAAGTGGGAATAACTTATATGACTCATATGGTTAAAAAAAGCGTTTAAAAATAATGAACCATATAAGTCATATAAGCTAATCGCAAAAAAAATAGTTTACAAAATCAAGAAATTAATAAGAAGAGGGAATAACTTATATGGCTCATATGGTTAAAAAAAGCGTTTAAAAATAATGAACCATATAAGTCATATAAGCTAATCGCAAAAAAAGTTTGCAAAATCAATAAATTAATAAGAAGTGGGAATAACTTTTATGACTCATATGGTTAAAAAAAGCGTTTAAAAATAATGAACCATATAAGTCAAATAAGCCAATCGCAAAAAAATAGTTTACAAAATCAAGAAATTAATGAGTTATTGAATTGACTCATGTGTTTAAAAAAAACAATAATTATGGAAGAATTTAAAGATGAAATCAACTTAGGAGAAGATGTAGTAAAAGTTTTAAAAAGCATTTATGATCCAGAAATACCGGTTGATATTTATGAATTAGGCTTAATCTACGATGTCATGATTAATGAAGATAACGATGTAAAAGTACTAATGACGTTAACATCACCAAACTGTCCGGTTGCAGAAACCTTACCCATGGAAGTAGAAGAAAAAATTAAATCTTTGGACGCTGTAAAATCATGTGAAGTAGAAATCACGTTTGACCCGCCATGGACAAAAGACTTGATGAGCGAAGAAGCTAAACTAGAATTGGGAATGCTTTAAAAAAGCAGGCAGTTTTCAGTCGCAGTATTCAGTTTGCTTCGGCTGAAAACTGCCAATAGAAATTAAATTATGGACGAAATTATAAATAAAGTAGCCAATTCAGTTCTCGAGGTTTTTGATTTAGAAGATTATTACCCTTCCGGAATTCGAACACAAATAGATGTTTCGCAGTGGCTAGAAGAAGGGTTTTTATTAAAAGAAAAAGAGTTTCGGGAATCACTTAAAAATCATGATTGGTCACAGTATCAAAATCAGTATGTAGCTATTTTTTGTTCAACTGATGCTATTTTGCCCGCTTGGGCAACAATTTTAGTAACGGTTAATCTGCAGCCTTTTGCCAAAAAAACAATTTTAGGAAAGAAAGAGGATATTGATGTAATTCTATACACAGAAATTTTAAATCAAATAGATTACTCCACCTATCAAGACAAACCTACTATTTTAAAGGGTTGTGCTAAAAAACCAGTGCCAGAATCAGCTTATGTTTTGGCCGTTCAACACTTACAAAAAGTGGCCAAAAGCATCATGTTTGGCGAGGCATGTTCTGCCGTACCACTTTATAAAAAGAAGTAGTTCGTATCATGAAATTTTGATGTAATTAACAATTATTATATTTTTGCACTTTAACAATAAAATAATAATAATGAAAAAACTAGTTATACTTCTAACTTTTCTTACAGTCACGCCTATATTAGCTCAGCAAGAGGTAGTAAAAAGTGTAGATGAGGTTGTTAAGGCAGTAAACGATACTACCCGAACAAATGGATGGACCAAAAAAGGGAAAATATCCTTTTTATTTAATCAATCAAGTTTTGACAATTGGGTTACAGGTGGAGAAAATAATATCTCGGGTAACCTCGGGATTAATTATGATTTCAATTATAAAAGTGAAGATTGGTCTTGGGATAACAAAATTATTGCTTCTTATGGATTGGTCCGAACAAAAAATTCTGAATTCGAAAAGAAAACAGATGACCGTCTAGAATTTAATTCATTAGCGGGCAAAAGAGCTGGAGGATATTGGTATTACTCCGCATTTGTAAATTTTCAAACACAATTTTCAAAAGGATATGTTTATGATACCGATGCCAACGGGAAAGAAATTAGAACAGAATATACAGATTTCTTTTCGCCAGCGTACCTAACTTTTGGCCCTGGTTTAATGTGGAAAAAAACAGATAATTTCAAATTCAATTTAGCTCCAATTTCTTCAAAAATAACTTTTGTAACCGAAGAGTTAAGAGAGCAATATGCAGGAGTAAACTATTTTGGTGTGGATGAAGGCAAAACGATGCGGTATGAATTAGGTTTTTATGCCTCGGGATATTATAAGTTTAATTTATTTGAAAATGTATCGGCAGAAAACATTTTGAGTTTGTATTCAAACTACCTAGAAGACCCACAAAATGTTGATTTAGATTACCAATTAAATTTAGTAATGACTATTAATAAATTTCTCTCTACGAATCTGATTGTTCAAACGGTTTATGATGACAATGCGTTTAGAGGTCTTCAAATTCGTCAAGTTTTTGGCTTAGGCGTGAACTACAATTTCTAAAGTATAAAAAATAGCAAAAGGCTCCTATCTCTAGGAGCCTTCTTTTTATTCTTCTGCAGCATCTTTATAATCGGGATACAAAAATTTATTATAAGGAAACCGTGTAATATGAATTTCACGAACGGCCTCGTAAATTAGTTCTTTAAACTCTTCAAAGTTTTCTTTGTTGGTAGCCGAAATAAACAAGGCATTATCAGCACCTACTTTGTGCATCCAAGTGTTTTTCCATTCGGCTAACGAATGGTGCTTTGAGGTGCGTTCTGTCATCAAATCATCTTCAGCTAAAAAAGCAGGTTTATACGCATCGATTTTATTGAAAACCATAATGATAGGCTTGTCTGCACTTTTAATATCGACTAATATTTTATTGACTGCCGCAATATGATCTTCAAAATCGGTGTGTGAAATGTCAACTACATGTAATAATAAGTCGGCTTCACGAACTTCATCCAAGGTGCTTTTAAAAGATTCTACTAATTGTGTAGGTAATTTTCGGATAAAACCAACCGTATCGGATAACAAAAAAGGTAAATTCCGAATGACGACTTTTCGAACAGTTGTATCTAGCGTTGCGAATAATTTATTTTCTACAAAAACATCACTTTTGCCAATCGCGTTCATTAAAGTCGATTTGCCTACATTGGTATAGCCTACCAAAGCCACACGAACCATTGCTCCGCGATTGCCACGCTGAACGCCCATTTGTTTATCGATAGTTTTGATTTTTTCTTTTAATAATGCAATTCTATCCCGAACGATACGTCTGTCTGTTTCAATTTCGGTTTCACCCGGGCCACGCATTCCAATTCCACCACGTTGACGTTCTAAGTGTGTCCACATTCCAGATAGTCGCGGTAACAAATACTGACATTGGGCTAATTCAACTTGCGTTCGTGCATAGGAAGTTTCCGCTCGCTGAGCGAAGATGTCTAAAATTAAATTGGTTCGGTCTAAAACCTTACAATCTAAAATTTTAGTAATATTTTTTTGCTGAGCAGGCGTAAGTTCATCATCAAAAATAACGGATGAAATTTCGTTTTCTACTATGTAGCGATGAATTTCTTCAATTTTTCCAGTACCTAAAAAAGTTTTAGGATTTGGTTTTTCTAATTTTTGCCAAAAACGCTTGATTACTTGACCTCCAGCAGTAAAAGTTAGGAACTCTAATTCGTCTAAATATTCATTTAATTTAGACTCATCTTGGTCCTTTGATACAATTCCTACAATAATTGTCTTTTCAAAATTTATTTTTTCTTTTTCTAACATTTTCTTTGATTCTCTTGCAAAATTAGACAATTCAAGATGGTTTAACACTTCTTTTTTTCATTATTAAAGCAAATATTTTGAATGAATTTAGTTAAATATCAAAAAAATGGTATTCAATTCTTAATTTTTGTTAAATTTGACGTTCTAAACCTACAAAAAATTAATCAAAACAACCTAAAACTTTCATTTTATGAAAAGAATTACTTTAGTGATACTGTTGTTTTTACTGACGGGAGTGGGATATTCGCAATTCACAGAAAATTTTGAAGGCGGTATTCCAACTAACTGGGCAGTATTTAACAACGGTTTTGGTACCAACACATGGACCACAACTACATCGGTAACCACTCCGCCAACAGTTTGTGAGGGTACAACTGCAGCCTTTATGAATGCACGTCAAAATATCGGTGCGGGTAACACCTCCGAAAATTGGCTTGTAACACAACAAGTGCAAGTGCCCGCAAATGGGCAACTGTTTTTTCAAACACGTTCTACCATTAGTGGACCAAACAACACAACGTATGAAATACGATTGTCAACCACTTCTCAAACCAATACAGGCAGTTTTATTACTGTACAATCTTGGACAGAGGCAGAATTAAACGAAACGTTTAACATTTGTGAAGATAAACAAGTTAACCTAGCTGGTTTTGCTGGTAACAACGTTTACATTGCATTTGTTATTGTAATGAATCAACCAACAGCCGGATTAACGGGAGACCGTTGGATTGTGGATGAGGTTCGTTTAGTAGAACAATGTATCGATCCTGAAAATATTGTGGTTAATGGTATTACTCAAACGAGTGCTTTGATTTCTTGGGATAATCCAGGCGGAGCGACAGAATTTGAAGTTTCAGTAGTTCCTGCACCAGGAGCACCTGTAGCTGGAACGGTAACGACTAATAATCCTTATTTAGCCGAAGGTTTATCGCCAACCACTCAATACCAAGTATATGTAAGAGCTAAGTGTGAATTTAGTTCAAGTGAATGGGTCGGGCCAGTCAATTTTATAACCACGACCCCTGGTCAGGCCTGTAGTTCTGCAATTCAAGTTGCGGCACTTCCCTATTTTACAACCGATAATACGTCCAATTACCTCGATGATATCGATGGTAGTCCAGGAGCATCGGGTTGTGGAGCAACAGGAAATTATTTAAACGGAAACAACGTTTATTATAGTTATACTGCTACAACTACGGGAGTAATTAATATTACAATGACGCCAACAGGCAACAACTCAGGTGTATTTGTATACAACAGTTGTGCGAATGTTGGGGTAAGTTGTATTGCGGGTGCTGCCAATACTGGTGGAGGTCCTCGTGTTATTGATTTACCTGTTACACAAGGTCAAACCTATTATATTGTAATTTCTACAAACGGAAATCCAAATACGATTCCGTTTACTTTATCTATTCAAGTAGTAAACTGTCCTCCTCCAACCAACTTAACAGCGGTAGGTGGACAAACAAGTGCTGTTTTAGGATGGGATGCCAACGCAGCCACTTCTTGGGAATATGCAGTACAAGTTTTAGGAGGCGTTATTCCTCCAGGAGCTGGAGTACAAACAAATGCCAATCAAAATGTAACTGTAACCAACTTATTAGACGGTACGCCAATTCAAGCCGCTACACAATATCAATATTGGGTTAGAAGAGATTGTGGCGACGGAACATTTAGTGCTTGGGCTGGTCCTTTTGCATTCAATACCACAATTTGTGAACCAGCAGAACAATGTATCTATACTTTCCGAATGAGAGATAGTGTTGGTGATGGTTGGAATGGAGCGAGAATGCAAGTGCGTCAAAACGGAATTGTGATAGCAACTATCGGTGAAACCTTTACCGCAGGTGCTGGGCCGATAGACATACAAGTTTCTCTATGTACTGGTATTCCTTTTGATTTATTTTGGAGTGTAGGAGGAACATGGTCTAATGAAGTTCGTGTGGAGATCTTTAACTCGCCAATTTTTAATCAATCGTTATATGCTATGACGGTGGCTTCTGCTCCTTTAGTGGGAACCGTATTGTATGCAGGAACAGTTGATTGTAATAATCCAGCATGTTTACCTCCTACAGGAGTTGTAGTCAATAATATTAGTGACACGAGTGCCAATGTTTCTTGGACACCAATTCCTGGAGTAACGCAATATGAAGTGATTGTTTTATTAAATGGTTCGCCGGCTCCAACACCTGCAAGTACAGGAACGGTGACTTCTGATAATCCTTTTTTAATTGAAGGCTTAACATCAGGTACAATATACAATGTTTATATTAGAGCAATTTGTGCTACACCAACCCCTAGTAATTGGACGCCAGTAAAGGTTTTCAATACAACAATTTGTCAAATTTCTGAACAGTGTAATTACACGTTCCGTTTGAACGATAGTTTTGGAGATGGATGGAATGGAGCAACAATGCAAGTACGTCAGAACGGTATTGTTGTCGCTACAATAGGAACTACTTTTACTGCAGGAGCAGGACCGATAAATATAATTGTGCCGTTGTGTAACAATTTACCATTTGACTTGTTTTGGAATGCTGGAGGAAATTTTCCTGCTGAAATCCGGGTGGCGATTATCAATGATTCTAATCAACAAGTTTTCAATATGAACGTGGCTTCTGCTGGCTTAGTAGGAACCATTTTATATACAGACAATTTAGTAGAATGTGGAATTCCTGAGTGTTTACCACCAACTGGAATTACTTTTTCTGCCATTGGTGATTCTTCTGCCAATGTATCTTGGACACCAATTCCTGGAATTACAAATTTTGAAGTTATTGTATTGCCAGCAGGTTCACCTGCTCCAACTGCCACAAGCACTGGAACAGTTACAACAGACAATCCATTTACAATAGAAGGATTAACTGCTGCAACCATATATGATGTATATGTGCGAGCTCTTTGTACAACTTCACCAAGTAATTGGACACCAGTTTCTTCATTTAACACAACCATTTGTGCCGTTGCTGATCAATGTAATTATATATTTAGATTGCGTGACAGTTTTGGTGATGGTTGGAATGGCGGTCTAATGCAAGTGCGTCAAAATGGAATTATTGTCGCTACAATTGGAGGAACATTCAATAATGGTGCAGGACCTGTAAATATTCAAGTTCCATTATGTAATAACCTTCCATTTGAGTTATTTTGGAGTGTGCCAGGAAACTGGCCAGCTGAAGTACGAGTGGAAATTATAAATCCTTTTGGACAATCTCTTTATAATATGAATGTGGCTTCTGCTGGATTAGTAGGAACGATTTTATACAGTGGCAATGTAGATTGTTTAAATCCAGAGTGTTTAGCTCCTTTTAATGTTGTAACTTCCAATATCGGAATAAATCAAGTTTCAGTAGGTTGGACTCCTAATGGAGGAACTAACTTTGAAGTAATTGCTTTACCAGCAGGTTCTCCTGCTCCAACTGCGGCTACTCCTGGAATTCCTGCAACATCTAATCCTTTTATAGTACCTGGTTTAACCGCAGGTACAGCATATGATTTTTATGTACGTACACTTTGTACTGGTGTAAACCCAACAAGTACATGGGCTGGTCCTGCTACGGCAACGACTTTACCAACTTGTCCTGCACCAATAAACTTAATTGTTATTGGAGCAGATACAAATACCGCTACCTTGTCTTGGACAAACATTGCTCCTGCTACTTTATTTGAAGTTGTAGTTCAGGCAGTAGGTGCTGGTATTCCAGCAACAGCGGGAGTAATTACTTCTCAAAACCCCTATACGGCAACAGGCTTAAGTGCAGGTTTCTATGAGTTCTATGTAAGAGCAATTTGTTCTCCTACAGATAAAAGTGCATGGGCAGGACCACAAAATTTCTTTATCCTTGCCGCTTTACCAGGTTGTGCCGGAGTTGATATTGATTTACAAACGTCAACGCCAGGTGTATTAAACTTATGTCCAGGTGAAAACTGTGTAGATTTAACTGCTTCTTTCTTTGAAACAGGAGATACCACAACTTATAATATTACTAGTATACCATTTACACCGCCATTCCCTTTTACAGGAGGTATTCCAACCTCTGTAAATACAGATGACGTGTGGTCACCAGCAATTGATTTACCATTTAACTTCTGTTTCTTTGGTCAAAATTATACCAAAGCATTAGTAGGTTCAAATGGAGTAATTAGTTTTGATATTCAGGGAGTAGTTCCTGGAGGTGCTCAGGCAGCTGGCGGATATTGTGCTTGGCCATTTACGCAAACCATTCCAAACGTTGGTTTTCCAATTAAGGCTGCGATTTATGGTCCTTATCAAGACATTAACCCTAACGTAACAACACCACCTGCTCAACCAAGTATCAATTATCAAGTTCTTGGAACAGCTCCTTGTCGTGTATTAGTGGTTAACTTCTCACAATTAGCTCAATTTAGTTGTAATACAAACGTGCCGCTTCAAACGAGTCAAATCGTTTTATATGAAACGTCAAATGCAATTGAAATATATGTTCAAAATCGTGTTCCCTGTTTAAACTGGAATTCAGGAAACGGAGTTCTTGGTATTCAAAACCAAGCGGGTACACAAGCTCACGTTCCACCAGGAAGAAATACAGGAACATGGTCTGCTTCTAATGAAGCATGGCGATTTACACCTGCTGGACCATCTAACGTAACATTCTCGTGGTTAAAAGATGGTGAATTTTATAGTAGTGATTTAAGTATAAATGTGTGTGTATCTGAAACGACAAGTATGACAGCTCAAGCAATTTATGCTGCCTGTGGTGGAGGAGAAACAATTACAACAGACACCATCTTATTAAACATTATAGGTGAGGAATTACCAGTTCAAGACGATGTAACAGTTTGTGCTACTGTTGGATACGAATTGCCTATTTTAGCTATAGGAAACTATTTTACAGAAGCTGGAGGTCAAGGTCAACCATTAAGTGCAGGTGATATTATTACAGAAAACACAACTATTTATGTTTATTTAGTAATTAGTGGAACTAATGGCGACTGTACAAGTGAAGGAAGTTTTGAAGTAACAATGACAGACGAAATTGTTCCTGAATTTGATGCAATTCCTAACATCTGTTTAAACGGTACAGCACCAGATTTACCTGCTACTTCATTAAATGGAATTACGGGTCTTTGGACACCATCTACGGTAGACACTTCTGTTGTAGGAACAGTTGAATACGTTTTTGAACCATTTGGTTCTGCTGAATGTGCGACTTCTACAACGCTTACAGTAACTGTAATTGAAGAAACAACACCACTTTTTGATCCAATTGTTACGGCATATTGTTTAAATGCAACACCAGATATATTAGCTGAGGCTACTAATGGAATAACAGGAACATGGAGTCCTTCAATAATTGACACATCAGTTGCAATTGTTGATGCTCCGTATGTGTTTACACCTGACGAAGGTCAATGTGCGTTACCAGTTACATTGCTTATCACTGTGGCGTCCGAAATTGTTCCAACTTTTGATCCAATTTCAGTTTGTCAAGGTGCCGATGCTCCAATATTGTCAGATACTTCTTTAGAAGGAGTAACGGGAACTTGGGATGGTTTAATTGACACGAGTGTCGCAGGACAATTTGATTTCACTTTTACACCTGATGCAACTTATGAATGTGCAATTCCAGTTACAATCACTGTTGAAGTAATTGTTCCTTTTGATACTGCATTCGATCCAATATCAGTAACTTATTGTATTGGAGCAACAGCTGACGAATTACCAACTACTTCTTTAAATGGAGTGCTTGGTTCATGGAGTCCATCAACAATTGATACTTCGGTAGCTGTAAATGATGCTGAATATGTGTTTACTCCTGACGAAGGTCAGTGTGCAAGTACATTTACGTTGTTAATTACAATAAATGATGAAATTGTTCCAACTTTTGATCCAATTGTAACGGCATATTGTTTAAATGCATCACCAGATGTTTTAACTACATCTACTAATGGAATAACAGGGTCATGGAGTCCAGCAACAATAGATACTTCGGTTGCAGTTGTTGACGTTCCTTATACCTTTACTCCAGATGCAGGTCAGTGTGCGGTAAGTTTAACCTTGCTCATCACTGTTTCAACCGAAATTGTTCCAACATTTGATCCAATTTCAATTTGCCAAGGTTCAGAAGCACCGGTATTGCCAACTACTTCTTTAGAAGGAATTACCGGGCAATGGAATGGCACAATCGATACAAGTACAGCCGGAGAGTTTACCTTTACTTTTGAGCCAGATAGTACTTTTGAATGTGCTATTGCAACAGGTTTAATCGTTGAAGTGAAACCAACTATAGCAGCTACATTTGATGCCATTACGACAACCTATTGTCAAAATGCAACACCTGATGCATTACCAACTTCAAATAACAGTGTTCCTGGAACATGGGAACCAGCTATAATTGATACTGCAACCTTAGGAGATGCGACTTATGTCTTTACTCCCGATGCAACCATTGAATGTGCTATTATTACTGAGTTAGTAATCACTATAAGTACTCCTGTTACAGCGACTTTTGATGCCATTGCACCGATTTGTCAAAATGGAGCATCACCAACGCTTCCATTAGAATCAACTAACGGCGTAACTGGTTCTTGGTTGCCATCAACTGTTGATACTACTATTGTGGGCACAACAACGTATGTTTTCACTGCAGACCCTAATCAATGTGCTTTAGGAACTAGCTTAGAAATAACGATACAAGCACCACAAACGGCAACGTTTGCACAAATTGCGTCATTATGTCAAGGAAGTACAGCTCCTCAATTACCTGTGTCCTCAATTGAAAACATAACAGGAGTTTGGAATCCTTCTACCATTAATACGCAACAAGTCGGACCTACTACCTACACATTTACACCAACAGCTGGCCTATGTGCTATAGGAACTACGATGACTATTGAAGTTTTTGCAACACCAACAGCCGATGTTGTTCAAAATGCTACAGCTTGTTTATCAGACGGAGGTTTTGAATTACAACCTTTAAGTTCAGGAAACAGTTACTATACTGGTCCTGGAGCAACAGGTCAACAATTAAATCTTCCGTACAGTGTAACAGAATCACAAACGATTTATGTTTATGCCCAAAGTGGAACCACGCCAAACTGTTTCAATGAAACAAGTTTTACCGTGACGATTGTAGAAGTAATGGCTCAAGATTTAAGTGATGTAGAAGAATGTGGAAAATATACCTTACCAGAATTAAATGCAGGTAATGCTTACTATACGGGTCCAAACGGAACGGGTACGCCATTACAGCCAGGTTCGGATGTAACAACATCACAGTTAATCTACATATATGCAACCAACAATGGATGTTCAGCCCAATCAGATTTTCAAGTAACAATTAAAAATTGTACGATTCAAAAGGGTATTTCTCCAAATAACGATGGTAGTAATGATTACTTTGATTTAGCAAACTATAACGTTAGCAAATTAGAGATCTTTAATAGATACGGACTAAAAGTATATAGCAAAAATAATTATGAAAACGAATGGTATGGTCAAACCGATAAAGGCGATGATTTACCTGACGGAACCTATTATTTTGTAATTTACTTTACAGAAGGTACTAATACTACAGGATGGATTTATGTTAATAGAGTTCGTTAAATAGAAAATAAGTAAGCCGGTTGGCTCGTCCAACCGGTGCACTTTAACCCTACAAAAACTATAAAAATGAAGAAAATATTTTTTGCGATACTAATTACTTTAGTAAGCCTAGCAGATGTTTCGGCTCAGCAAGACCCTCATTACACACAGTACATGTATAACATGAACGTGATTAATCCAGCTTATGCAGGAAGTAAAGAGAACTTGTCCTTTGGCCTTCTCTACCGTAAACAATGGGTAGAACTTGAAGATGCACCTACCACTTTTACACTATCTGGAAGTTCGCCAGTTGGAAAAAACGTAGGCGTTGGACTTTCGATTATTTCAGATGAAATTGGACCAGTTACTGAAAAAAATGTATATGGAGACTTTTCATATACGTTAAATCTAGGAGGGGAACACCGCTTAGCATTAGGATTAAAAACAGGTGTAACTTTTCACGATGTGAATTTTAATAAAGTAAGACCAACGTTACCAGACCCTGAAGATGGTGTTTTTGCAAATGACATCAACAATACTTATTTTAACTTTGGAACGGGTATTTTCTATTATACAGATAAATACTATGTTGCCTTATCTGTTCCAAACATGATAAATGCAAAACACTTAGATTACGATGGTAGAGAATATGGTAGCGAAACCTCGCACTATTTCTTAACCGGTGGATATGTTTTTGACCTATCTCCTAATGTTAAGTTTAAACCGTTCTTTATGTTAAAATCGGCATTCAATGTTCCAACTTCACTAGATGTTTCTACGAACTTCTTGTTCAATGAAAAATTTGAAATTGGAGCAACTTACCGTTTAGAAGATAGCTTTGGTGCCATGGTCAATTATGCCATTTCTCCAAGTTTGAGAATCGGTTATGCCTATGACCATATCGTTTCTGATTTGAATGTTACAACACCTTCCTCGCACGAGGTAATTTTGTTGTTTGATTTGAATTTCCCGAAAAAGGTATCACGTTCATCACGATTTTTCTAACCTAATAAGCAATCCAAACGATGAAAAAAGTTTATATATTTATACTTAGTTTAGTAATGTTAAGCATTGCTCCTCTAAGTGCACAGAACAAAGACACTAAAAAAGCAGATAAGCTTTTTAAGCAATTTGACTATTTTGATGCCGCTGCAGAATACCTTAAAATAGCAGAAAACGGTAAAGCGGATGGCTATGTTCACAAGCAGTTAGCCGAAAGTTATTTTAATATGTTTAATGCCGCCGAAGCAAGTAAATGGTATGCCAAAGCAGTGGAAACACCTCAAGAGGCAGAAACATATTTTCGCTATGCTCAAATGCTTAAAGCACAAGGAAAATATGAAGATGCCAACAAACAAATGAAACAGTTTGCGGCAAAAGCACCAAATGACCAAAGAGCAAAAGATTTTAACGCAAATCCAAACTACTTACCAAAATTGTTAGATAAACAAAAACAATATGAAGTGAAAGCATTGGAATTAAATAGTGATAAATCAGATTTCGGTGCTTTTTTAAACCAAAATTCATTATATTTTGCTAGTGCTAGAAATGGTGCTCGTAAAACCTATGGATGGACCGAAGAGCCTTATTTAGACATCTATAAAGCGAATTACAATCTTGACGGAACGATTATTAATGCAGAACCCGTGACAGAAGTTAATTCTAAATGGCATGACGGCCCTGTAACGTTAAGTGCAGATGGTAATACCATGTATTTTGCAAGTGAAAGTTTTTTAGAGAAAAGTTTTGAAAAAGACAAGATTAACAATACTAAATTAAAAATTAGTCAAGTCAATCTTTTTAAAGCTTCAAACGTTAACGGAAAATGGAGTAACATCACCGTTCTTCCTTTTTGTAACAACGAATATTCTACCGGTAATCCGTTCTTGAGTAAAGATGGAAAAACATTGTATTTTTCTTCTAATATGCCAGGTTCAATTGGTGGAATCGATGTGTGGAAAGTGGCTGTAAACCAAGATGGAACTTTTGGAACACCAGAAAACATGGGTGCTAAAATCAATACAGAAGGGGATGAAAGTTTTCCATCGGTTTCTGAAGACAATAAAATATTCTATTTTGCGTCAAGCGGAAGACAAGGTTTTGGCGGCTATGATTTATTCATGTACGACATGAGCAAAGGGGAATCGGTAAACATGGGTAAACCTGTGAATAGTGAAAAAGATGATTTCGCCTTTTCTTTCAACAAAGAAAAAAACATTGGCTTTATCTCTAGTAATAGAGCAGGTGTTGATAATATTTACTTAGCGACACCAATTTGTGGCGTTGAAGTAATGACTATCGTAACGGATGCCAAAACAGGAGCTATTTTAGCGAATGCTAAAGTGTCAATTGTTGATGATAAGAAAAACGTAATTTCTACAGAAATGTCAAACTCTAAAGGAGAAGTGACGTATTATGTTGAATGTGATAAAAACTACACCGTACAAGCTTCAAAAGATGGTTATGAAAGCAATACTTTCCCTGTAGCCGCAAGTAAAGGACCAGAAAAGAAAGTGGATGCTCCATTGAACCCAATCGATGTGATTGTAACCGAAACAGAAGTAGTTTTAAAACCAATTTTCTTCGAATTCAACAAAAGCAATATTACGCAAGAAGGAGCGTTCGAGTTGGATAAGTTAGTGCAAGTAATGCAACATAATCAAGATATGGTTATTATGGCAAATTCACATACAGATAACCGCGGTTCAGATATCTATAACTTAAATTTATCAGATAGAAGAGCAAAATCAACCATTCAATACATCATTTCTAAAGGAATTTCAAAAGAGCGTATTTCTGGAAAAGGAATGGGTGAAACTCAACCAAAAGTGGATTGTAAAGAAAACTGTACAGAAGAACAACACGCTGAAAACAGAAGAAGTGAATTCTTAATCGTGAAAAAATAATTACACAGATTAATTTTTTATAAAATTAAAAAAAACGGACCCTCATTTGAGCGTCCGTTTTTTATTGGTATTCTCACTATTTTTTTGGAATTTTATCCCATGCAAGTCAAAACCAAAGCCATTGTCATCTCAGCGTTAAAATACCAAGAAAAATCCTTGATTGTAAAGTGTTTAACCCTCTCTGATGGAATGAAGACCTATTTTGTGGCTAATGCGTTTGCAAGCAAAAAAAACCTTCAAAAAATAGCTTATTTTCAGCCGCTGACTATTTTAGAAATTGAAGCGAAGCACAAGAATAAAGGAACTTTAGAATATTTTAAAGAAGTTCGAATGGGCTATCCCTTTAAAACGATTCATCAAAATATTGTTAAAAGTGCAATTGTATTATTCTTATCGGAAGTTTTACACCATTGTATTCAAGAGGAGGAAAAAAATGAGGATTTTTTCAACTATTTAGAAGCAGCTTTATTTTGGCTTGACGAACATGATGAAGCTGCCAATTTTCATTTAATTCTTTTATTGGGAATGACCCGTTTTTTTGGATTTTATCCAGCTATTTCAAATCAAAACGCAGCTTTTTTTGAACTGACAGAAGGCATTTTTACACCTTATCACGGCGTAAGTTGTCTGAGTGAACACGAAACGCTTTTATTTAAAAAATTAATTAATTTGCGTTTCGATAGCGAAGCTAAATTGTTTGTAGCTGCAGAAAGACAACTACTCTTGAAAATCGTATTAGATTATTATGCGATACATTTAGATGGGTTTAAAAAACCAAAGTCGTTGGATGTGCTCGCAGCTGTTTTTTCTTAAAAAAACCTAAATCTGACTAGTTCACAACTTTCGACTTTCGACTTTCGACTTTCGACTTAAATTTATTACTTTCGCATTTCGATTTAGAAACTGATTAAATGAATAAGAAATTCACAGAATACAAAGGACTTGATCTTCCCGTAGTGGCGGACGAAGTATTAAAGTATTGGAAAGAAAACCAGATTTTTGAACAAAGTATCACTTCTCGTGAAGGGAATAAACCGTATGTGTTTTTTGAAGGGCCTCCTTCGGCCAACGGATTACCTGGAATTCACCACGTGATGGCTCGTGCTATTAAAGATATTTTTTGTCGGTATAAAACCCAAAAAGGCTTTCAAGTAAAACGAAAAGCAGGTTGGGATACGCACGGTTTGCCCGTAGAACTCGGCACCGAAAAAGAATTGGGCATTACCAAAGAAGATATTGGCACCAAAATTTCGGTGGAAGAATATAACGAAGCCTGTAAAAAAACAGTCATGCGGTACACCGATGTGTGGAACGATTTGACAGAAAAAATGGGCTATTGGGTCGATATGAGTGATCCGTATGTGACGTATAAATCCAAATATATGGAAACGGTTTGGTGGTTGCTAAAACAAATTTATAATAAAGATTTGTTATACAAAGGCTACACAATCCAACCGTATTCACCAAAAGCAGGAACAGGTTTATCTTCGCACGAAGTCAACCAGCCCGGAAGTTATAGAGATGTAACCGATACCACCGTAGTGGCTCAGTTTAAAGCGATAAATGAAACGTTACCCGATTTTTTATCCGGATTTGGAGAGGTGCATATTCTTGCCTGGACAACTACGCCATGGACTTTGCCTTCCAACACAGCGTTAACCGTTGGGCCAAAAATCGATTATGTTTTGGTAGAAACGTTTAATCAATATACATTTCGACCCACAAAAGTAATTCTAGCTAAAAACTTAGTCGGAAAACAATTTAGTAAAGGTTTTTTTGAAAGTAATGAGCCTCATGATTTTGAAAATTTTAATGAAGGAGATAAAAAAATCCCCTATCAAATTATATCCGAATTCAAAGGAGCTGATTTAGTTGGTATTCGATATGAACAACTGATGCCTTTAGCTCTTCCTAATGATAACCCAGAAAATGCGTTTAGAATAATTTCAGGTGATTTTGTAACGACCGAAGATGGAACTGGAATTGTACATACGGCTCCTACTTTTGGAGCAGATGATGCCAAAGTTGCTAAAGAAGCAAAACCCGAAGTGCCACCTATGTTGGTATTAGACGAAAAAGGAAACCTTGTGCCGCTAGTCAATTTACAAGGAAAATTCATCAAAGGCTTAGGTGATTATGCTGGAAAATATGTTAAAAATGAATATTATAATGATGGCGAAGCTCCTGAAAAATCGGTCGATGTTGAAATTGCAATTCAATTAAAAGAAGAAAACAAAGCCTTTAAGGTAGAAAAATATGTTCACAGTTATCCACATTGTTGGCGAACCGATAAACCCATTTTATATTATCCGCTAGATTCTTGGTTCATCAAAGTAACCGAAGTAAAAGAACGGATGTTCGACTTAAATGAAACCATTAATTGGAAACCCAAAGCCACGGGTGAAGGCCGATTTGGAAATTGGTTGAAAAATGCCAACGATTGGAATTTATCACGTTCGCGTTATTGGGGAATTCCTTTACCAATATGGCGAAATGAAGAAGGAACAGAAGAAATAGTAATCGGTTCTGTGGAAGAATTATATCTTGAAATCGAAAAATCAATCGCTGTTGGTTTCCAAAAAGAAAATCCGTTTAAAGGTTTTGAAATTGGAAATATGGCAGAAGAAAACTATGATTTAGTTGATTTACATAAAAATGTAGTCGATGAGATTATCTTAGTTTCTGCTTCAGGAAAACCAATGAAACGCGAAACGGATTTAATAGATGTTTGGTTCGATTCGGGGGCAATGCCTTATGCACAATGGCATTATCCATTTGAAAACAAAGAAAAAATTGAAGAGAATAAAGATTTTCCAGCTGATTTTATTGCAGAAGGGGTCGACCAAACCCGAGGTTGGTTTTATACCTTGCACGCCATTGCAACTTTAGTTTTTGATCAAATTGCTTATAAAAATGTCGTTTCAAACGGTTTAGTTTTAGACAAAAACGGACAAAAAATGTCCAAACGACTCGGAAATGCAGTCGATCCTTTTAAAACGTTAGCTCAATATGGTCCCGATGCGACGCGATGGTATATGATTGCCAATGCCAATCCGTGGGATAATTTAAAATTTGATATAG
Organism: Flavobacterium sp.; assembly: GCF_028689845.1. GTDB lineage: Bacteria > Bacteroidota > Bacteroidia > Flavobacteriales > Flavobacteriaceae > Flavobacterium. Next base: position 118,458 of record NZ_JAQVCH010000001.1, on the reverse strand, counting down.
AAGGCGTTGCAGAAGTTAGACGAAAATTCTTCGGAACTTTGTATAATACGTATTCTTTTTTTGCTTTATATGCCAATATTGATGGTTTTACGTACCAAGAAGAGGAAGTTCCTCTAACGGAAAGACCTGAAATAGACCGGTGGATTTTATCAGAGCTTCAAACATTGGTTCAATTGGTAGACGAAAGTTATGCCGATTATGAACCAACTAAAGCAGCAAGAGCAATTTCCGATTTTGTACAAGAGAATTTAAGCAATTGGTATGTTCGTTTGTGTCGTCGCCGTTTTTGGAAAGGCGAGTATGGCACCGATAAAATTGCCGCTTATCAAACCTTGTATACCTGTTTAGTAACCGTTTCAAAATTAGCCGCACCTATCGCTCCGTTCTTTATGGACAGGCTTTACCGCGATTTAACACAAACCACAAAGACAGAAAATTTTGACAGCGTTCACCTCGCAGATTTTCCTAAATATGTTGAAAAATATGTTGATAAATCGTTAGAGAGTAGAATGATGAAAGCACAAACCGTTTCTTCGCTTGTTTTATCGTTGCGTAAGAAGGAAATGATTAAAGTGCGTCAACCGTTGCAAAAGGTAATGATTCCAATACTTGACGAGAATCAGCGACATGAAATTGAAGCAGTTTCAGACCTAATTAAAGCAGAAGTAAACGTCAAAGAAGTGGTCTTGCTAGACGATGCTTCGGGCGTTTTGGTGAAACAAATAAAGCCTAATTTCAAAACACTTGGGCCTCGTTTTGGAAAAGATATGGGGTTGATTGCCAAAGAGATACAGTCTTTTTCGCAAGAACAAATCAATACATTTGACCGTGAAGGAAGCTTAACGCTTGTTCTTTCAGGAAAATCAATAACTTTATCACAAGATGACGTCGAGATTTCATCGCAAGATATTCCTGGGTGGTTAGTGGCAAATGCGAACGGAATTACAGTTGCTTTAGACATTACCATTTCGGAAGAGCTAAGAATGGAAGGGGTTGCGAGAGAGTTAGTCAACCGTATTCAAAACATTCGAAAAGATAGTGGATTCGAAGTCACAGATAAGATTGAAGTACGATTGGAAAAAAACAAACAATTAGAAAAAGCAATTTCAACGAATTTAGAGTATGTTCAAGCCGAAACCTTAACTAAAATCTTGGTTTTTGTAGAAAGAATTGAAAATGGTACGGAAATTGAGTTTGATGATATTAAAACAAAAATAATAATTTCAAAATAATAAAGATTATGACAGATGAAGTAGTGAAGTTCTCAGAAGCCGATTTGGCGGAGTTCAAAGAAATTATCTTAAAGAAAATCGAGAAAGCTCAAAATGATTTGGAACTTATTAAAAGTGCCTATATGAATGATTTAAATAACGGAACAGACGATACGTCGCCAACATTTAAAGCATTTGAAGAAGGTAGCGAAACGATGAGTAAAGAAGCCAACTCACAATTAGCCATTCGTCAGGAAAAATTTATCCGCGATTTAAAAAATGCTCTTTTCAGAGTAGAAAATAAAACCTACGGAGTGTGTAAAGTGACTGGAAAATTAATTTCAAAAGATCGTTTGAAATTAGTTCCTCATGCTACCATGAGTATAGAAGCTAAAAATATGCAGCGTTAACTGTCCTTCAAATAGTTGAAATGGACCTCGCTTTTTGCGGGGTCTTTTTTTGTCTTTATCAGAATAATGAAGAAAATTGAACAAAAAGGTTTAAAAAAAACCTAAAATTATAGACTCCGCGATAGAATTGCTCTTTTTGAGCGATAATATTCCTATTTTTGCACGATAAAATTTAAAAAATGACTTTAAAAAAGGCCTATATCATCGTTGTTCTGATTCTTTTAGCTGATCAGGTCTCTAAATTATACATTAAAACCAACTTTATTCTCGGCGGCGAAATCCACGTTTTTGATTGGTTCCGAATTCACTTTATAGAAAATGAAGGCATGGCTTGGGGAACAGAAATTCCAGGAGATTATGGAAAACTCATGTTGACCTTATTTAGAATTGTGGCGGTATTCGGAATTGGTTATTGGTTGTGGGATAGCGTTCAAAAAAAGAGTTCTAATTATTTGATTATAGCCGTTTCTTTGATTTTAGCGGGTGCTTTTGGAAACATTATCGACAGTGTTTTTTATGGCGTTATTTTTAATGACAGTTATAATGCTCCTGCGGTTCTTTTTTCTGAAAACCCATACGGAACTTGGTTTCACGGCAAAGTAGTCGACATGCTTTATTTTCCTATTTGGAAAGGAACGCTTCCTGAATGGTTACCTTATTTTGGCGGAAAATATTTTACCTTTTTTAACGCAATTTTTAATATTGCCGATATGGCCATTTCTACGGGTGTCGGAATTCTAATTGTTTTTAATAAAAAAGCATTTGGAACTGCCGAAACGGAAATCGCTACGAGCTAAATTGATACACTTTTTGTGGGGTTATCACATAGTTTAACACTTGGTCTAATGCGTGTGTTTCAAAATCTTCTGCTTCAGCTTCAAAAAAAGACAAACCTACTTTAATTGTATTTGGTTTGCATTCAGATAGAAATTTGTCATAAAAACCTTTGCCATAACCAATTCGGTTTCCTTTAGTATCAAAAGCTAAAAGCGGCACAAAAACCACTTCAATTTTTGAGACAGGAACTTCTAAACCATTGACGGGCTCTGGAATATTAAAACTATTTTTCTTGATTTTTGTATTTTCAGTTAATAAAAAATGCAACATTTCTACAGTTTTAAACTCGCATTTAGAAACCACAATCTCTTTGTCTTTTCCCGCTAAAACTTGCAAAACAAATTCCGTTTCTACTTCTAATAATTCAGAAATAGTTAAAAATAAATGATAATAGGTTTTATCCCAAATAGGAATTTTTAGCAATTGGTTGGCAATCGCTAAACTACGCTCGTCACGCTCGTCGTTTGATAACGCTTTTCTGAGTTCCTTATATTTTTTTCGTATTGCTTTTTTATCCATGACATAAAAGTAAAAAAATCTAAACTAAAAAGACGTTTGTTTCGTTTCTTTTTTAGCGTTAAATTTGTTTGCCAAACAGAAATATCCGTTACAAGATAGTCCAAAAATGAGTATTCCATCCATCGAACTTCAATTGCAAACCTTACCCGATAGTCCGGGAGTGTATCAGTATTTTGATAAAGATGAAAAAATTCTCTATGTTGGAAAAGCCAAAAACCTCAAAAAAAGAGTAGCTTCTTATTTCAATAAAGTTCACGATAACGCAAAAACCAATGTGCTTGTTCGCAAAATTGTAGAAATTAAACATATTGTAGTTTCTACAGAGCAAGATGCTTTATTGTTAGAAAACAATCTAATCAAAAAGCTGCAACCGCGATATAATGTGCTTTTACGAGACGATAAAACCTATCCGTGGATATGCATAAAAAAAGAACCGTTTTCCCGAATTTTTCCAACTCGTAATATGATTAAAGACGGCTCAGAATATTTTGGTCCGTATACAAGTTTTAAAACGGTGCACACGCTATTGGATTTAATTAAAGAATTGTATCCGTTGCGAACCTGTAATTATGACTTGAGCGAATCTAATATTAAAAACCATAAATATAAAGTTTGTTTAGAATTCCATATCGGAAATTGCAAAGGGCCTTGTGAAGGTTTGGAATCCTTAGAAAACTATCAAAAACAAGTCGATGCGATACGGCATATATTAAAGGGGAATTTTAAAGAAAGTCTCAAGGAGTTCAAACTAAAAATGCAAGAATTAGCGAATAACTTGCAGTTTGAAGAAGCCCAAAAAATAAAAGAAAAGATGGAGGTTTTGGAGAATTACCAAGCAAAATCAACCATCTTAAATCCAAAAATTTCTAATATTGACGTGTTTTCTATTATTTCTGATGAAACGATGGCGTACATCAATTTTCTTCAAATAGCTCATGGAGCAATCATTCGTTCGCATACACTAGAACTTAAAAAGAAATTAGATGAATCGGATGAAGATTTATTAGCGTTAGCGGTTGTCGAATTGCGTGAGCGATTTCAACTAACCTCCAAAGAACTCATTTTGCCTTTTGAACTCGATTTTGGAAACACTTTAAAAGTAACAGTTCCACAATTGGGCGATAAAAAGAGCATTTTAGAACTTTCGCAACGCAATGCCAAATACCATCGGTTGGAACAATTAAAACAAATACAAATAGTTGACCCAGAACGGCACACCAATCGCATCATGGCTCAAATGAAAAAAGATTTACGTCTTTCTGTAGAGCCACGTCACATTGAATGTTTTGATAATTCAAACATTCAAGGTACAAATCCCGTTGCCGCTTGTGTAGTCTTTAAAGATGGAAAGCCAAGTAAAAAAGACTATCGTCATTTTAATATCAAAACCGTAGTCGGGCCGGATGATTTTGCTTCGATGGAAGAAGTGGTTTATCGCCGCTACAAACGACTGACGGAAGAAAACCAGCCGTTACCTCAGCTAATTATTATCGACGGCGGAAAAGGACAGCTTTCATCTGCTTTAAAGAGTTTAGATGCGTTAGACTTACGCGGAAAAATTGCCATCATCGGCATCGCTAAACGATTGGAAGAATTATTTTATCCCGGAGATTCTGTCCCGTTATATTTAGATAAAAAATCAGAAACCTTAAAGATTATTCAGCAATTGCGAAATGAAGCTCACCGGTTTGGAATAACGCACCATCGCGATAAAAGAAGCAAATCGGCTTTACAAAATTCATTAGAAACTATTCCCGGCATTGGCGAAAAAACGATGGTTTTGCTGCTAAAACAGTTTAAAAGTGTTAAAAGAATACAATTAGCAACAGAAAATGAAATATCCGCCGTTGTTGGATTGTCAAAAGCCAAAAAAATTACCGAATTTTACAAAGAATCAGAAAATTAATACCTTGACCATTTTAAAAATAGAAAATAGTGAAAAGAAAATAGAGAAAAAATTTCTCTCGAAACCTTTTATACTTCTTACATACTTACTATTTCTTTTCTACAACCTTCAACCTTCAACCTTATTCGCTCAAGATACTTTAAGAAAACCTAAGATCGGACTTGTTTTATCTGGTGGTGGAGCAAAAGGTTTGGCTCATATTGGCGTGTTAAAAATGATTGATGAATACGGTATTAAAATCGATTATATTGGTGGAACGAGCATGGGAGCAATTGTCGGCGGATTATATGCGGCAGGATATACCGGAATTCAAATTGATAGTATTTTTAGTGCCGCCGATTATGATGCGATTATTCGAGATTACACACCTAGAAAATCAAAAGATTTTTATGAACGGGAATATAATGATCGGTATGCGGTGACTTTGCCTTTTAATAAGTTTAAAATTGGCGTTCCTATCTCGCTTTCAAGAGGATTGTATAATTATAATTTATTAACGCGACTCACACACCATGTGCGACATATTCGAGATTTTAAAAAACTACCTATTCCTTTTGTTTGTGTTGCAACTGATATAGAAACGGGTGAAGAAGTTGTTTTAGACCAAGGCTTTTTAGCACAAGCAATTGTGGCTAGTGGAGCATTACCAACCCTTTATGCACCTGTGAATATTGATGGTAAATATTTAATTGATGGCGGTGTATTAAACAATTTTCCGGTAGAAGAAGTAAAAAAAATGGGTGCCGACATTATTATTGGCGTAGACGTTCAATACGAAATGAAAGAAAGAGCGGAATTAAATGAAGCAACAAAATTATTATCTCAAATTTCAAATTTGCAGATGATTAAAAAAATGGATGAAAAAAAACCATTAGTTGATATTTATATTAAACCCAACATTAATGATTTTACATTAGTTTCATTTGAAAAAGGGCCAGAAATTATTCAAAATGGAGCAGAAGCTGCCCGTGAATTTGAATCAGAATTTAAAAAATTAAGCACAAATTATATTGTTCAAAAAACAGTTATTCCTAAAAGCGAAAAAGACAGTTTGCTCATCACAGATATCATTACCAACGACCTTGAAAACTATACTAACTATTATGTTCAAAGTAAACTACGATTCAAACCTGGGAAAAAAGTTAGCTATTTGGATTTAGTTCAAGGAATTGATTTTTTAAATACTACACAGAATTTTAGTTCTTTGTCCTATACGTTAGATAAAAACGGAGAAGGTGATGAACTCAATCTTTTTTTGGTAGAGAATAAAACAAAAACCTATTTAAAATTCGGATTACATTTTGACGGATTATTTAAAAGCGGTGTACTCCTCAATTTTACAAAACGAAAACTATTGTTCAAAAACGATGTGTTTTCTTCCGATTTTGTTTTAGGCGATAATTTTCGGTATTTCTTTGATTATAATGTCGATGTGGGTTACAATTTAAGTGTGGGGCTCAATGCCAAATTGTACCAATTTAATCGAAATGTAGAAACTAATTTTGAACAATGGGACATCTATAAAGAAGACGGAACCAATTCTATTAATTTAGGCTATCGCAATTTTTCTAACCAATTGTATTTTCAAACCTTATTTGTGCAAAAATTTAGTGCAAAAGTAGGAGTCCAATATGATAACATCCGCTTTCAATCAGAAACATTTTCCAATTCAAATAGTATTTTTGATAATGGAGATTATGTCTCGCTTTTTGGGAATCTTAATTTTGATTCGCTTGATAATAAATTTTTTCCAAAAACGGGTTGGTTTTTCATGGGTGATGCACAGTCGTATGTAGCGTCGTCTGAATTTGAAGAAATACTTTTAAAACATTCTGTTTTTAAAGCAGAAGCAGTCTATGCCCAAAGTATCACTAAAAGAGCAACCGTTCTCTTAAAAACAGAAGGAGGTTTTACGCTAGGTGAACAAGGTATTCCGTTACTCAACTTTTTTTTAGGAGGGTATGGATTTAAACAGTTCAATAATTTCCGTCATTTTTATGGATATAACTTTGTAGGCTTAACAGGAAACAGTTATGTAATGGCCGAAATCACACTGGATTATGAGCTTTTTAAAAAAAACCATTTGAATGTAAGTGCTAATTTTGCCAATATTGGAAATGATATTTTTGTAAATGACCGTTGGCTTAAATTGCCTAGTTATTCCGGCTATGCCATTGGTTATGGAATAGAAACCATATTTGGCCCTTTGGAAATTAAACAAAGCTGGTCGCCCGAAACCAAAGAATCCTATACGTGGTTTGCCGTTGGGTTTTGGTTTTAATTTTGCCTACTATCGAATAATTTTTACGATATTTGTAATAGGATTTTAAAAATAGCGTAATGATTTTAATTATCGGTTTGTTAATAGCGTTTGCCGTAGGTATAATTGTTGGAATCAATATCAAGAAAAATAGTTAAAACAAACAACTCGTGATGCAATTAAAATTTTGGCAAGAACGGCTAGTTTTTCTTCATTTTATGATGAAAAGAAATCCTGAGTAATAGAAGCACTACTGCTTTATTACTGTTTTTAAAACAAGTTAAAAACACGTTTGTTTAATCATTCTTATTGTTTAATTTCTAATTAAAAAAGAATATGCCATTTTATCATAAACTCGGTAACATCCCACCAAAACGACATACACAATTTCGTAAGCCTAATGGCGATTTGTATTATGAACAGCTATTTGGAACAGTTGGTTTTGACGGAATGTCAACCAATTCCTATCATGAACATCGGCCAACACAAGTAAAAGAAATTCAAAGACAATATAATGTTGCCCCAAAAATTGCTCGAGAAAACAATATTCAATCTTTTAGATTAAGAGGGTTTCAAGTTCCTCCAGAAGACGATTATTTAGAAAGCAGAAAAATTGTATTGACAAACTCTGATTGTCATATTGCTTTGGCTGCTCCAAGAAAATCAACTACCGATTATTTTTATAAAAATTCAGATTCGGATGAAATGATATTCATTCATCGCGGAACAGGTAAGTTGAGAACGATTTATGGCAACCTTGATTTTAAATACGGAGATTATTTAATTATTCCACGTGGAATTATTTATAAAATTGATTTTGATTCAGAAGATAATCGTTTGTTTATTGTCGAATCACATTCGCCAATTTATACGCCAAAACAATATCGAAATTGGTTCGGACAATTGTTAGAACATTCGCCTTATTGCGAAAGAGATATTCGTCGTCCATACGAATTAGAAACCAATAACGAAAAAGGAGAATTCTTAATGAAAGTGAAGAAAAAAGATGAAATCTTCGACATGATTTATGCTACCCATCCCTTTGATGTGATTGGTTATGACGGATTTAATTATCCATACGCATTTTCTATTCATGATTTTGAACCTATTACAGGTAGAATTCATCTTCCACCACCTATTCATCAAACCTTCGAAACGAGTGCACTTGTAATCTGTTCATTTGTGCCAAGGTTATATGATTATCATCCATTATCTGTACCAGCACCCTACAACCATAGTAACATTGATGCAGATGAAGTATTGTATTATGTAGATGGCGATTTTATGAGTCGTAACGATGTTGAAGCAGGACATATTTCTTTGCATCCTGCAGGAATTGCACATGGCCCACATCCAGGAGCTGCAGAAAGAAGTATTGGCAAAAAAGAAACCCAAGAGCTAGCCGTAATGGTCGATACTTTTAAACCTTTAATGGTTACCGAAGAAGCCATGAAAATTGCAGATGACAGCTATTATTTGTCTTGGTTAGAATAAAATAATAAAGCCTAATTTTTAGAGTAAAAAAAATACAACAACACACAAAAGTTTTAAAATAAATCAATTATGTCACAAGAAATTAAAAACGTAGAATACGGATTAGAAAAAATATTTGAAGGAGCTCAAGATTTTCTTCCCTTACTCGGAACAGATTATGTAGAGTTTTATGTTGGCAATGCTAAACAAGCAGCCCATTTTTATAAAACAGCTTTTGGGTTTCAATCATTAGCTTATTCAGGGTTAGAAACAGGAGTAAGAGATAGAGCTTCTTATGTTTTAAAACAAGATAAAATCCGTCTGGTTTTAACAACTGCTCTAAACAGCAATTCGCCAATTGGTGAGCATGTAAAAAAACATGGTGATGGTGTTAAAATTGTTGCTTTATGGGTAGAAGATGCACGTTCAGCTTACGAAGAAACGATGAAAAGAGGAGCAAAATCATACATGGAGCCAACCGTGGAAACAGACGAACAGGGCGAAGTAGTGCGAGCCGGAATTTATACTTATGGCGAAACCGTTCATATGTTTGTAGAACGTAAAAATTACAAAGGAGCTTTCTTGCCTGGTTATAGAGAATGGAAATCAGACTATAATCCAGCTGCGGTAGGATTAAAATATATTGATCACATGGTAGGAAATGTGGGCTGGAACGAAATGAATACTTGGGTTAAATGGTATGAAGATGTGATGGGCTTTGTGAATTTCCTTTCATTTGATGATAAGCAAATCACTACGGATTATTCTGCTCTAATGTCTAAAGTGATGAGTAATGGAAATGGAAGAATTAAATTTCCAATCAACGAACCTGCAGAAGGAAAGAAAAAGTCGCAAATTGAAGAATATTTAGACTTTTATGAAGGGCCAGGGGTACAACATATTGCTGTAGCAACCGATGATATTATTACCACAGTTGCTGATATGCGGTCAAGAGGAATTGAATTTTTAAGTACGCCTCCGCAAGCCTATTATGATGCCATTCCAGAACGCTTAAAAGATCATATGCACAAATTTAAAGAAGATATTAAAGAGCTTCAAAAATTAGGAATCATGATTGATGCCGATGAAGAAGGTTATTTATTACAAATTTTTACCAAGCCAATTGAAGATAGACCAACCTTGTTTTTTGAAATTATTCAACGAATGGGTGCAAGAGGTTTCGGTGCAGGTAACTTTAAAGCCCTTTTTGAATCAATTGAAAGAGAGCAAGCGTTGAGAGGAACGTTATAAAAACACCTGAAAATTACAGATAATGAAATTTTAGGCATTCAAATACTGTGTTTTTTGCAAATGTTTAGTTAAAGTCGATTATTTGTTATTAATAACACAATAAGCTACTTACCTTTGCACTCGCAAAAGCGGGAGTGGTTACCTGCTGATGTTATAAATTTTCATAATTTATAGTTTTTTGGTTAGTTAATAGCATACAACCCAATCGGTTTCGGTTGGGTTTTGTGTTTTTTATAACTTTTCAAAAAAGCACGAATTAATTCAATCTTTAAACCATTCCATTATCCACCTACGTCTTGTAATTGGCTTTTTTATTATATTAAAAGATTACTTTCATTTCAATTAATTCACCTCAATTTTAAACATTACATCTTCTTTCAGTCTAAGGCATTTTTAGTTCGCTAAATGGAGTTTTTATTCAAATTCTTATCAAAACAAACTAAACCAATTATATCTTAACTATTTACAACTCTTTTAATTTCTGGCTTTAGAATAAAACTATTTTTTGTCTATTTAAAATGGAATAATTAACAGTTAGTTTCACGATTTTTTTAACATAAAAAGAGGTGCTAACTTTTTTAAAATATGCTCCGAAAATTTCCTTAAACCTCATGCTCTGTAGGCCAAAATCATAATAAACGAAAAGAATCAAAAAGCCCGTCAAATCTGTGGCCAATAATCACTACTCCAACTAGCTCACTCCACAATAATCTTCACCGTTTCAAAAACAGCATTCTCACTAGTAATTTTAGCAAAATAAATGCCTTTTGACCAATTGACAGTAGAAATAACTTGATTTGAATTTACTTTTTCTTGATGTATTTTCTTGCCTAAAACATTATAAATTTCAAGAAAACCTTCTGAAGCTGATGGCAAAACAAGTGTAAAACTACCTTGGTTTGGATTTGGAAATACAGTCGGCTTTCCAAGCAGATTTTCTTGCAACGAAAGCACGTTTGGTTCGAGTTTAGCAATAAAGATATTGCTTGGAGCACCAAGATTGGGGTCACCATAATTTAATAAATTTGGCTGCAACCCATTAGGGGTTGAAATATTTTGAGAACTTTTTGTCATACCAAGTAGAAAAATAGCATCTTCTTTAAACAATACATTATCTACTCTATCTTCACTCCAACCACCAAAATAAGTAGCCCAATCACGTTCGCCATCTGTTGTGAATTTTAGAAGAAAACCATCGCCACCACCACTAAAATTTTCTTGATAACTGTTTGGTGTTGTAAAATTAGAAGCTAAATCGGTTTGTCCAAAAATATACAAATAATCATCAAATGCAGTAATGCCAACCCTACCAAGGTTTTGGTTTTCAACATAATTACCGTAATAAGTTCCCCAAACTTGCTGTCCTGTAGTTGTAGTAAATTTGGTAAAGAAAATTGAAAGACCAACATCTTTAGTAGGTTGAAAACTGTTTGAAGTTGTAATATTTGTATTGCTTCCAGTTATTCCAGCAAAGTATAAATGATTTTTATATAATTTGAAACTGCTTTTAAATAAATGATCCCTATTTAATCCTCCAAAATAGGTGCTCCAAATTCTTGTTCCGTTTTCTGTGTCAAATTTCGAAATAAAAGCATTTAAACATGTAACTGGATTCGGCTGATGACATTCATCAGTCGCAAAATAAATATTTGGCGAAAAATTAGGAGGACAATCAACAGCATTTCCTAACACATAAACACTATCATTGTCACATTGTAAACCATTAATTTTTGAACCATTTACACCGTAAAAGGTAGCCCATTGGAGTTCACCAGATGTTGAAAATTTTACAATCATGTAATGATTGTTATGATTGATAATCTCTTGAAACACACCTTCAGTAGCCATTCCGTTAGACGTCCGAGTATCTATAACAGCAAAGACAGCACCGTTATTATTGGTTTCTATACAAGAAAAACCATTGAAGGCAGAATTATTCTCATTTTCGTTTGGTAATGCACTATCAACTTCGTCAATACCACCATAATAAGTACTCCAAATTAGAATCCCATTTTTGTCTAGTTTTGCTATGTAATTATCTTTTATTCCAATTTTAAAAGGTTGAAAGGAATCTGTAGTTGCAATACCTGTTGTGCTTTTAGTATGTCCTATAATTAAAATATTATCTTCATGATCAATAGTACAATTTGTCACGATATCCTCATTCTCACCACCAAAATAAGTTGCCCAAATAAGTTGCCCATCTATAGTGAATTTTGCGATGAATCCATCTCTTAACCCACCTCCAAAAGATTCCTGATGAACATTAGCTGTAGCTATAGTGAACTGCGTTGTGTTTTCAGAATTTGTAATGTTCCCTATAATGATTATATTACCTTCACTATCAGAGGTGCTATCTGTGATAAGCATGTTTTCATCTCCATAATAAGTGCCTAATGTTCTGATATAGTTAGTTTGGGCGTTTCCAATCAAACCAAAAACCAAAATAATGATATTAAAATATTTTTTCATGATAAATAAGTTTTAGATTAAAAAATAGAATTACTAAAACTAGTTTTTTAGATTAACGTGGGCAACACTAGCAAATCCCTACGAAAACCATATTTGAGCTTATTCCATTTGAAGATTGGAATTAAAGTCGAAGGTCGAAGGTCGAAGGTCGAAGGTCGAAGGTCGAAGGTCGAAGGTCGAAGGTCGAAAAGCTATAGTTATTGATAGTCAGCATCTTATTTTTAAATAAGAGTAAAGCTAATTAAAAAAATCTTACAAAATATTTTTTAAATGTTAAATATTTTAGTCAACAATAAGCGTATTGTTAATTACTTTTTCATCACCTCGTTAAAATCATAAAATGAAAAGAATTATATAATTATTCCGGTGAAAACGGGAAACGAAAAGAATCAAAAAATTAGTTAAACGGTTTCCTCTATCAATTCTTTCGCTAATAATCAAATTACTTTTCCATTGAAAATTAGAAATTAAATAATCCTAAAAAATGACAACTGTCACCTACCACGTTTTTTTCTTCAATAAAATGTTTTCTATAAATGCTCTATGCCCCATCAGCCCTTCTTTTAAATTAGAATAAGGAATAGGCAAATAAATAGTGAAGTTAAAGTTAAGCGACATTTTTATAAATGTTTTTTTTTATTATTAAATTCTTCGATCACCTTGCAACTCATTCACAACCTCATAAAAGCCCAACTGTCTTCTCAAAAGCATTCAAGGTGCCATCTTCCCAAAACAATCTTAAAAAAACATTAAATACCTCACATTTTTTGACGTCTTTTTTAGTTTTACTACATTTGGAACAGAAATTGATTTAATTGTTGAAAATCAAGTGCTATTCTGAAATCGAAAATTGATTATGAGTTTTGATAAAACTCTGATTTCATTATAGTTTTAAAAACAATAAAAATCTTCAAATGAAAAAATTACTGTTTTTTATACTATTTCTTACCACGGTTAGTTTTGATACGCCAACAGCAACACAACCTGCTCAGTCTTCTGCTTTTGAGGTAGGCGAATGGTTTCGGTTTAGAATTCATTACGGAATTATCAATGCTGGATACGCTGAGTTAGAAGTAAAAGATGCTGTTAGAAATAACAAAAAAGTCTATCATGCCAAAGGCAAAGGATACACCGTGGGAATGACCAAGTTTTTCTTTGAAGTAAACGACGATTACCAATCTTATTTTGATAAAGAATCGGGTAGTCCTTATCAATTTGTTAGAAAAATTGACGAAGGAGGCTATACCAAAAATCAAGAGGGTTTTTTTGACCATAAAACCAAAACGGTTATGGTAAAAGACTACAAAAAGAAGACGGAGAAAACCTTTGAAGTTCCTTATAATACACAAGATATTTTATCTACTTTTTATTATTTGCGAAACCATCCCGAAGTTGACCATCTCGAAGTGGGCGAATCCATCAATGTGGATATGTTTTTTGACGATGAAACGACTAAATTTAAGCTAAAATTTATTGGTCGTGAAGATTTAAAAACTAAATTTGGAGTTATTTCTACAATGATATTTAGACCTTATGTGCAAGCTGGTCGTGTTTTTAAAGAACAAGAAAGCTTAACCGTTTGGATATCAGATGATAAGAATAAATTACCGCTTCGCATCAAAGCGAATCTAGCAGTAGGTTCAATCAAAGCAGATTTGGATCAATTCAAAGGATTAAAAAACACATTCACCGTAAAATCTAAACCAAAATGAATTTAGCAGCTCACCAAGATATATTAGAAAAAATTGAAGAAAAATTTCAAGCGATAAATCAAAAAACCGAAACGCATTTAGAAGGGTTGTTATGGGCAAAACCAATTACCTATTGGGATTATATTCAAACCGATGCGTTGTTGAATCTTCAAACCCAACGCACCACCTTGCCCGATGAGATGGTTTTTGTGATGTATCATCAGGTGAATGAATTGCTTTTTAAAATGATTTTGTGGGAAATGGAGCAAATTTGTCAAACAGAAAAACCAGAAACGGTTTATTTTTCCGAAAAGTTAATGCGAATTAGTCGCTATTTTGATATGTTAACCACTTCCTTTACCATCATGAAAGACGGAATGGATGTAGAACAATATATGAAATTCCGCAATACGTTAACACCGGCAAGTGGTTTTCAAAGTGCTCAATATCGTTTAATTGAATTTGCTTCAACCGATTTAATAAACTTAATCGACTACCGTTTTAGAGCAACTATCGACAGAAACACACCGTATGAACACGCTTTTGAACATTTATACTGGCAAGCAGCAGGAAAAGATTATCAAACAGGTGAAAAATCGTTTTTAATTTTAGAGTTTGAACGAAAATATAAAAAGGAGTTTTTGCGTTATATGGAAGAGCATAATACTTCTAATTTATGGCAAAAATTCAAACAATTACCAGAACAAGATCAGCAAAATGAAGATTTAGTAAAAGCCATGCGACATTATGATTATACCGTTAATATTACTTGGGTGATGGGACATTATTACGCCGCCAAAAAATACATTGAAAGTGGTCATGGCACTGGTGAAGCAACGGGTGGAAGTGATTGGAAAAAATACATGCTTCCTAAATACCAACGAAGAATTTTCTTTCCAGAATTATGGTCTCCAGAAGAATTAGCCTCGTGGGGCGAAAAAGAAAATGTATAATTGATTAAAAATGAAATCTTGAAATTCAAAATAGTATCCTTTACCTTATTAATACTACTCTTGCTCGCCTGCGAAGAAAAAGAAAAAAAAGTTGTCTCTAAAGAAATCGTTCCAGAAGAACCAATTGTGGAAGAATTTGGATTTACATTAAATGATTATGTCGTCGTGCGAGACACGATTCATAGTGGAGATACATTCGGAAAGCTGCTCGAAGAAAACAACATCGGCCACTTCAAAGTTCATGAAGTAACAGAAAGTATTCGTGATAGTTTTAAATTACGTGATTTGCAAATTGGAAAACCATTTACACTTTTAAAATCCAAAAAAACGCCACATCAATTATACGCTTTTATTTATCAACCTGATAACATCAATTATAGCGTTGTTGAATTTAAGGATTCAACTGTCTTAGCTTATAATAAGCGGAAACCAATTACGATTAAACGAAGAACAATTGCTTCTAAAATCACAGGTTCCTTGTCAGAAACCTTGAGTAAAAATGGGGTAGATGCTTCGATGGCTTTTAATTTGGCTAAAATCTACGAATATTCCATTGATTTCTTTAAAATTCAAAAAGATGACCAATTCGGAATTACCTTTTACGAACGCTATATCAATGATAGTATTTATGCCGGAATTGATAGAATGGAAGCTTCGTTCTTTGAACACAAAGGAAAAAAAATCTATGCTTTCCCTTATAAATTAGATAGTTTAGTCAAAAAGGTAGACTATTATGACGAAGAAGGAAAAGGCCTAAAAACGATGTTTTTAAAAGCTCCGTTAGATTATTTTAGAATTTCTTCCCGCTTTTCACCAAAACGTTTTCATCCTGTGCAAATGCGATGGAAAGCTCATAAAGGAACAGATTATGCCGCGGCAACAGGAACACCAATTAAAACAACGGCTTCTGGAACAGTAGAACGAACTGGTTATACTGCCGGTAATGGAAATTATGTTAAAGTAAAACACAACAGCACCTATTCGACCCAATATTTACACATGTCGAAAATTTTAGTCCGACAAGGGCAACATGTGCAGCAAGGACAAATTATTGGCAAAGTTGGAAGTACGGGTTTAGCAACTGGACCTCACGTTTGTTATCGTTTTTGGAAAAATGGCGAACAAGTAGATCCGCTTTCACAAAAATTGCCAAACGCAGAGCCAATGAGTGAGAAACACCGTCAAAAATATTTGATACATATCGCACCATTGAAAAAAGAATTAGACAGCATTACAAAAATACAAATTAAATAAATTTGAATTCATGGCTTTAAAAAGCACAAATCCTACAGGTACCGAAGCGTGGCAAAATTTGAGAAAACATTTTGAAGAAATGCAATATGTTTGTATGCAGGAATTATTTGATCAAGATGCTAATAGAACTAAGAAATTCCACATGCAATGGAATGATTTTTTAATTGATTATTCCAAAAACATCATAACAGATGAAACAAAAAAATACTTACTTGAATTAGCAAATGAAGTCGATTTAAAAGATGCCATTATCAAGTATTTCAAAGGAGATTTAATCAATCAAACCGAAAATAGAGCCGTTTTACATACCGCTTTACGAGCCCCATCAAACGCAAATATAATGGTGGACGGAATGAACGTCATGCCAGAAATTGTAGCGGTAAAAAACAAAATTAAAAATTTTACAGAACAAATTATTTCTGGGGAACAAAAGGGATTTACCAATCTTCCGTTTACGGATATTGTGAATATCGGAATTGGCGGTTCAGATTTAGGACCAGCCATGGTGGTGGAAGCATTACAGTTTTATAAAAACCATTTGAATGTCCATTTTGTATCGAATATTGATGGCGACCATGTGAATGAAGTGATTAAAAAATTAAATCCAGAAACAACGCTTTTTGTCATTGTTTCAAAAACATTTACGACGCAAGAAACCTTGTCTAATTCAGAAACAATTCGAGAATGGTTTTTAAAATCAGCAAAACAAGAAGATGTTGCCAAGCATTTTGTGGCAGTGTCAACAAATATTCAAAAAGTATCTGAATTTGGTATTCATCCCGATAATATTTTCCCCATGTGGGATTGGGTTGGTGGTCGCTTTTCGTTGTGGAGTGCCGTTGGATTATCCATTAGTATAGCGGTTGGCTATGCTAATTTTGAAAAGCTATTAATTGGAGCTCACGACATGGATGAGCATTTTAGAACGACGCCTTTTGAAAACAATATCCCAGTCATTTTAGCTTTGTTGAGCATTTGGTATAATAATTTTTTTGGAGCTGAAAGTGAAGCCTTGATTCCCTATTCACAGTATTTACAAAAACTGGCTCCTTATCTACAACAAGGAATTATGGAAAGCAATGGAAAAAGTATCGACCGTGATGGAAATCCAGTGAATTATCAAACGGGAACCATTATTTGGGGCGAACCAGGAACCAATTCACAACATGCTTTTTTTCAGTTAATTCACCAAGGAACAAAATTAATTCCAACCGATTTTATAGGTTTTGTACATTCATTATACGGAAATCAAGACCATCACGAAAAGCTAATGTCAAACTTTTTTGCTCAAACAGAAGCTTTATTAAATGGCAAATCAGCCGAACAAGTTGAAGCCGAGTTCAAAAAACAAGAAATTACAAAAGAACAAGCAGCCTTTTTAATGCCCTTTAAAGTTTTTTCAGGAAATAGACCAACCAATACTTTTTTAATCAAGCAATTGACGCCAGAAACATTGGGTTCATTAATTGCTTTGTATGAACATAAAATTTTTGTGCAAGGTGTTATTTGGAATATTTTTAGCTATGACCAATGGGGTGTGGAGTTAGGCAAACAATTAGCTAATTCTATTTTAGATGAAATCAATTCTGGAAATATCAAAAAGCATGACAGTTCAACCACTTTTTTACTGACGCAATTTTTAAATCAAAAGTAAAATGGAACGGTGTTAATGATGGTGTTTTTTAGTATATTTGTTTTTAAAAAAAATTAGACATGTACGATTTATTACAAAAATTGCATTCTTGGTGGGCTTATTTAGCCTTAATCATTCTTTTTTTAGCCGTTATTAATGCGGTCATTGGTTATAGTGGTAAGAAACTATTCCAACCCAAAGATTTACGCATTTCACTTTTTGGGTTAATTTTTACGCATATTCAGTTGTTATTAGGGTTATTGCTGTATGTGGTTTCACCTTTAGGATTAGACTCCTTGGGACAAATGAAAGATTCAGCTATACGATTAACTTCTTTAGAGCATCCGTTAATTAATATCATTGCAATCGTATTAATTACCATAGGTTGGTCAAAACATAAAAAAGCAGAAAATCATTTAAAATTTCAAAAAATTATGATTTTTTATGGTTTAGGATTACTGCTTATTTTAAGCCGAATCCCGTGGAGTTTATGGTTAGGATAATTTACTAAGCCGCGTTTCACGTGGCTTTTTTATTCCTTTATATATGATAACTACGCTAAAAATATGGATAATGAAACATAAAATAGAACTGTTGATAATGGGTTTCTTCGGGCTATTGTTTTTTAGCAGTTTTTCGTTTAAGACAAATCATTTTGAAAAACCAACGCTTCAACGTATTCTTTTAAAAGATACGGTTAAAGCCGAAAAAACCATCATCGATAGTATTCAAACCGAAGGAGATTTTACTTTTAAATTATATAAAAAAGCGGCTCATGCTTCTTATTATGCCGATCGGTTTACGGGTAGAAAAACAGCAAGTGGCGAACTTTTTGACAACCAAAAATATACTGCGGCACACCGAAAATTACCGTTCGGAACAAAAGTCCGCATTACTAATGAAGCCAATGGAAAATCGACTATTGTCACCATCAACGACCGCGGGCCATTCACCAAAGGAAGAGAAATTGATTTATCAAAAAGAGCCTTTCGAGACATTGTTCGTCATTCAGGTTATGGAACAATGAAAGTGACCATTGAAGTTGTAGAAGAAAGTAAAGACACCTTGTCTAACTAATCTATTTCCATTTTTGAAACGGGTTTTTACTTAAAAAAGCATTGTAATATTTGTTGTCATTGGTGACGTCTTTTCCCAACCAATTCGGTTTTTCAATGTGTTCCTCTTCCGATTTTAATTCTATTTCGGCCAAAATCAATCCCTCATTTTCTCCTGCAAAAATATCTACTTCAACCAAGTGTTTGCCCACTTTTACTTCATAGCGAATTTTATCAATGATGCCTTTTTCACAAAGAATCAATAATCGTTCGGCATCACCTAACGGAATTTCTTTTTCCCACTCAAAGCGAGATAAACCGGACTCGCTTCCAATACCTTTAATGGTTAAATATCCTTTTTCTCCTTTAATACGAATACGAACTGTTCGTTCTGGATCAGAATTTAAATAACCTTGCACTATTCGCGTACTCCGAAAAGCTTCGCTTATAAACTGGGTTGAAGTCACTAAAAATTTTCGTTCTATTTCTATCATAAGATGTAATATCTATGCGAAAGATACCATAAATTTGTGAGATGGACGAGCCTATTTTAAACCGGAAAATCATTCACATCGATATGGATGCCTTTTATGCCTCGGTGGAGCAATTGGATTTCCCGGAGTTAAAAGGCAAACCATTGGCTGTGGGCGGAAATGAAACCCGAGGCGTTGTTTCGGCAGCCAGTTATGAAGCTAGAAAATTTGGCGTTCGTAGTGCGATGAGCGGTGCACAGGCCAAACGATTTTGCCCAGAACTCATTTTTGTAAAACCGCGATTTGACCGCTATACTGCGATTTCTAAACAAATTAGGAAGATTTTTTATGAATATACCGATTTGGTCGAGCCACTTTCTTTAGACGAAGCGTATTTAGATGTAACCCAAAATAAAAAAGGAAATCCGAGTGCAAGTTTGTTGGCTCAAGAAATTAGAAACCGCATCTTTGAAACGACCGGTTTGACGGCTTCTGCTGGAATTTCTATCAATAAATTTGTGGCTAAAATTGCCAGTGATTATAATAAACCAAACGGCCAAAAAACAGTGAATCCTGATGAGGTTCAATCTTTTTTAGAATCGCTTGAAATTCGAAAATTTTACGGAATTGGAAAAGTGACTACCGAACGGATGTATCAATTAGGCATCTTTACTGGAAAAGATTTAAAAGAGAGAACTCTTGATTTTTTAGAAAAGTATTTCGGAAAAAGCGGGACACATTATTATTATAGCGTTCGAGGAATTCATAACAGTCCTGTGAAACCCAATCGAATATCTAAATCGGTTGGAGCTGAGCGAACGTTTAATCAAAATATTTCTTCTGAAATTTTTATGGTTGAACGATTAGAAAATATAGCGATAGAATTGGAACGCCGTTTGCAAAAACACAAAATTGCAGGAAAAACAGTTACGTTAAAAATTAAATATTCCGATTTTACACAACAAACACGAAGTAAAACTTTGCCTTATTTTATTTCGGATAAGGCTTTGCTGCTTGAAACGGCTCAGGAATTGCTATACCAAGAAAAATTAAAAGACTCGGTACGATTATTAGGCATTTCGTTGACTAATTTAAATACCGAAACAAAAAAAACGGTGGTGGTTCAATTGAAATTTGATTTTTAAAAAGCTTAAAAACTAGTTTTATGCAGGAAAAAGAAAAACAAACTGTTTAACCCATAATTGATTAAAAAATTATTCAAAAATAACACGCAAGGCTTTTACTTGGAATAAAAGCAAGCAATCAGAAACAATTGAAAGTGTCAATTCGTTGAGAGAACCATTAAACAAAAGGCTTCAACAAGCGTTAAACTTATTCAGAAAGTTTTTCGAGATTATTTATTCTCCTACTTTTGAATTTAAAATTGACTAGAAATGTTAGAATTTAAAAACTATGATGAAGGAATGGCGACATACCTCAATCGGTTAGATACTATTAAAATGCCTTTGCTTTCATGGAATTTTTATGGTGAGTATTTAAACCAACTCATCCACCATTTTTCAGACCAAAATCAGTTTTATCATTTAGGAAAAGATAAGCATTGGTGTTTTAATATGGATGTTCGTAAAATTTGGGACATAAACACAGTAGTTGTGGTGACTTGTCCAAGTTTGAAAATTGTCTACGCAACTAAAAACATCGTTCAAATGAATGGCTATCAACCAGAAGAAGTGCTAGGGCAATCGCCAAAGATGTTTCAGGGTGAAGCCACTTGTCCCAAAACCTCGTTGGCTATCCGAAAGGCAATTCATAACAAGGAACCCTTTGATAAAATTGTGACTAATTACTGTAAAGATGGTTCCTTATATAAATGTCATATTAAAGCATTTCCCGTTTTTGATAAGTATGGTAAACTTCAAAATTTCATTGCTTTTGAGAAAGCAGCATAAAAAAAGGAGCCATATAGCTCCTTTTTTCAATGATATATAATTTTTTAATCTCTACTTGCTAGTTTAGAAAAAAGCCTTAGAAATTCGATATAAAGCCAAACTAACGTAATCATTAAGCCCATTGCTCCAAACCATTCCATGTATTTAGGCAATTGTTTTTCGGCACCTTTTTCAATTTGATCAAAATCTAGAAACAAATTTAAAGCTGCTACAACAATAACGATTACACTTATTCCAATACTCATCAACGAGTTACCGTAATGCACCGGCTGAAAACTAGTAAACATACTTAATAACCAAGTAATGACATAAAAAATTGCAATAGTAATGGTTGCCCCAATGACAATTGATTTGAATTTTTCTGTTACCGTTACAACTTTGTATTTGTACAATAAAAAACAAACGAGAAAGGTCGTAAACGTGGCTCCGACAGCTTGAATTACAATTCCCGGATACATCGCTTCAAATAAAGCAGAAACGGCTCCGATAAATAATCCTTCAAACACAGCGTAGCCCGGAGCTAAATAACCCGACAGCTGCAGTTTAAATGACGCTACTAAAACTAAAATAAAACCCACCACGCCTCCACCAATTAAAAAAGGCATCGGATTGTAACCGCTAGCCGTCATTACCCATGTTAAAGTTGCCGTCGCCATTAACAGTAAAAGCATCGTTAAGCTTTTGTTGATGGTTCCATTCACGGTCATGGTTTCTTGATAATCAATAAGCACCGAACGATTTCCTTGTTCGTCAACATGAACAGATTGCGGCTTATCGTAGGATTTACTTTTAAAAAAAGGATTGTTGGATGTCATAAAATTAAAATAATATAAAACTCAAATATAACTAAATTTATGAAATGTCTGAAACGCGTAATGTATTGACCATTCCTTTTTCTGAAATTGGCATTGCGGCAAGGTTGATAACCATTTCTCCTTTATCTACGAACCCTTTTGCTTTGGCAATTTTATTGACATCTTCAACCGTATCATCGGTACTAGCAAATTTGTCATAATAGAATGAACGAACGCCCCACAATAAATTTAATTGGGTTAAAATACGTTTATTCGAGGTAAATACTAAAATATGTGCACTTGGTCGCCAAGCCGAGATTTGAAAGGCGGTATAACCACTGTTAGTCAAGGTTGAAATAGCTTTTGCTTTAATTTCATTGGCCATGACCGCTGCATGAAAGCAGATGGATTTAGTAATAAATCGCTTTGTTCGTACATGTGGCGGATTGTGTGGCACTTGAATTAGCGGACTGTCTTCTACCGATTTGATGATACGAGTCATCGTTTCAATCACTTCTACTGGATAATTTCCTACCGAAGTTTCGCCAGAAAGCATCACGGCATCTGCTCCATCCATTACAGAATTTGCAACATCATTTACTTCAGCTCGTGTTGGAGTTAAACTCGTAATCATGGTTTCCATCATCTGTGTGGCCACAATTACTGGAATACGAGCTGTTTTGGCTCGATGAATTAGTTTTTTCTGAATTAGCGGTACTTCCTCTGCTGGAATTTCAACCCCTAAATCGCCTCGAGCTACCATTAAACCATCGCAAAAAGCAACAATTTTATCAATATTTTCAACGGCTTCTGGTTTTTCTATTTTGGCAATAATCGGAATTTTATAATGCGAATGTTTCGCAATCATGTCTTGCAATTCTTCCAAGTCTTTTGGTGTTCGCACAAAGGATAAAGCAATCCAGTCGACTTCATTTTCGATAGCAAACAAGGCATCTTTAACGTCTTTTTTAGTCAATGCAGGCAATGATACTTTAGTGTTTGGCAAGTTGACCCCTTTTTTAGACTTTAAAGGACCACCTTGAATAACGCGGCACACCACTTCGGTTGTACCATTTGTTTCAATTGCTTCAAACATTAGTTTTCCATCGTCTAAAAGAATTTTCTCTCCTGGTTTTACATCACTAGGAAATTCTTTGTAATTCATATAAACGCGATCAGCCGTTCCTGGAATGTCTTCGGCTGTTTGAAACGTTATAATATCGCCTTTGCTCACGACTACATCTTCTTTCATCACCCCTACGCGAAGTTTTGGCCCTTGTAAATCGGCTAAGATGGCAGTGGTATATCCAAATTCTTCGTTTAATTCACGAATGATAGCAATGCGTTCTTTGACATCTTCATAATCAGCATGCGAAAAATTGATACGAAAAACGTTGACACCCGCATCCACCATTTTTTTTATAATTTCTTTTGAACTGCAGGCAGGACCTAGTGTGGCAACAATTTTAGTTTTTTTGTTGATTGGCATATGGTTTAAAAAATTAAATTGTTTTTTGATTTTATTTGACTTTTTTCCACAGCATATACCGTTGATACTTGGTCAATTGTTTTTAGTTTTTGGATAATTAAATTGGTATTGATTTGGTTTTTCTCTCCTTCAATTTTTAGGAAATAGGCTGCTTTTTTAAATTCTGGTAAAAAATAAAAAGTGTTAGTAAAGCCTTCTTTTTCTGAGAATAAATTGGTCAAATAAATTCCTTGAGTAATTGTAATTTCTTTTTTATTTTCAATTAACGACCATTGAATACCTTTAACTTCGTCTTCATATTCAAAATAAGAAAAAGCAATGGGTTGATCTTCATTTTCAATCAGAATATCTTCCTTGTTTTTGCTTAAAAGAATCGGTAATTGTTGATTAATGAAAAACGCTATTCGATAATTTTCTAATGCAGTATGAATAGCGATAAGTTGATAATCAACTTCTTCGAAATCATCCATAAATAATTTGTGAATAGCCATTTATATATTTAAACAAGATGTAAATATACTGCTTTTGAGGTAGAAATTAGGACGTTTTCTCCAACTTAACGATAATTTATGAACGAAAACGATATAGTTTATATCTTTTTGTCGATTATTTCTTGCAAGGCATAAAAAGCACGTTTTGAGGCGATTTCTTCTGCTTTCTTTTTGGAGGTAGCTCTTGATTTGGCAATCACTTTAGTGTCAATAGTTAATTTAACACCAAAGTAACGTTGTCCATCATTTCCATTATCTTCATAAACATCAAAAAGGAACGCTTTTTTTTCTTTTTGACACCATTCGATGACTAAACTTTTGTAGCTGATTACTTTTCCTTCTAATCGGGCAATGTCAACATAAGGAAGGATTACTCTTCTGCGAATGAACTTTTCACAATAATTAAAACCTTTATCCAAAAAGATAGCCCCAATTAAAGCTTCAAAAATATTACCATGAATATTTTCGCCAAAGTGTTGTGAAGGGACTTTGCTATCAACTAAACCAATTAAATTTAAATCTTTACCTAATTCGTTTAGATGTTCGCGACTCACAATTTTAGAACGCATTTTGGTTAAATAGCCTTCGTCTCCAGACGGAACTTCATTAAATAGATGTCCCGCAATAACAGCACTTAGCATGGCATCGCCCAAAAATTCTAAGCGTTCATAATTTATTGGATTTCCTTTTAAATCTAATTTATTTGAGGAACGATGCGTAAATGCTTTGCGATAATTTTCAATATCGTTAGGTTTAAAGCCTAGTATTTTATGAATTTCTTGAAAAAAAATCCCGCCTTCGAGAGGACGGGATTTGGTAAATATTTTTTTAAAAAGACTCATTTAAATTTACTCTTCCAATTTTTTAAATAAAACGCAAGCATTGTGACCGCCAAATCCAAAGGTGTTACTCATCGCTACTTTAATGTCTCTTTTTTGAGCTTTATTTAGCGTAAGGTTTAATTCAGGATTAATATTTTCATCTACGTTTACATGATTAATAGTTGGCGGAATAATTCCGTGCTTAATTGCAAGAATAGAGGCGATTGCTTCTATTGCACCAGCGGCTCCAAGTAAATGACCTGTCATGGATTTAGTAGAATTAATATTGATATTTTTAGCATGTTCACCAAAAACAGCACTAATTGCTTTTAATTCGGCCACATCGCCCAAAGGAGTTGAGGTTCCGTGTGTGTTAATGTGTTCTACCTCTTCTGGTTTCATTTTGGCATCTCGCAGGCAATTATTCATTACGGCGATAACTCCAATTCCTTCTGGATGAGGAGCCGTTAAGTGATAGGCATCGGACGACATTCCGCCTCCGCCAATTTCACAATATATCGTAGCTCCACGAGCTTTGGCGTGTTCATATTCCTCTAAAACCAAAGCACCAGCACCTTCACCTAAAACAAAACCATCACGCGTGGCATCAAACGGACGAGAAGCCGTTTCTGGACTATCGTTACGTGTTGACAAGGCATGCATCGAATTAAATCCGCCCATTCCAGCAATAGTTACTGCGGCTTCCGATCCGCCCGAAATAATGACATCACATAATCCTAATCGGATATAATTAAATGCATCAATTAAGGCATTGGCCGAAGAAGCACAAGCAGAAACCGTAGTATAATTTGGACCCATGTATCCATTTCGCATGGAAATGTGTGCAGGAGCAATATCGGCAATCATTTTTGGAATAAAGAAAGGATTAAATTTTGGTGTTCCGTCTCCTTTAGCATAGTATAAAACTTCATCTTGAAAAGTTTCTAATCCGCCAATTCCAGCACCCCAAATTACACCAACGCGGTATTTGTCTACATTGTCGTCTGTTAAACCTGCATCCTTAATGGCTTCGTCACTCGCCACAATGGCATATTGAGCAAATTTATCCATTCTCCGGGCTTCTTTACGGTCAATATGATTTTCAATGTTGAAATTTTTTATTTCACAAGCAAACTTGGTTTTGTGCTTTTCTGTGTCGTAATAAGTAATAGGTGCGGCACCACTTAGGCCATTAATAAGACCATTCCAATATTCCTGAATATTATTTCCTATAGGGGTCAAAGCTCCTAAACCGGTAACAACTACTCGTTTTAACTCCATTGTTTAAAAATTTATTGGTACGAATATAAACAAAAAAACCCTGATTTTTGTAGTAAAGTAAAAAACAGGGGTAATTTTTTTTGTATAGGTTTGATTGAATTCCAATCGGTAATTTAAAATTAAATAAAATAATAACACCCGTTCTGATTAGTTCAGAACGGGATGTTAGTCGTTATTATTTTTTAGCTTCTTCGATGTAAGAAATAGCTTGACCTACAGTAGCAATGTTTTCCGCTTGGTCGTCTGGAATTTGAATATCAAATTCTTTTTCGAACTCCATAATTAGCTCAACAGTGTCTAATGAATCAGCTCCTAAATCGTTAGTGAAGCTTGCTTCTGTTACAACTTCGTTCTCGTCAACACCTAATTTGTCTACGATAATCGCTTTTACTCTTGATGCAATGTCTGACATAATCTTTAAATTTTAGTTTAATAGTTGGCAAAAATAAAAAACTTTATTTTAAAACAACATTTTAGTTGATAAATGTTCTCAACGAAGTTAAAAAATTTATTTGACATTCTTGTTTTATTACCTATAAATTCTCCCTTTTATTTCGTTTTTTTGCATAACCAAATATAAAAAGGAAATGAAAAGCATCGTTATTTTTGCCTCGGGAACAGGTTCTAATGCAGAAAATATAATTCGATATTTTCAAAAAAAAGAAGCGATTTCGGTTGTGGCGGTATTTTCAAACAATCCAAATGCCCTCGTTTTAGAAAAAGCTAAAAAGTTAGCTGTGGATGCTGTATCCTTCAATAAGAATGAGCTTTATGGCGAATCGGTGCTTTTAAAATTAGCTGAATATAAACCAGATTTAATTGTGTTAGCGGGTTTTTTATGGAAATTTCCAGAACATCTCATCGCTGCTTATCCAGATAAAATTATTAACATTCATCCTGCATTATTACCAAAATATGGCGGAAAAGGAATGTATGGTTTTCATGTGCATCAAGCAGTGCTAAACCAGCAAGAAAATGAAACAGGAATTACGATTCATTTTGTAAATGCAGAATTCGATAAAGGAAGAATAATCTTTCAAAAATCTATTTCCATTTCAAATTGTACTTCGCCCGAAGAAATTGCCCATAAAGTGCACGAATTGGAATATCGCTATTTTCCAGAAGTGATTCACGAACTTCTAAAACTTAAAACTTGAACCCAATGAGCCACCAAGTACATATTTATACCGATGGAGCCGCCAAAGGAAATCCAGGCCCTGCAGGGTATGGTGTGGTGATTGAATTGGTGGGCACCGACTATAAAAAAGAGTTTTTTGAAGGTTTTCGATATTCTACCAATAACAGAATGGAGCTTTTAGCAGTGATAGTTGGTTTAGAGAAATTAAAAAACCCGAAAATGACCGTTTTAGTTGTTTCGGATTCTAAATATGTAGTAGATGCGGTCGAAAAAAGATGGGTTTTTCAATGGGAAAAAAAGGGATTTGAAGGTAAAAAAAACCCTGATTTGTGGCTGCGATTTCTAAAAGTTTATCGCAAACACCAAGTTGATTTTAAATGGATTAAAGGCCACAATAATCATCCACAAAACGAACGATGTGATGAATTAGCGGTTTATGCTTCGGGTTTGCCCACTCTTTCTGTGGATTCGTTTTATGAAAAGGAGGAGGGGAAGTTGTTTTGAATGTTAAATCAATACACTGAGAATCCTAACTTTTAGCATTATCTTCTTTTCAAAAAATTAAAACTATAAATTAAGAATGCAAATTAATTCGCATTTTCAAAAACGTCATATCAATTTTTATTGTTTAACTCGGAAAACTTTTAAACCCATAAACTTTTAAACTTCTAAACTATAACTTACCTTTGCATCTTATTACAAATCTAAACTCATGAACAAGCTTTTAATCGTAGGAACTGTTGCTTTTGATGCCATCGAAACACCTTTTGGAAAAACAGATAAAATATTAGGAGGAGCAGCCACGTTTATTGGGCTTTCTGCTTCTTTTTTTGATGTTGATGCGGCCATTGTTTCTGTAGTTGGCGATGACTTTCCACAAAAATATTTAGATTTATTAACCGATAGAAACATTGATATTTCTGGAATTGAAGTTGTAAAAGGTGGGAAAACCTTCTTTTGGAGCGGCCGTTATCACAACGATTTAAATTCAAGAGACACCTTAGAAACACAATTAAATGTATTGGCCGATTTTCAGCCTAAAGTTCCTGAAAATTATAAAAATGCAGATGTTGTGATGTTAGGGAATTTACACCCGATGGTTCAAATTAGTGTTTTAGACCAAATGAACGAAAAACCAAAATTGGTTGTTTTAGACACCATGAATTTTTGGATGGATTGTGCCTTGCCAGAATTACATGAAGTAATGAAACGCGTCGATGTAATTACGATTAACGACGAAGAAGCTCGTCAACTTTCTGGCGAATACTCGTTAGTAAGAGCGGCAGCTAAGATTCATAAAATGGGGCCAAAATATGTGGTCATTAAAAAAGGAGAACATGGAGCGTTATTGTTTCAAGGAAAAGATGTTTTCTTTGCTCCTGCTTTGCCTTTAGAAGAAGTTTTTGACCCAACAGGTGCAGGCGATACGTTTGCGGGTGGGTTTTCAGGATATATCGCTCAAAGCGAAAATATTTCTTTTGAAAACATGAAAAACGCCATTATCTATGGCTCTAATTTAGCTTCCTTTTGTGTAGAAAAATTTGGAACCGAGCGAATGCTTAAACTAGATAAATACGATGTGTTTGACCGCCTCAAACAATTTCGTTCCTTAACACAATTTAATATAGAAATTAATTAATAACGCATGCCTCGAAATCTCGGGGCATTTTTATTTTAAATCTGTAAGAGCGAAGTAAAAACAAACTTGGCGGATGATTCAAAAACATAAAATTTTTAATTTAAATAAAACTTCAAATCAATGAGTGACGCAATCAAACACGAATGTGGAATTGCACTTTTACGTTTAAAAAAACCATTGCAATTTTATAAAGATAAATATGGCACTGCTTTTTACGGGATTCAAAAAATGTATCTTTTAATGGAAAAGCAGCATAACCGCGGACAAGACGGAGCTGGTTTTGCAAGTATTAAACTTGATGTAGAACCGGGTCAACGGTATATCAGTCGTGTGCGATCTAATCATCCCCAAGCGATTCAAGATGTTTTTCAGCAAATAAATACTCGAATTAATGATGAACTTTTGCAAAATCCAACTTATCAAAATAATGTAGCTTTACAAAAAGAGCATATTCCTTACATAGGCGAATTATTTTTAGGCCATGTTCGTTATGGAACTTTTGGTAAAAACAGTATTGAAAATGTACATCCCTTTTTGAGACAAAATAATTGGATGCATCGAAATTTGATTGTAGCAGGAAATTTTAACCTTACCAATGTCAAAGAACTTTTTGATAGTTTAGTAGAATTGGGTCAACATCCTAAAGAGTTGGCCGATACGGTTACGGTTATGGAAAAAATTGGTCACTTTCTAGATGATGAAGTAATCGACTTATACCAAGAATGTAAAAATAACGGCCTGTCTAAACGAGAAGCTTCACCTGTAATTGCAGAAAAATTAGATATTGGAAAGATTCTTAAAAAAGCTTCTAAAAATTGGGATGGGGGTTATGCAATGGCCGGTTTGTTAGGTCACGGGGATGCCTTTGTTTTTAGAGATCCTGCCGGAATTCGGCCAGCTTTTTTTTATGAAGATGAAGAAATTATAGTGGTTGCATCAGAACGACCAGTTATTCAAACAGCTTTTAATGTGCCGTTTGAAAAAGTACAAGAATTAGACCCTGGAAAAGCTTTAATTATTAAAAAAAATGGAAGTTTTACGCTTGAACAAATCGTAGAACCGCTAGAAAAGAAAGCGTGTTCTTTTGAGCGAATTTATTTTTCACGCGGGAGCGATGCCGAAATTTATAAAGAGCGAAAAATGCTCGGAAAATTAATCCTGCCCGTTGTTTTAGATGCCATTGCTAACGATACAGACAACACTGTCTTTTCTTATATACCGAATACTGCCGAAACTTCATTTTATGGAATGGTGGAGGCTGCGAATGATTTTTTGAATAAACGAAAAAACAAATATATTTTAGACCATCGAAAAACGCTTACGAAGGAAAAATTAGAAGAAATCTTAGCTGTAAAAATTAGAACCGAAAAAGTAGCGATTAAAGATGCCAAACTACGCACGTTTATTACCGAAGACAGTAGTCGCGATGATTTAGTTGCACACGTTTATGATGTCACCTATGGCGTAATCAAGCCAACAGATAACTTGGTGATTATTGATGACAGTATTGTTCGAGGAACAACTTTAAAAAAGAGTATTATCCGAATGATGGATCGTTTAAATCCAAAACAGATTGTAATTGTTTCGTCTGCTCCGCAAATTCGGTATCCAGATTGTTACGGAATCGATATGGCAAAACTAGAAGGATTAATAGCTTTTCAGGCGGTATTAGAATTATTAACAGAAACCAACCAATATCACCTAGTCGATCAAGTTTATAAAAAGTGTAAACTGCAAGAAAGCTGGAAAGATGGTGAAATTGTTAATTATGTAAAAGAAATTTATGCTCCGTTTACAGACCAACAAATTTCTGATAAAATAGCAACGATGTTAAGTTCTTCAGACACTAAAGCGGCTATTAAAATTATCTTTCAAACGGTTGAAAATTTACATGTTGCCTGTCCGGATAATTTAGGAGATTGGTACTTTACGGGCGATTATCCCACAGCGGGTGGAAACCGAGTCGTCAATCGTGCGTTTATGAATTTTTACGAGGGAAAAGACGCGAGAGCCTATTAGGGCACAAGTTTTTCTGCTTTTTAACGACTTTTGATGCCGTTCATCTAATTTATTTGTAATCAAAATAGTGATAGTATACATTTGTTTCACCATAGCATTAGTAGGTTAAGTTTATGGTAGATTTGGGGCAAAAAGGGTGGAAGCAATTCCACCTTTTTTATTTTTATAACTTTACAAAACCCCTTTTTTGCTTGCAGTAAACCCATATAACTGCACAATCCACCCTTATAAGGCCAAATGTTAAAATTTAAACCGCTACACAATAGTTAGGTGTTAAAAATCGTTGTATATTTGTACCTACCATAGTACGCACGGTTAAGTTTATGGTAGATTTGGGGCAAAAGGGTGGAAGAAATTCCACCTTTTTATTTTATATAAAAAAAGCGACACATCATTGTGCCGCTTTTTTTAATAAAAATTCCTCGTCCTAAAATAGCGAGAAATTGTAAAGTATTGGCAGTAAAAATAGTTAATGACAACTTATTGTTTATGTTTGTCTACTTAACATTTTTATTTATGATAAATCGAATATTTCTTCCAGTACTCGAGTTAGCCGAAATAGTTCAATGTTATTGGTATTCTGAAACAATAAAAAACGAATCGGTCATTCATGAGTATTCAACTCCACTTTTACAAGGAATGGCATTCAATTTTTCAAACCTACGAGATACCGTAAACTACGATAATGTACAGTTGAGTCTATATAAAACTGGTTATATCTACGGGCAGCCGCTCAGTCCTCGATTATTTACCACAGATCCTAAAGGAATTGCCATATACGGAGTAAAACTTAAACCCACTGCAATCTCTAGATTAACAGGTATTAGTATGAAACATATCGCCAATAAATTTATCTGTATGACTGATATTTGGCCAAATGAAATGGAGTCTCTCTATGACGAAATGCAAAGCTCTCTCTCTGTTGATCAAACGATTAATGTTTTAGAAAGATTTCTTTTAAAAAAAATGCGTGCACGAGCTCAAAAAAACAATAATTTAAAAATGGTTGAAAATGCTCTTGTTACAATGCATTCCAAAAACGGAAACATTAAAATTAATACACTCGAAAACAAAATCCACACCTCAAAGAAAAGTTTACATCGAGCTTTTACAAGCCATATCGGAATTGGTCCAAAATTATACAGTCAAATTATACGTCACAATAAAGCAAAAATAATGGTGCAAAACGCGTTAGATATAGACACGATATCAATTGTCAGTGAATTAGGTTACTTTGACCAATCACATTTTTTATCAGAATTTAAACGCTTCTCCGGTATGACACCGACTGTTTACCATACGAACTTAAAAAGAGACGTAAATAAATTCAGAATTCCAGTAATATAGACTCAACGAAAACCTTGACTTTTTAAACACAAGTTAAGCTGTCCCTTTTTTCCTATCCTATCCATAAAATGTTATAGAACTTCACCTCGTAATTTTAAAAATTAAAATCGTGAGGTTTATACAGTTAATCTTCTTATTATTTACTACAGTAGTTTTTTCTCAAGTAGGTATCGGTACCACGACACCACAAGCAAGGTTAGAGATTCAGTCTAGTAATGCCGCAATGCCGTCACCAACAGATGGTGTATTAATTCCTAAAGTAAATACATTTCCTGCTACCAATCCAACAGCAGCACAAAACAGTATGCTTGTCTATTTAACCACTGCTGTAGGTAGCAGTCTTCCAGGATTTTACTACTGGAATCATGCTTTGTTGAATTGGAAACCATTAGAAAATGATGGTAGTGGAAAAGATTGGCAAATCACGGGTAATGCGGGTATTGTGGATGCTACACACTTTATTGGAACCACAACAAATGCACCGCTAAACTTTAGAGTTAACAATATAAACTCAGGAAAAATTCAGTCACAAACTCCTTACACAACATCATTTGGACATCGAAGTTTATTAAATAACCTTAATGGTCAGTATAATGCAGCAATTGGATATAATGCAATGCAACTAAACACCACCGGCTCTCAAAACACTGCCGTGGGTGCTTTTTCATTATTCTCAAACACTACAGCTAATAACAATACCGCTGTTGGTGCCAGTGCTTTATTCCTAAACACCACCGGTATCGGAAACACCGCAATTGGCTTTTCGTCCTTATATAGTAACACTACTGGAAGTAACAACAATGCTATAGGTATTGAAGCGTTATACAGTAACACAACCGGTAATCAAAATACCGCCACTGGACAATATGCCTTAAGAGAAAACACTACAGGAAATTACAATATAGCAATTGGTTATAGAGCCCTAAATAATAACACCGATGGCGGTCAAAATACTGCCGTAGGTTACGAGTCGCTTGTTAACACCATAAGTGGAAACAATAATGTTGCACTAGGTTACAGAACATTAGCTGCTAATACCACAGGTGCCCAAAATACAGCAACCGGATCTCAAGCTTTATTAAGCAACACCACCGGAAATTTTAACGCTGCCAATGGCTATAGTGCACTTCAGTTAAACACCACGGGTTCTCAAAATACCGCAAATGGTAATTATGCTCTTGGTTCAAACATCAACGGGGTTTATAATACTGCCATGGGCTATAATGCCTTATTAAATAATACATCTGGAAGCAGAAACGCTGCTCTAGGTTCTAGAGCTTTATATAGCAGTATTACTGCAAATAATAACAATGCCATAGGTTACCATGCATTATACAGTAATACTTCTGGAAGTTTTAACGTGGCAAATGGACCTGAAGCTTTATACAATAATACCACCGCTAACAGTAACAATGCAATTGGCTATAGAGCATTATACAATAATACCACAGGAAGTTTTAACGTAGCAAATGGTTTTAATGCCTTGTACAACGCCACAACAGCAAACAACAATACAGCCATAGGTTATAGAGCCCTATATGCAAACACTATAGGAGATGAAAATACTGCAATAGGAAACAGTGCATTAAATGCTAACACTACGGGCGATTTGAACACAGCTGTAGGCTCAAATGCTTTAAACAACAACACATCAGGGCGACTCAACACTGCACTAGGATATCATTCCCTAAGTAGCAATACTACTGGAACAGTCAATACAGCGACAGGTTATAGAGCTTTAAACAGTAATACAACTGGTTCACGAAACACGGCTACAGGTAGTGGTGCTTTAAGAAGAAATACCATAGGATATGCAAATACAGCCTTTGGAATTAATGCACTAGAAGAAAACATAACTGGAATAGATAATACAGCCATTGGTACAAATGCCCTAAATAATAATACCATTGGTGAGAGAAACACTGCCGTAGGGTACCACGCTTTATATAACAACACAGAGGGGGAATTAAACACTGCTCTCGGTAATTCAGCATTGTCAAGTAACACCACCGGAAGATTAAACACGGCCATCGGAGTATCATCATTATACAGTAATACTACCGGCTACAGCAACACGGGAATAGGAATGTCTACCTTATATTATAATTCTACTGGAGTATACAATACCGCAACAGGAAACGGTGCATTATATAGAAATACCACTGGACAAAACAATACCGCTAATGGAACAGATGCCTTACGCAATAATTCCACAGGAGCAGAAAATGTAGCAATCGGACAAAATGCATTATTACAAAACCTTACAGGCTATTATAATACCGCACTAGGAGTCCGCACATTATATGTAAACACTACAGGGTCATACAATACAACAATAGGTTACAATGCCTACCCAACTACAAACAATCTAACTAATTTTATTGCTCTTGGATATAACGCTGGCGGGGTAACGTCAATAAGTAATTCTATCGACATAGGAAACACCAGTATCACAAGAATAAGAGGACAAGTTAACTGGACAACCTACAGCGACCAAAGAATCAAAAACAACATCCAAAACAACGTCCCAGGACTAAGCTTTATAACAAAGCTACGTCCCGTTACATACAACCTCGACATCCAAAAACAAAACCAAATTGTCTACCAAAACAAAGAGGAAGCTAATGAAGAATTCGAAGGAAAATACCACATCGAAAAAATAAAACAGACTGGGTTCATCGCTCAAGAAGTAGCCCAGGCAGCCCTCGAAAACAACTTTGAATTTTCCGGCATCGATACACCAACAGACCAAGCCGAACTGTACGGTCTTCGCTATGCAGAATTCGTCGTCCCACTCGTAAAAGCAGTACAAGAACAACAAGAAATCATCGAACAACAAAATCAAATTATAAAAATTCTAGAACAAAGAGTAAAAGCAATAGAGGAAAAGCATAATAAATAGCTGCTGAACAGTAAAAGAACTAGAGATGAACCCTTTTAAGCTATACCCCTTAAAATTTTAATCAAATAAAAAACCGCCTCAACTATCAGTATTGAGGCGGTTGCTTTTTAATTGCATTTAATTCTTAATTATTTTTCTAAAGCATATCTTCTAGAAACTTCTTCCCAATTTACAACATTAAAAAAGGCTTGAATATAATCAGGTCTTCTGTTTTGATAATGTAAATAATAAGCATGTTCCCAAACATCCATTGCTAAAATAGGTGTTCCGCCGCAGCCTACACCTGGCATTAAGGGATTATCTTGATTTGGTGTTCCACAAATTTCTAATTTTCCGTCTTTCACACACATAAAAGCCCAGCCAGAACCAAATTGTGTTGCTCCTGCTTTTGAAAACTTTGCTTTAAATTCTTCAAAAGAGCCGAAAGCGTGATCAATAGCGGCAGCTAATTCGCCTTTTGGTTCGCCGCCACCATTCGGAGACATCACTGTCCAAAATAAATTATGGTTATAAAAACCACCACCATTATTACGGACAGCGGCATTAGATTTATCTAAATTGATTAGTATATTTTCTATATTTTTTCCTTCCATATCCGTACCAGCAATAGCAGCATTCAAATTATTTGTATAGGCAGCGTGGTGTTTTGTGTGGTGGATTTCCATCGTTCGAGCATCAATATGAGGCTCTAAAGCATTATATGCATAAGGTAATTGTGGTAATTCAAAAGACATAGTATAAATTTTTAAGTTAGACAATAGTTCTTCAAATTTAAACAATTAACTTTGGAATATAAAATTCTAGTTGTTATAGTTTTATTAATTTACATTTTTAACTTTGGATAAAGTTGCTTTTTCAATTTACGATGCCTCGGCTGGTTCGGGGAAAACATTCACGTTGGTCAAAGAATATTTAAAAATTATTTTGACTTCGCCAAGGGAAGATGCCTATAAATCAATTTTGGCGATTACGTTTACCAATAAAGCGGTAGGCGAAATGAAATCACGTGTTTTGGACACGCTTTCAGAATTTGCAAAAGAAGAACCCAATGCCAAAGCAATGAACGTTTTAGAAGCCCTAATCGAAGAAACAGCTTTAGATAAAAAGGCAATTCACAGCAAATCAAAAGCAATTATTCGAAACATTATACATAATTATGCCGCTTTTGATATTTCAACGATTGATAAATTTACGCATAAAGTCATTCGAACATTTGCCCATGATTTAAATCTGCCATCCACTTTTGAAGTTTCTTTAGAAACCGAAAGTTTACTACAAGAAGCCATTGATGCCATTATTGCTGAAGCAGGAACAGATGAAACGCTCACCAAATTATTAGTTGATTTTACCTTAGAAAAAACAGACGATGATAAATCGTGGGATGTTACTCGCGATATTAAAGAAGTTTCGAAATTATTAAATAAAGAAAATAATCGGAATGAATTAGAGCACTTTAAAAACAAACAAATACCCGAATTTGTAGAGCTCAAAAAAACCGTTCGCGACAAAATAAAAGTTTTAGAAAAAGAGAGTGTTGAAATTGGCACACAAGCTTTTCAATTAATTTTAGATAATCAATTAGATAAAAAATCGTTTAATCGAGGAACCGTATATGCTTATTTTGAAAAAATAAAAGCGGGTGATGTTTCGCTGAACGACAGCGTTATCGGTTATTTAACGGAAGGGAATCGGTATGCCAAAAGCATTCCTGAATCACAAAAAATGGCAGTAGATGCTATAGCTTCTCAACTTTTGACCTTTTATTCAGACCTTGAAACGTTGGTAAAAGAATATTTGTTGTACCATGCCTTTTTAAAAAACATTACACCTTTATCCTTGCTCAATCGTGTCAGTCAAGAATTGCATAAAATTCAAGAAGAGCAGAATATTCTTTCTATTTCTGAGTTCAATACGATAATTCACAACGAAATTCAAAACCAACCTGCTCCTTTTATATATGAACGGATGGGCGAACGTTATAGACATTTTTTTATTGATGAATTTCAAGACACGTCACAAATGCAATGGGAAAATTTATTTCCGTTGATTAATAACGCCCTTTCGGGCGAAGAATTATCTGGCGAAAGAGGTTCTTTACTCATTGTGGGCGACCCCAAACAATCCATTTATCGTTGGCGTGGTGGAAAAGCCGAACAATTTATTGAGTTGAGCAAAAATAAGAGTCCGTTTGCCAATCCAACAAAAGAATTAAAATCCTTAAAAACCAATTGGAGAAGTTATTCGGAAATTATCGATTTTAACAATGCTTTTTTTAAATTTATTGCTCAAGATTTTGAACATCCTGATTATAAAGATCTGTATGAAAACCATAGTCATCAAGAAAAAAATGATAAAATAGGCGGCTATGTAAACCTTACCTTTATTCCGTCTAAACAAAAAGACGACGACGAATACAATAAAGATGACTTATACTTAAATGCCGTTTTAGAAACGTTAACCAAAGTGCAAGCAGAAGGCTTTACATATCGCGACATCGTTGTTTTAACTCGAAAAACAGATGCCGGAATAAAAATCGCAACGTTTTTAACCGAACACGGAATTCCAATTGTTTCTTCTCAATCGCTTTTATTACAAAATTCAAAAGAGGTGAATTTCATCATCACCTTACTTCGGTATTTAAAAAATGAAAATGATAAGGAGTCGAAAGCTCATGTTTTGTATTATATAGGAAAACAAAACGGTCAAACCGATAAACTTCATGATTTCATTGCACACGGAATGGAATTAAAAGAAGAAATCGCTTTTGAAGCTTGGTTAACTTCGTTCGATATTCGGTTATCTTTTTCGCAACTCAGAAAAAAAGCCTTGTATGAAGTGGTAGAAGAAATTATTCACGCCGTTATTCAACCAACCATTTCCAACGCATATGTGCAAGATTTTTTAGACCGAGTGTTGGAGCGAAGTGCCAAAAACCAATCTGGCATTGCTGATTTTCTTATGTATTGGGATGAAAATAGTGAAAAATTTAGCATTCCTTCTCCAGAAGGAAATAACGCAATTCGCATCATGACGGTACATAAATCGAAAGGATTAGAATTTCCTGTTGTTATTTTTCCGTTTGCCGATGAAGATTATTCTAGAACCCCAAAAGATAAGTTGTGGATTGAAGCTGAATCATCTTTAATAGCATTGCCTAAAATATTAGTAGATAATAATAAAACGGTAGAAAGTTTAGGAGAAGCGGCCGCTCAAGTTTTTCTGCAGAAAAAGGAAGAAGAATTACTAGATAACACTAATATTCTATATGTAGCCTTAACCCGAGCAGAAGAACAATTGTATATTATTTCAGAAATGAAATTATCGGTAAAAGAGGAGCCGCCACAAAACAATATGGCTGGGTTTTTTATTCGGTTTTTAATGTATCAGGGAATTTTTGACAAAAACAAGTTTGTATATGAACAAGGAATAGGTAATCGAATTTCTTCGCCAAGCAAAAAAACAATGGAATTAACGCCAATTGCTGTAGTAAAAACCTTACTAGAATCAAATGCTATTAAAATCGCTCAACGCGAAAGTTTGATGTGGGGAACACATCAACAAAAAGCCATCGAATACGGAAATGTAATTCATGAAATTTTAGCACATATTAAGTCTAAAAAAGACATCGGTTTAACTGTTGAAAAAGCAATTGAAGAAGGTTTGATTACTTTTGGACAACAAAAAGAAGTGGTATCAATTCTTGAACAAGTTTGTTTACATCCCGATTTGCAAATGTATTTTGAAGAATCGAATAACGTTTTAGCCGAACAAACAATTTTAAGAAAATCGGAGAGCTTGATTAAACCCGATCGAATCGTTTTTAATTCGCAAAATCAAGTGCTATTATTAGACTATAAAACAGGTGATAAACATCAAAAACATCAAAAACAATTAGAAATGTATGAGTCAGCAATAACTAACATGGGCTTTCAAGTCGTTAAAAAAGCCTTAGTTTATATTGGTGAGAAATTGGAAATAGTAACTTTGTAAAAAAACAAAACAATGTATAGCAAAATCAAACAACACTTACAAAAAGAATTGCAAACCATTGAAGACAATGGGATATTCAAGAAAGAGCGTATTATTACATCGCCTCAAGGAGCAGAAATTACAATTTCTACGGGTGAAAAAGTCTTGAATTTTTGTGCCAATAATTATTTAGGATTATCGTCGCATCCAGCCGTAATTCAAGCAGCAAAAGACACCTTAGACTCTCATGGATTTGGTATGTCTTCGGTTCGATTTATATGTGGAACCCAAGACATTCATAAAAAACTGGAAGAATCTATTGCACGTTTTTACGGAACGGAAGACACTATTTTATATGCAGCAGCTTTTGATGCCAACGGCGGTGTTTTTGAGCCTTTATTAGGAGAAGAAGATGCTATTATTTCGGACAGTCTAAATCATGCATCCATTATTGACGGAGTCCGTTTGTGTAAAGCAGCTCGATATCGATATGAAAACAGTAATATGGAAGATTTAGAGCAACAACTCATCAAAGCAAACGAACAAGGACATCGTTTTAAGTTAATCGTAACCGATGGTGTTTTTTCTATGGATGGACTCGTAGCTCCCTTAGATAAAATTTGTGATTTAGCCCAAAAATATGATGCGTTAGTAATGGTTGATGAATGTCATGCAGCTGGATTTATTGGAGCAACAGGAAAAGGGACAATGGAGGCAAAAGGTGTTTTAGGCCGTGTAGATATTATTACTGGAACTTTAGGAAAAGCATTAGGTGGGGCAATGGGCGGCTATACTACCGCTAAAAAAGAAATTATTGAAATTTTAAGACAACGATCACGACCGTATTTATTTTCTAATTCGTTGGCTCCAACTATCGTGGGAGCTTCTATAAAGGTTTTTGAGTTGTTAGAAAATGACACCACGTTACGCGATCAATTGGAGTGGAATACGAATTATTTCAAAAAAGGAATGAAAGATGCTGGTTTTGATATTATCGATGGTGATTCAGCGATTGTCCCTGTAATGTTGTATGACGCAAAATTATCGCAAGTCATGGCAGACGAATTATTGAAAAAAGGCATTTATGTAATTGGCTTTTTCTTTCCGGTTGTGCCCAAGAACAAAGCGAGAATTAGAGTGCAATTGTCGGCAGCACATACCAAAGAACACCTTGACAAAGCGATACAAGCTTTTATAGAAGTAGGAAAAGCACTGAAGGTTATCTAATAACTGTTTAGTATTCTTATTAAAATATTTAACATTAAATTTTGTAGTTAATTTAAAACACCTTATTTTTGCAAGTAATAAACAATATATTGTAACAAAACAAAATCAAGTATGAAACATCTTAACAAATTAGTTTTAGCTATTTTTATGTTTGCGGGTCTTAGTTCGCAAGCACAAGATAGTAATAACCCTTGGTCTCTGGCTTTTGGGGTTAATGCATTAGATGGTGGTCGTGTGAGTGCCGCCGGAAGCGTTGCAGATCAGTTTTCTGAATATTTTAACGCGAAAGATTACTGGAGCATGGTTCCTTCTGTTTCTTATGTGTCAGTTTCTAAATACGTTGGAGACAATTTCTCTTTCGGATTAACAGGATCTTTCAACAGATTAGAAAAACTTGTTCTTCCTAGAGTAGGTGGCGAATATGTTGTCGCTACAGTAGACGAAATGTATTATGGAATTGATGCTGTTGTAAATTATAGTTTCGGAACTTACTTAAATGCTTTCGAACCAACTGCACACGTAGGTGGAGGTTATACTTTCATTGGTGATTACAGTGGTGGAACAGTTAATGGAGGTTTAGGTTTAAACATCTGGTTATCTGAAAAAATTGGTCTTACTCTTCGTTCAACTTACAAATATTCATTTGATGATGTAAGAACTGAGATGCCAACACACATGCAACACTTTGCGGGTGTTATCTTCAAATTTGGAGGTAAAGATACTGATGGAGACGGTATTTATGACAAAGATGATGCTTGTCCAGATGTATTTGGTTTAGCTCAATTCCAAGGATGCCCTGATACAGATAGTGATGGTATTGTAGATGCTAGTGATGCTTGTCCAGATGTATTCGGTTTAGCTGAATTCCAAGGATGTCCTGATACTGATGGTGACGGAATTGCTGATAAAGACGATTCTTGTCCAGACGTTAAAGGTCCTAAAGAATTAAACGGTTGTCCTGATACTGACGGTGACGGAATTGCTGATAAAGATGATAAATGTCCAGACGTTAAAGGTCCAAAAGAAAACCAAGGTTGTCCATGGCCAGATAGAGACGGTGACAAAGTATTTGATAAAGATGACAAATGTCCAGACGAGCCAGGAACTGTTGAAAACAATGGTTGTCCAGAAATGAGCGAAGCGGTTATTAAATCTTTAAATGATTATGCTAAAACAATTTTGTTCGAATCTGGTAAAGCTGCTTTCCAACAAAGAACATTCACAGTTTTACAAAATATTACTGGAATCTTAAAAGAATATCCTAGTGCTAAATTCTCTATCGAAGGTCATACTGACAGTGATGGTAGTGATGCATTAAACCAAAAATTATCGGAAGATAGAGCTGCTGCTGTAAAAGATTATTTAATCGAAAACGGTATCAATGCTTCTAGATTAACTTCTAAAGGATTTGGTGAGTCAATGCCAATTGATTCTAACAAAACTAGAGCTGGTAAAGCTAATAACAGAAGAGTTGAAGTGAAATTAATAAAATAATTTTCTTCTAAATATATTTTAAAACGTCTCGATTTATCGGGACGTTTTTTTTATTTTTATAAAATGAAAACAATTCCTTTTCTTTCTACGCTAGCCCATCATATCTTGAAACACCATTCCACAAAGATGGAGTGCTTAACTGTTGTTCTTCCTAATAAACGAGCAAAAGTGTTTTTGCTGGAAGAATTAAAAAAGGGAATTCAACAAAACAGCTTTGCTCCAAAAA
This sequence comes from Flavobacterium sp., assembly GCF_028689845.1. Taxonomy (GTDB): domain Bacteria; phylum Bacteroidota; class Bacteroidia; order Flavobacteriales; family Flavobacteriaceae; genus Flavobacterium. Next base: position 76,313 of record NZ_JAQVCH010000001.1, on the reverse strand, counting down.
TTGTTAGTATTGAAGAATTTGTGCAAGACATTGCTGGAATTCGTTCTGCCGATGCAATCACACTGTTGTTTGAATTTTATACGCTTTATTTATCGCTTACGCCAAGTAAAGAACAACAAGCCTTTGAACAATTTTCAAATTGGGGAAAAACCTTGCTACACGATTTTAATGAAATTGACCGCTATCTTTTAGAACCAAAACATGTTTTTTCTTATCTAAAAGATATTGAAGCCATCAAACGATGGAACTTAGAGGCAGAAGATAAAACGAAATTGATAGATAATTATCTTCAGTTTTGGGAAAAAATGCCTTTGTATTATGAAGCATTCTATGATTATTTAGTTAAAAAAGGAATTGGATACCAAGGTTTGATCTATAGAGAAGCTGTGGATAATCTAACTCATTTTTCGTCGAATAATACGTCGAATCATTACATTTTTGCAGGTTTTAACGCACTTAATCAAGCAGAAGAAAAGATTTTCCAACACCTTTTAACCCAGGAACTAGCAACTGTTTTGTGGGACGTAGAAGAAACATTTTTAAACGACCCTTATCACGATGCCGGATTGTTTGCTCGAAAAATTAAAAAAAGCTGGCCTTTTTACAAAAACAACCCCTATCAATGGATTTTTAATGAATTTAAAGAATCAAAAAATATCCACATCATGGGAACGCCCAAAACCATCGGGCAAGCAAAATTAGCAGGTCATCTTATTGAAACTATTGCTGCAGAAGAATCGTTAGAAAACGTAGCGTTGGTGCTTGGACAAGAGGAATTGTTAATTCCGTTGTTGCATTCGTTACCGCAATCGGCTTCTAAACTTAATATTACGATGGGTTATTCAGGTAAAAATAATCCAGCCCAATTACTTGTTTCAAAATTATTTCGAATGCATCAAAACGCATTTAAACGCAGTGCAACAAGTTATATGTTTTATTACAAAGACATTTTGGATGTGCTCCAAAATCCTTTGGTGGAGCCATTTGTAGGAGCAAAATCTTTAATTAGCCGAATCAACCAAAATAATTACACGTTTGTTTCTTATGCCAAAGTAATTGAACTTAATGAACAACCGACCCCGTTTTTTTTGCTTTTGATGGAAAAATGGAATAGTAATCCAACGGAAATCTTGGCTAAGATTACCACTATCTTATTAGAAATAAAACAGTTTTTACAAACTCAATCTGCTGAAGATAAAATTACAGTAAGTTTTTTATATGCTATTTTTAAGATTATAAATAAGTTAACCAACTTTTGTACAGAGCACTCGCATATTAATTCTATTGAAGGATTGTTTGCCCTGTACAAACAAATTGTTGATTTGGCCGAAGTCTCTTTTGAAGGAGAACCCTTGGAAGGACTTCAAATTATGGGTGTTTTAGAAAGCCGGGTATTAGATTTTGATACGGTAATCATTACTTCTATGAACGAAGGTGTTTTTCCAGCAGGAAAATCTCAAAATTCATTTATTCCTCTTGATGTAAAACGAGAATTAGGTTTGCCTACGTTTAAAGAAAAAGACGCTATTTATACCTATCATTTTTATCATTTATTGCAACGGGCAAAAACCATTTATTTGCTTTATAATACAGAGGCGGAAGGACTTGATGCAGGCGAAAAAAGTCGGTTTATTACCCAATTGGAAGTTGAAAAACAACCCAATCATGTGATTTCACATCAGCTTTACAATGCCGTTTTACCCGAAAAGGCAAATGAATTAATGCTCGTTCCTAAATCTGATTTAGTGCTGCAGCGATTGAAAATAATGGCAAATGAAGGATTTTCGCCTTCTACTTTAACGACCTATATCCGAAATCCAATCCAATTTTATTTTCAACGGATTTTACGCATTCGCGAGACAGAAGAGGTAGAAGAAAATATTGCGGTGAACACACTTGGAACTATTATTCACGGAACGTTAGAAGAACTCTATAAACCATTTTTAAATGTTTTTTTGACGGTTTCAATTGTAGATTCACTATTTTTATTGGTTAATGAGGAAGTCTTTAACCAATTTAAAAAAGAATACAAAGAAGGCGAAATCACCAAAGGGAAAAACCTTTTAGCTTTTGAAGTAGCTAAACGCAACGTTTTTAATTTTCTACAACAAGAAAAAAAAGCGTTGGAACAAGGGGATGCAATTAAAATCCTCTTTTTAGAGCAAAACTTTAGTCAAGAAATCGTAGATAACAGATTGCCGTTTCCTGTAAAAATTAGAGGAAATGTAGACCGAATTGAACTGCGAAACGGAACACTTCGCATCATCGATTATAAAACAGGAAAAGTAGAACAACCGAGTTTATCTATTCAAGGTTGGACGGGATTAACGGAAGACATTAAATATGACAAAATCATTCAATTAATGTGTTATGCCTTGATGGTTCAAACTGAATTTCCCCAGCAAGAAATGGAAGTAGGCATTATTTCCTTTAAAAATTTAAGAGCGGGTTTTATGCCATTTCAAATTAAAGAAGGACGAGAAGTGGTAACTCATTTGGTTAATAACGAAGTTATAGAAGATTTTAAAACAGAATTAATTCAGTTGATTAATTTAATTTTAGATGAAAACATACCTTTTGAAGAAAAATAAAAACAAATGGAAAAATTAAACGAAAAACTAACAGAAGCCTATACCTATTTTCAAGAGAACTGGTCGGTTTTAGTAGTGGCTTTTAGTGTTTTAATTATCGGAATTTTATTGGCAAATCTTATCAGTAAAGTACTCACGAAAAGAATAAAAACAAAAGTAACCAGCAGTTTGTCTGAATTGTTTATTGCTCAAATTATTCGTATTATTTTAAAGGTGATTACCTTTTTGTTTTTTCTTAGTTTATTGGGATTCAATGATATTACAACTAAGATTTTAGCAGGAGCAGGAATCTTAACCTTTGTGATTGGTTTTGCTTTTAAAGATATTGGCGAAAACTTTTTAGCCGGGATTATTTTAGCCTTTAAAAGTCCGTTTTTAGAAAATGATTTGATAGAATCAGAAGGAATTGTGGGCTATGTGAAGGAATTGCGAATACGAGAAACGCTAGTGAAAACAACCGATGGTAAAGATGTTTTTATTCCAAACTCTCAAATTCTAAAAAACCCTTTAATTAATTATACGTTAGACGGTTTTTTACGGTATGATTTTAAACTTGGTTTAGATTACAGTAGTGATGTAAAAAAAGCGATACTTCTTATTTTGGATACATTACAACAAATAGAAGGTGTAGTGAAAGTAGATAAAATTCCAACTGTTGTCATTGATGAATTGGCGGCGAGCACAATTAATCTAAAGATTTTCTTTTGGATTGATACCACAAAGTCGAGTTCTAAAACCTATCACATGAATATTAAGAATGTGGTGATGCAGCAGGTTTTATTCCGATTAACAGAGGAAGGTTTTGAAATGCCGTCTGATATTGTAGAAATTAAGCAATACAAAAGCTAACTAAATTGGTTTTAAAAAAGCCAATAAGATTGTTTTCAATTCGGCTTGATTTTCAATGTGCGTCATGTGACCGTCATCGAAAGCAGCAAATGCAACCTTCGTATTTTCAATTTGTGACAACTGTTCGTCAAAATCTAAAACAGGATCTTTTTTTCCTAATATAAGAAGCTTTGGGAAGTTAGTAAAATGTAAAAGCACTTCACGGTCTTTCCTGACTTTCATTCCTTCTAATGCGGCCACAATACCTTGTAAAGGCGTTTTTAATGCTTCTTTTCGCACAAGTTCGATGTCTTCAAGTAATTTTTTACGATTTTCTTCACTAAATAAATTGGCAATCGACATTCGCACAAAAGCGGTATAATTTTGCTTAACGGCTGCGATGGCTCTATCGCGATTTAGTTTTCGCTCGTCGCTATCCGCTCGAGCGGTCGAATTGAGTAAAACTAATCCTTTCATATAATCAGGATATAATTCGGCGAAAGCCAACGCAATATAGCCACCCATGGAATGTCCGATAAGAATGGCTTTCCGAATTTTTAAATCATGCAACACTTGATGAACCATGTCAGCTTGGTCTTCCATGGTATGAATGTAGCCTAAACAATCCGTTCCTCCGTGACCTAACAAATCAATCGCGATAACCCGATTTTTTTTAGAAAAAAGTTCAATATAGGAATTCCACATGCTTAAATTTTCCAAAAAACCATGTAATAAAACCACTACCGTACCTTTTCCGGTGTCGGTATAATTGATTTTGGTGTTTTTGAAAAAGGTTTGTTTCATGTTTTGACTGTCATTTTAAAAAGGATTTCAAAAATAAGACATCCCAATCAATTTCTGAATTATTGTTGATAAAGTTTGACAAACAAAAGAGCCAAGATTAGTTTACTCGTTGGAAATAATATGATTTGTTGTGTAGTTTTTAAAACTAAAACCGATTATCACCATCTAATAAATTACCTAAACCGTCTAATAAGCTTCCTTCTTCGCGATTTTTTCCACCCGATTTTGGTGCGGAAGCAATAATTCTATCTGCTAATCGAGAAAAAGGTAATGATTGTATGTAAACAGTTCCCGGACCTTTTAAAGTAGCATAAAATAATCCTTCGCCACCGAAAAGCGAATTCTTGATTCCACCTATAAATTCAATATCATAATCAACGTCTTTTGTAAAACCAATAATACAACCAGTGTCAACTTTGAGTACTTCACCAGGAGCCAATTCCTTTTTTGCCATTGTTCCGCCAGAATGCACAAACGCCATGCCGTCTCCTTCAATTTTTTGCATGATGAAACCTTCACCACCAAAAAGTCCGCGACCTAGTTTTTGGGAGAATTCAATTCCGACAGAAACACCTTTGGCAGCACAGAGAAAAGAACTTTTTTGACAAATAAATTTTCCTTGAAACTGCGTTAAATCAATCGGAAGAATTTTTCCAGGATAAGGCGAGGCAAAAGAAACTTTACTTTTGGTTTGACCTTGGTTTAAAAAAGCGGTCATAAATAAACTTTCTCCGGTAAGAACTCGTTTTCCAGCATTCAAAAGCTTGCCAAACAAACCCGAATTTTGTTGCTCCGAGCCATCACCAAAGATGGTTTGCATTACAATGTGGTTTCCCATCATCATAAAACTTCCCGCTTCGGCTACCACAATTTCTTGTGGGTCCAATTCGATTTCAACATACTGCATTTCTTCTCCAAAAATCTGATATTCAATTTCGTGTGCTTGCATAATTTCTATTTTTTAAGTGTATAAAGTAAGTCAGAGTTTAATTTAGAATGTTACAATGTTCAGAACATTTTGTTTAAAACAAAAAAACGACCCACATTCCTACAAGTCCCCTTTTAAACTTTTAAACTCTTAAACCAAACTAACTATTCATAATCGATTCAATTTCTTCTACTTCAACCGGAATGTTTCGCATTAAATTGAACGGTTCACCACTTTTTTGAATCACTACATCATCTTCCAAACGAATTCCAAATCCTTCAGCTGGAATATAGATGCCTGGTTCAACTGTAAAAACCATGTTGGCCTGCATTGGTTCGTGTAATAAACCATAATCGTGGGTGTCCAAGCCCATGTGATGCGAAGTTCCGTGCATAAAATATTTTTTGTAGGCTGGCCATTCTGGATTTTCGTTTTGCACATCGGCTTTGTCCAATAAACCCAAACTTAACAATTCAGAAGTCATGATTTTACCAACTTCTATATGGTATTCTTTCCATAAAGCTCCTGGAACTAACATTTTTGTGGCATCATTTTTAACCCGTAAAACGGCATTGTAAACCTCTTTTTGTCGGTCTGAGAATTTTCCTGAAACAGGAATTGTTCTCGTCATATCACTCGAATAATTGGCATATTCCGCTCCTACATCTAATAAAATCAAATCGCCTGCTTTACATTGTTGGTTGTTTTCAATATAATGCAACACATTCGCATTGTTTCCCGAAGCGATAATCGGCGTATATGCAAAACCTTTTGAGCGATTGCGTAAAAATTCATAAGCAAATTCGGCTTCAATTTCATATTCCATGACGTTCGGTTTCACAAACGAAAGGATTCTACGAAAACCTTTTTCGGTAATATCACATGCTTTTTGAATTAAATCCAACTCTTCGCTTTCCTTGATAGAACGAATCCGTTGCAAAATCGGATTGCTTTTTTCCACTTGATGAGCGGGATAATTTTGTTTCCACCATTTGATAAAACGGTCTTCACGGGTTTCTGTTTCAACCGACGAACGGTAATGTTCATTGGTGTTGAGGTACATTTTATCCGCATAAATCATCACTTCTTTCAATGTTTTATGAAAATCTTGCACCCAAATCACAGTCTTGATGCCAGACACTTCAAAAGCTCGTTCTTTAGTCAGTTTTTCACCTTCCCAAATGGCAATGTGGTCATTGGTTTCTCTAACAAATAAAATTTCTTTTAAGTGTTCATACGGAGCATCTGGAAAAAGCAATAAGATACTCTCTTCTTGATCAACCCCTGATAAATATAAAATGTCGCGGTGTTGTGCAAAAGGCAAGGTAGAATCGGCACTAACCGGATAAATGTCGTTTGAATTAAAAACAGCAACACTATTCGGCTTCATTTGTGCCATGAATTTAGCACGATTTTTAATGTATAAATTGCGGTCGATTGGATGGTATTTCATAATAGTTGTATTAGAATTTTATATGATTATCCAAAAATAACAAGAATATGGCAATTTGTAGATAAATCAATTATAAAATTTTGCCAACAAATGACTTATTCTTACTTTTAGATGCAAATAGAAATCCGTGAAATGAAAAACCTATATTTTTCTTGTCTTTTGATAATGGTTTGCCATGGCTTTTGGTCACAGTCCAATTCAATGGTACAACAAATTCCAATTCAAAGTGTCGGTCCTTCCATTATGAGCGGACGCGTGGTAGATGTGGATGTCAATCCCGAAAATCCAACTGAATTTTATGTTGGGTATGCTTCTGGCGGCGTTTGGTATTCCAATAACAACGGAATGAGTTTTACGCCCGTGATGGATAATTCACCTACTCAAAATGTTGGTGATATTGCAGTCGATTGGAAATTGGGCACTATTTGGGTAGGAACAGGAGAAAACAATGCTTCGCGGTCTTCTTATGCCGGAATTGGAGTACTAAAATCGATTGACAAAGGCAAAACGTGGCAAAATGTTGGTTTGAAAGAAAGTCATCACATTGGAAAAATAGAAATTAATCCAAAAAATTCTGACGAAGTTGTTGTTGCCGTTACCGGAAAATTATATACAGAAAATAGTGAACGAGGCATTTATAAAACTACGGATGGCGGAAAAACATGGAAACAAACGTTATATATAAATGACAAAACAGGTGTTGCGGATCTTTCAGTGTCGCCGCAAAATTTCAATATTCAATATGCTTCAAGTTGGGAAAAAGACCGGAAAGCATGGAATTTTAATGGAAGCGGAGCTGCTTCGGGAATTTATAAAAGTGAAGATGGCGGTTCTAATTGGACGTTAATATCAACAGCCGAAAGTAATTTTCCAACGGGAGATGGGGTTGGCCGAATTGGCTTAGCTGCTTTCAATGAGACGATAATTTATGCAATTTTAGACAATCAGAATAAGCGGCCTATTACAGCCGCAAAAACAGCATCAAAGTCGGAAATGTTTAGTGCTCCCGGCGAGGTTTTTTTACAAATACCTAACAAAGAATTAAATGCGTTGCTAAAAAAGCAGGGTTTAACCGAAAAATATCGGGCAGAAAACCTCAAAAATTGGATTCAAAAAACGAATCTGTCGCCTTCTGAAGTAAAAAAATTACTAAAAGATGCCAATGCCGCTTTGTTTGAAACCGAAGTGATTGGAGCAGAAATCTACCAATCTAAAGATGGCGGAAGAACTTGGCAAAAAATGAATCAGGATTACCTAGATGATTTTTATTATTCGTACGGCTATTATTTTGGAAAAATCAGTGTTGATTTAACTCATTCGGATAAGCTCTATATTTCGGGTGTTCCTATTTTAAAATCCGATGATGGCGGAAAAACGTTTGTTTCCATTAACCGAGAGAATGTTCACGCCGATCATCATATGGTATGGGTTAATCCGAAAAAACCCGGACATTTAATTAATGGAAATGATGGAGGTTTAAATATTTCCTACGATGATGGTGCCAATTGGATTAAATGTAATCCGCACGGCGTAAGTCAATTTTATTCGATTAATGTTGATTATCAAAAACCCTATACCATTTATGGTGGAATGCAAGACAATGGTGTTTGGGCAGGGCCGAGCACGTATAAGTATGACGTAACTTGGCATCAAGAAGGACAGTATCCATATGAATTTCTAATGGGCGGTGATGGAATGCAAACACAAATCGACAGTAGAAATCCTTCCATCATTTTTACGGGTTTTCAATTTGGGAATTATTATCGAATTAACCGAGAAAAAGATACGCGAAAATTCATCTCACCAGCCGCCAAAAAAGAGGAAAAACCGTTGCGATTTAACTGGCAAACGCCCATTTTACTTTCTAAACAGAACCAAGATATTTTATATTTAGGTTCGCACCTACTGCATCGTTCATTTGACCAAGGCGATTCGTGGACGATCATTTCACCCGATTTGACTTTAGGTGAAAAAGAAGGAAATGTTGCTTTTGGCACCATTACAACGTTAAGTGAAAGTCCGTTTCAATTTGGATTGCTTTATGTTGGTTCGGATGATGGCTTGCTTCATGTTTCAAAAGATGGCGGAGTAAATTGGCAACTCATTTCTACAACCTTACCCAAAAATCGTTGGATTTCGAGAGTGGTCGCGTCGCAACATCAAAAAGAACGGGTTTATGTTACTTTGAACGGCTATCGAAATAATGATTTTGCACCGTATGTTTTTGTATCGGAAGACTATGGGCAAACTTGGAAAAATAGTGCCATAGGCTTATCTGAATTTCCTGTAAATGTGTTGGTTGAAGACAATATAAATCCTGCTGTTTTATATGTCGGAACCGATAATGGTCTTTTTATTTCCCTAAATCGGGGTAAAGATTGGCTGCCATTTAGTAATGGATTGCCTCCAGTGGCGGTACATGACGTGGTTTTGCAAACGGAAACTCATGATTTGGTCATAGGTACACACGGACGTTCTATTTATAAGGTAAACGTAAAATCAATTCAACAACTCACAGAAGAAATTCTGGCAAAAGAGATAGAAATCTTTCAAACAGATAAAATTACTCATTCTAAACGTTGGGGTTCTAGTTGGAATGTTTGGGACGAACCTTTTGAACCAAAAAATCAAATTGATTTTTATGTAAAAAAACAAACCGAAGTAACCATTCAGGTTTTTAATGAAAAGGGATTGTTGCTATTTGAAGAAAAACAACAAGTTACTGCTGGAATCAATTCATGGAATTACAATTTAGAAATAACAGCCGCAATTGCGGAAAAATGGAAAAAAAAAGATAAGAAGGTGAGCTTAACGCCATCTAAAAACGGTAAAATTTATTTAATTCCGGGTATTTATTCAATCAAAATAAACACAGAAAACAGTTCACAAATCAAACCTCTAGAAATCATCAGAAATGAAAAAAATTAATTTTATACTTACACTTTTTCTGTTTTTTCAAATCAACGCTTGGAGTCAAAACAAAAAATCTTACCAGCTTTATACGGCAAAAGGTAAAAAAACATGCTATCAAAAATTATTAAAAACGGCTCAGAAAAATGAGATTGTATTATTTGGCGAATACCACAATAATTCAATTGTACATTGGCTTCAATTGGAACTAACCAAAGATTTAGCAGAAAAGAACAGTCTTGTTTTAGGAGCTGAAATGTTAGAAGCCGATAATCAAATTCAATTAAATCAATATTTAAAAAGTGAAATAGACCAGAAGAAATTCGATTCTACTGCACGATTATGGAACAATTATAAAACCGATTATAAGCCGCTTGTTGATTTTGCGAAAGAAAAAAACATTTCGTTTGTAGCCACAAATATTCCGAGGCGTTATGCAAGTATGGTTTTTAAAAAAGGGTTAGAAGAATTAGAGCAACTCCCAGAGGAAGACAAAAGCTGGATTGCTCCGTTACCTATTTTGTTTGACATAACTTTGCCCGGATATCAAAACATGATGTCGATGCAAGGCGGTCATGCTGGCGACAAAATGCCGAAAGCTCAAGCGATAAAAGACGCGACGATGGCTCATTTTATTGTGCAAAACAGTAAGCCGAATACAATTTTTATCCATTATAATGGCACCTATCATAGTGATAATTATGAAGGAATTAGTTGGTATTTAAAAAAATATAAACCAGAGGTCAAAATCCTGACGATTGCTACTATTGAGCAAAAAGACATTTCAAAATTTAATAAAGAAGAATTGAAAAAAGCCGATTTTATCTTGGTAATTGATGAAGATGTGACCAAAACATATTGAGTTTAGAGAGACTAAATATCCGCTTTAGCGAAAAATGCTCGAATGCAGTTGAATGTTCTAATTTCTTCAAAATTTTCTATTTAAGTAGTTCTGTAAAGGCGAAGTCTTAATTTTTTTTTCATCAAATCAATTTATTTTAATGAATAAAAAGGCTGGTATTAAGCCTAATCGATTTACGGTCAATAGTTTTTAACTAGGGCGATTTTATGAAGAGCCTCATAAACACTTGTTAATCCTTCTTTAAAATCACTTTAAATTATAACGAAAAGGTTGTAGTTGTCTCAAATTACCTTTAAATTTGTGTGATAATTTTTAAAAATTAAGTTAACACAAACACTATGGCAAAATCTGCATTTTTAAAGTCATCCATTGCTAAGAAATACTGGATGGCTCTGACGGGCTTATTTTTATGTTTGTTTTTGGTAGGTCATTTGGTGGGTAATTTACAATTACTTATGCCTGATGGACGTATGCAATTCAACCAATACGCGTTGTTTATGACTACCAATCCAATCGTAAAAATATTATCTTACGTAACGTATCTTTCCATTATTTTTCATGCAGTGGACGGAATCATTTTAACGATACAAAACAGAAAAGCGAGACCTATTGCTTATGCAAAAACAAACCCAGGAGCAAATAGTGGTTTTGCTTCTCGTAACATGGCGATTTTAGGAACGTTGGTTATGGTTTTTATCGCAACACACATGGTTAATTTTTGGGCAAGAATGCATTTTGACGAAAAAATGCCTTTGATGACAAAAATCATTGAAGTTACTCCTGGTGTTAAAAACGTTTTTTATGTAGGACAAAGTGATGGGCAGTATTATCAAGCGGACCAAATTTTGAAAGAAGGTGAAAAACCTGAAGAAGGTTCGGCAAAACGTTTGATGATTAAAAATCAAACTGATTTGTATAACTCAGAAGTAGATGTTAAAATCGCTTCTCTTTATAAAGATCTATATGCCATTACGTTTGATTTGTTTAAAGATAAAAAATTAGGATTGGTTTATACATTGTTTTATGTATTTTCAATGTTGGTTTTGGCTTTCCATTTATGGCATGGTTTTCAAAGTGCCTTCCAGTCCTTAGGAATTAATAATCCGAAATGGACACCAACCATTAAATTTGTGGGTAAAGCATTTTCAGTAATTGTACCATTATTGTTTGCCATTATTCCACTCTTTATTCATTTTAGTAAATAATCAACATCAGACATATTATGAAGTTAGATTCCAAAATACCAGTAGGTCCAATGGCTCAAAAGTGGACCAATCACAAAGACCATTTAAAATTAGTTGCTCCAAATAATCGACCAAAAATTGATATTATAGTAGTGGGAACCGGATTAGCAGGTGCTTCTGCAGCAGCTTCTTTTGGAGAAATGGGTTACAATGTGAGTGCTTTTTGTTACCAAGATTCCCCTCGAAGAGCACACTCAATTGCCGCTCAAGGTGGAATTAATGCCGCCAAAAATTATCAAAATGATGGCGATAGTGTATACCGCCTTTTTTATGATACCATTAAAGGTGGTGATTATAGATCTCGCGAAGCTAACGTACATCGATTAGCAGAAGTTTCAGGAAATATTATTGATCAATGTGTAGCTCAAGGGGTTCCTTTTGCTCGTGAATATGGTGGAATGTTAGATAATCGTTCTTTTGGTGGTGTTCAAGTACAACGTACTTTTTATGCTGCAGGTCAAACAGGACAACAGTTATTATTAGGAGCATATTCTGCTTTATCAAGACAAATTGGTTTAGGACGCGTTAAAATGTTTAACCGTCACGAAATGTTAGATATCGTTAAAGTAGACGGAAAAGCACGTGGAATAATAGCACGTGATTTAATTACGGGTAAATTAGAAAGACATTCTGGTCATGCTGTTATAATTGCAACTGGAGGATATGGAAATGTTTATTTTCTTTCTACCAATGCGATGGGTTGTAATGTTACGGCAAGTTGGAAAATTCACAAACAAGGGGCTTTATTTGCCAATCCTTGTTATGTTCAAATTCACCCTACTTGTATTCCTGTTCATGGGTCTAACCAGTCTAAGTTGACCTTAATGTCTGAATCATTACGGAATTCTGGAAGAATATGGGTACCAAAGAAAAAAGAAGATGCAGAAGCTATTCGTGCGGGTCAATTAAAACCAACACAAATTGCAGAAGAAAATAGAGATTATTATTTAGAAAGACGTTATCCTGCTTTTGGAAACTTAGTACCACGTGATGTGGCATCTAGAGCTGCAAAAGAAAGATGTGATGCCGGACATGGAATTGAAGCGAATGACACTAACGAAGGTGTTTACCTAGATTTTTCTACCGAGATTTTAAGCAAAGGAAAGCAAACGGCATATGCCCAAGGTAATCATAATCCTTCTCAAGAAGAAACTATAAAATTAGGTAAGCAATGGTTAGAAGAGAAATATGGTAATTTATTTACTATGTATCAAAAAATCACAGACGAAAATCCTTATGAAACACCGATGAAAATTTATCCAGCGGTACATTATACGATGGGTGGCGTTTGGGTAGATTATAATTTAGAATCTACTATTCCTGGTTGTTTTGTAGCGGGAGAAGCAAACTTTTCTGACCATGGAGCTAACCGTCTCGGAGCTTCTGCGTTAATGCAAGGTTTGGCCGATGGTTATTTTGTTTTGCCTTATACCGTTTCTAACTATTTAGCAGATGAAATTAGAACAGGAAAAATTTCTACCGATTTATCTGAATTTGCTGAAGCAGAAAGCCGAGTTCAAAATTCAATTGATAAATTCATGAACAATAATGGTTCTAAAACTGTAGATCACTTCCATAAACGATTAGGTTTGGTAATGTGGAATAAGGTTGGAATGGCTCGAAATGAACAAGGTTTAAAACAAGCTATCAGCGAAATTGCTGCTATTAAAGAGGATTTTTATCAAAATGTATACGTTCCAGGAAGCAGTGACGAATTAAATCCTGAATTAGAAAAAGCTTTACGAGTAGCCGATTTTCTTGAACTTGGACAATTAATGGCGATGGATGCTTTGCAACGACATGAATCTTGCGGAGGTCACTTCCGTGAAGAATACCAAGATGCGGAAGGCGAAACCCTTCGTGATGATGAAAACTTTAAATTTGTGGGAGCTTGGGAATATAAAGGTTCTGATATTTCTAAATCAGAATTACACAAAGAAGTGTTGGTTTATGAAGAAATAAAAATTGCCGCTAGAAATTATAAATAAGATACTATGAGTGCAGCTAAAAATATAAATATTACCTTAAAAATTTGGCGTCAAAAAAATGCTAAAGCAAAGGGTGCAATAGAAACATATAAATTAGATAATGTTTCAACAGCAAGTTCCTTTTTAGAAATGTTAGACCAATTAAATGAACAATTGGTTAATGACAGAAAAGAACCAGTCGCGTTTGATCATGATTGTAGAGAAGGAATTTGTGGAGCGTGTTCGTTGTATATTAACGGAAGAGCTCACGGACCAGATACTGGAATAACCACTTGTCAATTACACATGCGGATGTTCAATGATGGCGATACTATTTTTGTAGAACCATGGAGAAGCAAGGCATTTCCGGTAATTAAAGATTTAGTAGTAGACCGTATGGCTTTTGAACGTATTCAACAAGCGGGCGGATTCGTTTCGGTAAACACTTCAGGCAATACAATTGATGCCAATTCTATTCCGATTCCAAAACACGACGCTGATCATGCTTTTATGGCAGCAGCCTGCATTGGGTGTGGAGCTTGTGTGGCGACTTGTGTAAATGGTTCTGCCATGCTTTTTGTAGGGGCAAAAGTGTCACAATATGCACTTTTACCACAAGGAAAAGTAGAGGCCACAGAACGCGTTTTAAGCATGGTACGTCAGATGGATGAAGAAGGTTTCGGAAACTGTACGAACATTGGTGCGTGTGAAGTGGAATGTCCAAAAGGCATCTCCTTAGAAAACATCGCTCGTTTAAATAGAGAATATCTAAAAGCGAATTTGTAATAATATAACGGTTGTTATTAAACTTCTAATTTTTTGGGAGTAATATTCTAAACGCACCTCTTTTGGGGTGCGTTTTTTTAATCATTAACTAGACTTAGTAAGTAAGCACTAAAATTTTCTTCATGTTGTACATTGAGTTTTTTGCGTACTCGATAACGAGCATTTTCTACTCCACGAATTGAAATACTAAGCAAAGGAGCAATTTCTTTATTGCTTAAATCCATTTTTACAAAAGCACATAAACGGAGTTCTCTTTTGGTTATTGAAGGATTTATTTGTTTGAGTTTTTCAAAAAAATTGTGATTTACTTTTTCAAAATTCACATCAAAAATTTCCATAAATTCTTCTCCAATTTTGTTCTGATGTAATTTTTGAAAGATGTGGCTAATACGTTTTCTAAAATCGTCATTTTTGTTAATTTCGCGAAGACTTTTTAAATCAAATTGAAGTTCATTAAACAATTCCTTTTTCTGACTTAGCATAAGCGTATAATTAGCTAATTGCTTGCTTTTTTCAATTACATCTTCCTCTAAATGTACTTTGGCGGCATTTATTTTTTCTTTTTCACGCAACAATTTGAGTTGCTCAAGCTCAAGTTCTAAGAGCTTTTTGGTTTTATCAGACTCTATTCTTGCTTTGGTTTTTTCCTTTTCAATTTTTTTCTTTAACCATACCCAAATGATATAAATGAATAAAATTAAAGATGAAATGTAAAGAAAAAAGGCAATATTGGTTTGATACCATTTTGGAAGAATGCTAAATTTATAACTTGTTTCAGTCCCGGAAATTCCAGATAAGTTTCGACTTTTAATTTTAAAAGTATAATTACCCGCGTTTAGATGTGTAAATTCTTTATAGGAAGAATTTTGCCAATTCGACCAGTTTTTGTCAATGGGTTCTAGTTGATAACTGAATTGAATATTTGTGTTTTTTGTCATTTGAGGAGCGGCAAATTCAAAACGCAAAAATGCCGTCTTGTTCGGAAATTCAATTGCCTTTTCACTAGTCACATTTGCTAAAAACGGAATTTGATCAGCTGTAAATTTAACAGAGGTCAGTTGCGTAGGTACTTTTGTTTTAGTGGAATTGGTTTTTAAATTATAAAAAAACAATCCAAGATTTGAACCAAAAAGCACTTGGTTTTCTGATAATGGCACGATGCATTCCATTCCACGGTTAAAATAACCTTTAAGATTTAAAAACAAATCCTTATGAAGCGTTTTTTGTTCACTATTTGTATAAAAATAACCAGCTTCATCATTTAAAACAAACCATGTTTTAGACCCTTGTGTAATTAATTTTCGCGTGTTTTTTGTAGGGTCAAACACGTTGTTCAATTTTTTAAATTGAACAAACTTATTCTGTTTAAGATTATACTGATAAATTCCATCATTGGTTGTAAAAAGAGTTTGGTTATCCCACTTCACGACATTTACATTATAAAACGATTTTAATCCGTTTTTGTCAGTAAAATGTTCTACCGCGATGGCTTTGGTAAAAGAACTGTTTAAATGAACTTTAAAAACACCTTGGTAACCATGACAAATCCAAAAAGTGTTTTTTTCTTCAGAGGCAAGTATGTCTCTAGCGGATTCTTCAAATCCATCAATTTTATGACGTATTTTCCAATCGCCATTGCTTTTTTCTAAAAGAAATAACCCCAAATAATTAGAGGCTAAATATTTTCCAGGATTATTTTCAATCGGAGTTATTTTCCAAAAACCACTTTCATCGCCAATTCGTTTTGGCTTTAAGTCATTAAGTACAAATAATCCATCATTATGAGAAATGATAATGTCATTTTCAAACAATTGGATAGACCAAACTTGACCTTGAGTTTCATTGATTTTCTGAAAGGAATAATATGTGTTAGAACTATTGTTTAGCGATGTATCTGCAAAATAAACACCAGCATTAGTTGCTAAGTAAATTCTTGAATTATGAATAAGCACGTCATAAACAGAAGCTTTGTCAAATAAATTGATAAAAGAAGGATTAAAATCTACGAAGGAAAGACCATTATTAGTAACTATCCAATAATTCGAATTTGATTTAAAAAGATTATGAATAGCAACATTTTTTAAGTTTCTATAAGAAGGATTGTTTTTGTTAATTGTGCCCGTCGCAATAGTAAATTCAATAATTTTAGAAGCTAGTGTGCCAATTAGAATAGTGCTGTTATCTTTTAAAATTGCTTTAGAAATTTGATCTGGATTGGTCGCTTCAAATAGACTAGCTATTTTTTTTACCTTAAAAGATTTTAAATTTCCTTTATAAATATTTCCAGATTTAGAAAACAATAAAATTTCTTCCTTGTTTTCACTTTCGAGCATTGAGGCAATTTCTTCATTTTGAAACAAATTGGATGAAAAAACCAAGTTTAATTCTTTGTTTTTTAAATTATAGTGATAAATACCATAATTATTGTCTTGGATATAAAAAGTATCATGTATAACAGCGGAATTTAAGAAAGATTCGTTGGCCGGAATAAAAAGGGCTGTATTTCCTTTAACCATAATTAAGCCATTAAAGGTTCTGCAAATGATATAATCGCCAAATTCATGAATTTGCCAAATATTTTCGATGTGTTTATTGGTTAAATGCAGTTCATTCATTAACGAATGATAATAATATTTTCCTTTATTATCCTTTTGAAGCGTTCCAAATTCATTATAACCACCTGCATAAATCTTTCCAGAAGATGATTTATATAGACTTCTTACCGAGGAGTTATTTGGTAAATTGATTTTGCTCCACTGATTGCCATCAAAAAATACAGCACCGTCATTATTACCAAAAATAAGGTATCCATCATTATCCTCACAGCCATCCCAAAATTGTGGATCTGCATTAAAATGAGACCGATTATAGTTCGTGACTTTTGCTACGGGATTTATCTTTAATTCATTAAAGCTTACATTTTGAGCAAAAAGATTTAAATAAAATATAAAAATGAAGGCACTTATAAGTTGTGTGATGGTTTTCAATTGTTCAATTGATTAATATATGAATGAAAAAGCTATAAATTTTATCAAAAATAATAAAAATTTTGATTTTTGGTGTATTATTTTAATATTTTAAATTGTTGATGTATAATATATTATAAAATAAAGTGTGTTAAAAGCGTAATTTTTATTTTTTTGATGAGACACAAGTGTATAGAAGAACCTTAATTGAATGTTAATTAGATATAATTTTAAACTGTCATAACAACGAAATCGTTAGAGTTGGTTTTGAAATTATTTAAATCTTATATTTTAGATGATTTTTATTAGAATTCTCTATTTTTTTAATAAATGACAAACGACAAAAACGTAACAATTAATTTAAACTACCTAATTTATGAAATTTACCAAGTATTTAAGTATGCTCTTTCTGTTTGCTTTTTCAATGATTACTGCACAGAATATTGAAATTAAAGGAACTGTTACAGAAAGCTCAAGTGGTCAACCGCTTCCAGGAACAAGTGTTGTAGTCAAAAACACTTCTAAGGGAGTTACCACTGATTTAGATGGGAATTATGTAATCAAAGCAGCTGTAAAAGATGTTTTAGTATTCTCGTTTGTAGGATACGTAACAAAAGAAATTACTGTAGGAACAGAAAACACTATTAACATAATTCTGGTCGAGGAAAATAAAGCCTTAGAAGAAGTTGTTGTTATAGGTTATGGAACACAGAAGAGAAAAAATTTAACGAATGCCGTTTCAACGGTTAATTCTGAATCGTTTGAAAACCGTCCTATTTTATCTGTTGCTCAAGCAATTCAAGGGAATGCTACTGGTGTAAATGTTGTACAAACCTCAGGAAAACCTGGAGCAAGTTTCGATGTAAGAATTAGAGGACTAAGTTCTATAAATTCTGAAAATTCACCTTTATATGTTGTTGATGGAATTCAAACTAAAGATATTTCTGGTTTAAACACAGAAGATATTGTGGATTTGTCAATTTTAAAAGATGCGACTGCAACAGCTATATATGGTGTTAATGGTTCAACAGGGGTTGTAATCATTACAACAAAAAAAGGAAAATCAAATAAAAATGATTTTCAATTTAGCTCTTATGTTGGTATTTCAAATGCAGTTAGCAATGTAGACGTTTTGAATTTGTCAGATTATAAAACATTATTAAATGAAATTAATCCAAGTTATTTAACAACGGCAAACGATCCAAAGTACACCGGAATTTATACTGATTGGCAAGATGAAATTTTAAGAACGGGTGTCGACCAAAATTATAATTTTTCATATGCAGGTGGAACTGAAAAAGTTAGAATCTATGGAGCTTTAGGATACCAAATGGTTGAGGGTATAATAAATCCATCAAAATATAACAGATTTTCAGGAAAATTAAACCTGAACGCAAATTTGAATTCTTGGTTGAAAACAGATATTAGTATTAATGTTATTCAATCAGACGGTTCCTATATTAGTGATAATAATAGTGTGGGACAAGGCGGAGCCGTTATGAGTGCTTTAGTAACGCCTTCCTTTTTACCAATATGGGGATCTCAATTAAATATCAGAGATACAAACCCTGATGGATCTTATAAAGATGGTTATAAAGATGGTCAATATGCAGAAAATCCTTATCAATCAGGATGGGAAAATCCAGTTTCATTATTGTCTAGAGAAAACAAAACTACTGTAAATAGATATTTAAGCAGTATTAGTTTTGATGTCAATATTTTGAGTAATTTGGTATGGAAGCCGATGTTGTCTTTTGATTTGACAAGAGCCGACAATGTTCAGTTCGTAGATCCATTTAGTAATGTTTATGGAAGAAACGGAGATGATAATCCTGAATCAGATAAAGGAAGAGGAAGTAATACGATAACAAACAATAGCAATTGGAATTTTGAAAATACGCTTAACTATTTGTTGAAATATGAAAATTCAGAATTAAACTTGTTGGGAGGTATGTCAATTCAGGAAAATGTTTATACCAAAGACGCCAATTCAGGAACTGGTTTTGCTATAGACCAAACAAGCTACGATTATGATGCTGCTAAAAATCAATTTTTTGAATATAGAGAAAATCAAACAAGAAGTTTATCATTTTTTGGAAGAGCAACTTATACGATTAAAAATAAATATATAATTAACGGGGTGTTCAGAGAAAGTGGAGCATCTCAATTAGCAGACGGAAATAAATGGGGATTTTTTCCCGGAGTTTCTGCTGCTTGGATTATTTCTAATGAAGATTTCTTAAAAGATGTGTCGACTATTAGCGAATTAAAACTAAGAGGAGGCTGGGGAAAAACAGGTAATTTGTCTGGATTGCCAGCTTATGCCAGTTATGATTTAAATTATACGAATCCGACAACAAATAGTACTACTTTAGATCAAATTGGTAATTCAGATTTGAAATGGGAAACCACAAATGATATTAATTTTGGTGTAGATTTGGGTTTCATCAATAATAGAATCAGACTTTCTGCAGATGTATATAAAAAGAATACCGAAGACTTACTTCAAATTATTTATTTTCCAGGATTTACAAAACCCTATTACTACAATGCGGGAGAAATTGAAAATAAAGGTTTAGAATTAGGTTTAAATACAATTAACTTAACAGGCAGTGTTAAATGGAATTCTAATTTTAATATATCTTTCAATGATAATAAAGTAGTTAAATTAGGACTATTAAAAAAATTACCTTTCCAAAACCTAACATCTGTTGGAGAAAGTGTGATTTTATTGACAGAAGGTAGCCCTCTAGGAAGTTTCTATGGATATAAAGTAGATAAAGTAGATCCTATGACAGGAACTTTATTATATCAAGATATTAATGGTGACGGAAGTATCACACCAGATGATAGAACAACCATAGGAGATCCAAATCCGGATTTTACTTTCGGATTTAGTAATGATTTTAGCTATAAAGGATTTACTTTAGATGCCCTAATCACAGGGTCACAAGGTGGAGATGTTTTCAATGCCTCTAGAATGGATTTAACATTGATGAATAACTATAATAATCAATCTACTGAAGTTTTAAATAGATGGACAACAACAGGTCAAGTTACAGATGTTCCAAGAGTTAATGATGCAAATTCTTTACACGTATCAGATAGATATGTAGAAGATGGATCATACGTTCGTTTAAAAGCCGTAACTTTTGGATATCAATTTAAATTGGAAAACTTGAAATTAAATTCAATTAAAGTATATGTTACCGGACAAAACTTGTATACAATAACTGATTATAAAGGATTTGATCCTGAAGTTGGAGCATTTAACAATGCAACAGGTATTGGTCAAGGAATTGATTTAGGTACTTATCCACAAGTTAAAACATTTATTTTTGGACTAAAAGCCAATTTTTAATAATAAAATATAAAAATTACATAATCATGAAATTATTTAAAAATTATTTAAAAATAATCACAGTATTGATGGTGTTTTCTTTATCATCTTGCTCAGATTATTTAGATACTGAACCGATTACAGAAGAAGCAACGACCTTGAATAATGGTATAGTAATCGAAAATGCTGCCGCTGCAGAATCTAGAATGAATGCAGTATATGGAACTTTTGGCTCGGGCTATTGGCAATTGGATTTTTTCTTAGCTGGCGACGGTCAATCTGACAATGCTTATATTGGTGCAGATAATCCAGCGGTTTTTCAATATGAAACATACCAAATGCTTTCAACCAATTCTCAAATGAAAGGAGATTGGAATGATATTTACAATAACATTAATACATGTAATATTGTTATTAATTATGTTGATCAAGCATCAGATTTAAGTCCAACACGAAGAGATGAAATGATTGGTGAGGCTTCTTTGATTAGAGCTTTGAATCATTTTCAAGCAGTTCAATTATGGGGTGATTGTCCTATTGCTAAAAACGCAATATTTTCAATCTCAAGCGAGAACTTTGATGAAGCTTTTAATGAACTTTTCCCAGAAAGAAAACCAGTTGCCGAGGTGTATGAACAAATTATTGCCGATTGTCAAGTTGCAATTGAAAAAGCACCAAATGCTTTAAACAAATTTAAAGCTAACAAAATGGGAGCGAACGCACTTTTAGCAAAAGTATATGCAACTATGCCAAATCCTGATTGGGCAAAAGTAAATCAATATTGTGATGTGGTTATTGGTGGTGGTTATACGCTTTTACCAACTTTTGATCATCTTTTTGATAGTGCACACGAAGCAAATGCTGAATCAATTTGGGAAGTTAATGGTGACGGTTGGGGTAGTCCAATCGGTGCTTGGAATACGTTTATGTTTTTAGGAACAGATTGGAAAAAATTTAATGCTCCTTCTCATACGTTAGTTCAAGCTTTTGAAAATAATGGGGATACACAAAGGTTAGCTTCTACAATCACGAGACAAAATGTTGGGTGGTCTGACACCTATTGGCCTTCTGCTAACTATCCATTTGCCTATAAAATGAGAGATACTAACGGTAATCAAAACTACTATATAGCTCGTTTAGCAGATATTTTATTATTAAAAGCAGAAGCTTTAGCAAGTATGGGAGATGTTTCTGGAGCAATGGTTCTTGTAAATCAAGTTAGAGATAGAGCTGGAATTGCTGCAATTAGTGCCTCAAACCAATCGGATGCCGTAAATAAAATTCTGGAGGAACGATTAATGGAATTAGCGTTTGAAGGTGATCGTTGGTTTGATTTAAAAAGAATGGGCAAAGCCATTGAGATTTTATCGCAACAAAAAGACGGTAATGGAAATGTGCTGCCTTCTGCATCTAATATTAATCAAAATAGACTTTTATGGCCTATTCCACAAGACAAATTAGATGCAAATGCATTATTAAATCAAAATCCAGGGTATTAGTTTTCTAAAAAAAGATAAAATATGAGTTAGTTTTTATTAAAGGCTATTATTTTTAAAAAAAATAGCCTTTTTTATTAATTATGTAATTACGTATCTTCTTTAAATCAATTAGCAGAATAATGAAATTAATATTTCTATTATCATTTGTCTTATTAGGGTCTCAATGCTCTAATCCAAGTGACACAGCAAATCAATCAAATCCAACCGTTAGTATTGCCAATGCAACAACTGCAGAAGGAACAGATGCTATTTTTATTATAACACTAAATCATCCTAGTGTTGTTGAAACAATTATAAACGTTGAAGTAACACCAAACACCGCAACTGTTGCCGACTACATGGTTGGTTTAACTACGGTTACAATTCCACCGTCACAAACCACAGCAAGCTATCATGTTGCAACGATTAATGATGGTTTGACGGAATTGTCTGAAACCTTCACCGTTACAGCTACAATTGTTTCAACTAATACAACCAACACCGTTCCTATTGTGGTTACAGGCACCATAAATGATTTTGGGTCTACAACCCATCAAGTTGATTTGTGGTTAACCAAATCTGATCAATCCATTTTATTACAAAAGCAAAACAATACGCTTGTTTTTGGAACTTCTGCTAACTCTTTTCAATCAATTGCGATTGATGAATCTACAACGTACCAATCAGTAGATGGTTTTGGTTTTTCTTTAACGGGCGGAAGTGCAGAAGTGATCAACCAACTCAATTCAACAAAAAAACAAGCATTACTACAAGAACTTTTTGGCTCTTCAGAAAATGCAATTGCGATTAGCTACTTGCGAATTAGTATTGGTGCGTCCGATTTAAATAGCACTGTATTTTCTTATAACGATTTGCCAATTGGTCAAACCGATATGAATTTAGAACAATTCAGCTTAGCACCAGACATGACCCATTTAATTCCGCTATTAAAAGAAATCTTACTAATAAATCCAACGATTAAAATAATGGGCAGTCCGTGGTCTCCTCCCGTTTGGATGAAAGATAATAATAGTACCGTTGGTGGTAGTTTACAACCACAATATTATGGCGTTTATGCTCAATATTTTGTAAAGTTTATCCAAAAAATGGAAGCGGAAGGAATTACAATTGATGCCATTACCCCTCAAAATGAACCTTTACACCCCGGAAATAATCCAAGCTTACATATGACAGCACTTCAACAGGCAGATTTTATAAAAAATCATCTCGGACCCGCTTTTGTTGCTGCAAATATTACGACTAAAATAATTATTTATGACCATAATTGTGATCAACCAGGTTACCCAATTACCGTATTGAACGATCCAATTGCTAAAAATTATATTACAGGCTCTGCTTTTCATCTTTATGCTGGCGAGGTCACTGCCTTGTCGCAAGTTAAAAATGCTCATCCTGATAAAGATTTGTATTTCACAGAGCAATATACTTCCAATACAGGAACGTTTGACGGTGATTTAAAATGGCATTTAAAAAATGTTATTATTGGCACGATGCGTAATTGGAGTAAAAATGCGTTGGAATGGAATTTAGCAAATAATGCTTCTTTCGGACCATATACACCAGGAGGCTGTACTACTTGTAAGGGAGCGATTACAATCAATAGTTCTAACAGTTTTACAAAAAACGTGTCGTATTATATTATTGCTCATGCTTCTAAATTTGTGCCTACTGGTTCGGTTAGAATAGCTAGTAATTCCTTTGAAAATTTACACAATGTGGCATTTCTAACGCCACAAGGAAAAAAAGTACTTATTGTTTTAAATGACGGTAATGTAGCACAGTCATTCAATATAAAATCTAATCAAAAATGGATCACTACTTCACTAGATGCTGGAGCAGTTGGAACATATATTTGGTAAATTAATAATCTGTAAATTATATAAAATGAAAGTTTCAATCGCCTTATTATTGGTTTCTAGTATAGTATTCGGTCAAACAAAGAATAAAATTAATACAGAAAATAAACAGTCTAAATCTGTTACGGTTTATACTACGTCTCCAGAATCTGATTTAAAAATTGCCAAAACAAACCAAGAATTGTTTAAACCTGCTGGGCAACCTTTAGAAACTCAACTATGCGTTTTTGTTCATCCTACCAAGAAAAATCAAACTTTCTTAGGAATTGGTGGTGCCATTACGGATGCCAGTGCCGAAGTTTTTGCCGCTTTACCAAAAGATAAACAAGAAGAACTTTTAAACGCTTATTTTGATAAAGAAAAAGGAATTGGCTATACCATAATTAGAACAAATATTAACAGCTGTGACTTCGGCTCAGATAGTTATACTTATATAGAAGAGGGAGATAAAGATTTAAAAACGTTTTCAATTGAACACGACCGAGCTTTTAAAATCCCAATGATAAAAAAAGCAATGGCAAAGGCAGATAAAACAACGTTTTACGCAAGCCCTTGGAGTCCACCAGCTTTTATGAAAGACACCAAAAACATGCTAAAAGGCGGAAAATTATTACCTGAATATTATCAGTCTTGGGCAAACTACTACGTAAAATTTGTACAAGAATATGAAAAAGAAGGTATTCCGGTTTGGGGATTAACAATACAAAATGAACCGATGGCTACTCAAACATGGGAATCATGCATCTATACCGCAGAAGAAGAACGTGATTTTTTGAAAAAATACTTGGGGCCAACTTTACATAAAAACGGATTAAAAAATCTGAAAATTACGGTTTGGGACCATAATCGTGATTTGCTTACGCAACGTGCCACAACAATGCTTGACGATGCCGAAGCAGCAAAATATGTTTGGGGAATTGGCTTTCATTGGTATGAATCATGGAGTGGTGGAAATCCGATGTTTGAAAACGTTGCAAAAGTTCATCAAATGTATCCAGATAAAAACTTATTGTTTACTGAAGGGTGTGTAGAAAAATTTAATGCAGAAAATTATCAACTTTGGGCAAACGGACAACGTTATGGCCGCTCTATGATTCATGATTTTAATAACGGAACCGTAGGCTGGACTGATTGGAATATTTTATTAGACCAAAATGGAGGGCCAAATCATGTAGGCAATTTCTGTTTTTCTCCGATTCACGGCGATTTAGCTACAGGCGAATTAATTTATACACCTTCCTATTATTTTATAGGACATTTTTCAAAATTTATCAAACCCGGAGCCAAAAACATAACGAACTCGGTTAGCCGAAGCCAATTGATTGCGACTACATTTCAAAATCCAAACGGAGAGTTTGTCACTATTGTCATGAATGAATCGGATAAGGAATTAACCTATTTTTTGAATAATAATAATCAGGCAAGTGAATTAAAAATTCCAGCAAAAGCAATCCAAACCTTGATTTATTAATTTTTTCGAATATGAAAAAAATCGCAATTTTAATCGGGATTGTTTTTCAATCAATCAACGTATTTTCACAAGATAAATTGATTGAGCAAAAGGTTGAAAGTCTTTTAACGCAAATGACGTTAAAAGAAAAGATCGGCCAACTTAATCAATATACTGGCGATGGAAATGCAACAGGGCCATTAACCGTAAATCCTAATAAACAAGCAGCTATAAAACAAGGATTAATTGGCTCAATGCTTAATGTGATGGGAGCCAAATATACCCGTCAATACCAAGAATTAGCCATGCAGTCTCGGTTAAAAATACCTTTGCTTTTTGGTTTGGATGTCGTGCACGGTTACAAAACAACCTTTCCAATTCCACTAGCAGAAGCTGCGAGTTGGGATTTAGAAGCAATTGAAAAAGCAGCACGAATTGCAGCTGTTGAAGCGTCTGCAAGTGGGATTCACTGGACTTTTGCTCCTATGGTCGATATCGGTCGCGATCCGCGTTGGGGTAGGGTGATGGAAGGTGCTGGTGAAGACACTTACTTAGGCTCTAAAATTGCTTTCGCCCGAGTAAAAGGATTTCAAGGAAAAAAGCTAGGTGAATTAGATGCCGTTATGGCGTGTTCTAAACATTTTGCAGCCTATGGAGCTGCAGTTGGAGGAAGAGATTACAACTCGGTCGACATGAGTGAACGAATGCTTTGGGAAACCTATTTACCACCTTTCAAGGCTACAGTTGATGCCGGAGTAGCTACGTTTATGAATGCTTTTAACGACCTAAACGGAGTTCCCGCCACCGGGAATGTTTATTTACAACGAGCTATTTTAAAAGGAAAATGGAACTTTAAAGGTTTTGTGGTTTCAGATTGGGGTTCAATTGGCGAAATGGTTCCACATGGTTACGCTAAAGACAGTAAAGAGGCAGCACAACTAGCCATCACTGCGGGAAGCGATATGGACATGGAAAGTAATGCTTATCTCAATAATTTAGCTACTTTAATCGATGAAGGGGAAGTTGACATTGCTTTGATTGATGATGCCGTTAAACGTATTTTATACAAAAAATTTGAATTGGGTTTGTTTGATGACCCCTATCGTTTTTCTAATCTGCAAAGACAAAAAAAAGCGTTAGACAATCAAGAGCACACTAAATTTGCCCGTGAAATCGCCGCAAAAAGTATCGTATTGCTTAAAAACGAAAATAATTTATTACCGCTTTCAAAACAAACAAAAACCATTGCTTTTATTGGTCCAGCAGTAAAACCTGCTAGAGCAAATCATGGTTTTTGGGCAGTAGATGTCAAAGAAGTCGACTCAACTTATATCATTTCGCAATGGGAAGGCTTAAAAAATAAAGTCGGAAAAAACGCAAAATTACTCTATGCCAAAGGTTGCGGTTTTCAAGACACCAGTAAAGCCGGATTTGACGAAGCTATTGCTGTGGCAAAACAAGCAGACGTAGTCATTGTTAGTGTTGGCGAACGCTGGGATATGAGTGGAGAAGCCAAAAGCAGAAGCAATCTTCAATTGCCAGGAGTTCAAGAAGAATTGTTAAAAGCCATTCAGGCAACAGGAAAACCCATGGTAGTTTTAATTAATGCCGGAAGACCACTCGTTTTTGATTGGACGGCAGATAACGTCCCGGCTATTCTTTATACTTGGTGGTTGGGAAGTGAGGCTGGTAATGCTATTGCTGATGTACTATTTGGCGATTATAATCCTTCTGCCAAATTGCCGATGACTTTTCCAAGAAACGAAGGACAAATCCCTATCTATTATAATTATTTCAACACAGGAAGACCAGCAAAAAATGAAATGGATACCAACTATGTTGCAGCTTATATTGATGTTAAAAACACACCTAAATTTCCTTTCGGATTCGGTTTGAGCTATACGACATTTGACTATTCAAATTTAAAACTTTCCGCTTCAAAAATGAAAGCGGCTGAAAAAATAACGGTAAGTTTTCAATTGAAAAACACAGGAAACCTTGTAGGAGAAGAGGTTGTTCAGTTATATTTGCATGATAAATTTGCGACTGTCGTTCGTCCTGTAAAAGAACTAAAAGACTTTATGAAAATTAAATTACAACCTGGCGAAACCAAAATGGTAACGTTTATAATTGATAAAGAAAAACTATCGTTTTATAATCAAAACATAGAATGGATTGCAGAACCAGGGGAATTTGAATTGATGATTGGAACATCTTCTGCCGATATTCGTTTAAATAATGTCTTTGAATTAGTAAATTAAAAATGAAAAAATTTATTATTTTATTGTTATTGCTTTTCGTTGGTCAAATTCAAGGACAAGCTACCTTAGCCTCTATTTTTTCTGATAATATGGTGTTGCAACGCCAAGCTAAAATTCCAATTTGGGGGTGGGCTACGAGTCAGGAAAAAATTACCGTTTTATTACATAATCAACAAAAATCAACCACAGCAGATCAAAGTGGAAAATGGATTGTTTATTTAGATTCAGAAGATGCAGGTGGTCCTTTCGTCCTGACAATAAAAGCAAAAAACAGTTTACAAATAAACAACGTATTAATTGGAGACGTTTGGATTTGTTCGGGCCAATCAAATATGGAATGGATTGTAGGTCAAGCTGATGATGCGGAGGAAGAGATAGCCTCAGCAAATTACCCAAACATTCGACATATCAAGATTCCAAAAGATATTAATTCACTACCCAATTCAAAATTTGCAAAAACATCTTGGGAAGTCTGTTCACCTAAAACGGTTGAAAACTTTACGGCAGTAGGCTATTATTATGCCAAAGAATTAAACAAAAACCTACACATTCCAATTGGATTAATTAATGCAAGTTGGGGCGGAACCAATATTGAAACCTGGATAAGTAAAGAAGGTTTTGAAGCAGATGCAGAATTTAATGAGATAATTCAAGCAATGCCCAAAATTAATATTGACTCACTTTTACAGTTAAAAATAGAATCTACTAAACGTCAAATAGAAACGATTCAAAACGCTCCAATTAATCCTAAACAAGCAACTTCGTTTAGTCAATTCAATTTCGATGATACCAATTGGCCAGAAATGCAACAACCGGGTGCTTGGGAAGCACAGCAATTAGGAAATTTAGACGGGATTGTTTGGTTACGAAAATATTTTACCTTGAAAAAGGTAAATGGACCAATAACGTTAGAAATTCCAGCGATTGATGACAATGATGTGACGTTTGTAAACGGCATTAAAATTGGCGAAACTAACGGATGGGATAAAAAAAGAGTGTATCAAATTCCAATTACAATTTTAAAGAAAGGTCAAAATAGTATTGCTATCCGAGTAGAAGATAATGGTGGTGGTGGAGGAATTCACGGCCTTGAAAACGACTTGAAAATAGTGCAAAACAAAACGGTTATTCCTTTAAATGGAAAATGGAAATTTCAAGTGGAATCAATTAAAGACAATTTGAATGAAAACGATTTTCCGTCGCTTTGTTATAATGCTATGATTCAACCTTTGGTTCCTTTTGCTTTTAAAGGAGTGATTTGGTATCAGGGCGAAAGTAATGCTGCTAGAGCTTTCCAATATCGTAAAGCATTCCCGTTATTAATTCAAGATTGGAGACAAAAATGGCAGATTGATTTCCCCTTTTACTTTGTTCAATTAGCTTCCTTTAGTACGCCTGGAAATAGTAATGAAGGGTGTGAATGGGCAGAATTAAGAGAAGCACAATCACAAACGCTATCGCTTCATAATACGGGAATGGTAGTAACAACAGACATTGGCAATCCTACAGATATTCATCCTAGAAACAAAAAAATGGTTGGACATAGATTGTCAACCATTGCATTGCATAATTTATATCAAAATAATATGACTTGTAGCGGCCCTGTATTTCTTTCCTTTCAAAAAAACGAGAAGGAACTAATTATTTCTTTTAATTCTATCGGAGAGGGGTTGTCAACCACAAATGATTTCGGATTTGTCAACGGTTTTGAAGTGGCGGGCGAAAATCAAATATTTTATACCGCTAAAGCA
Source organism: Flavobacterium sp. (assembly GCF_028689845.1). Lineage (GTDB taxonomy): Bacteria > Bacteroidota > Bacteroidia > Flavobacteriales > Flavobacteriaceae > Flavobacterium. The sequence continues at coordinate 46,817 of NZ_JAQVCH010000001.1, read as the reverse complement.
CTTATCAAAGAAAACAAAATAATTGTGAGTTGTCCTGAAGTTTCTAATCCTATAGCAGTTCGTTTCGGCTGGAAAGGCGATGCGTCTCATTGTAATTTGTTTAATGCAGAAGGTTTTCCAGCAGTTCCTTTTCGGACAGATGATTGGAAAACCATTACCAAATCGGAGAAATATAAAATTGTAATAAATTAAAATTAAGATTTTTTCATGTTTTCATATTTGTTTAAGCATCCAGTTTTAATTGGATGCTTTTTTTGTGGACGTTACCCAAGGGTCGGGCTCTACGCTCTATCTTTTGTTTTTTTTGATGATAATCGAATAAAACAAAAGGATGCCGCTACCATCCCTAACGCAAATCAATTTTAAAAGAAAATACTGTATATTTGAGTCTCAAATTAATACACTTACTATGCGATTTGTCCTTCTAACGATAGTCTTGCTGCTGTCAGATTTAAGTTTTGGTCAAAATTATCATCAATATGTCAATCCATTCATCGGAACAGGCGGACACGGACACACTTTTCCGGGAGCCACAACTCCTTACGGAATGGTACAGCTTTCGCCCGATACCCGAATTGATGGCAGTTGGGATGGTTGTTCAGGCTATCATTATTCAGATAATTTGATTTATGGATTTTCACACACACATTTAAACGGCACTGGCGTTTCCGATTTTGGTGATATTATGTTGATGCCAACCATGGGCGATCCCTCGTTTGATAATAAAATCTATTCGTCAACATTTTCACATGATAACGAAAAAGCTTCAGCCGGATTTTATAGCGTAAAATTAGACAAAAACAATATCGATGTTCGACTAACTGCCTCCACACGAGTTGGTTTTCATGAATATACTTTTAATAAATCTGGAGCAGTTAATATCATTCTTGACTTGAATCATCGTGATAAATTATTGGAAGGAACTATGCGAATTATAGACGACCAAACAATTGAGGTTTTAAGAAGAAGTGAAGCTTGGGCTCAAAATCAATATGTATATGCACGAATTGAGTTTAACACTCCAATGAAGTTTACAAAAGTAAAGTCAAATAGTGTTTCAAAAGGAGAATTTTATTCAGGAACGGAGCTTAAAGCTTGTTTTTCTAAAATGGTCAAAAAAGGAGAAAAAATTCTAGTAAAAGTATCACTTTCTCCTACGAGTTATGAAGGTGCCAAATTAAACAGTTCAGAAATCAAGCATTGGGATTTTGATAAAGTTAAAAAAGAAACGGAAGCTTTATGGAACAAAGAATTATCCAAAATTGAAGTTACTTCTGATGATAAAGACAAATTAGCGATCTTCTACACCGCTTTATATCACACCATGATGCAACCTAATATTGCACAAGATTTAGACGGAAAATATCGTGGAAGAGATAATGAAATTCACACAGCAGAAGGATTTGATTATTACACTGTTTTTTCACTTTGGGACACTTTTAGAGCCGCACATCCTTTATATACGCTGATTGACAAAAAACGAACTTCAGATTATATCAATACTTTTATCAAGCAATTTGAACAAGGTGGAAGATTGCCCGTTTGGGAATTGGCTTCCAATGAAACCGATTGTATGATTGGGTATCATTCCGTTTCTGTAATTGCAGATGCGATGACAAAAGGAATTAAAGGTTTTGATTACGAAAAAGCTTTTGAAGCAAGTAAAGCTTCAGCCATGAGAGATGTTTTGGGTTTGAAAGCTTACAAAGAAAACGGGTTTATTTCGATAGATGATGACCACGAAAGTGTTTCAAAAACCGTTGAATACGCTTATGACGATTGGTGTATAGCTCAAATGGCTCAAATTTTAAATAAAAAAGAAGATTATGAATATTTCATGAAACGTTCTCAAAATTGGAAAAATATTTTTGATTGGGAAACCAGATTCATTCGCCCAAAGAAAAATGCCGGTTGGGACAAACCTTTTGATCCAAGAGAAGTAAACAATAATTTTACCGAAGGAAATGCTTGGCAATACACGTTTTTTGTGCCTCATGATATTCCCGGAATGATTGAAGCTTATGGCGGAAACGACAAATTTGAAGCCAAACTAGATGAAATGTTTAATGCTGAAAGCAAAACCACCGGACGAGAACAAGTTGACGTAACGGGTTTAATTGGCCAATATGCGCATGGAAACGAACCTAGTCATCACATGGCCTATTTGTATAATTATATCGGTAAATCCGAAAAAACGAATGAAAAAGTAAACTACATTTTAGATAATTTCTATACAAACAAACCCGATGGTTTAATTGGAAACGAAGATTGCGGTCAAATGTCTGCTTGGTATGTTTTAAGTTCTATGGGAATTTATTCAGTTACGCCGGGACAATTGGGTTATACTAAAACAACTGCTTATTTTGAAAAGTTGAAGGTTAATTTCGAAAATAAAGAACAACTTTCCATTACTAAAAAAGGAATGAATGGCTATTTAAAAGAAGTTACAGCTGCAACTAAAATTAATAATTTTGAAAAAATTATTCAGGTTCCTGTAATTCAAGCAGAAAGCAAATCGTTTAAAGACAAGCTGAAAATCGAAATTTTATCTCAAAATCAGAAGGACGAAATTTATTATATTTTTAATTCTTCTTCTCCTGAAAAACCTGCTTGGATGAAGTATTCAGGTCCGATTGAAATTTCGCAGTCTGAAAAAATAAGTGCTTACGTGAAGCATAATGATGAAAACAGCAATAGTGTTTCTGCCCAATTCTTCAAAAAGCCAAACAATTACACCATTGCTATTAAATCAAAATACAATCCACAATATCACGCGGGTGGCAATGATGGTTTGTTAGACGGCATTTATGGCAACGAAAACTGGCGAAAAGGCGAATGGCAAGGTTTTCAAAACCAAAATTTCGAATGTGTTATTGATATGCAAAAAAATCAAGAAATAAGTTTCATTAGCTCCAACTTTTTGCAAGACACCCGTTCTTGGATTTTAATGCCGACAAAAGTGACCTATTATACTTCAGAAGATACTATCACATTTAAAAAAGTGGGCGAAGTGGAGAATTCAGTTGACCCAAAAGAATATGAAACCGTAATAAAACCTTTTGTATTGCAATTTAATTCGCAAAAAGCAAGATACATAAAAGTTGTTGCTACCAATTTTGGAAAATTACCAGAATGGCACCAAGGTTTTCCTTCAAATGGTGATGCTTTTATTTTTGTGGACGAAATAGAAATTAAATAAAATGAACATTGCCCTGATTCAAGCACCGATTGTTTGGGATAATCCGATTGCCAATATTTTATATTTTCAAGAAAAAATAATGGCGATAGAGGAAGAGGTTAATCTTTTTGTATTGCCCGAAATGTTCTCTTCTGGTTTTACAATGGAACCTTTTATTTCTGCTGAAACCATGAATGGTGAAACCGTTTCTTGGATGAGAACCATCGCTACCAAAAGAAAATGTGCTATTACCGGAAGTATCATCATATTTGAAAAAGAACAGTTTTATAACCGAATGATTTTTGCTTTTCCTTCGGGAGAAATGGAGTATTACGATAAAAAACACTTGTTTACGCTGGCTGGTGAAGATAAAATATACCAACCCGGCACAACAAAAAAAATCATTAAATTCATGGGTTGGAAAATTTGTTTACAAATTTGCTATGATTTGCGTTTTCCAGTATTTGCTCGTAATGTAGAAGACTATGATTTACTAATTTATGTAGCTAATTGGCCAAAAACACGAATTGCCGCTTGGGATGTTTTATTAAAAGCGAGAGCCATAGAAAACATGAGTTTTGTCATTGGCGTAAACCGAATTGGAATGGATATGAACAAACACGAATACATCGGACATTCGCAAGCCATAGATGAATTAGGAAATTGTATTGTTGAACCAACCGAAGAAGAAGGTGTTTTTTTGGCAACTTTAGACCAAAGAAAACTCCTAAAAAATCGAAAAAAATTCAAGTTTTTATTCGATAGAGATGATTTTGAATTAAAAAGTTAATCAACCTCCACCTAATTTGAGCGTTTGGTCTACATCCCAATTTGCTCGTACATCAATCTCCGTTGGAAAATAACGAACTTCTTCGGTTTGTCGTTTTTCTAAATAACTTCCGGTATCCCAAATTTTATTTTTATTGGTATCATAAATAATCCGAATCGTAAATAAATTGGGTTGCAGAAAAGTAAAATCAAGGGTTGTTTCTCCTTCCGAATAGGCAGAAGCTTGCACATCGCCTTTTGCATTGGTGAGTTCTACTATAATTGGAAACGATTTGACTCCTTCTAAGTTTAGGCGTAAATTTCCGTAATCGCTCACATTCTTTGTGCCGAGTGTAAACACAACCGAATCGTTTTCACGTTCAATTATATCCGTCAAAGCCCCTTTTAGAAGGGTGAATTTATACTTTTGGAGCGGTTCCTTCTTAAAATCTATTTCAATTTGCTGATTTTCCTCATCATAAAAAGAAGTAAATGCCACTTGAATTGAATCCTTATTCATTATAGAAATTTTTTCAGGATTTATTTTGCTAATCGGCACGCTACTTTTTAATCTGAATTGATCGCCTAAATGTAAAACGCTCGTTTGAGTAGGACTAATTTGTAAAGAATCTGTTTTTTGTTTGCTATATTTTACGGTATATTCTTTTTCAAGATTGTTGTAATTAACATGAAGCGAAAGTGAATCTGCTTTGACTGGTTTAAACCATATTTGAAGGGAATCTTTTTTCTCAAATGGTGTAATTACGGAGGGAATGACTTCGTTTCCGTTTCGAAGCGTAAGTTTTACCGCTTTTGCTTTGCCTTCATATCCTAATAAAATACGATTTCCAGCCGCTTGTGAGGGACGAATGGGTTTAAAGGGTAATTCCTCCTTAAACAATTCTAATTCATAAGCAGCACTATCCGGAATGGTCACAACTTCATTATGAAATGCAATTTTATCTGTTTTGGGATCAAACTTATTATTATTGTTCACATCTTTCATTGCAACTAATAAGTAACTTCCTGCTTTTAAGTTGTCTAATTGAAAGGTTTTTAAACTGTCTAACGTATTGGTTACATAACGAGGCACTTCTTTGTAAACAATTGAATCATAAAAGGTTTCATTGCGTTCATAGAGCATTACCGATACAAAATTGTCTACTTTTTTACTGAAAGCATCTTTTATTTGACCCACTAATTGCAAGGAATCAATATACGTTCCCGTTGAAAAAATATATTTAAATTGCTGATACGGATTTCCTTCGTTATTGTCTTGAATACTTTGGCCAAAATTGAAACTATAAGTAGTGTTTGGCAAAAGGGTGTCTTTCAAGGTTATCGTGAGCACTTTAGTGGCTGAGGTTGGAGAAATTACAGGCTTATTTTTCATCGGTGGCGAAACAATCAACTGTTTATTGATGTCTTTTAACTTGATGTATTCGTCAAAATAAAGCTTGATTTTATTTCCCGTAAATTCAGTCGAAAAATTCTTTGGCTCACTCATTTTCATGATTGGTGGAATAGAATCTTTCAATCCACCGGTGATTGTTCCTCTTTTGGCACAACTAGTTAGTAAGATGGAAAGTATAAATAGGATAAAAATTCTCATGTAAAATGACTTTATTTCAAGTAGCAAAATAACAATTATATTTCAAGCAAATAAAATCTTTTAGGATTTTGTTTATGTTAATCAATGCGTGTAAGCCATACAGACAATACTTAATTTTGCTCCAGGAATTTTTAAGAGTGCTTTGCCACATTTTTCTAAAGTAGCTCCTGTTGTCATTACATCGTCAATCAGTAAAAAGTGTTTGTGATGGTCTTCTGCTGTAAATTCCACATCAAAAATCGTTTTAGAGGAATCAATTCTATCTAGAAAACTCTTTTTAGTTTGAGTTACGGCATAACTATCTCGATGTAGAATATTTTCGCATAACGGTACTTCTAATGATTTGGAGAGTGCTTGACCAAATGTAGTTAACTGGTTATAACCGCGTTCTATTTTTCTTTTTCGATGAAGTGGAACTGGAATTATCGCATCAAAATGATGTTGTTCATGAATTGATTTTAAATCAAAAGCATACCATTCTCCTAAAAAATGACCAATTTCTTGTTTGTTTTTGTATTTTAATTGATGGATTAATTCTTGAACCAATCCTTTTTTATGAAAATATAATAATGCAGAAGCATGTTCAAGCGAAAGCCGCCCGTAAAATTTCTGTTTAAGTTCATTTGATGCTGTTTCTACATGGTTTGTTAAGGGCAATTCATGTCGACAACTAGCACAAATTGTATTCTCATTTGCTAGCAAGACGTCGCGGCAAGCCATACAAACCTTTGGAAACAATAAATTAAGTAAATCTTTCAGCATAATTGAGCGGTTTATTAAAGTAAAGAACGCAACTAGGCTTTAAAATTACATTTTTTTTAAAACTTTCATAACATGCTCGCTTATCTCTTCACTTTTTATATTTTTGCATCATTATGGCAAAACAAGAAGATTTATTTAAAAACGTAATTTCACACGCAAAAGAGTACGGATTTATTTTTCAATCCAGTGAAATTTACGACGGATTGAGTGCAGTTTATGACTATGCTCAAAACGGGGTGGAACTAAAGAAAAACATTAGAGAATATTGGTGGAAATCGATGGTGCAAATGCACGAAAATATTGTGGGAATTGACTCCGCTATTTTTATGCATCCAACTACATGGAAGGCGTCTGGTCACGTTGATGCGTTTAACGACCCGTTAATTGACAACAAAGATTCGAAACGAAGATATCGAGCAGACGTTTTAATTGAGGATTATGCCGAAAAATTAAATCAAAAAGCTCAAAAAGAAATTGATAAAGCGAGAGAACGTTTTGGCGATTCTTTTGACGAAGGACAATATGTTACAACCAATGCTCGTGTGATGGAATATAAAGCCAAACAACGCGAAATTTTGGAGCGAATGGCTCGTTCGTTAGGGAATGAAGATTTGGCCGATGTAAAAGCATTAATTGAAGAATTAGAAATTGCTTGTCCGGAATCAGGCTCCAGAAATTGGACAGAAGTCCGCCAGTTTAACTTAATGTTTGGCACAAAATTAGGAGCTTCAGCCGATTCTGCTATGGATTTATACCTCAGACCAGAAACAGCACAAGGTATTTTTGTCAATTTTTTGAATGTACAAAAATCAGGACGAATGAAAATTCCGTTTGGAATTGCCCAAACAGGAAAAGCTTTCCGTAATGAAATTGTGGCTCGCCAATTTATTTTTAGAATGCGAGAATTTGAACAAATGGAAATGCAGTTTTTTGTAAAACCAGGCGAAGAGATGAAATGGTATGAATACTGGAAAGAAACTCGTTTAAACTGGCATTTGTCCCTTGGTTTAGGCGAAAAAAATTATCGTTTTCATGACCATGAAAAATTAGCTCATTATGCCAATGCAGCAGCCGATATTGAATTTAATTTCCCTTTTGGATTTAAAGAATTAGAAGGAATTCATTCGCGAACCGATTTTGATTTAAAAGCACATGAACAGTTTTCCGGAAAAAAACTGCAATATTTTGATACAGAAGAAAATAAAAATTATGTTCCTTATGTGGTAGAAACATCCGTTGGATTAGATCGTATGTTTTTGGCAGTTTTCTCTAATTCATTAAAAGAAGAAACCTTAGAAGATGGTTCAACACGAACGGTATTGCGTTTGCCCTCTGTTTTGGCTCCAACAAAAGCAGCTATTTTGCCTTTGGTCAAAAAGGACGGTTTACCAGACATTGCCAAAAAAATCATGGAAGAATTAAAATGGGATTTTAATGTGGCTTACGATGAGAAAGATGCCGTAGGAAGACGTTATCGAAGACAAGATGCCTTAGGAACGCCTTTTTGCATTACGGTAGATCATCAAACTGCAGAAGATAAAACCGTTACGATTCGCCATCGAGATTCGATGAAACAAGATAGAGTTGCTATTTCTGCTTTACGCGAAATTATACAAAACGAAGTTTCCATGCGAAACTGGCTGATGAAAATGTAATAAAAACAAAAATCCCAATCTTAAAAATTGGGATTTTTTGTTTTAAAACAATAGCTTTTAAAACCGATATCCAACTGTAATTCCACCTCGACCGATAAACTCGTAATCGCGGTTTTCATTGTACTCGCTAAATAAATTTCGTCCAACTCCAGCGTTAATTTCAAAAATCACTCCTCGATTCGTAATCCATTTTCCGCCAAGCCCTAAACCAAAAGCAAAATCGGTGATGGTTTCATTTTTATCTTCAAAATTACTGTTGTAATCATAAATATAATCATCTACTTGATTCAGCATCCCAAAACCTTCAACAAAAAAGCCTGCAGCAGGTTTTTTCCCAAAATAGAACCTATAATAAGGGGTTACCGAAAAATTAATATCTGAATCGTTCGTAAACGGAACGTGTAAAGAAATTCCAAACCCCGATTCTTCATTAATTAAACGTTCATAAGTTGCTTCAAAAGTGCCTAATACTAAAAATAAGGCGTTTCCTTTGATTTCGTTTCTTTTAAAACTTGATTTTCCCTCTTCTTGTGCAAATAAATTTAAACTCAAAAGACAAAGTAGTAGTAAGAATAATTTTTTCATAAGATTATTTTTTTGCGAAAATAACAATTAGTAAACCAACTTTTATAAAGTGTTTTCAATTTTAACAATTGCTGATTTTAGATTCAAATTTAAAGGGATTAAGTTTTTTATCGGTGTATTTTGCAACTTGTCGAAAAGCAAGAAAATTTACATTTCCAAGTGTGTTTTTAACTTATGTTTGTTAATAATTATAATAATTAGTCCCTGTTTTATTAAATTATTATAATTAAAATTGTTAAAGTTTAAAATATCCCCAAATTTTAATCTAATAACCTACAAATCAGCTTAATATAGAAACTAAAACAAAAGGTTGTTGGTGCACCCTACGTTTTAATTAACAGATTTGATAGGTTTATGAATTATTCATATCTCATTCTTGATGATGATACTAAAAGTATTTTGAAAATACAGTCCGTTATGGAAGGTTTTTCAAATTTTACACTTTTAGGCTCAGCTACACAGTATGATGATGCTTTGAATCTTGTGTTAGAACACCAACCCGATTTTATTTTTCTAGAAATTAATCCAATTTCGTCTGCTTCTGGTCTTTCTTTATTGTTTATCAACGAATTACATCGGTATTTAAAAAAAATACCACAAGTGATTGCAATTTCCCACGATGCTTCAAAGGCATTCGATGCGTTAAAATTTGATGTTTTGGACTTTCTACTTAAACCGTTTGCGGTTAGTGAGGTACGAAAAGCAGTATTACGATTTGAAAAAACAAACGATATTCCTGTTATTCGATTAAATCCGAAACCTAGAATATTACAAGAAACACCATCGAATATTTTGGAAGAAAAAGAGAATCTTCCGGAAGAGCGTTCAAACTCATCTCTTTCATTACACACCTTACCGATTCAAACTCAGCCAAATCAAGAAGAATGGCTAGTTCAGTTGAAAAATGAAATTTCGGGGTTAAAAGAGGCAATTTTAGAATTAGGGAGTGCTAAAAAAGAAACATTAAATACTGAAATTATTGTAAAGCAACTTTCTGAAGTGCTTTTAGAACAATTGCCAAAAGAATCTAAGACGATGGAACTAGAACCTATTTTAGCTGAAATTAAGTCGCTATCAGAGCTTTCGATTCGTGCTATTGTTCCAAAAGAAGAAGTAGAACGCAATTTAATTTGTATTAAATCCTACGGCGATTATCGATTTTTAGAATTGGATGAAATTGCTTTTTTAAAAGCAGACAATAACTCAACGGATATCACTATGAAAAATGGAGAAGTGATTATTGCTTTTAAAACATTAAAATATTTTGAAGAAAATTTACCTGAAAACTTCTTTCGGATTCATAACAGCTATATCGTTAATAAAAACTTTGTTTCCAGAGTTCACACTGGAAATACGGTTTGCTACATTAAAAACTCGAAAACCCAACTTCCGTTTTCTAAGGGCTACAAAGAGAAGGTAGAGCAACTTATTGTCCAACTAGCGGGCACTAATTTTAAAGATATTTAAAAGAAGGTATTCCACCAAGATTTTATTGCATTCTACAACCGAAAGGATGACATCTACCATTCATCCCTTTATTTTATTGGTGTAATAAGAGATGCGATATATTTTTACACCGTGAATGAGAAATGTCCACGTTTGGCAACCATCTCTCAGCTCATGAAATTGCCACACTATTTAAGATTGCACCAAAAAATTAAAACAAAAACTAAAAACTATTATAATATGAAGACATTATTCGCATTTTTAGGTTTATTTATGTTCGCTTCTGTAACATCGACAGATTTTACTAATAAGAACATTGCTAATGACGAACCACAATTAATGGAAACTGGAGAGTATTCAACTAGCCCATCTAAGAAAAGAGATTTAGTGATGGCTACAGAAACAGGAGAATATTCAACTAGCCCATCAAAGAAAAGAGACCTTTTAATTACAAATGAGGCAACAAGCGAAACTGGAGAGTATTCAACTAGTCCATCAAAAAAGAGAGATTTAGTGATGGCTACAGAAACTGGAGAGTATTCAACTAGTCCATCTAAGAAGAGAGATTTAGTGATGGCTACAGAAACAGGAGAATATTCAACTAGTCCATCAAAAAAGAGAGATTTATTATTCTCTGCTGACTCTACAAATGATACTGGAGAGTATTCAACTAGTCCTTCTAAGAAAAGAGATTTAGTAATGGTTACAGAAACAGGAGAATATTCAACTAGTCCATCAAAAAAGAGAGATTTAGTGTAATTCACAAATTCAAACAAAAATATATTTAAGACTACTTTTAAAAGTAGTCTTTTTTTTTATTTATATTTGACTAGTCTTAACCTAGAAAAATTGAAAAAGAAAACCTTCTTATTAGCATTTGCATTCGTTTTTTTGACCTTTTGTTCAGATAATAAGAACAATCTATCAGACAAAGAAAATAAGCAAGATTCTCTTTCTCTCTTTTTGGACAATGCCTTTGACGATAACCTTAATTTTAGTGAACGTTATAAAAATAATACAAAAGCACTTTCTATTGTTGAAGCACTTCCTAATGATTCTACTAATCGGAAAAATTACCTCAGAGTAGCTATCCGCTATTTTAATCTAAATAAATTTGAAGATTTTAGAAAAACCTCTGAAAAAATTAAGCTTTTAGCTCAACAAGTAGACGACACACTCAACTTGGCAAGATCTTACTCTTTTTTGGGAGATTACTATAAAAAAGTAGTCAAAAGTGATAGTGCTTATTTGTATTATAACCAAGCAGAAAAAGAATACCTAAAGCTTAAAGACAACTTGAATATAGGGGAAATGTACCTCAATAAAGCAGAAATTCAATTTAATAATCGGGATTTTCGAGGAGCTGAAAATTCCGCCTATATTGCGATGAAGTTTTTGCGTTTGGGTAAAGACAGTTATTTAGAATATCAGGCCCTTAGTTTAATTGGGATGTCTTTAACGGAGTTAGGTGATTATGATAATGCTATTGATTTTCATAGAAAAGCCCTTGCGATTGTTGAAAAAAATGAAATCCCCAAATTTCTACAACGCAAAGCGAGCACCCTCAACAACATAGGTTTAATTTATAAAAATAAAAATGAGTTTGAGGATGCTTTTATCAACTTTAATCTTGCTTATAAAGAACCTAATTTAAAAAAGGATGATACTGCTTTATACGCGATGGTTTTGGATAATTTATCTCATGCTAAATTAAAGGTTAATGATTTTTCTGACCTGCCTAATTCATTTTACCAAGCCTTAAAAATCAGAGATAGTTTAAACGTAGTAACTGGGATAATCGTTAGTAAAATTCACCTTTCCGAATATTACAATGATATGAAACAAAAAGACAGTGCTTTAAGCTATGCGGTAGAGGCTCACAATCTTGCACTTCAGTCAAACAGTATTGGGCATCAATTGTTGACATTGAAGCAGCTAGGTAATGTAGAAACAGAAAAAAGCAATTACTATTCTAAACAATACGTGAGTTTGAGCGATACTTTAATTCAAACAGAACGAAAAGTAAGCGAGAAATTTGCCAGAATTGAATTTGAAACTGATGAAATTAAAAGACAAAAGGAGCAATTAACTATTCAGAATAGAAATATTATTCTTTTCACTTTATTAGCCTTTTTTATTGTGGTGTTATTATATATAATTCGTGATCAGAAAAATAGAAATGCCCGTTTTAAGCTTCGTGAAGCCCAACAGAGAGCTAATGAGGAAATTTATGCCTTGATGTTGAGTCAGCAAAAACAATTAGATGATGTTATTCAAAAAGAAAAACAACGTATCGGACAAGAGCTTCATGATGGCGTGTTAGGGCGTTTATTTGGAGCTCGTCTAAACCTTGATAGCTTAAACAAAAAAAGTGATGAACAAGCAATTGATGGAAGAAATCACTATATTTCAGAATTGAAAAATATTGAACAAGATATTCGAGAAATTTCACATGAATTGAGTAGAGAAAAGTTTGCTTTAATTAATAACTTTGTAGCCATTTTAACAAATTTATTGGAAGAGCAGAAAGTTTTGTCTGAAGATAGATTATTACTATATAAAATAGATTCTTCTTTTAATTGGGACAAAATTAATAATGATGTTAAAATTAATGTGTACCGAATTATTCAAGAATCATTACAGAATATTAATAAATACGCCTTTGCTAAAAATGTTTCAGTCAATTTAATTAAAGATGCTGAAAATATTCATTTAACCATACTTGATGATGGTGTTGGATTTGATGTTGATAAAAAAAGTAAAGGAATTGGTTTGCAAAATATAGAATCTCGTGTAACTTCGTGTCAGGGAACATTTGAAATAAAATCAAAAAAAGGAAAAGGAACAAGTATAACCATCGATATACCTATTGAATAATAATCTACTACCACATTATGTCTAAAAACTACCAAATTATTATTGTTGACGACCATCCGTTTATTATAGAAGCTTACAAAAATGCTTTAAAAAGCTATAGTGCCAATAATTTTGAATATACCACCACGCAAGCAAACAATTGTAAGTCGGCTTATGAAACAATTATGTCGGCTGAACAGCCTTTTGACATCGCTTTTCTAGACATTAGTATGCCGCCTTATGAGGAAAAAAATATCATGTCTGGTGAGGATTTGGCAAAATTACTTCGAAAAGAAATGCCAAAATGTAAAATTATTTTATTGACGATGCATACAGAGTTAATCAAAATTAATTCTATAATCAAAGAAATTAATCCGAACGGACTTATCATTAAAAACGATTTGACGTTTGATGAATTGCTATTGGCTTTTAATAAAATTTTAAATGATGACAATTATTATAGTCAAACAGTGGTTAAATTTGTTAGTCAATCCCAATATGAAAATCTTCAAGTAGATGATTTTGACAAACAAATTTTGTTTCATTTGTCAAAAGGAGTAAAAACAAAAGATTTGCCAACTTATGTTCCGCTGTCGTTAAGTGCAATTGAAAAAAGAAAATTGAATTTAAAAGAAATTTTAAACGTAAAAGCCAGTAGTGATATTGAGCTAATTAGCGAAGCAAAAAACAAAGGGTTGATTTAGTCAATCCTTTTTTTATTTTTGACCGTAATCAAATTGGAGTAAAACCGCAGCTAAATTTGTGGTTAACCGTAAGCAAAGTATTGAAAATCAGTTTATTTTTACATCGAGTTAGTTAAATACCTTTTTTGTTTTTCGGAAAATGAGTAAACCGATTTAAGCACTGTCTTTTGTAGTCCCAAGACATTTTTATTGGTCGCTCCAAGAAATCTTCAAGCAATAGTTCAAAAGCTATTGCTTTTTTTGTGGATTTATTGAATATGAATTTACGGGAAACCGCAATCAAAAAAGCGTAAAACCGTAATGCTTTCTGTGTAAAACCGTATTTGATGAAACTATAAGTCGATATATCTTTACAGTATCAATAAACAAGTAATCATTTATTATTAAAATATTGACCCGAGAACGATATTAGTCGAATAGAACATGAAATACCACCCTTTTGCCCCAACGAAAGAACTATTTAAAAGTCGACTAAAAAATTAAAAAAAGAAGGTTTTAAAAAAAGCGATACACCCCAATGTATCGCTTTTTTTATGATATAAGTATAATTTTTATTCGCTTAAAGCATTCCAACCTCTTGCCTTTAATTCAATCTTTTGATTTGCTCGCGTAATTAAATGCATGCCTTCCGCTTCTTGATTAATATGTCCGATAACGGTAAGATTTGGATTGGCTTTGATTTTATCAAAATCTTCTAAAGCAATTGTAAAGAGCAATTCATAATCTTCACCACCATTGATGGCTACGGTTGTGCTGTCGATGTTGAATTCCTCACAAACTGATATTAATTGTGGGTCTAACGGCAGTTTTTCTTCATATATAGAACAACCTTTGTTTGATTGTTTGCAAATATGCATAATTTCAGAAGATAAGCCATCCGAAATATCAATCATGGAAGTTGGTTTAACCTCTAGTTTTTCTAACAACTCCCGAATATCTGTTCGAGCTTCTGGTTTTAATTGTCTTTCTATTAAATACGTATAAGGCTCTAAATCGGGTTGGTTTTTTGGATTAACCTGAAACACTTGTTTTTCGCGTTCTAATACTTGTAAACCCATATACGCAGCACCAATATCTCCAGTAACAACTATCAAATCATTTTCTTGAGCTCCAGTTCTATAAACAAGTTCGTCCGTTTGAGCTTCGCCCAATGCCGTAATCGAAATGATTAGTCCTTTTTGTGAAGAAGTAGTGTCGCCACCAATTACTTCTACTTGATAAACTTCAGAAGCAATTGCAATGCCATCAAATAATTCCTCTAAAGCTTCTAGTGGAAACCGACTAGAAACAGCCACAGAGACGGTTATTTGCGTTGGTTTGGCATTCATGGCACATATATCGGATAGGTTCGCCACAACAGCTTTATAACCTAAGTGTTTGAGTGGCATATAGGCCAAATCAAAATGGACGCCTTCAATCAATAAATCGGTTGATACTACTGTTTTTTTGGTGCCAAAATCTACTACTGCTCCATCATCGCCAATTCCCATAAGGGTTGACGAATTTTTGACTGTAAATTTCGTGATTAAATGGTCTATTAAACCAAATTCTCCCAATTGAGCGATGGAGGTGCGGGGCGATGATTTGTCTTCTAACATGCGTTTATTTTTTCGAACCACAAAGGTACGAAGGTTTTGAAAGAAATTGAATTTAATAGCATTAACTCTTTTTGGATGTAATTAATTGTGTTCAAAACGATATAATCGCTAGAACATCAAATTTTTTTTAAATTTTTCCCACAGTTTTTTCCATGGGATGATTTGAGAGTAAGATGATAGCTGTATTTTTTATAGTTTCCACGGTTAAAACCGTGGGCAATTTTCAGAAGATATTCTTAAAAAAACATTCAAAAAAAACCCAACAACTTTCGTCATTGGGTTCTCATGTATTTTTCCTCAGTAACTTATTTCCTAATCATTCAACTTCAATACAGCCATAAACGCCTCTTGTGGAATCTCTACGTTTCCAACTTGACGCATTCGTTTTTTTCCTTTTTTCTGCTTTTCCAATAGTTTTCGTTTACGTGAAATATCGCCACCATAACATTTGGCCGTAACATCTTTTCGCAAGGCTTTTATCGTTTCTCTGGCAATAATTTTTGCCCCAATGGCCGCTTGAATCGGAATATCAAACTGTTGTCTCGGAATCAATTCACGTAATTTCTCACACATTTTTTTGCCAATGTTGTACGCATTGTCTTCGTGAATTAAAGCCGATAAAGCATCTACGTTTTGAGCATTTAATAACACATCTAATCGAACTAATTTTGAAGTTCGCATGCCAATTGGCGAATAGTCAAAAGAAGCATATCCTTTAGAAACTGTTTTCAATCGATCATAAAAATCAAATACAATTTCTGCCAAGGGCATATCAAAATTTAATTCCACTCGTTCAGTGGTAAGATACGTTTGATTGGTAATGACACCGCGTTTTTCGATACATAAACCCATTACATTTCCAACAAAATCAGCTTTGGTAATGATAGTGGCTTTAATATAAGGTTCTTCTACTCGGTCAAGCCTAGAAGGTTCTGGCAAATCGGAAGGATTGTTAACCACAAAACCAACTTCTGGCTCTTTTTTGGTATACGCTAAATAGGAAACGTTGGGAACTGTTGTAATCACAGTCATATCATATTCGCGTTCTAATCGTTCTTGAATGATTTCTAAATGCAACATGCCTAAAAATCCACAACGGAAACCAAAACCTAAAGCGGCAGAACTTTCTGGAGCAAATACTAATGAAGCATCGTTTAATTGCAATTTTTCCATTGAAGCACGTAAATCTTCATAATCTTCGGTGTCAACTGGATAAATTCCAGCAAAAACCATCGGTTTTACATCTTCAAAACCAGTAATCATATTGGTTGTTGGCGTTTTGGCATCAGTAATCGTATCGCCTACTTTTACTTCTTTCGCTTCTTTGATACCCGAAATTAAATAACCAACATCGCCAGTCGAAATTACGTTTTTTGGAACTTGATTCAGCTTTAAAGTGCCTACTTCATCTGCATAATATTCATTGCCCGTTGCCATGAATTTAATCTTCTGCCCTTTTTTAATCTCGCCATTCTTTACTCTAAAAATAACTTCAATTCCTCTAAACGGATTGTAGTGAGAGTCAAAAATTAAGGCTTGTAACGGTTCGTCTTTGTTTCCTTTTGGAGGCGGAATTTTTTCAATAATCGCCGCTAAAATATTCTCAACACCAAAGCCAGTTTTACCCGAAGCATGAATAATATCTTCTAATTTACAGCCTAGCAAATCGATAATATCATCACTTACTTCTTCTGGATTAGCACTTGGTAAATCCACTTTATTCAACACTGGAATAATTTCCAAGTCATTTTCTAACGCTAAATATAAATTCGAAATCGTTTGAGCTTGAATGCTTTGAGCCGCATCAATAATCAACAAAGCTCCTTCGCAGGCAGCGATTGACCGAGAGACTTCATACGAAAAATCAACGTGTCCAGGGGTGTCAATCAAGTTTAAAATATATTTCTCACCTTGATATTCATATTCCATCTGGATGGCGTGACTTTTAATCGTAATCCCGCGTTCACGTTCCAAATCCATGCTGTCTAGCAACTGGGCTTTTTCTTCACGAGCGGTTACCGTTTGGGTAGCACCCAATAGTCGGTCGGCCAGCGTACTTTTTCCGTGGTCAATGTGAGCAATAATGCAAAAATTTCGTATGTTCTTCATCTTCGTTTAATTCAATTTTTTTGGTTTACCCTGATTTTTTCGGGGCGTTCCCACAAGGGTCGGGCTGTACGCTCTATCTTTTGTTCCGCAAGCTCCACAAAAGGATGCCGCTCCCATCCCTAACGCAAACACTGCTCAGTACAGAATTGTGTGCAAATATAAAGCAAAGTTTTGATTTTTAGGATTGAAACTTGAAACCTTAAACTTGAAACCAACAAAAATTAGTATTTTTGCAAAAAAATTAATTCAAATGCCAAAAATCGGAAACATCATATTACCTGATTTTCCTTTACTTCTTGCCCCAATGGAAGATGTGAGTGATCCGCCGTTTCGTCGATTATGCAAATTGCACGGAGCCGATTTGATGTATTCAGAATTTATTTCGTCCGAAGGTTTGATTCGTGATGCAATGAAAAGCAAAATGAAACTTGATATTTTTGATTATGAACGTCCCGTTGGCATCCAAATTTTTGGTGGCGATGAAGAAGCAATGGAGATGTCTTCTCGAATTGTGGAAGCGGTACAACCCGATTTAGTCGATATTAACTTTGGTTGTCCAGTTAAAAAAGTAGTGTGTAAAGGAGCAGGAGCAGGCGTTTTAAAAGATGTTGATTTGATGGTTAGACTTACGAAAGCCGTTATCAAAGGAACCAATCTTCCGGTTACCGTAAAAACCCGATTGGGTTGGGATGAAAATTCCATCAATATTGATGAGGTGGCCGAGCGATTGCAAGACATTGGCGTGCAAGCTTTAACCGTTCATGCTCGCACGCGTGCCCAAATGTATAAAGGACATTCCGATTGGTCACACGTTGCCCGCGTAAAAAACAACCAGAGAATTACGATGCCTATTTTTGGAAACGGCGACATTGATTCGCCAGAAAAAGCATTAGAATACCGAGATAAATACGGATTAGATGGCATGATGATTGGTCGTGCAGCCATTGGTTATCCGTGGATTTTTAAAGAAATCAAGCATTATTTCAAAACCGGAGAGCATTTGCCCGAACCAACCATGAAAGACCGCATCGAAGCCGCTAGAAATCACCTCATTTGGTCGATGGAATGGAAAGGCGAACGCGTTGGCATCTTCGAAATGCGTCGTCATTATACCAATTACTTCAAAGGTATTCACGGATTCAAAGAATACAAACAAAAGTTAGTTACTACCGACGGAGCGATGGCTTTATTGGCTATTTTTGATGAGATTTCTGCTGTTTATGCTGATTATCAGGTGGTTTAGAGGTACTTATTATACAGAAATAAATGTGGGGGCAAGAAATTTTTAAATGATTTTTTTGCCCCTTTTTTTTATTTTTTGTCACTCCACCACAATTTTAACCGTTTCAAAAATGCTGTTACCACTTGTTATTTTAGCTAAATAAATTCCTTTTGACCAATTATTTGTAGAAATAGTTTGGTTTGTAAATACTTTTTGTTGGAACATTTTTTTTCCTAAAATATCAAAAACTTCTATTTCAGCTTCGGATTCAATTGGTAAAACAAGAGTAAAACTACCGTTATTAGGATTTGGATAAACAGAAACTGTATTTCTTTTGTTTTCTTGTAATGATAATATATTTGGTTCTAACTTAGAAATAAAAATATTGCTTGGTGCACCAAGATTCGGGTCGCCATAATTTAATAAAGTGGGTTGTATACCATTTTGAGTTGAAATATTCTGAACGCTTTTTGTCATGCCCAATAAAAAAATAGCATCGTCTTTAAACAATACATTATCCACTCGATCTTCACTCCAGCCGCCAAAATAAGTTGCCCAATCACGTTCACCATCTGTTGTGAATTTTAAAAGAAAACCATCACTGCCGCCACTATAAATTTCTTGGTAACTGTTTTCGGTTGTAAAATTTGTAGCAAATTCGGTTTTACCAAAAACGTATAAATAATCATCAAAAGCAGTAATACCTATGTGTTGCATGGCAGAAGGTATAGAGCCAATGGATGGATCATAGTAATATGTTCCCCAAACTTGTTCTCCATAAGTTGTAAATTTTGAGAAAAAAAAAGTTGTCCCATTTGCTTTGGTTGGTAAATAACTATTTGGGGTAGTAATGTTTGTAAGACTACTTGTTATTCCAGCAATATATAAATGGTTTTTATGTATTTTCAGACTCTTTTTAAATAAAAATTCTTTACTTAGTCCACCATAATACGTGCTCCATTCCCTCGTGCCATGATCTGCATGAAATTTCGAAATAAACAAATCTGCGCAACTTGAGGGACTTGGTTGAAAGGCACTATCGCTTGAAAAGTAGGAATTAAGTTCTAGTGGAGGACAGTCATTAGTTTGTCCAAGCACATAAACACCATCATTATCACATTGAATATTATAGGCATGCGATAGGTTAATTCCATAATAAGTAGCCCAAATTCTTTCCCCAGTTGAATTAAACTTAACAATCATTGAGCCATTATTGTGTGTGTTGAATTCTTGAAATACACCTTGTGTTGACATATTAGTGAGTAAAGAATTTTTTATGAGTGCGAAAATCTCACCATTGTTGTTAATCGCAGTACTAGAATAACCTAAGGTTCCTGAGGACTCATCTAAAATGGGAAAATCACTTGTATCATTAGCACCAAAGTATGTACTCCATAACAACATGCCGTTTGTATTAAATTTTGAGATAAATTGATCCGTATATCCATTTAAATTAGGTTGAAATGACTCCAAGGTTGCAATTCCAGTGGAGCTTTTAGTTGTGCCAATAAGTATTATATTGTCTAAATAATCAATAGAGACATTATTTGCTCTATCTTCATTTTCTCCGCCAAAATAGGTTGCCCAAAGTATAGTGCCTAAAGGCGTGAATTTTGCAAGAAAACAATCAGATATTCCTCCAGCAAAAGTTTGTTGATGAGCATTTGATGTGGAGAAAGTAAACTGAGTTGTGTTTTCTGTAATATTAATATTCCCAAAAATAACAATATTACCATTGCTGTCCATGGCACTATCACGAATAACCATGGTGTCATCCCCATAATAGGTTCCTAATGTTCTGATGTAGTTGGGTTGAGCAGTAAGGTATAAAGTAAATAGAAAAGTAATGCTATGTATTATTATTTTCATATTTTCATATTTTAGATATGTCAAGGAAAATAATTTATTTTCCTTGACATAATCAAATTAAAGGTCAATTATAGTAATTGAAGTTGTACCAGTAGAGGAGTCAAATTCATAAAATGCTATTATAAATGAATTTTCATATAAATCCATAGAATCAGATAAGGTAGCACCGCCAATAACACTTCCATTAGCTGCAAGTACCTGAAATTTTATATTTTTAAAATTTTGGGTGTTGGCTAGGCTATTATTTAAGTTTAAACTTGTAATAATTCCAGAAGTGCTTGCACTAGTGTATCTTCTCCATTTCTTAATTGCAGGAACACTTGTTGAGGAGTAAAATGGAAACCGTGAGACAACAGGGTTCTCTATTATATATGTAGTACCAGATGGTACCGGAAGCAAACTTGGTCCCGAAGTAGAAGTGGCTTCATAAACACTTGTATATGATGGATAAGTACCAGTGTTTGGTTTGGTTGTTATTTCACCAATTTCTATATTGTAGCTAGAAAAATTGTATATATAAACCGTTTTTTGGGCAAAAGTTTGTAAACCCCAAAATAAAACGAGGGTAAAAATTAATTTTTTCATTTTTTTTTGGATTTAATTGTTATAGATTGCCGCAGTTTTTTGAGCTAATAAGGCTAAAGCCATTTTTTGAATCTCTGTTTCATTTTGTTTTGCTTTAGAATCAAGTTCTATTTGAGAGATGCCGCTTGCAAGTAAAAATGATTTAGATGCTTCGAGAAAATCTGCATCAATCTTAATTTTATCTGTATTATTCTCTGGTTTATCTTTTGCCGCGTGCTTAGCTTTAATATTTTCAATCAAAGCGTTTTTAAATGTGATGACTTCGGGTGCTTTTGCACTCTCAGGCATAATCACGTTTGTAGTCGAAACTGCTTCCTCGTTAGTGCTACATGCAAAAAGAGCAAGAAAAGCTATAAATAATAAAGGTATATATTTTAGTTTTTTCATGATTTAATAAATTTTAGATTAAAATAAATGTATAAATCTAGTTTTTTTGATTAACGTGGGTAACTCTAGTAAAGCCCCACGAAAACCATCTTTGACCTTATTCTTATTGAAGATTAGAATAAAAGTCGCTAGTCGAGGGTCGAAAAGCGGTATGGCTTGATAGTCAGCATTTTATTATCAAATAAAAGTAAATTTAAATAAAAAAACACACAAAATATTTTTATAAATGTTAAATAATAGTTAAAAAAAGGCTTCTCATTATCATTACTTGGAAGATAATATTATTCCAAATTATTCCAAAAGCGATTTATTCACCCGGCTACTTGCAATGACCGAAGCGATAAAACCTAGCGAAGTGATTGTTCCAATTACAGCTAAGACGTTTATAAAAGAGAATTTTACAGGATAAGGCATGTTGGCATTTATCATGATCAGACCAAATTTTTGTTGCACGAGCGTGATGATAATTCCAAGTAGTAAACCAACCAAACCGCCAAGAATGCATATTAAAAAGCCTTGGTAAAGAAATATTTTTCGCAACTCTTTTAAATTGGCTCCTAAATTAAATAGCGTTTTCAGGTTTGATTTCTTTTCGATAATAATCATGATCAAAGCCCCAATTAACGTAAAAAGTGTCACCGCAATAACCAACGAAAAGATTAAATAAAGAACCAAATTCTCCGTATTGAGCATTTTATAAAGTGATTCGTTTAATTGGGCTCTGTTTTTTATCACCACGGTATCGTTTAGAATCGCTAGAATTGCTTCCGTCAGGGCAGCTTCATCTGCTTTAGGAAGCAGTTTAATTTCAAATCCCGAGATTTGATTGGGTTGATAATCAAGTAGTTCTTGCACGATGGAAAGATTCGCAAAAACATATTTTTGATTCAATTCTTCATTAATAAAATAAAACCCAACAGGAATCAAAACCGAGCGATTAAAAGCTCCGTCTGGTGAATCAATGGTTCCTTTTCCGGGTTTGGGTACAAACGTTTCAAACACATTGACCAAATCAAATAATCCCATGGATAACTTTTGGCTAATGCCATAGCCAACCACCACTTGCTCGGTATCTGCTTCAAGCCATTGCCCTTGAAAAATTGTTTTTTCTACTTGATTAACCTGAGTGTAATTGGCATCAACCCCTTTTATATTGGCTAATTGGTCTTTTCCGTTAAAGGTAAAAAGGGCTCGCTCTTCTATGATTTTAGTAAAAGAGGCCACACCTTCTAAGTCACTGATTTGTTGTGCTTGTTCCGAAGAAAGAAGGATTGTTTTTCCAATTTTGGCTACGGCTTTTAAATCGGGGTCAAAATCATTAGCAAAAGACAAGCTGAAATCACGTAAACCGCTAAAAACAGATAAAACCACAAAAAGGGCCATCGTTCCTACAATAATTCCTACCGAAGCGATGCCAGTAATGATGTTGATAGCCGTGTTTTTACTACCACTAAACAAATAACGTTTGGCTATGTAAAGTGGAAATTTCACGCTATGATTTCTTTCTTCGTTCTAAAAGATTCGGATTTTCAATCGGATTTTCATCGCCAATTAAGGCTTTGTCGATTTTTTCAATATAGTCTAACGAGTCGTCTATGAAAAATACTAAATTCGGCACTTTTCGCAATTGCAATTTGACGCGTTGTGATAAATCGTGCTTGATTAGAGGGGTGTTTGATTTAATAGCAGCCATGATTTCTGCTCCTTTTTCTGTAGGAAAGACACTCAGATAAACTTTTGCCACCGATAAATCGGTAGTTACGGATACTTTTGAAACGGAGATAATTAAATTTGTTATCCCATTTTTACGCACTTCGCCTTGCAAAATATCTACTAAATCATTTTGTAAAACGCTTCCTATTTTTTTTTGTCTATTCGATTCCATCTTGCAAAAATACTGATTTTAATTGTGAAAAATAACTATCTGTAAAGATTCGCAATGCCTTTATGTATTTTAAATAAATCTTATGACACGAATCTTTCTTCACACGCATTCAAGTTCTTATCTTTGCTAAAATTTATAACGATGAAATTTAACACGAAAGTAATTCACGGTGGCCAACACCATGATCCAAGTACAGGAGCAGTAATGCCTCCCGTTTATAATACGTCCACTTTTGCACAAAAAAGCCCAGGCGTTCCCATCAATCATTACGAATACAGCAGGGCTGCAAATCCGACCCGACAAGCCTTAGAAGATGCGTTAGCTAGTATTGAAAATGGGGTTCGAGGGTTAGCTTTTTCTTCAGGTTTGGCTGCAACTGATTCGGTTTTAAAACTCTTAAAGCCTGGTGATGAAGTGATTGCGATGGACGATTTATACGGCGGAACCTACCGAATGTTTTCTAGAATTTATGCCGATTTCGGAATAAAATTTCATTTTGTGGATATGACCGATTTGACAACTTTCAAATCGCTCATCAACGTCAATACCAAATTGGTTTGGGTAGAAACACCAACCAATCCCTTGATGAAATTGGCCGATATTACGGCTATTGCTCAAATTACGAAAGAAAATAAATTGCTTTTTGCGGTTGATAATACTTTTGCGACACCTTATTTGCAAAAACCGTTAGATTTAGGAGCTGATATTGTGATGCATTCTGCTACTAAATATTTAGGAGGACATTCTGATGTTATTGCAGGGGCTTTGATTGTGAAAGATGCTGAACTTGGTGAAAAACTACATTTTGCTCAGTTTGCAACGGGCGGAACCTTAGGGCCACAAGACAGTTATATGGTTTTGAGAGGAATTAAAACATTGCATCTTCGGGTACAACGGCATTGTGAAAACGGAATGAAAGTGGCCGATTTTTTAAGTAATCACCCAGATGTAGATCAAGTTTTTTATCCTGGTTTACCAAACCATCCCAACCATGCTATTGCTAAAAAGCAAATGATTGGTGGTTTTGGCGGAATGGTTTCGTTTACGTTTAAATCGGGTAAAAAAGAAGATTCGGTTTCGTTTTTAGAGAAATTGAAAGTTTTCACTTTGGCAGAATCATTAGGCGGTGTAGAATCATTGGCCAATCATCCAGCCTTAATGACACATGCTTCTATTCCTGCCGATAAACGTAAAGCAGTTGGTATTACAGATGATTTAGTACGGTTGAGTGTTGGTGTAGAAGACATCACCGATTTACTTGCCGATATTGAACAAGCATTTCGATAAAATTAATCCTAAAAAAACCCGTAACGCTAGCGTTACGGGTTTTTTTAGGATTACTTTAATAGGGATTAATCTAAATAATAAATATAACCAAAGTTTAACCAAACCAACCAGTCGTTCGCTTTATTTTCTTTATATACATCTGGATTTGGATTTAAACCATCAACCCAATTCGAAAAATAATATTGCCATCTTAAGTCAATCATTAAATCAGAAAGCACAGTTAATTTATAACGTGTTCCAACACTTCCTACTACAGACCATACAGAACCGCCATCATTAGTAACACCATCAATATATTTGGTTGGAGTAACTTCTAATAATTCACCAAGACCTGGCCCTAGCGTAGAATAAGCCTCTGGATTGTAATAACTAAATTGGCCACCTAAACTGATAAAAGGTCCTAATTTTCCTGGTGTCGCAGAAAACTCTCTGATGCTTAAAGGAAAATATTCTAACTGCATACCGATGTTAGTTACCGCGGTACTTCCTTTCATTGCTCTTAATTGTTGAGCAAATAAGGATGTTTTACTATCATCAACCCATTTTCCAAAATGTTCTAGGTTTGTTTTATTGTAAGATAATTCACTTCTTAATTTAAAATGATCGTTAAAATAGGTAGGCGTTGCATAACAATTACAGTCTGCCCGATAGGAAAAGTTCATATAATGAATAATTCCAATTCCAAAACCCGTGTTTCCAAGGTTAGTTTCCCCGTCACCACGAACGCCATAGTCTGATTGAAAAGCAATCGGCCCAACAATAACACCCACTTCATGCGAAAAACCAAATTGAGCAGAGACAGTATTTTGGAAGCCAAAAAATAGCAATAAGGTAAATATAATATATTTGGGCATTTGCATCTATTTTATAATCAATTCTCGACAAATATATAAAAACATAATTCACATATAAAAATAAATTGAAAAAATACTTAAATATAAGTACAAATAACAGACGAATTTATTAAAAAAGTGATTTATAAGCTATTGTTTTGAAGACATTATTCAATAAAGTGATAAAAAAATAGAAAAAAAATAAAAAGTACTATTTGCCCGATTATTTTTTTAACCGATAGTTTTTCAAATTCATTCATATTAAAAGCGTACTAATCTCGTTTTAGTTATATTTGTTTCAATTTACGATGTCAATGAAATATTTTTTCTCAATTATAGGCTTTTTCCTTTTTTCTTTTATTGGATTAGCTCAAAATCAACTCTGGAAAGGTTATTTTTCCTATAATGAAGTGCGGGATTTATCAGAGTCGCCCAACCGTTTATTTGCCGCTTGTGAAACGGCTATTTTTTCTAAAAACAGAACGACCAATGATATCAAAACGTTGAATACCGTAGACGGTTTATCGGGTCAAACCATCTCAACGATTCATCATAGCTCCCAATATAATCGGACGTTTATTGGTCATGATAACGGTTTGCTACTCATGATAAACGAAGCCACCGATGCGATTCAGCTTTTGGTTGGTATTCGAGATCAAACGGGCGGAATTCCACAAAACAAAAAGAGAATTAACCACATTTATGAACATGAAAATAAATTGTATCTCTCGTGCGACTTTGGTTTAGTGGAGTTTAAACTCTCAAACATGACCTTTGGCGATACTTTTTATATCAGTCCCACTGGCGGTCAAACCGAAATTTTAGAAACTACCGTTTTAAACAATGAAATTTATGCGGTAACTTTAAATTATGGAATTAAAAAAGCGAGTTTAGCCAATCCCAATTTAATTGACTTTACCGCTTGGGAAACTTTTAATTTTGAATATTGGAAGAAAATCGTAACGTTTAATGACCAATTGGTCGTTATAAATAATAATAATCGAGTTTATCGATTTAATGGAGGAACGGCTTTTGAAGTTCTAAATTTAGGCCAACTTGGCTTAGATATTCGAAGTCGAGACACGAATTTAATTGTTACAACAGCTTCACGGGTTTTTGTATTAAATGAATCTTTTGCTCAAACACTTTCTATTCAAAACAGTATGATTCCTGATATTGATTCCAATTTTAGTTGTGCCACCATCATTGGTTCTACTGTTTATATTGGTACGTCAAACAACGGTGTTGTTGAAACTTCAATAGAAAATCCAACTGCTTTTGAAATTTTATTGCCACAAGGTCCTGCTAAAAACAACATTTTTTCGATTACAGTTACGCCAAAAGAAACGCTGTGGGCAACTTATGGTGATTATTCTCAGTTTAATAATCCTTATCCGCTAGACGAATACGGAATCAGTAAATTAACAGAAAACGTTTGGTTGAATATTCCTTATGAAGAATTATTAGGAGCTAAATCGATTGTCCGGATAACGGTTAATCCAACCAAGGAAGAAGAAGTGTATGCAAGTTCTTATTTTTCGGGATTATTAAAGTTAGAAGAAGATGTTGCTACCGTTTTATACAACAAAACCAATAGTGGTCTAGAATCGTTAGTCGACCCAGGAAATCCAGCTTATGGGCCTGATATTCGTGTGGAACAAACGGCATATGACAAAAATGGAAATTTATGGGTTTCAAACGGATTGATTGCTAATATGTTTAAAGTGCTTCGAGCAAATGGACAATGGCAATCCTTTTCGGTGAGTAATGTGATTAGTGGGTTTACAAGTAATAACCGAATGGTGGTTGATAAAAACAACACCAAATGGTTAGCCACTTTAGACGAAGGATTATTGGCTTTTAATGAAAATTACAACAATAAGTTACTCAAAATTACAGAAGGACAAAATGAAGGAAATTTACCTTCTTCAGCTGTTCAAGCTCTTGCGATAGATAATCGGAATCAACTTTGGATTGGAACGCGAAAAGGACTCAGAGTGGTGTCGTCTGTAGACCGTTTTATTAACCAAGATGAAATTACAACCAGCTCAATTATTATTAACGATGAAGGATTGGCTCAGGAATTGCTTTTTAACCAATTTGTGACCGATATTGCTGTTGATGGCTCAAACCGAAAATGGATTGGCACTGCCGATTCTGGTGTTTTTCTTTTTTCTTCTAACGGGCAAGAAACAATTTATCATTTTACTACAACTAATTCGCCTTTGCCTAGCAATGTCATTAATGATATCGAAATTAACGGCGTTAGCGGTGAAGTTTTTATCGCAACGGCCAAAGGCATGGTTTCGTTCAAAGGAACGTCGACAAGGCCCAGTGATTCACTTCAAGACGCCTATGTTTACCCAAACCCGGTACGGCCAGGTTTTGAAGGAACGGTAAAAATTTCAGGTTTAACCAGTAAAGCCAACATAAAAATTACAGATATTGAAGGAAATCTAGTGCATGAAGAAATTTCTGAAGGAGGAACCATTGAGTGGGATACATGGGCTTTTGGAAAATACAGAGTAGCTTCAGGTGTTTACATGATTTTTATCTCTTCGGATGATGCCTTAGATACAACCGTTAAAAAAGTGATGATTATTCGGTAATAATTTTTAAGAATATTTCTAAAAAAGTAAAGGATTGAATTTAAAGAAATCTTGGTTGTATTTCATGCAATCAAAAATCCAAACAATGGTTACCTAATAAAATCAAAAAAGCCTCCACATTGCTGTGAAGGCTTTTCTTCTCTGCTCCCCCTCTTGACCAATTCTCGAACCGCAATTGTTTGATTTTTTGTATATTAGCCTAAAAATCAACCCTTCTTGGACATCGAACCGAGCAAAGTTTTGATATTTTGAATTCGAATTTTCGAATTGTGATTGCCCGCAAATTTTATATTAAACATAGAGAAAAACAAGATTTAAATTTAATAAATCTTGTAAAAAGAAAATGAAAACGAATTATAATACCTACCATACAGGAGTTAAAACTTGTTTTGCTTTAGGACTTCAGGAGCAACTTCTTCCACAAACTTTTATAGAATCAATTCCCAATTCCACATCTCATTATTGGAAAAGAGAGAATCCGGACAAATATTTGGGTTCCGATTTTGTCTCACAAATAGAAGAGGGTTTAGATGATACTAAATTATTTCTTGATAAGCGGCTTGTTCTCGGTAGAAAAGCTTTTGGTAAACTAGGTCGCTTATACATCACTATCATTACATTAATTGGAAAAGAAAACTTTAAAAAAATAATAAAATCCAATCGAACTATTTTTGTTGATTTACTAGAAAACTTAGGAGATGATTTTCCTATTGCTAAAAAAGACTTGCTTCGCTTTTTACAAATAACCAAATCCCAATACTCATTTTGGCTTTCCGATAGAAAATTTGCTTGTAACAAATCACTTATTGGGCAATGTTTTAAACGAAGACCCAAACAAATTTCTAATAAAGAAATCATTGTTATGAAAAAATACATGAACAATTCGAAATTCAAAACTTGGTGTATTCGTTCTATTTGGGGTAAGGCACTTCGAGATGGTGCAGTTTCAATGGCGGAATCCACATGGTATAAATATGCTAGAAAGCTTGGTTATTCGCAAGCTAGAAAACCAGAGAAGAAACCACGTAAAAAAGGTTCATTTAACGCATTACATCCAAATGAAACTTGGCACATGGATATTTCCCAATACAAAACGTTGGATAATGTTATCTTTTACATTTATACCGTGGTTGATAACTTCTCAAGAAAAATTATTGCTTGGGATATTTCCACAAAGAAATGTTCTAAAATTAGAACTGAGACTGTAAAACGAGCCATAAATAATGAGTTTGATGTGACGATTGATAATCAATCGTTAGACCTTATTGTTGATGGCGGAACAGAAAACAACAATAAAACTATTCATGAATTCATAAAAAACTGCCATGTGAACATCAACAAGAAAATTGCTCTTAAAGATGTTACGTTTTCTAATTCCATCGTTGAAGGTCCCTACAAAATCATGAAAAGTTATTACTTTAGATCGAAAGAAATTCTCTCCATTACAATCTATGAAGAACTAAAATTCTTTATTGAAGATTACAACAATAACCGACCTTGCCATAAGCATAAAATTTATACGCCATACGAAATTCACGAAAATCCCGAACTAGCCAATATCAAAATCGTACTAGACAAATCCAATCAACAACGACTGGAAGAGAATCGCAATTACTGTTGTAAGTTATCGGCATAGGTATATTTCAACAGAACATCAAATAATTCTTCAAATGAAACCTAAATTTCATTTCTTTTTTAAATCTCTACAATAAATCAATGAACTTTATTTTTAATTTTATCTAAAAAAAGTTACTTTTTTTTTAATTTTAAAGAAACATATTGCTTCTATAAGTTATATTCGAAAATTCGAATGTACTGATATAAAACAATTTGTATTCTATGGATTTTGTTTAATTGCCCTTATCATAATCACTTGCCCAAAATCTAATTTCCTTTATTTTTTGTCTACCTCGGTGGAAGTAGTTGGGTTAGATTGAATTAATTCATCTAAATTTTTTTTGAACCAAGTTAAATCATATTCATCGCTTTCATTTAATGTAACACCATTCTCTATAAACTTCACATATCCCTTTTTGTCAATAAAAACAGTTTTAGGGAAAGCAAGTATTCCCAAACTGTCAATTAAAGACTCTGCGTTTGTGATATGTTGAAAATTGAAATCTTTGTTTTTTAAAAAATTATCTACATCAGTCTTTTCATCGAAAGTAATTGCGATAAAATTCACTTCATTTTGGTATTCTTTCACCAAGAGATTTAACGACTCTATTTCTTCTACGCAAGGTTTACATTTAATAAACCAAAAATTTAAAACAGTTGGTTTTGAATTAAAATCATCAATTTTATTTTCTTTATTTATTACTTGAGAAGGGAATTTCTGGTCTATAAAATCAAAAATTCTCTCTTTGTTTGATGCCTTAACAATATACTTCCCATTCTTAATTATATCAATTCTATAAGGATTAATAATAGAATCTCCTTTTATAATTTCTTTTTCAAAATTGTAGGTAATTTTTACATCTTGTTTTACATCTAGATATTTTTTTGTTGTTTCTAGTTTGAGTTCAATAAATTCATTTTGATTATATATTTTACCTGTATCGAGGTTCAAATAATATGTAGTTTGTTTTTTGTCATTACATGAGATCAAACATGAAATGACAAACGCACTAAAAAAAACGATATAAATTCTCATCATCTAAATGTTTTTACTTTAATGTATTGATATTTTATTGTAATTATACGAAATCTCTGTTGCAAGATTGTCAAGACCATCAACATTACGATTTGCCAATATTGCTATTACAATTTTACTTTTTGGATAAATTCGTAAAACAGACCTAGAACCTTGGTATGCTCCATTATGACCAAAAAATAAATTCCCGTAAAAATCTTTACCGCTCATAAAGCCAAATCCATAATTAGTTTTGATGCCATTTTTTAATTTTTTTGATCTAATTAGCTCAACAAGTGTTTCTTTTTTTAGAATTCTGTTGGGAAAGAGATAAGCATTACCAAGTTTTGCTAAATCTTCAGAAGTTGATAGATAGCATCCTTGGGCATACTTAAATGTACAATCTAAACAAGGAGCTTCTATAATCTCTCCTTTTTTCTCAATATAAAATTTTGAAGTTAAGGAATCATGAATTTTGGTTTCTGGAACTGTATTCTCTAAACCGAGTACATTTAAAATATATTTTTTATGATTATCAAAGATACTCTCTTGGGTTTGTTTTTCAATAATTACCCCCAATAGCTTGTAGCCATAGTTGCTATATTCATAAGAGGTAGACGGTTCAAATAACAAGTTGTCAGTATTAAAAATAGAATAAAAATTACTCTTTTGATATTGATTGTCACAAGTGTATTTTTCACCACTTGGAACTCTTCTTATTCCAGATAAATGACCACCAACTTCCTCTATTGTAAAATCAAATTGCTTTCTTGGCAAACTATCTAGATAGTGGTAAACACTTTTTTTCAAATCAATTATATTTAATTCTGATAGTCTGGCTATTGTGGAGGCAGTAATGGTTTTGGTTATACTTGCAATTCTGAACTTGGTGCTATTGGGATAAACAGGCTTTTTGTTTTCAATATCTGAAAATCCAAAACCTTTACTGAAAATTACAGAATCATTTAATGTTACTGTTATTGACATTCCTGGGATATTTTCTTTTACCAAGTATTTTTCAATTATCTTTTGAGTTTTATTATTGATTTTTGAAATTTCACTTTGAGAGTGACAACAATCTAGTTTTAATAATAGTAGTAGAAAGTATAATATGTATATGGTTTTTATTAACATTTCAGAGTGAATAATATATCAAATAGATTTTATGGTTTTATATTGAAGATAATTCTAACATTTTATTATAAGTGCTGTTTTCAGAATTAATTAATTCATCATGAGTTCCTTGTTGAATAATTTTGCCATTATTTATTAAAATAATTTTATCAGCATTAATAACTCTATTTAATTTATGTGTAATAATTATAACTGTTTTGTCTAAGAAAAAGTCTTTAAGATTCCTTAGTATTTCATATTCATTTGTTACATCTAAAGAGCTTGTTGCTTCATCTAAAAAGACAAATTTCGGATTTTTATATACCAATCTAGCTAGTAATATTCTTTGTTTTTGACCAGCACTTAGTCCTTTACCATTTCCATTTACAATTGTTTTTAGTCCATTTGGTAGATTATCAATATACTGACTAATATTGGTAGTGTTTATAGCATAAACAAGTCTATCCATATCTATATTTACGGTATCTCCTACAATATTTCTGAGTATGGATTTATTAAATAAATTACTGTCTTGAAAAATTACTCCACAATTTGATCTCCACCATCGAGTGTTAACATTTTTCAAATTGATACCACCAATCAAGATTTTACCACTATTAGGATTTTGAAGTTTTAAAATTAACTTGAGGATTGAAGTTTTGCCACTTCCGCTACTCCCAATTATAGCTGTAACTTTTTTTTCAGGAATCTCAAAATTAAGTTTGTCCATTCCAAATGTATTCTTACCTTTTTCTGAGTATCTATAACTTACATCATTAAAAAGTATTTTGTTTTCCTCAGGAATTGATGTAATAACTTCATTTATTTTTTCATGCTCATTATTTTCATCATGTATTGCAGTTATTCTGCGAATACTAATAATAGCCATTTGATAGTCTATTATAAATTTAGAAAAATCTGAAATTGGTTTATTAGTTTGACCAATTATATATTGTATGGCAACCATTGCACCAAGTGTTATTTCTCCATTAATAACTGAAATAGCTGAGTAATATAATATTAATATATTTTTTAATTCATTTATAAAAACTGAGCCTAAAGTGTTAATTTGCTCGTAATAAAGATTTTTTTTCTTTTGCTCAAATAAACTTACTTGAGTCCTTTCCCATTGCCATCTCTCTTGTTTTTCAATATTTTCTAATTTTATATCTTGCATATTTTGTAAAATTTGAACAAGAAGGTTTTTATTAGTTGAAGTAAGTCTGAAAATATTTATGTCGAGTTTTTTTCTAACATTCATAAAGAAAATATTCCATATTATATATAAAAAACTAGCACTTAGAAATACTAAAGCGATAGTACTATCATAAAAATAAAGTATAAATGAAAAAACAACGAAAGTTAGTCCAGAAAATAGTATGTTAATCATAGAAACAGTTAAAAAATTTTCAACTCTCCTTTGATCGTCAATCCGTTGCATAATATCTCCTATAGATCTAGAGTTAAAAAAACCTACAGGTAATTTGAATAACTTAATTAAAAAATCTGAAACGAGTGATAAATTGATTCTTGAGCTGATGTGAAGATAAATCCAGTTTCTAATGAATTCAGAAATCACTTTACTTAACTGTAAAACTATCAAAGCAATTAAAATAACATGTACTAAATTTAAGTCTTTTCCATTAACTCCATTATCGATGAGCATTTGAGTTAAAAAAGGTGCAATGACTTGTAAAAGTGTTATGATCAGTACACCTAAACTCAATTGAAACAAGTATTTCTTGTAAGGAAGTATATAAGACATTAAAAAGCCTAGTCCTTCTTTGTTTTTATTAGTTTTAGAAAAAAATTGAGGTGTTGCTTCTAAAGTTAATATTCTGATTTTTTCATCCTTAAATTGTAATGAATCCCATTTTGTATTTGTTTCAGTGCTGTTTTCAAATAGTGTTACAGATTTACCTTTTTTAAGCACTCCAATAAGTCTGTTATCAATTTCAATAACAATAGGTTTATCAAAGTTTAATTTTTTAAAATCCTCAAAATTAATTCTTTCTATTATTGTTCTTAATCCGAAAGCTTCACCCACATCACTCATAATTAATAAAGACTCACTATAGGGCGAGATAATAAATTGTTCATTTAAATACTCATAAGTATATATTTTTTTATAATACTTACATATCCATTTAAAAATATTTATTTTATTTTCTTCTTTCATAATTAATATTTAGATTTGAAAACAAATATATACCAGTTTTATGAGATTTCTTAAATTAATTGAATTCGAACAAAATTATTTTATTTATGATGTTGAAAGTTTTAACCTATATAATATCGACGAAAACTTATATCAATCTGTAAAAAATAATGAAGTTTCCATAGAGGAATTAATTCCTCATTCAAAAGATGCAGAAAGTAATTCAAATTTAAAAAACTTAACAAATATTCATTTGAATGTCGCCCAAGTATGTAACTTAGTTTGTGGCTACTGTTATGGCATTGATGGGGAATATGGATTAAAAGGAAAAATGAATAAAGGAAATGCTTTAAATGCAATTGAATATTTAATTAAGAATTCCGGCAATGAAAAAATACTCAAGGTTGTTTTTTTTGGTGGAGAACCTCTTTTGAATATGCCAATGATTGAAGAGGTTGTAAGTTTTTGTAAAGCAAAGGAGTTAGAGGTGCCAAAGAAATTCAAATTTGCTATTGTGACTAATGGAACAAAATTTGACGATGTCGTTAATGACTTTTTAAATATTAATAATTTTGAAGTTACTGTAAGTTTTGATGGAGATAAAGATACACAAGATGTTAATAGACCTTTTCGTGGAGGGAAAGGCTCCTATGAAAGCATTTTGCCTAAAGTAAAAAAATTTTTAGAATCCAGAAATGGAAATGCAACTGCTAGAGCAACAATAACAAATCATTCAAAAGAATTATTGTATTATAGAGATAATTTAAAAAAAATTGGTTTTAAAAACAGCTTTGTTGAGGCAGTAACATTATCTGATTTTTCTAAAGAAAATTATAATGTTAACGATTTAACAGAGGATCAAAGAAAACAACTTTTAGAATATGATAAGAAAGAGCTAGAAGAATTTACTAAAGCAATTAAACAAAGAGAAAGTTTAGAAGAGTTTTTAGGATCAAAATATGTTGTTTACCTAAAACAATTTATAAATAAAGTAAAAAATAATCAGTATTGCGGTGTATCAAGAAATATGAGAGGAATTGCTGTTAATGGCGATATTTACCCATGCCATAGATTTGTGGGTAATAGTGATTTTAAAATAGGAAAGGTTGACTCTTCAAATGATGAAAAGAATGAAAAGAAGTATGATGTTGATTTTATAAACGATCATCCGCAATGTAAAGGTTGCTTTGCAAAATATTATTGTGGAGGTGGTGGTTGTATACACAATAACTATGTTAAAAATGGCTCAATAACAGAGCTAGACCAAGAACATTGTTTAAAAATGCATCATAAAATTAAATCTCTTTTTAGCTTTTATAATTCACTCGATACTAGCGATAGAGAGTACTTAATAAATAAAATAAATCTCAAGTGAAATGAAATATTTATTACAAACAGGCGACATACATACAATAAAAGAGGATAAGAACTTTTTTTTGTTTTCAAAAAAAATGAATAGAATATTTCAGATTAATGAAAAACAATATCATTATTTAAATCAAGAAACTGCGAATTTTAATATAGATGATGAAATTGAAAAGACTATTAATAAAGACCTTCAATCTGAGGCTGAAAAAAAGGTGACTAAAAATTTAGTAATAAATATTAATGTTAGAAAAGAATCTTCATTTGCTTTAATTCTAAAAACTATTTTAGATTCCTATAATCATTACAATAAAATTATTATAATTTTTGAGATGAATTATGATTCTTTTTATTTTATTGAAAGTATAATAAAATGGATAAATGGTTATGAAAGGATTGTAATTTTATGCAGAATAAATAGAGATGAAGAAAATGTAATTGCTAAATTTAATGGTAATTACAAAAGATTAAGAGAAAATAGTTCAATTAAAATATTTTATGAACATTATTCTATTTTAAATAATTTTGATAAAGATTTACAATTAAAGAGTTCAGTAGTTAAAATTTCTCCTTATTTGTTCTCGAAAGTGATTAATGAAAACGAATTAGAAAAAATTAGTCTTTATTTAATTAATGTTCAGAATAGTCTGATGTTCAAAAAATCATTAGAATCTGAATTGAGAATAAGGCCTACTGATATTATTAGTATTACGGATGATGAGATAATTTTTACAAGAGAAGATAAAAATTATCGATGTAATAAATGTTGGGCTCAACATGCTTGTTTTTCAAATAATTTTTATAAATTATTTTCTTCTCATCCATATATTTGTTCAATTAATAGTGGAAATTGTAAAATTATTAAATTAGCAATTGAAAAAAATATATTAGAGAGCATAATTAACAATCACGAAAATATTAAAATCAAAGTAGAAAGTAAAAAAATTAAAGTTGGATCACATATTATAACTCATTTAAATCCATAATTTTTTATTTATTTATTAAGATTTGTTATAAATTATATTACTGTTGTTAATATGTTAATAAAATTATTATTTTTGAAAAGTTAAAACATTAAATATTTATTATAAGATGAAAAAAATAGAATTTAAACTTAAAAAAATAGAATTGGTTAAAGGTTGTCCTACTGACATAAATGGAAATGGAGTAGATGATGATGATTATAACAGCGATGGTTACGTTGATCAATGTGACCAAGATTATTTTGATGGTTACATGACAAGTTATAATCCGCCTGAAATTTGGGATCTTGATGATCCTGGGGAAATTTTTTGGCAGGGTTATATGGATGGGGGTAACGACCAAATAGATGATATTCTCAATCCAGAAAACGGAACTCAGGGTGCTGATATTTTGAATGGCGATGTTGATCCAACTTATGATTGTGTTCCGGAATTTGTTTCTAATTACTAGTCAATTAGAATTAAATCTTTTTAAAACTACTGTTATAACAGTAGTTTTTTGTTAATAAAAAATGAAAATGAAAAATATTTTTTTAACTATATTTCTTGTATTTAATATTTCAGAGAGTTTGTTAAGTCAAGAAATTGACATTGAGGCAAATATCAAAATGGATTTATTTGGTAACTTATCAATTAATGCGGAACTTCTTAATTTAGAAAAGAATCAAGATGAAATTGTTATCGATAATGAAATACTAATACATAATGACTTTGCAAAATTAATAAGGGGAGTGAAACTTAATGGTGTTCAATTAATTGAATACAAACCTGTTTCTAAAAGAATTAATTTTGTTATCAATTTGCCAAAAAGTAAAAATTCATCTTATTTAAAATCTTCTGATTTTTTTATAACAACAATCAACTATCTTCCAATTCTTAAAAGCGATTTTTCTAAAAAAAAGAAATTCGACTTACATTTTGATTTTCCTAAAAAATTTCAAGTTATTTATCCAGACGAAAGTGACCTTCAAGAGACGTATACTTATCCACCACCAATAATAGCAGGCGATTTTATAAAAAATACTATTCTTGGTTTTGATGTTTTTACACTGGAAAACGATTTTAATAAAGGCAAGCGAGTAAAAGAAATTCTTACAGAAATTGATAATGCTTTTTCTTTTTTCCAAAAATTTTATCCCAATATTACTAAAAAGCCAAAAATTATTTTTATCCCAATTAAAACCCCTGATGCTAAGACTCTTGAAAATGCAATAGTTTTTGATACAAAAATTTTGGACGAGAAAATTCCATTACAAAAAAGACTAATAGCTCATGAAGTTTCTCATTTATGGTGGGGAGTTGGAGGAATTACATTAGATAATCGTATTCTTACCGAAGGCATTGCCGAATACTTAGCATTAAAATATATGGATAATATTGGTGAAGACAAATATGTTAATAACCAAAAAAACGTAAAATTATATCATATTGAAGGGAATTATGATTTTAAATCTGCTTTAGAAAATAAAAAAAACAAGAAAGAATCTTTTGTCTACAGTTATGAGTTAGCACCGCTTTTTCTTTTTGATATGGAGAGTAGAGGTATAAATGTTTTTAATAAGCTCCATGAATTTTACAAAAATCATTATCTAAATAACTCTAAAATTATTCCTTATCAAGAACTTTTATATTTTTTAAATTCAGAAAACAAATACGATTTAAGCTTCAATTTACCAGATTTTTATATAACAGAGAATGAAGGCAAACTCTATGTAAATTGTTCTATCAATAGAATAAATATGGTAGAAGTTGAGTTTACAAACAAATTAGATTATACTTACAGAGATACATTAACATTTGATAATAATATTGTAAAATATGAATTTAATTCGCAAGAGTTTAAAAAGATTATAATAGATCCAGATTATCAAGTCCTACAAACTTCCCGATTAAATGATGTTTGGAATTCTGAAAATACATCTATTTTTGATAAGAATAACTACTATTTTAAAAACACATCACTACCCATTGTATTAGAAAAATCAGAAAAATTTGTTGACTATCTGCTATCGAATTCAGCTGATAAAATTGAAGATTTTACTTGTGAATCTAATTTTGGGCTCACTAAAAAGATTAAAGAACTGAAAGATGAAGTAGATAAAGATAAGAATAAATCAATTACAGGTGCCTCTACCTACTTAAAAGTAAATAATGAATATAACAGAATTGAAATTAAACTTACTTATCTATCTGAAGGAAAATCAAAATTTGTTTATTTTTATTTATATTTTGACAAAAACTATGAGTATTTACAAAATTTTAAATTGGTAGCAAATGAATCAGAAGATATAGAGGACGATTATGATAATTAGTAAAATAATTAAAAATGGGATCATTAAAATTTTAGATATTTTCAAATTACTCCCGATTAAAATTTCCTTTATTGTTACTTTTTTTTTGTTTTTTTTTGATTATCACCACTCTAAATCTTTTTTCTACTGGTTATTCGTAAATGTCTTTACATTACTACTTACAGCATTATATTTTCCTGCAATCTATTATTTTTTAGATAAGAATGCACATAGTTTAAGTAAAGAATATTTTAAAATCTATAGATATTATTCAGAAAAAGGAAGGAAATATTTTAGGAAACAATGGAGAGATATATTAGTTGAAGAAATAATGTTCAAGTTTATTCCATTTTTCATACTTTCAAATTATTTTGAAATTAATATTATTTTCTTGGTTCTTATAACTGGAATTTTATTTTCATTTATTCATAAGTTTAATAATCCATTTTCATTTTTAGAATTTTTCATATTTTTTGGATTTAGCCACTTTCTATTTATAAAAACAAAATCTTTCGCAGTTTTATTTATACCTCACCTATTCAGAAATTTAATATTAGAATACTTAATTAGAAATAAAGATGATTAAAAACGGACAAATAGATATAAATGAATTTAATAAATTTATAAAAAAGGGCTATTTTACAAGAGAAAAACACCCTGATGCAGATTTGTATATTTATGGATATTCAACTGGGCCAGTTGCCGCTAAAAATTTAAAGTGGAATAGTGCTACAAGACAAATGCGAGGGCTAATTGTTGATTCTCAAGGCAAAATTATTGCAAGGTCATTTGAAAAATTTTTTACTTTTAATCAATACTTAAGTGAAGACAAAGTGCTGCTAAGTGATGGTCAAGTTGCGGTCTTGCCTAAAATTCCTTATAAGGTATTCGAAAAGCTAGATGGTTCGCTAGCGATTTTATATTGGATTGATGAGAAACCATCTATAGCTACACAAAGATCATTTACAAGTTTAAAGGCAAGAAGAGCAACTGAAATACTTTACAAAAAATACGCTTCAATTTTTAATAAGTTAAAAAAAGATAGAACCTATGTTTTTGAGGCTATTTATCCTGAATCTAAAGTACTGATTGACTATGGAGATAATGAAGAATTAATCCTTTTGGGAATTATAGACAATGAAACAGGAAAAGACTATCCTCTGGAAGATATTGGTTTTCCAGTTGCTAGAGATTGGACTAATGATTTGATTAATATAAAATCATTTGACGATTTAAAATCATTAAATCTTGAAAATAAAGAAGGTTTAGTTGTTGTTTATGAAAATGGGTTTAGAATTAAAGTAAAGTTTCCTTGGTATAAAGAGGCTCATGTACTAATTAACAAAATGATTCAGTATGAATATTACATTGATGTAATTCAAAAGCAATTAAAAGGATTGCTAAACATTCCGGAAAATATCCCAAATACTTATCGTTTATGGGAAAGATTTCAAAATGATGAATCACTTTTTGAAATTTTGAAAGATTTTCCAAATCAATATAAGTATTTTGGTATTGAAAGTTGGATTAGAGAAGAACACAATAAATATTTAAAGAAGTCTAATGAAATGAATAATAAATTTGTATTTCCAGATGAAAATAAAATTTTAGATATTAAACAAATTATATTTAATTCTTCAAGTGAAAATATAATGTGGAAACGTTGGGAACAATTAGAAAACATGTATGATTAGAATCTCGTAATTGTTAAATGCATAAATCTTTTTATACATTATGATTTTAAGAAACTAACATCATAAGGAACTTTTAACGAATAATATTGTGATGTTGAATATAATCTTTCAAGTATAAAAAAGTCAAGTTTTTTATTGTCTTTGTAATGATGTTTAAATATTTCAATTATTTCAAGTTTGCCTGAGTCATTAATATCTGATTTAAGGTAAAAATGAATGAATTCTAATAAATTTATAGCTTTTTCATATAAATCTTTAAATTTAATTAGTTCTTGTTCAGATTTGTTTCCAGAACCTAATTCAAAAGGTCTTGAATTATATATATTATTCAAAATTTCTCTTTTAAAGGATTGATGTTTATGGTACTGTAATTTAAATTTTCCTTTTTTTATTTTTAGTCTAAAATCATTTTCAAAATGAATTACATAACCTTCCTCAGGGAGAGCATCTTTGTTCATAATAGCCTCAGTAAAAGTTATGTTATATTTTTTTGGTGTTTTAAAACCCGTTAGACTTTCAAAATCTATAGATTCATTAGAAGTAGTGTTTATTACGTCTAATAAAAATAAATCCTCTAAGTTTCCGTAATCTACAATATTGGTTGTTTCTGATGAAATTAATTCAAAAATATAAGTATAGTTTTTATTCATTTGAGGTATTAAGTGGGAATACTTACTTTTAAAAATTCGATTGCCAATTATTGATTGGAATGAATCAAATTTACCTTTGGTAGTTAAAAAAAAGGAGTCTTCAATCCAATATGAAATTAATAAAGAGCCGTCAAGTTTTTCATAGATTTTATAATTTAGTTCATGAGGGATAATAAAGTTGTCAGTCAATTGAGAAGGTTCAAAAAACTTCTTAAAAGGTCTTGAAATAATGTTATAATTTTGATCAACAATTAAGCCCCTTGTATTTAATGTTAATTCGTTCCAGTTTGCTTCTAATGCAGTTTTTTTTGTGTAGGATAGTAGGAATATGTTGTGAAAAGGATGTTTAATTTTACTAATATAATTAGATTCAATTAATTTACATAACTCAATTTTATTCTCCTTGTTTATTTCCATATATCATTTATTTTAAGCAGCTCTTTATATCTCCAAAATATTAATTCATTAGCTTCCTCTTTACTGTAAAAATCACAATACTCAACTTCTTCTTGCTGATAATTAAAAGATAATTTTCCCTCTCGTTCGGGATTTAATTTTACTAAATAACAAAAACATCTTTTTGTTAAAACATCTTTATTGAAGTAATTAATTACATACTGAGTGCCCAGTTCATTTAA
This sequence comes from Flavobacterium sp., assembly GCF_028689845.1. Taxonomy (GTDB): domain Bacteria; phylum Bacteroidota; class Bacteroidia; order Flavobacteriales; family Flavobacteriaceae; genus Flavobacterium. The sequence goes on along the minus strand of NZ_JAQVCH010000001.1, from coordinate 5,343 downwards.
GTTAAACTCTAAACCAATTTCTTCTTTAGTCTCCCTTAATGCAGCACTTTTTAAATCTTCATTTTTGTTTTTTATGCCTTTTGGCAAAGAAAACTGCCCTTTTTCTAAGCCAGTTGGCTTTATTAATAATATTTCTTTCTTGCTATTAATGATTATTAGACCAGCAGAAATAGTTAAGTTATTTGATATTTTTATCATTTTTTTCTTTTTCTACATCTACTAAATTTGATTTTTTTCTTGTGAATAATTTTTTTAATTTATAAAAAAGTCTTTCTAATAAATTTAATTTTTCAGTAATTAATCGTGCTTCACCGCTCAACTCCGGGCTATAAGGAATAGAATAATTTAAATCTGTTTTTAGTTGTAGTGGTAATTCTATTTCAACATTGTAGAACCCTTCTATGGGAACAGAAGATACATTTTTTACAACACCTTTTATTGTACCGTACTCACTAAAATTATAGCTATTTAAATAAATTATTACGTCGTTCATTTTATTAACTTTACCTGACTCAAATTCGGGCATTTTAGCAATTGCAAAAATATCATCGTTTTCTGGGAGTATCGATCCGAGTTCTTCTCCCACCTCAACTACTTGTTGATTTGCCCAAATACCGTTTAAGTTTAAAACTCCATCAATGGGGGAAATAATTAAATATTTTTTTTTCCAAAGTTCAATGTCGCTTTTCAACCCATTTAAAGATGTTTTATAATCTGATTCTATCCTGGAATTATATTCTGATCCTTCAATTATTGTTGAATTAATTGATGAGCTAGTTTTTTGATTATTAATTTGAGTTTGTTGAATTTGAGAAATTTTTGATTGATATTCATTCAAATTGTCAACGTGTTTTTGTTTTGCAATTTCATATTCATTTAATGAAATCACACCCTTCTCATATAATTTTTTAGATCTGCTTAGTTGGGATTCTGATAAAAGCATTTTTTCTTTTAAATTTTTCTTTTCCTCATCAAGACTTTTTACGAGGTTTATTCCTTCGTTTAACTCCCTTTTAAGATAAATTGCTTTGTTTTTGTTACCTTGTATGGTATTGAAGATTTCTAATTCATTTTTTGCTTTTACAAAGTTAGCAAACGAATTTTGCAATTCACCTAATTTTAAATCAGTGTTAAAATTAGTAATTGAATCATTTAATTCTAATTTAGCAATTATTTTCTCAAGGTAATTAACATCTTCAATTATTGCTGGATTTTCAATTATAGCTATTAAATCATTTCTTTTAACTGTAACGTTATTTTCTAATAGATTTGTTATTCTTCCATTTACTCCACAAATAAGAGGTGCTCTAGGTGTTGAGGATACAATTTTAACTTCTGAACTAATATAATTTGAATAGTCAATAAAATAACAAATAATAGTAAATATTAACAAAAATAATGCAATTATTACAAAACCAGATCTTAAGTATAATTTAGGTGGTTCTGCCATAATCATTTGATAAATCTCACTTTTTTCTTCTAAGTCATCTAAAAATTTATTTTCGTTCATAGATTTTCATTTATGTTAAATGCAATTAAGCTAAATTGATTACTGTTCATTATGTCAAATACATATTTCAAATATAAGTTTAATAATAAAATTTTAGATTCTTTCTTTTTTCCCTCATCACTTTTACTATAGAAAAAATTGTTAGTTATTAAATTTAAATCATTTTCATAGTTAATTTCTTTAATTTTATTTGGAAAGTTTAAATCATTGAAAAAATCTTCAAATTGCTTCATTTTTCCGTTAACAGAATTTAATGACATATTTAATCTGCTTATTTCTTCTATTGTTTTTTTACGGTTTTCAATCAGTTGGAAAAAGTTATGCTTACTTAAATCAATCTCAACCGCATCATATAAATTACTACTATAGAACCTATTTAAAATTTCCTTTTTATCTTTAAAATTTAAATCAATAGTTAATCTTTCAATTAGTTGTTTACCAAAATTAAAAGTATCTATACTGTTTTTAAGGCTAATTTTATTATTTATCAACATTTGAGTTAAATAAATTAAATCATTTTCTAAGGCATTATTAAGGTCATTACTAACAAATGGAATTAATTTTGTCTTTGCAGATCTAAAAATAATTTTATCATTAATATTTATTTTTAAATTTGTGATTAGCCATGCCGACAAGTACTTTGCAAATTCTCTGTGATAAATTTCTGTTTCAATATTTATTATAATCTGATCGTTATAAAAATGATAGTATAAAAGGTTGATTTTATTTTTTTGTAAAAAAGATACAATTTTGAAAAATTCTTTAGAAATAAAATCACTTTTTATGTATTCTTTTTTAAATAAAATTTCATATTTTCTACTCTTTTTAGGTTCTATTGAAGGAATATCTTTTGAACTGTAAGATTCTAAAACACCCCCAAAGAAATCAAGTTTTGATTTAATAGTATTTACAAAGTATTCTTTGTCATTCTTTTTAATTGAATCCATAATACAATTGTAAAATTCTGGATCTACTTTTTCCAATTCTCGGGCTTTGTTTTTTCCCCTACCCACCGTTGAAACTTTATAAGATAAAATTAAGTTAGTAATTTCATCAATAATTAGTGAAGATGAGTAATAAAATTCACCGAATGAATCAATATCTTCAAGATCCTCTAAAGCATTTGATATCAATTTTCTCTTAAAATCAATTTCAACTGAATTTAAATCGCCATATTCTTTGATAATTGAATTTTTGGAAAAGTATATCAATTCTTCTAAAAAATTATCATTATCTAATAAAATTTTAGAGCTAGATAGCATATTAGCATATACCCCGTATCTCGAATTTATATCTAGAAAAAGTTCTTTAATTAAGTAATTGTAGTGCGTTGATAAATAAATGACATCAAACTTCTGAGAATCGATTTTGAACTTTTCTACAAATGAATTAGAAACAAACTCAGAAAAAATGATTAAATCTATGTCAGAATTTTTTTTAACTTTTTTAGACGCAAAACTACCTGTTAATAATGCTCCTTTTGCTTCAGGGAAGTTAGTTTTTACGAATTTTTCAATTTCATTTAGGGTGTATATATTCTCTGTCATATTTAACAAACTATTCAAAATATTAATCTAAACCATTTTGGCAAACATAATAAAAAAAAACTCTTAAATTAATTGAAGATAGTATAAAATAATCTATATTCATGGTGTTTAGAAAAGGTTCATTTTAAATACTACATTTTTAGATTATCCAACTCCTAAAACAAACTCCCCTTCGTCCCATCAAAGAGCCACCATTCAAAGAACGAATCGGTGCTTAATTCTTGCAAGGATTTAAATAGAAAATGAGATTTAGCTGTAGCAAAACGAGTGTCTTCCAATACCCTTTTCATGGCTTGAATTTTATAATTTTCTTTTTCAAACACACACAAGACACGCGAGCCGTAATTGAGTCCAAATTGTTTACTGGGTTGCCCATTTTTGAGGGCTTGCAAATGAGCAAAGAGCGAACCATGCACACGGTGCGTATCGTCTCCATTATACATTTCAATCGCATAGAGCTCCTCTCTTCGAGGAGTTTGCAAAAGGCATAAGGCATCGGCAATTAAGTATTCCTGTCCTTGAATACGTATGGCAGATTCTGCTCTGTATCCTTTGGCAGTACCGCTGGAGAGTTTGTCAAAATAGGTTCGAAAAAAAAGCAAATCCATATTGTTTTTACTGGCCCAACTACTAAAGACGATGTGTATTGTAATGGTGTTTATCCTATGAAAATAATCTTGTTGAAAAAGACCATTATTCCCTTTGGGATACCTTATAAAAAAATCCTCCCCAAAACAATCTTTGAGCAAAAATACAGCATGGGTGGTCAGGTAGTGCACACTCTCTAACTTGCCCACTTTGGGATGAACACCAAAAGTTATCGAACCAATTAAAGGCTTGTTGCGATTTCTAAGCTCGGCAATTTGCTTGTTTAAATTAGCCCTGTCTGACATTATGGCTAGGGTTAATAATTGACCTGTGGTTAAAAATTTATACTTCGCCAGAGCAAGGAGCACTTTCTCTTGGCAGAGTGAAATGCGGTCAAAGGAAATGGTGGTTTTGTTTGATTTCATTTTGTGTTTTGATTGGAGTTGTTTCGCTTTTTGATTGTGGAAAGACTGGTTAATTTTCGATTTCATTTTTGTTTAAAGAAATTAAAACTATAAGTCAAATTCGGGAGTAAAATTTTCATCCGATAAAGGATGCACTTCCGGAGTTATTTTTTTTGATTTTCCGGCTGAGTTTGGCGTTGAAAATTCCAAGACACTCGCTCTGTAGATTCCACTTTTTTGAAGAACGAACTCTTTTAAAAAAGCAGTTTGTTTCTCTAGGGCAAAGTATCTTTTAGGATTTTTAAGCATAAAATCGGCACTTTTTATCTTTAAAGCAGGATGGTGATCATACTTGAGATAAAAATGAAAAGGAGGCAGACTTTGTAAGTCTGCAAATGAAACGCCAATGTCCACGGCTTGCGATTTAAGAGCCGGCAGACCATTGAGTCCCACCAATTTTACAGCAGTATTGTTGAGTACCATTTCTTTTAAGGATAAGGGAAGCTGCCCAATGGTTTGGGTTCCTACAATTAAATGCAGATGGTATTTTCTAGCCTCGCTAAAAACCGTTTCCATGCTACTGGATGCCATATTGTGAAACTCATCGACAAACAAGTAACACGATTTTCTGTTTCCTTCCTTCTCAAAAGCCCTTTGCAAGGCAATGCTTAAGAGTGTAGCTGAGATAAATCTTCCCAGAGCTTTCGAGGTATCTTCCCCCAATTTTCCTTTGGATAAATTAAAGAGAATAACTTTTCCTTGAGCCATACCTTTTTTCAAATCGATACTACTTTTTCCATTCATCATTTGATAAAAGGCATAATTATTCAGTAGTAATTGCAATCTGGTGTAAATGGCCAGTTTGGTAGGGGCATATTTTTTATTGAGAAAAGCCGATTCAAAAAAAGTACGAAAGACAGGATGGGAGGAGTGCTTGCCCAGTTCAACCCATTTTTCATTTTGAGCGTCATCCATAAAAAGCTGTAGGTCTAAAAGTCCACACTTCCCATTTTGAAACATTACCGAAAGGCAAGGTTTTAAAACGGCTTCCATCTGTAAAGACATCCCGGCCTCCGGGATGAGTTCACTAAAAGCTTTTGCCCATTGTTGAGAGAGCAGATCCACAAGTACAGGGTCTTTGACTTTATTCCAAAAAGGATTCAGACAGGGTATTTTTTCCACGTCCCAAGAAGGGTCGATGTACCAAAGACGCGAAGGATTCTCTATGTTTAAGTTAAGCGAAAATAACTTCTCAGAAATATCCCCGTGTGGGTCAAGAAGTACTAAAGAGGCT